>NZ_RAUX01000040.1 GCF_013464485.1 Stenotrophomonas maltophilia
CGCCCGGCCCCTGACAGTTTCCTGCGGCCGCCACCGCAGGAAGAGAAAGAAGAAGATCAAAAGCAAAGGCAACAGCAACAGCCGCGCGCTGTGGGTTGGGGTCGGATCCGTTTTCCAGAGGAAAACGGATCTGACCCCTTCTTGTTTTCCGATACACCTCATCCACGCATGGCGTGGATCTACAAACCGCCGGGAAACTGTCGGAGGCGGGGAGGGGGCCGATGGCGGGACCGTCCACGGCATGGATGCCGTGGCCGAGCCTACAGGGACGTACTTGCGGCGTGTCCCGCCATCGGGCCCCTCCCCGCCAGACCCTCAATGTCTCAGAGCCGCTTTTGAGGTTGCTGTTGCCGTTGCCTGAAAAAAGCGGTGCAGCCGCAGGCTGCAAAACACCCTCAATCCGAATCCTGCGCGCGCGCCGCCTCCGCCTGGGTTTCTTCCTGCGCCGCCATCTCGCGTGCGATCCAGGCATCGATCATGTGCCGCTGGCGCTGCGCCTGCCGCCGCTCCCGCGTGTACTCCTGGTCCAGCACCCGGTACAGCGACACCATCACCAGCACCATCAGCAACGCAAACGGTAGTGCGGCAATCGTGATCATGCCCTGCAGCGCGTCCAGTCCACCGGCCAGCAGCAACGCCGCTGCGATCAATGCCACCGCAATGCCCCAGGCCAGCTTGCGCTTCAACGGTGGGTCGCCGGCCTCGTCGGTGGACATGCTGGCCAGTACCAGCACCGCTGAATCGGCCGAGGTAACGAAGAAGATCATCAGCAGTACCAGCGCGATGCAGGACAGCAACAGCGGCAGCGGCATGCTGTCGAACAGCGTGAACAGCACCGTTTCGTAGCCATTGCCCAGCGCCTGCACCAGATCGGCGTGGCCGAAGATCTGTGCCCACAGCGCGGTGCCACCGAACACCGCGAACCAGAAGAAGCCCAACAGCGTCGGAGCGAGCACTACGCCGATCACGAACTCGCGCACGCTGCGGCCACGCGAGATGCGCGCGATGAACGATCCCACGAACGGTGCCCACGAGATCCACCAGGCCCAGTAGAAGATCGTCCAGTCCGCCACCCAGGTGCTGCCGGAGAACGGTGACATGCGCAGGCTCATCGTCACCAGCTGGTTGAGGTAGGAGCCCAGCGTGGTGGTGAACGTATCGAAGATGAAGCCGGTCGGCCCCAGCACCAGCAGGGTGGCTGCCAGCAGCGCAGCCAATGCCAGGTTGAAGTTGGACAGCCACTTCACGCCGCGCTCCACGCCGCTGGCAGTGGACGCCATGTACAGCACGAAGGCCGTGGCAATGATGGTCATCTGCACTGCGACCGTAGCCTGCACGCTGAACACGCGCTCGATTCCCGCAGCGATCTGGATGGTGCCGAAGCCCAGCGTAGTGGCCACACCGATCGCGGTGGCGACCACGGCGGCGATGTTGACCACACGGCCGACCCAGCCGCGATGGTGGCGACCGATGATCGGCTGCAGCATGTCGCTGACCAGGCCGCGGCCGTTGCGGTTGAACTGGAACCAGGCCATCGCGAGGCCGATCAGCGCGTAGATGGCCCACGGGTGCAGGCCCCAGTGGAAGAACGCATAGCGCATCGAAGCACGTGCCGCGTCGAGACTTTGTGGAGCGAGGCCTTCCGGCGGTTTGCTGAAATGCGAGATCGGCTCCGCCGCGCCCCAGAACACCAGGCCGATGCCCATGCCGGCGGCAAACAGCATCGACATCCAGCTGGCACGCGAGAACTCGGGTTCGGCATCCTCGCCACCGATGCGCAGGTTGCCGAAGCGGCCGAACGCCAGGTACATCAGGAACACCAGCGCCAGGAACACCACCAGCAGGTATAGCCAGCCGACACTGCGGATGACTTCTGCCAGCATCGTCTGGACCACTGTGTTGAAGGGGCCAGGCGCAATGCCGGCAAGCAGCACCAGCAACAGCACCAGTGCGATGGAAACGCGAAACACCATGAAGGAGCTTCTCCGATCAAGGGGATTGAGGGGAGCGAGCAGAGCTTGCGGCGAGGGGCCGGCGGCATGCAGCACGGACCGGGCAGGGGCCGCGACAGCGGCGAGACGAACACCGGTCGCGGCGACACGGTGCGCGTGCACGTTACTGAATGCGATGTCACGGTTCTGTTAATACAGAAACAGCGGATCCACGCCGTGCGTGGATGAAACAGCCAGGAGCTGTGGTGCGTTCTATGGTCTAATGCGCACCAAGAAGCGGGGGTACCGCGGCCATGTGGCCGCGGTTGAGACAGTCCCTTGGAACCTGATCCGGCTCATACCGGCGTAGGGAAGCTTTGCAGTGCAGCCATGCCCGGACTCCGCCCAAGGAGCGTCCGGGAGCGGTAGCAGTGCGCCGCCGCTTCGTCCCTGACCTTCCTGGACGATGCCCGATGAACGCACAGCTCTCCGCCCTGCAGCAACAGGCCCAGCAACTCTCCGAATCCGTGACCCGGCCCATTCCCGGCTCGCGCAAGATCCACGTGCCCGGCTCACGTCCGGATCTGCAGATACCGATGCGCGAGATCGCGCTGACCCGCACGCCGACGCTGTTCGGCGGCGAAGAGAATGCGCCGGTCACGGTCTATGACACGTCCGGCCCGTACACCGATCCGGAGGTGCGCATCGATCTGTCGGTCGGTTTGCCGGAACTGCGCCGCGGCTGGGTGGAAGAGCGCGGTGATACCGAGCAGCTCGAAGGACTGAGTTCTTCATTCGGCCGCGATCGCGAGCAGGACCCGAAGCTCGATGCGGTGCGCTTTCCCGCGCGCAGCCTGCCACGCCGTGCACGCGCTGGTGCCAATGTCACCCAGATGCACTACGCGCGGCGCGGCATCATCACGCCGGAAATGGAATTCGTCGCCATCCGCGAGAACCAGCGCCTGGACGCGATCCGCGATGCCAGCCTGCTGCAGCAGCACCCGGGCGAGGCGTTCGGCGCGTCGATCCAGAAGATCATCACCCCGGAGTTCGTGCGCGACGAAATCGCCCGTGGCCGTGCAGTGCTGCCCAACAACATCAACCACCCGGAAAGCGAGCCGATGATCATCGGTCGCAATTTCCTCACCAAGATCAACGCCAACATCGGCAACAGCGCGGTGTCCTCCGGCATCGCCGAAGAGGTTGAAAAACTGGTGTGGGCGATCCGCTGGGGCGGTGACACGGTGATGGACCTGTCCACCGGCAAGCACATCCACGAAACACGTGAATGGATCATCCGTAACTCGCCGGTGGCCATCGGTACCGTGCCGATCTACCAGGCGCTGGAGAAGGTCGACGGCCGTGCTGAAGCACTCACCTGGGAGATCTTCCGCGACACGCTGATCGAGCAGGCCGAGCAGGGCGTGGACTATTTCACCATCCACGCCGGCGTGCTGCTGCGCTACGTGCCGCTGACCGCCAAACGCGTTACCGGCATCGTCAGCCGTGGTGGTTCGATCATGGCCAAATGGTGCCTGGCGCACCACAGGGAGAACTTCCTTTACACGCATTTCGAAGAGATCTGCGAGATCATGAAGGCCTACGATGTGACCTTCTCGCTGGGAGACGGCCTGCGCCCGGGCTGCATCGCCGATGCCAACGACGCGGCACAGTTCGGCGAACTGGAGACGCTGGGCGAATTGACGAAGATCGCCTGGAAGCACGATGTGCAGACCATGATCGAAGGCCCTGGCCACGTGCCGATGCAGCTGATCAAGGAGAACATGGACAAACAGCTGCGCGAGTGCGGCGAGGCGCCGTTCTATACGCTGGGCCCGCTGACCACGGACATCGCGCCGGGCTACGACCACATCACCAGCGCGATCGGCGCAGCGATGATCGGCTGGTTCGGTACCGCGATGCTCTGCTACGTGACACCGAAGGAACACCTCGGCCTGCCCAACCGCCAGGACGTGCGTGACGGCATCATGGCCTATCGCATCGCCGCGCACGCGGCCGACCTGGCCAAGGGTCATCCCGGTGCGCAGGTGCGCGACAACGCACTGAGCAAGGCGCGCTTCGAGTTCCGCTGGGAGGACCAGTTCCACCTTGGCCTGGATCCGGAGAAGGCCAAGGAATTCCACGATGAGACCCTGCCCAAGGATGCGCACAAGCTGGCGCACTTCTGCTCGATGTGCGGTCCGCACTTCTGTTCGATGAAGATCACCCAGGACGTGCGCGATTACGCCGAGGCCGGCATGAAGGAAAAGTCGGCGGAGTTCCGCGCGGCCGGTGCCGAGGTCTACCGCCAGGGGTGATGCGGAAGCGGGGGTGCCGGCCAGCGGCCGGCACTACCGCTCATCACGCCGCTCCCGGCTATCCTCGGCCCATCACCCTGGGGAAAGGACGCCATGCCCATTGCCATGACCACCCGTTGGTTGGCCATCGCGCGCCGCCACCCCTCTGCCTGGCTGCTGGGCGCTCAGCTGCTGGCGGTGCTGCTGTATCCCGCCCTGGATGACACTGCCGGTGGCCGTGCGGCGCTGGGCATGTTCGGCATGGCAGTGCTCGGCCTGGCGCTGTGGGTGGTCCAGCG
Source organism: Stenotrophomonas maltophilia (assembly GCF_013464485.1). Classification (GTDB taxonomy): domain Bacteria; phylum Pseudomonadota; class Gammaproteobacteria; order Xanthomonadales; family Xanthomonadaceae; genus Stenotrophomonas; species Stenotrophomonas maltophilia_AW. The sequence continues at coordinate 4,528 of NZ_RAUX01000040.1, forward strand.
CAGCCCGCTGGGTACCTGGCTGGCGCTGTTGCTGGCCATCCCTTCGGTAGTGTTTTCGTTGGCCGGTGCATTGCTGGATCGCAGTGCGCTGCTGACCACCGCGCAGCTGCTGGAAAGCCTGCTGTATTTCTACACCGCCGGAGCCCTGATTGCGTACATGCTCCAGGACCACAAAGTCACCCGTGATGAACTGTTTGCCGCAGGTGCGACATTCACGTTGCTGGCCTGGGCCTTCGCGTTTGCGTTCGCCGTGTGCCAGCAGTGGTATCCAGGCAGTTTCCAGGGCACCGGCGACAGCTCGCAGCGCAGCTGGATGGAGCTGCTTTATCTTAGCTTCAGCTTGCTGTCCGGTGTGGGCTTGAGCGACGTTGTGCCACTGCATCCGCAGGCCCGCGCACTGGTCATGCTGGAGCAGTTTTCAGGCGTGATGTACGTAGCTTTGGTGGTTTCGCGACTGGTCGGATTGACCATGCTGCGGCGCATGTGAAAATGAACGCCAGATAAAAATTTCGCGCCCCGAAGAGCGCGAATGGTGCTGCAAATTATGTGAATGCGTCGGCGAGAGAGAGCCTGGATGTCGACCCCGCGATAGGCGAGGTAACCCGCATAGGCTAGTATTCGCCCGCTTCATTGTTTTTGCGGTATGCGCCGATGCTTTGTGCGGAGTCTGGCTTTTTGCTGTTCCCAGGACGGGAGGGTATCGCTGGTGAAACCTGCCGGGGTCCGTCCCTACTGTATATCGGAAAATGAACAGCAGCGAAATGCAGTTGCCCGACGCTGACCGTATCCAGGTTGGCGAATGCGTTGTCACTTTGTCCTCGCGAGAGGTCGAAGTCGTGGGTGCGCGTCGGCCGCGCCGACTGACACCGAAGGCGCTGGGCGTGCTGCGGGTGCTGCTGCGCCAACCCGGGCGTGTTGTTACCCGCGACGAACTGTTCGCTGAAGTCTGGCCGGATACGCTGCCGACCAATGACGTGCTCACGCAGGCCGTTACCCAGCTTCGCAAGGCGTTTGCCAACGACGAAGACAACGGTCAGGCGTATATCGAAACCATTGCCAAAAGTGGCTACCGCCTGCTGGTGCCGGTGCAGGTGCTGGATACGCTTGAGCCTTCCGCGGACATCGGCGAGATGGCCGATGCACCATTGCCAATGGCAGGTTCCGCAGTTGCTGCGCCTGTCGGTGCTGCGCCGCCGGTGGCGGGTATGCGCCGGACCTGGAGACAGGTGCGACGCCAGCTGCTTCTGGCGGCCGGCGTGTTGATGCTTGCGACGGTCATCGTGTTGACGATGCTGCTGCTGCGGCGCGCGCCTGCGGCAAGTTCGCCGGTCGAGGCGGCCGTCGAGAACGGTGTGCGCGTGATCGGCAGTCCGCAACGGCCGTATCGACTGATTACGGCGACCAGCGGTTTCGAGACATACCCAACGCTTTCGCCTGATGGATCCCAGGTCGCTTATGAGGGGGCCAACGAGGACGGAGAGGGCGGCGGTGCGATCAAGGTCCAGACGTCGGGCAATGCGCCCGCTCGCCAGTTGCTGGCGCCGCCGGCCGGTGCCAGTGATCGGTTCCCGAGCTGGTCGCCGGATGGGCGCGAGATCGCGTTCGCGCGGTTCAGCGCCGACGGCGGCTGCCAGGTGCTTATCGCCAGCGCGACAGGTGGCGCCCTTCGTCAGGCTACGCGCTGTGACGGCACTGAGCTACTCAGCTTTGACTGGACCCCGGATGGCCGCGGCCTGGTGTTCGGCAGCATGGTCGGGCGCTATGCGCATCGCGGCATCCGCGTGCTTGATCTGGCCAGTGGCCGGTGGCGCGAACTTGAGTACAGCGTCGATGCCGACGACTTCGACTATGCACCGCGCTACTCGCCGGACGGCAAGTGGCTGGTGTTTGTGCGCAATCCACAGATGGGCGATCTGTGGCGGATGCCTGCCAGCGGCGGCACGCCGGAACAGCTGACCAGCGAAGCCGCCGAGCAGCGGGGCTGGGCCTGGCTGGCAGACGGGCGCACCATTGTGTTTGGTCGTCGCGTCGACAGCGAAGTACGCCTGTATTACCTCGACGTAGAACGCCGTACGCTGCGCGACGCCGGTCTGGATGATGCGCAATGGCCCGCAGTATCGCGGCATGGCGGTGTGATGGCGTTCGTTCACCGGCGCGCACAGTTTGGAGTGTTCAAGATCCCTGCGAAGGGAGGGGGCGCGGAGCGCCTGTTTGCCTCAAGTGGCCGGGATGGGCAGCCGATGGCGGCGCCCGATGGGCGGCAACTGGTCTTCACTTCCGATCGCTCAGGCAGTTTCGCCCTGTGGTGGGCCGACATGCAGCGACCAGATTCGCTACGGCCGATCGAGGGCCTGCGGCCGGAGGGCCGACAGGCGCCGGACTGGTCCGCAGACAGCCGCCATCTGCTGGTGGTGGGGCGAGATGAACACGGGCGCACGGTTGTCTACGAGATGTCCCCGCGTGATGAGCACCTGCAGCCATTGCCGGTACCTGCGGAACAACCGTTGCAGGCGTTGTATGCAGCCACCCCGGACCAACTGCTGGTGGTCGAGCGCGATGCGGACCAGCGCACGCGGTTGAGCCTGTTCGATCGCAGTTCGCTACCCTGGCGCCGGTTGGCCAGCATCGAAGGTGTGTCGCAGGCGCGTTTCGATCGCGGCAGCGGGCGGATCCTGTTCACGCGCCTCGCGGCCGGTGGGCTGTGGTCGGTCGATCCTGCGTTGTCGCCGACCAGCGTGCGCCAGATCAGTGAGGACCGGCCGAGCCGCTGGCGCTATCGCACCTGGACCGTCGCCGGCAGTGGTGTCATCGGCTACCTCGGTACCTCCACCCAGTGCGGCACGACCCTGGTCCGGATCGAGGCAGGAACCGAGACGCCGGAGCGCTGCCTCGACCCGCAGCGGCTCAGCGCAGGCAATGGACTCAGCGCGAGCACCGATGGACGCGACCTGTACGTGGCGCTGGCGGTCAGCGATGGCGCCGACATCGGCGTCATGCAGTTACCCGAGCAGGCCCCGGCATTGTTCCCGGCAATCTCCAGCCTATTGATTCTGAAGAAGAATTTTTCTTCGTAATTCTTTCGTGTGGTTCTCGTTGCGAATTCGTGGCGATCTCGCCTGACTTTCCTGACGCCCTGCCGCCCGATTTGGCAAAACGGAGGCCTGTACTAGGCAAATCCGTGGTGCCCCCATGCGTCAACTCTCGCTGGCCGATCGCGGCCAAACCGTTTCTCTGGACCGGTCGCTCGACGATGCTGCGCCGACCTGCCTGGGCGTGGCCCGGCTGGGCAGCCTGCAGACCGCTGGCAGCAGTTTCACTGTCTGGATGCAGGTGCGCGGCAGCTCCTGGGTGGAAGCCAAGGAAGGGCGTTTCCGCTTGCGTCAGGGCGAGTGGATCGCCTTCGAGAAGGAATCGCGACCGCTGGTGCAGGCAGGCCGCAATGGGTTGTGCGTTGGCCTGAATCTGACGGTTGAAGCGCTTCGTGTGCTGGCCGAAATGGCCGACTGTGGGTTGTACGCCGGTCGTGGCGCAATGCACCGTGGTGACGCCCGCGTCGCGTTGCGCCTGTGGCGCGATGCGCTGGCCAGTGGCCAGCCGGCACAGGCGCTGCGCCCGCTGCTGCTGCATCTGGCGGGCCTGCAGCGCGGACTTGCCGACAACGTGCAGCGTTGCCCGGGCCGCTCCCGCAGTCGCAAGCGCCAGGTGTTCGGCCGCATGCAGCGCGCGCGGCTTTACCTGGAAGGCAACAGCCATCGTGTGGTGCGGATCGGCGAACTGGCCGAGCTGACCAACTTCTCCAGCTGGTACCTCTCCAAGACGTTCCAGAGCCTGTATGAGGAAAGCCCGCAGTCGCTTTCGGCACGGTTGCGTCTTGAGCGCGCCGCCGACCTGCTGCGGGACACCGACATGATGGTGGGTGAGGTTGCTGCTGCCAGTGGCTTCGACAACTGCTGCAGCTTCGCGCGTGCGTTCCGTGCCCGCTACGGGCAGTCGGCTTCGCGCTTCAGGGAGAACGGCGGTTTGCTGCCGCCACATTCTGCAAAGTCTCCGGTTGGCTCGCGCAAATACAGCGCTGCAACGCAATCGTAACGTGCTGGGGTGTTTTAACACACTGCTAACACGTACCTTGGAGAGATAGATGAACGTTTGTAATCCCGCAGTGCGGCTCGGCCTGCTGCCCGCCGGCATCGCGCTGGCGCTGGCGCCGGCCTTTGCTTCCGCCCAGGAAGCGAAGGCCACGACCGACCTGGACCGCATTTCGGTCACCGGCTCGCGCATCCGCCAGGCGAGCATGGAAACCGCGCAGCCGGTCATCGCGCTGCAGCGTGCCGACATCGAGAAGCAGGGCTTCACCAGCGTCGGCGACATCGTGCAGAACCTGTCGGCCACCGGTTCGCCGGCCATCAGCCGCGCCGACGCCCTGACCTCGGGCGAAGAAGTGGGCGGCCAGTACGTCGACCTGCGTGGCCTGGGCCCGGAGCGCACCCTGGTGCTGCTGGACGGCAAGCGCATGGGCGTCAGCACCGGCGGTTACACCGACCTGGCCTCCATCCCGACCTCGGTGGTCGAGCGCATTGAAGTGCTGACCGACGGCGCTTCGGCGATCTACGGTTCCGACGCCATCGCCGGCGTGATCAACATCATCACCCGCAAGAACTTCGACGGTCTGGAAGCCAGCGTCTACGGCGGCCAGTACAGCAAGGGCGACGGCGAAAAGCAGGTCTACAACTTCGTCTACGGCCAGACCGGTGAGCGTGGTTCGATCACCTTCGGCGCCGAGTACAGCAAGGAAGATCCGGTCCGTGCGATCGATCGTGCCTTCAGCCGCTACCCGAACGGTCGCTTCCACCCGAACCCGACGGATGCGGATGCCAATGGCTGGTCGCCGGCATCCAACCATGGCGTGCTGATCGATGACATGGGCACTCCGAAGGACGCGAACGACGACATCTGGTACACCCGCGGCAACAATGGCTCGGGCAACACCATGGCGGACTACCGCGAGTTCGGCACGTCCGACTACACCAATGCCAGCCAGGAAATGTGGCTGCAGAACAAGCTGACCCGTCGTTCGGTGTTCGCCAATGGCAACTACGACCTGACCGACAACATCCGCGCCACTGCGAACGTGCTCTACACCAAGCGTACGGCCACCCAGCAGATCGCCGGCTATCCGTACCAGTCCGAGGTCTATGGCACCCCGCTTTCGGCTGACAGCATCTACAACCCGCTGGGCAAGGACGCGAACTTCATCCGTCGTACTTCCGAAGTGCCGCGCCAGACCGAATCCGAGCAGGAGACCTTCCGCTTCTCGGCCGGCCTGGAAGGTTCGTTCGAGTTCGGCGACAAGTTCTGGGATTGGGACGTGGGCTACGTCTACAACCAGAACAAGGGCGTGAAGACCGGCACCGGCAACCTGTTCATCCCGAATGTGCAGAATGCGGTCGGTCCGTCGTTCATGGACGGCGACGTTGCCCGTTGCGGTACCCCGGGCCACGTCATCGCCGGCTGCACCCCGTGGAACCCGCTGGCACCGTACGGCTCGACCGGCAACGGCTCGCTGGCCGACCCGGCCCTGCAGGCGTACCTGTACCTGCCGAGCCACGATACCTACACCAACACCACCAAGGCCTACAGCGCCAACATCGGTGGTTCGCTGTTCTCGCTGCCGGCCGGTGAGCTGGCCATCGCGGCCGGTTACGAGCACCGCGAAGAAAGCGGTGAGTACAACCCGGACGCGCTGCTGCAGTCGGGCCTGAGCACCGATCTGGCCGGCAAGCCGACCAAGGGCAGCTACAAGCTCGACGAGTTCTACGTCGAACTGAACGTGCCGGTGCTGGCCGACATGCCGTTCGCCAAGGAGCTGTCGCTCGACATGGCTGGCCGGTACTCGGACTACAACACCTTCGGAGATACCATCAACAGCAAGTTCGGCCTGAAGTGGAAGCCGATCGATGACCTGCTGGTGCGTGCGACCTACTCGACCGGCTTCCGCGCCCCGAGCATCTCCAACATGTACGGCGGCACGTCGCAGACCTTCGATGCCTACACCGATCCGTGCGACAGCAGCTTCGGCTCGGCCGCGCGCAACCCGTCGGTTGCGGCAGCCTGCCAGGCGGGTGGCGTTCCGGCCAACTTCCGCCAGATCACCTCGGGTGGTGCGCAGTCGACCGGCCCGGGCACCCAGTCCTACAGCGCCTTCGAGTCGGGTTCCAACCCGGAACTGAAGCCGGAAACCTCCAAGACCTGGACCGCCGGCCTGGTGTACAGCCCGAACTTCGTGCAGGGCCTGGACGTCAGCCTCGACTGGTGGAAGATCCGCATCAACAACGTCATCGCCGCCGAGTCGGTGACCTCGATCCTCAACCAGTGCTATGTGCTGGGCGTGGCATCGGCGTGTGAGCGTTTCGATCGCGGCACCGACGGTCGTACCGTCAACCAGGTGGTCGACGTCACCCGTACGCTGATCAACGGTGGCTACCAGGAAACCGCTGGTTACGACCTGGGCATCAAGTACCGCCTGCCGGAGTTCTCCTTCGGCAAGTTCGTCATCGACTGGAAGACCACCTACGTCGATTACCTCGAGTACAAGCGTGACAACGAAGCCGAGACCCCGGTCGAGCAGCACACCAGCTGGGCGACCGGCGACTGGGGTGCCAACTTCCGCGTCCGTTCGAACCTCAATGTCGACTGGACTTACGGCAACCTGGGCGTGAACTGGGGCGTGCGTTACTACTCGGGCATGAAGGAGCCGTGCTCCTACGATACCGAGTGCAACCTGCCTGACTTCAGCTCGGCCTACACCCTGGGTCAGCCGAGCCGTAAGGTAGGTTCGAACACCTTCCACGACGTGCAGGTGCGTTACAACCTGCCGTGGGAAGCCACTGTCTCGCTGGGTGCCAACAACGTGTTCAACCACGAAGGCCCGGTCATGTACAGCCAGCCGAACTCGAGCTTCTCCTACTACGGTGGCTTCGATATCGGTCGCTACTACTACATGAAGTACACCCAGCGCTTCTGATCGTTCGAAGTGCGCTAGCAGTACCGGGAGGGCGGATCGTAGGGTCCGCCCTCCCTTTTTTTGTAAGGGATTTCTGAAATATCCTGGAAGGTGAGCGGAGTCACGTTCCTGTCGTGTCGCAATCTACACAGTTGCTGGGTCCACTTGCGGACACTTGCACATGGAGAGAGCGATGAAGAGCACGCTGTTGCACAAACTGTCTGCTGCTGCACTGATCTATGCAACGTTGGTGGGGGCAGTGTTCGCCCAGACCGGTGGCGTCTGTGGGGGCGGGCTGTACTGCGAGGAGCTGCGTCAGGAATGCCTGGCTGCAGGCAAGTCGAAGGTCCTGTGCGACCTGCAGTATCGTCACTGCGTGCAGGATGCCTGCGGCGCGCGCTGATGCAAAAAAGGCGCGCCCTTGGGCGCGCCTTCAAGGTTCTTCCTGCGTTGACAGCTCAGACCTCGCTGGGCACCAGTCCCATCAGGCTGTTGGCATGCTCGCGCCACTGCGGCAGCCTGTTGAGTACACCCGCGCGCTGCAGGTAGTCCTCGTCCACCGGATCGCCATTGACCAGTGCCAATGCCACGTGCACCGCGCCGGTCACCCAGAAGCTGCGCGTATTGGCACGCTGCGGCTGCAGATGGAACGCGACCGCTTCGATGATCGGCATCGGCAGGCCCCACAGGCCAAGCAGGTAGGCTCCGGCTTCGGCGTGGCCCGGGCGGGTGTCACCGGCCAGCGACGGTTCGCTGCGCTCGTTGCGCACGCCGGGCAGCAGCAGGCCGATGTCGGCCAGCAGGGCGGCGGTCGCGCCCAGTTCGGCGCTGGATTCGGGCAGTAGGCGTGCCGCCAGGCGCGAGGCGAGCAGGGCACGCTGCTGCAGCGAGTTGCGCTCGGCCGTGGACAGTGTCGGTGCCGAGAACACCTCGCTGGCCAGTACCAGATCGCGCAGCGTCGACAGGCCGAGGCGGGTCACGGCGGTACGCAGGTCGGCGATGGTGCGACCCTGGCTGAAGAACGCCGAGTTCGACAGCTGCAGCACCTTCGCGGCGATGGCCGGATCGGCCGCGACCAGCTTTGCGACGTCGGCGCTGTCGGCATCGTCGTCATGCTCCAGCGCCTGGGTCAGGCTCAGGTACAGGTGCGGCGGCGAGGGCAGCTTCTCGATACGGCCGATGGCGTCGCGCAGGCGCGGGCTGTCCAGAACTTCGCGCAGCTCTTCCAGGCTGGTCAGCGCTTCCAGCAACACTTCAGGTGCCAGCGGCAACGGCAGGAAGCGGTGGGCGACGCCGATCAGGCGTGCCGGTGGCGGCCGGTTGCCATGCTGGGCATCCACCAGCGCGATGCGGATGGTCTCCGGGCGCAACGTCCGGATCTGACCGAGCAGCGTGGTGGCATTGAGATCCGGCAGCTGCGGGCAGACGATCACCGCATCCACGCCCTGCGTGGCCACCGCGGTCATCGCGGTCTGGCCATCGGTGGCGGTCAGCGGCTGCCAGTCTTCCCCAAGATCGGCAATGAATTCGGTCAGCTCAGCCGGCAGGCTGGCTGTATCCCCTACAAGCAGAATACGCACGACACATTCCCCTGGCTGTCTCGACGATGGATGTCGACGACGTGTGAAGTGACGCAATTTACCTAATACGGCGGCAAGAGTGACGTGCCGTCGTCATGAAACGTGACCCGCATCGCTCCGGCAGGGCATGCCGGAGCAATCCGGTTCAGGCTCAGGCCTTGCTGTCGAGATGGCGCTGATGCGCCTCGACCAGAATCTGCTTGGCCTCAGCGGCGCCGCCCCAACCATCGAGCTTCACCCACTTGCCCTTCTCCAGGTCCTTGTAGTGCTCGAAGAAGTGGCCGATGCGCTCCAGCCAGTGGCTGGACACCTGGGCGATGTCTTCGACGTGGGCGTAGCCGCTGAAGATCTTCGACACCGGCACGGCCAGGATCTTCTCATCGCTACCTGCCTCATCGCTCATCTTCAGCACGCCGACCGGACGGCAGCGCACGACCGAGCCCGGCACCAGCGGCAGCGGCAGCACCACCAGCACATCGGCCGGATCGCCGTCGCCGCACAGGGTGCTCGGCACGTAGCCGTAGTTGCACGGGTAGCGCATCGGCGTGGACAGGATGCGGTCGACGAAGATCGCGCCGGTTTCCTTGTCCACTTCGTACTTCACCGGCTCCGAGTCCTTCGGGATCTCGATGATGACGTTGATTTCTTCCGGCGGGTTCTTGCCGGGCGAGACGAGTTCCAGACCCATGGTGTGCTCCAGGTGGGGGATATAGACGGATAGCCCCCCATTTTATGCCTTTGCCGGGCGCTGTGCAGGGGAGGGGGCCGACGGCAGGGCGCGGAAGGCGCCGACCCGGCGGGCCGGGGTTGACCGATGGGGCCGGCCGACGTGCGGGCGCAGGCTGGATGCACCCACCCGAGGAGCTCCCGCATGAAACCATCCGCCCTGTCCTTCGGCCTGTTCTGCGCGCTGCTGGTCGCACCTGCCGCCGAGGCCTTTCCCTACGTCGATCTGATCGATTACCCGCACCAGGAAGCCAACTGGGACCGCTTCTTCGCCCTGGAAGGCCGGCTGCAGCATGGTTTCGACGCGATCTGTGGCGACACCTTCTGCGAGGGTGAGTACAGCGACATCCAGGCGCTGCGCCTGCGTTGCTCGGTGGATGCGGTGCGCGGCACGGTGCATGAGTGCCTCTGGGCATTTGCCGCCAGTGATCTGGCTGTGTCGCGGGGTGACGGTGCGATCGTGGCCCGGCAGCCGACCTGGTTGTGCCGGCTGCCACTGATGCCGGGTACTCCGGTGGAGGACTTCCATGCAGCCCTCGCGGCCCGCAATCCGCTGCATGATCCGTTGCCCGGCACGTCGGAGAGCGTCTATGACGGGCTGACCGGCTGCATCCACTGATGCGAACGTGACTGATTCGCATTAACGGAGTAGCATGCGCGGCGCCTTCCGTCTGTCGTCCCGGTTCCGCGCATGTCCTCCAATGCCGCCTCCCTTACCGAACTGCTGATCCGTGAGCGGCCGGCACTGCTGCGCCGGGTGCAGCGCATCCTCGGCGGAGACAATGGTGCCGAGGATGTGATCCAGGCGGTGTGGTTCAAGGCCCGTGGGGTCGACGACAGCCAGGCCATCGACAACCCGCGGGCCTATCTGTACCGGCTGGCCGCCAACCTGGCCACCGACCACGGCCGCGAATCGACCCGGCGCAACCGCCTGCTGGCCGACCACTACCTGTGGGGGCCGGACGAGGTCATCTCGACCGAGGAACAGGCCATGGCACAGGACGAGCTGCAGCGGGTGCTCGATGCGGCGGGGCACCTGCCGGAGCCGACCCGCACCATCTTCCGGCTCAACCGCCTGCAGGGCCTGACCCAGGCTGAGATCGCGCGCCGCCTGGGCGTGTCGGTGACTACCGTCGAGAACCATGTGCGCACGGCGCTGCAGCGCCTGGCCTGGGCACGCAGCGGCCGATGATCGTCCCGACTTGGGGCTGGCCCTCGCTGAAACGTCTTGATCACTGGACCGTGGATGCGGTCTAGTTCCCCCGCCCGCGCTTGAATGCGCCTGTCCGCCAGCCGATGAGCCCGCCGAACACGCTGCCCGCCGCCAATGAAGATGCCCTGGCCGAACAGGCCCGGGGCTGGATCGCGTGGCTGTCGTCTGGCGATATCAGCGATGTGCGCATGCACGAGTTCGAGTGCTGGCTGCAGCAGCCAGGGCATCGTCGCGCCTTCGAGCACGAGCGTGCGCTGTGGCGTAGCGTCGGCCCGCGGCCGCMGGCTGCGCCCCCCGAGCGCAAGCACCCGAAGCGGTTGCGCTGGGCGATGGCCGCGGCGGCGGCACTGGCGATGCTGGTGGCATGGCCGGATGCCTGGCTGCGCCTGCAGGCCGACCACCGCAGTACGCATGTCGTGCAGAACGTGCAGCTGCCTGATGGCAGCCGTGCGGTGCTGGATGCGGACAGTGCCATCGCCGTGCGCTTCGATGGGCACGCACGCCGGGTCGAGCTGCTGCGCGGGCGCGCCTGGTTCGAGGTCAGCCCGGATACGCAGCGACGTTTCAGCGTGCGTGCGGGTAATGGCGTGGTCGAGGACATCTCGACCGCTTTCTCTGTCGCACGCGACAGTGAAACGGTGGAAACCCAGGTCGGGCAGGGCAGGGTGCGCGTGGCCAGCCCGGCCGACGGTGGCTGGACGTATCTGCAGGAGGGGCAGCGTGCCAGCTATGGCGAACACAGCGGGGTGACACGCCTGCCGGACGTAGCCGCCGACAGCGTCGGCGCGTGGCGGCAAGGCGAGCTGCTGCTGGAGCAGGCCAGCGTCGCCGACGCCGTGCAGCGGGTGGGGCGTTATCGCGCCGGCCCGACCTTCGTGCGCGGTGATCTGTCACGGCTGGCGGCGGTCAGTGCGGCGCTGCGCATCGATCGCCCGGAACAGGCGCTGGACGCGCTGGCGGCAACAGCAGGTTTGCAGGTCACGCGCCTGCCGTTCGGCGTCGCCATCATTCACCAGTAGATCCACGCCATACGTGGATGAAGGTCCCAGTGTGCCGACCAACGGTCGGCACCCACCACGACCACCGGCCGGTCGGCACCCACCGCGATCGCAAATCCCTCTTGGGGTTCCTGCCGCGCCACCCGTCTTACCCCGCGAACGTACCCGCCGCCGCCACGTACGTCGCCGTGTCCACGCATGCCGTGGATGACGCCGCGCCTGCGGCACCGATTACCTGACAGGTTCCCCATGTTCGACTCCCACCGCCCGGGCCGCGTGCTGCGCCCGTCCCGCCTGTGCATCGCCCTGCTGGCCGCCGGCCTGGCCAGCGCCGCACCGTCCGTGCTGGCACAGAGCGCCAGCGGCAACCACGCTGCCGTGCAACGCTTCGACATCCCGGCGCAGCCGCTGGACGATGCGCTGCGCAGCTTCATGCGCCAGTCCGGCGTGCAGGTCGTGTATCCGGCCACCCTGGCCCAGGGCGTAACCTCGCGCGCGGTCAATGGCAGCCTGCCGGCCAACGAGGCGCTGCAGCAGCTGTTGCAGGGCAGTGGCCTGGCGGTGCGCCGCGTCAGCGCAGATGCAGTCACTCTGGAAGCGGCGACGCCGGTGCAGGCCGACAGCGGTGTGATCGTCACCGACACGCTGAGCGTGGCCGGCGACCGCGTCGACGGTGGCGCGACCAGTGATGAGGCGCGCCTGCTCGACAGCTACCGCAGCGTGGGTTCCACCACCACGCTCAACCGCACGCACCTGGAGCGCTTCCGCGGCACCTCCAACGGCGACATCGTCAAGGGCGTGGCCGGCGTCACCGCCGGCGATCCGCGCGTTGGCAACGGCTTCGATGTCAACATCCGCGGCATCCAAGGCCAGGGTCGCGTGCCGGTGATCATCGATGGCGGCCAGTCCAGCATGGATACCTACCGCGGCTATGCCGGCCAGTCACAGCGCACCTACCTCGACCCGGACCTGATCTCCAGTCTGACCATCACCAAGGGCCCGAGCCTGCAGGCCAACGCCTCCGGCGGCATCGGCGGCGTGGTCGAGATGGAGACGCTGAAGATCGGTGACGTGCTGCGCGAGGGGCGCGACTTTGGCGTGCGCGTGCGTGGCGGCCTGGCCAATGCCAGCGCCAACAACATGCCGGCCTACAGTGCCGCCCCGCGCACCGATCGCAGCGCTACTGGCAGCCAGTTCTTCAATGTGGCCGGCGCCGGTCACTGGGACCGCTTCGACCTGGTTGCCGCCTATGCCTACCGCGACAACGGGAATTACTTCTCAGGCAAGCACGGTTACGATGATTTCCCGCAGACCCGTCGTACGCTGGCGCCGCTGAATCCACCGCGCACCGAAGTGTTCAACACCTCGTCGCGTTCGAAGTCGGCGCTGCTCAAGGGCACCTGGCGCATCGACGATGCGCAGACCCTGGAAGCCGGCTACCGTCGCTACGAAGGCACTGCCGGCGAGATCATGGCGTCGCAGATCATTCGCGTCGACCGCGATCGCATTCCGCAGTGGGACCCGGGCCATGTCGACATGGACAGCTACAGCCTGCGCTACCGCTTCAACCCGGACAGCGAGCTGGTCGACCTGCGCGTCAACGCTGCATACAACGATACCGACAGCGTGATGTACAACAGCCTGACCGGCATCACCCCGTGGTACTTCGACCGCCGCACCGAGTGGTATGACGCGCCCAGCTTCAGTGGCGACCCCGGTTACAAGGATGCCTACCGCAACCCGCTGCGGCAGAAGCGCCTGAGCCTGGATGCCAGCAACACGTCGAAGTTCGACACCCGTGCCGGTGCGTTCACGCTGGACTACGGCCTGTCCTACAGCGATGAAGACATTGCACCGGGCAGCTCCGGTCCGGTCATGCACGATGACCTGGTCAACAACCGCTTCCTGCGCAACGCCGAGCGCAAGGAATACAGCGCCGTGGCGTCGCTGAAGTGGCAGCCCGACGAACACTGGGAGCTGCTGGCCGGTGGCCGCTGGAACCGGGTGGATGTGCATGACCGCAACCGACTGGCCACGCCGGATGCCTACGAGGTGCAGGGCCAGTACCGCTACACCGAGTTGCTCAACGGCAACCCGGCGCTGCCTTCGTGGCGTGCCAAACGCATCGCGCTGCTGAACTGGTACCCGGACGCCAACGGAAACTTCACCCAGGAATCTCTGCTGGCCTCACCGTACAAGAATGGCACGGTCGGCGACATCGGCGGCTGGAACTTCTACGACGCTGGCAAGGCGCAGGATCTGGAAGTGCCGGTCAGCTGGACCTGGTCGCAGCCGATCCGCCGCCGCGACACCGCGTTCTCGCCGACCGCCAGCGTCGCCTATCGCTTCAGCGAGGACACCATGGTCTACGTGAAGTACGCCGAGGGCACCAAGCTGCCGAGCCTGTTCGAGACCACGCTGGGCCTGTTCACCGCGGCCAAGCCGGTAGGCGAGCTGAAGCCGGAGCGCGCGCGCAGCTGGGAAATCGGTGCCAGCACCATCCGCTACGACCTGTTCACTGCCGGTGACCGCCTGGCGCTGAAGCTGGCCTACTTCGATACCCGCATCGACGACCTGATCACCCGCGACTACCGCACGCTGTCGGCGGGCCTGATCCGCAATGTCGACCAGTTCAAGGTATCGGGCATGGAGTTTCAGTCCAGCTATGACAGCGGCAAGGTGTTCGCCGATCTGTCCGCGCACTATTACTTCAAGGCCAAGACCTGCGCGCCGGACATCGCCGCCGAGCGTCGCGCGTATGGCGTGCAGCGCAGGAACGCGGAGCTGGCCGGCACGCCGGACTGCGTGGATGGCGGCTTCGAAGGCTCGTATACCAACACGCAGAACCCGCCGCGCTACATGGTCAACATGACCCTGGGTTCGCGCCTGTTCGACGAGCGCCTGACTTTCGGTACCCGCGTGATCCACAACGCCGGCCCGATCAGCAAGCTTGACAAGGAGTGGAACGTCGGCCTGTCGGCGATCCAGCAGCTGTACCGGCCGACCACGCTGGTCGACCTGTTCGCCAGCTGGAACTTCAACGACCAGTGGTCGGTGGAAGCGGGCGTGGACAACCTGACCGATCGCTACTACTTGGATCCGCTCGCCCTGGGCGTGATGCCGGCCCCGGGCCGCACCGCGCGCCTGGCGTTGACCTGGAAGTATTGATCGACGGGTGATCTGGCAGCGGGGTCGGATCCCTTTCCTGTGGAAAGGGCTCTGACCCCATCGGGCCCCGACCGACCTCGGTGGGTGCGGGCCTTGGTCCGCACCGATTCTGCCGTGCAATCGCCAGCGCCGGGCGACGCGCGGCGTCTGCTTACAACCCGGTCGCGGCCTTCACCGCATCTTCGTGCAGCGACTCGTTCAACTCATCCACCACGGTGCTCCATGCCGCATCGGCCTGCAGCGATTCGGACAGGAACTGGCGCTGGGCATCGTTCCAGTAGGGCGCCTCGACCACTTCAACGTCGGTGGCCAGCTGGTGCTCGCGGATGAAGCGGGCGATGCTCTCGGCGCTGGCATCCAGGCCCAGCTGCAGGAACAGGTTGGTCATGCGCGGTTCGGTGGTGATCATCGTCGGTTCCTGCGGGAAGAAGGGATGCCTCATTATCGGCGCAGACGAGCTTGGGGAAAGCCCCGCGGCGAACGTCTACAGCAGGACGACCCTCCTGGCATTCCCCCCCAATGAACGCACACATTGCTCCTGAAGACAGCCGCAGCCTGCGGCTCAAGGCCGCCACCCGCGACAGCCATGGCGCGCTGGACAAGCGCATCATGGCCGGCGACATCTTCGCCGACCGCAGCAATTTCGCCCGTTTCCTGCGCGTGCAGTATCGCTTCCACCGCAGCATCGATGCGCTGTACGCCAACCCTGCACTGGACGCACTGCTGCCCGATCTTGGCGAGCGCCGCCGCCTGACCCAGGTGGCACGTGACCTGCAGGACCTGGAGCAGACCCTGCCGGGGGCGGACATCGCCGCGCTGCCGTCGGATCTCGCGTTGCCGGCCGCGCTGGGCTGGCTGTACGTGGCCGAAGGCTCCAACCTGGGCGGTACCGTGCTATACAAGATGGCAGCCAAGCTCGGCCTGGACCGTGACTTCGGCGCCCGCCACCTGGCCGCCCATCCGGATGGCGCCGCCCGTCACTGGCGCGAGTTCACCGCCGCGCTGGACGCGGTGCCGATGAGCGCCGAGCAGGAGCAGCAGGTGATCGACGCTGCCGATGCCGCGTTCCGCAGCGTGCACGGCCACGTTGAAGTGGAATTCGCCTGATGAACGCCCGCCACCCGCGGGTGCAGCGCTGATGCGCTGGCTCTGGTTCGCGCTGGGCTGGGTGATGGTCGGCCTTGGCGTGATCGGCGCGTTGTTGCCGGTGATGCCGACCACCATCTTCCTGATCCTGGCCGTAGGCTGCTTCGCGCGCAGCTCGCCGAAGTTCGAGCAGCGCCTGCTGGCGCATCCGCGCTACGGCCCGTCACTGCGGCTGTGGCGTGAGCAGGGTGCGGTGTCGCGCAAGGGCAAGGCGTTCGCCAGTGCCGGCATGGCGGTGGGCTTCGCATTGTTCTGCTGGGGCGCACAGCCGTCGTGGCGCTTGTTGTTGGGCGTGGGCCTGTTCTTTGCAGTCAGCGCCGGCTACGTACTCAGTCGACCCGCACCGCGGCTGGAGTCCAATCCGGTCGTGGAAGTGAACGACGCCAATGATCCGCGCGCGGCCCGTCGTCGCGCAGCGACCCCTGACGCTGATGGAAACCGAGACGATGCTGCCTGCTGACCTGGCCCCTGTGGCCGCCACCGCATTGACCCCGTGGGGCATGTACCTGGCCGCCGACGTGGTGGTGAAAGCCGTGATGATCGCGCTGGCACTGGCGTCACTGGCCACCTGGACCGTGCTGCTGGCCAAGGGCTGGGAGCTGGCTTGCCAGGCCCGGCAGCTGCGGGCGGCGCGCGCGCTGTTGCTGCAGGTGCCGAGCCTGCCTGGCGAGAGCGCGGATGCCAGTGTGCAGCAGGGCATCGCACGGGCGATGCTGGACGCCGCCCGCACCGAACTGCGCCTGTCGCAGGATCTGGACAGCCGCGACGGCATCAAGGAACGCATCGCTTCGCGCCTGGACCGCATCGAACTGGAAACCGCGCGCGTGCAGCGGCGCGGCATCGGCGTGCTCGCCAGCATCGGCGCGGTGGCGCCGTTTGTCGGCCTGTTCGGCACGGTGTGGGGCATCATGAACAGCTTCATCGGTATTGCCCACAGCAACACCACCAACCTGGCGGTGGTCGCACCCGGCATTGCCGAGGCCCTGCTGGCGACGGCGCTCGGCCTGGTCGCGGCGATTCCCGCAGTGCTGGTCTACAACCACTTCAGTCGCGTGCTGGCCGGCCTGCGGGGCCTGCTCGGCGATCTGTCGGCGGCCGTGCAGCAGCTGGTCTCGCGCGATCTCGATCGTGCCGTTCCGCGTAGCGCAGCGACGCCGCTGCGTGCGGTGCACTGAGGCGCGGCGATGGCGATCAGGACCGCGTCCGACCGCGACGACACGCCGGAAGAAGCGCACGAGATCAACGTCACGCCCTTCATCGATGTGATGCTGGTGCTGTTGATCATCTTCATGGTGGCGGCACCGCTGGCCACCGTGTCGGTACCGGTGCAGCTGCCGGCCAGCAATGCCAGTGCCACGCCGCCGGAACAGGCACCGGTGTACGTCACCGTGCAGGCCGATCTGTCGCTGCGCGTTGGCGAACAAGCGGTGGCACGCGACGGGCTGGCAGCTGCGCTGCAGGTAGCCACCCACGGTGACACCTCGCAGCGTCTGTTCCTGCGTGCCGATACCCGTGTGCCTTACGGTGAATTGATGGCAACGCTGGATGCGCTGCGTGCTGCGGGCTACCTGAAGGTGGCACTGGTTGGACTGGAGCAGGGCGCGCGATGAGCGGACTGCGGCGCTGGGCGACCAGCCTGGCGATCGTGCTGCTGGTGCATGCGCTGTTGATTGGCGTGACCTGCTGGTGGCCGGCGCGCGCACCGGCGGTGGCCGCCGTAGCGCCGCCCGCTGCATTGATGCTGGAGCTGGCACCGATGGCACAGGCGCCTCCGGTGCCGCCGCGCGAGGTGGCAACCGGGCCCCTGCAGCAGCAACAGCAGCGACAGGCGCCGAAGCCGGCTCTGCGTGAGCAACCCAAGGCACCGGTGCAGCCGCAGGGTGATCTGCCGCCGCCGCGTACGCCGGAGCCGACGCCCTCGCCGGACACCGCCGAGGCCAATGTCGCGCAGACCAGCGCGCCGCCGCAGGTGGCGGCCGACGCCGCCGCACGCTACACCGCACCGCAGACCACCGCCGGCGAGCGCAGTCGCGCTGAAGCCACCTGGGAAAGTCGCCTGCTGGGGCATCTGCAGAAGCATCGCCGCTATCCACGCCAGGCCGAGCGGCTGCGCCAGCAGGGTGTGGTGTACGTGCGCTTCGCCGTGGCCCGCGATGGCGCTGTCTCGGCTCTGACGCTGGGCCGCAGCAGTGGTTTTGCGCTGCTCGACCAGGAGACGCTGGACACCGTGCAGCGTGCCAGTCCGGTACCGGCGCCGCCGGCCGAAGTGGCCGACGACCCGGTGGAAGTGATGGTGCCGGTGTCGTTTTTCCTGCGCGGGCGGTGACCTTGTAGAGCCGAGCCCATGCTCGGCTGCTCTCCGATCCCGCGAAGCCGGTGAGCCGAGCATGGGCTCGGCTCTACAGAAGGCCTTTACAGCAGCGGCACCAGCAGCAGCGCCACAATGTTGATGATCTTGATCAGCGGGTTGATCGCCGGACCGGCCGTGTCCTTGTACGGGTCACCCACGGTATCGCCAGTCACTGCCGCCTTGTGCGCCTCGCTGCCCTTGCCGCCGAAGTGGCCGTCTTCGATGTACTTCTTGGCGTTGTCCCAGGCGCCGCCGCCGGTGGTCATGGAAATGGCCACGAACAGGCCGGTGACGATGGTGCCGATCAGCAGGCCGCCCAAAGCGCGCGGCCCCAGCAGCAGGCCGACCACCACCGGCACCGCCACCGGCAGCAGCGAGGGCACGATCATTTCGCGGATCGCCGAGCGGGTCAGCATGTCCACCGCCTTGTCGTACTGCGGCTTGCCGGTGCCCTGCATGATGCCGGGGATGTCGCGGAACTGCCGGCGTACTTCCTCCACCACCGCACCGGCTGCGCGGCCGACCGCTTCCATCGCCATCGCGCCGAACAGGTAGGGAATCAGGCCGCCGATCAGCAGGCCGATGATCACCGTGTGGTCGCTCAGATCGAAGCGGAATTCCTGGCCGGGATTGGCCGCCTGCAGGTTGTGGGTGTAGTCGGCGAACAGCACCAGCGCGGCCAGCGCCGCCGAGCCGATCGCATAGCCCTTGGTGACGGCCTTGGTGGTATTGCCCACCGCATCCAGCGGATCGGTGATGTCGCGGATCTCCGAAGGCAGTTCGGCCATTTCGGCGATGCCGCCGGCGTTGTCGGTGATCGGTCCGTAGGCATCGAGGGCGACGATCATGCCGGCCATCGACAGCATCGCGGTGGCGGCGATGGCAATGCCATACAGGCCGGCCAGCGCGTAGGCGCCCCAGATTGCCGCACAGACGGCCACCACGGGCAGGGCGGTGGATTTCATCGAGATGCCGAGGCCGGCGATGATGTTGGTGCCGTGGCCGGTGGTTGAGGCCTGCGCCACGTGCTGCACCGGCTTGTACTGGGTGCCGGTGTAGTACTCGGTGATCCACACGATCAGGCCGGTCAGCACCAGGCCGATCAGCGCGCAGCCATACAGCGCCATCGGCCCGTGCACGTTGTCGGCCATCAGTCCTGTGGTGATAGGGTAGAACGCGATCGCGGCCAGCACGCCGGAGACGATCACGCCCTTGTACAGCGCGCCCATGATCGAGCCGCCAGGCTTCACCTTGACGAACAGCGCACCGATGATCGAGGCGATGATCGACACGCCGCCGAGTACCAGCGGGTACAGCACCGCATTGGCACCGGCTTCGGCCAGCATCAGGCTGCCCAGCAGCATCGTTGCGATGACGGTGACCGCATAGGTCTCGAACAGGTCGGCGGCCATGCCGGCGCAGTCACCGACGTTGTCGCCCACGTTGTCGGCGATCACCGCGGGGTTGCGCGGGTCATCCTCGGGAATGCCGGCTTCCACCTTGCCGACCAGATCGGCGCCGACGTCGGCGCCCTTGGTGAAGATGCCGCCGCCCAGCCGCGCGAAGATCGAGATCAGCGACGAACCGAACGCCAGCCCGACCAGCGCGTGCAGCGCCTGTTCCATCGGCAGGCCCATGCGCAGCAGCAGTGCGTAATAGCCGGCCACACCCAGCAGGCCCAGCCCGACCACCAGCATGCCGGTGATCGCACCGCCGCGGAAGGCGACGTCCATCGCCGCGCTGATGCCATGGCGTGCGGCCTCGGCGGTGCGTACGTTGGCGCGTACCGAGACGTTCATGCCGATGTAGCCGGCCGCGCCGGACAGCACCGCGCCGACTGCGAAGCCGATCGCGGTGTACCAGCTCAGGAACACGCCGACCAGCACGAACAGCACCACGCCGGCCACGCCGATGGTCAGGTACTGGCGGTTGAGATAGGCACGCGCACCTTCCTGGATCGCAGTGGCGATCGCGACCATGCGTTCATTGCCGGTGGGTTGGCGCAGGATCCAGCGCGCCGAGACGATTCCGAACAGGATCGCGAGAATGGCGCAGCCCAGCGCCAATGAAAGCCCATGACGTTCCAGCATTAGACCCCTCCGCAGAATGGATGTAGGCATCCAGTGGCGATGAACGGCACCACGAGGGGGACGACGGGCTGCAGCCTGGAACCAACCCGTACCGACCTTGGCGGTCGTCCGACGTATGGCGGTGTTCAGCATTCCCTGGTGCCCGCAGTATGCGTCCGGCCACTTGTAGAGTCGAGCCATGCTCGACTGGCTTTTGCGAGCCGCGCCGCATGACCCGTGGGTGCCCTCCAGATGAACGCATCACCATGCGCGCGGGCCCTGCCGCCGGCCATGGGCATGATTCGAGAGCCACAGGCCTTTGCACCCCGTTAAGCCTTCCTCTGCAAGCCTGCGCAAAGTCCTGAAGGAGATCCCCATGCGCATGCCCCTGTTGATGCTTGCCGCCCTGGTCCCGGCGCTGCCGGCCTTTGCTGCGGAAACCCCCGAGCTGCAGCGCGCCGTGGGTGCGCCGCAGGCCGTAGGCTCGGTGCATACGCTGCGGCAGATCCCCGAGGCCTGTGCGCGCCTGGAAGGTGCGTTCACCGGGCAGGCGGCCGAGCCGTATCGCTTCTCTGCGGTGCGTACGAGCGAACAATGCCAGCCACGCGCGCGCTTCGTCGACTACGCCAAGGCGCAGCCGAGCGCCGACAAGGGCTGGAAACTCAATGATGTAATCCGCGTGCCCAACGCCGCGTGCCCGGCACAGCAGGCGGTGGTGCGCGTGTGGCGGCTGCCATCGAGCAACAAGGTCGAGCTGGACGGGCAGGGCCAGTCGCGCATCTACCTGGAAGAAGCGAAGAAGCAGGCGGCTGCCGGGCAGATTCCGCAGGTGACCATGTTCGCCGCGCAGTTGCAGATGGAAGGAAAGTCCTGCAATTGAAATTGCGTGGGCGGTGTACCGACGCGGTCATCCACGGGTAGTGCCGGCCGCTGGCCGGCAACCCTGCAATCGTCACTCCGCCAGCGTCGCCCCGCGTACCACCAGCAGTTCGCGCAGGGCCTTGCGGTGGCAGTGCGCCTCATCCTCGCAGTAGCACCCCACGCTGATGTCGCTGTGCCGCGACATCGCGGCCAGCAGGTCCAGTGCGTGGGCGGCATCAGGCGCCTTCATCTCGGTCGTGTAGTGGCGGAAGAAGGCGTTCCAGTCGGCGGCCGTTTTCGCCTCGTGTGCCTGCTTCACCAGCGCTGCGCTGGGTGACAGGGTCGGGAACCAGACGTCATACCAGTCCTGCCGGGCGAACTCGCTGCGCGGCACACCGCGCGGCGGCCGCCGCACGGTGCCGATGCGCAGCCCTTCGCCAGGCACGCGTGGCGTACCGAGTCGAACAACACGCAGTGCCATGGTGTTCCTCCATGAAAAGGGGACGGAGGGGATTAAGTCGTATCCGACCGACTGCCGACGCTGTTGGAGGTGAGGGAGGGGGTATGCGACTTAATCCCCTCCGTCCCCTTAGTCGGGTCAGCCCTCGAAGGGTGGCAGCTTCTGCTTCACCGCCACGTTCTTCAGCGTGACGTACCTGGGCAGGCCGTCGGCGCCGTAGGGCAGTGGCGCTTCGCCCTTGATCAGCGGCGATAGATAGGCGCGCGCCCTGGCGGTGATGCCGAAACCATCGCGGCGGATGAAGCCGGCGGGCATCTTCTTCTCGTGGTTGGCGATCTTCGCCAGCGGCGCCGCTTCGATCTTCCAGCGGTAGGGCGCATCGCTGCTGCGCACGATCACCGGCATCACCCCGTTCTGGCCCTTCAATGCCAACTGCACGGCGGCCTTGCCCACCGCCTGCGCCTGCTCCCAGTCGGTCTTGCTGGCCAGGTGCCGGGCCGAGCGCTGCAGGTAATCGGGCAGGGCCCAGTGCACCTTAAGGCCCAGCTGGTCCTTGACCCGGCCGGCGAGGTGCGCGGCCACGCCGCCCAGCTGCGAATGCCCGAACGAATCCTTGCCGCCGCCGGCATCGGCCACGAAGCGACCATCGGCGGTGGCGATACCTTCCGAGGCCACCACGACGCAGTAGCCCACCCGTTCCACCACCGCCTTCACCTTGGCCAGGAACGCGGCCTCGTCATAGGCGCGCTCGGGCAGCAGGATGATGTGCGGGGCTTCGTCCTCGCCATTGCCGGCCAGACCTGCGGCGGCGGCCAGCCAGCCTGCATGGCGGCCCATCGCTTCGTAGATGAAGACGCGGGTAGATGTCTCGGCCATCGCCGCCACGTCCAGCGCCGCCTCGCGCACCGATACGGCGGTGTACTTGGCCGCAGAGCCAAAGCCGGG
Organism: Stenotrophomonas maltophilia; assembly: GCF_013464485.1. Classification (GTDB taxonomy): domain Bacteria; phylum Pseudomonadota; class Gammaproteobacteria; order Xanthomonadales; family Xanthomonadaceae; genus Stenotrophomonas; species Stenotrophomonas maltophilia_AW. The sequence continues at coordinate 27,044 of NZ_RAUX01000040.1, forward strand.
GCAGGTGTCGGTCACCGCCAGGTCGTTGTCGATGGTCTTGGGCACGCCGATGCAGGTCAGGTCGTAGCCGGAGGCCTTGGCCAGCTGCGAGACCTTCAGCGCGGTGTCGGCCGAATCGTTGCCGCCGTTGTACAGGAACCAGCGCACATCGTGGGCGCGCAACACCTCCAGCAGGCGGTCGTAGCGGGCGCGGTCTGCGTCCAGTGATTTCAGCTTGACCCGGCATGAGCCAAAGGCGCCGCCCGGGGTATGGGCCAGCGCGCGGATGGCCGCGGCACTTTCCTTGCTGGTGTCGATCAGCTCTTCGCGCAGGGCGCCGAGGATGCCGTTGCGGGCGGCCAGCACCTTGATGCCCTTGGCCCGGGCCTGTTCGATCACCGCTGCCGCCGTGGCGTTGATGACCGCGGTGACACCGCCGGACTGGGCGTAGAGAAGAGTACCGTTGCGCATGCGTCTACCTGTTCGGGGGAAAGGACATTGCAGGGACATTACCCGGATGCGGTAAAGTGGCGCTATTGCGGTGCAGCGATACCGGTCCGTCCGGGACGCGAACCTTCTTTGTTTTCAACACGTTGGAGTCAGGTCAATGCGATTGGTTCTGTTGGGACCGCCCGGTTCGGGCAAGGGGACACAGGCGACGCGCCTGAAGGAAAAGCTGGGCATTGCCCACATTTCGACCGGTGACATGCTGCGCGCGGAAATCGCCGCAGGCACGGAGCTGGGCAAGCAGGCCAAGACGGTGATGGATGCCGGCAATCTGGTGTCGGACGACATCCTGCTGGGCATGCTGGAGTCGCGCCTGACCCAGGCTGACGTCGCCAAGGGCTTCATCCTCGATGGCTACCCGCGCAATGTGGCCCAGGCCAATGCGATGGACGGTCTGCTGGCCAAGATCGGCCAGCCGCTGGATGCCGTGGTGCAGTTGGACGTAGCCACCGAGCTGCTGGTCGACCGGATCGCCGGTCGCGCCAAGGAGCAGGGCCGTGCCGATGACAATCCGGAAGCGGTGCGCCAGCGCCTGCAGGTCTACAACGACCAGACCGCCCCGGTGGTCGATTTCTATGCCGGCCGTGGCACCCTGGCCCGCGTCGATGGCGTGGGCGAGCTGGACGAGATCGAAGCCCGCATCCTGGCGACGATCAAAGCGTGATCCAGCCGGGCCGGCCTGCTGCCGGCCCCAAGGGCGCAGAAACAACACAGGCCTGGTCCGCGAGGATCAGGCCTGTGTCGTTTGATAGGCGCCAGCAGAGGGCTTGCTCAGGGCCCCGCAGCATGAGCTCCCTTGGGGATGGCCTCTTGGGGAGTAGGACCGGTTCGGGTACTGCGGCTGGCAGTTCGAATTGTGTCCGGGTTCACAGAACATCGCTATCGGGAATTCCCTGACAGAAGATTGGAGTTTTCTCACATCCTGTGTAGGACTTGTCTTACCCCTGAGCGGACATTGGCCCTATACAGCCGTCATCGGTCACAATCCTCGGTCATGAGCAGCGTACATATCCTTGCAATCGCCGGCACCTTCATGGGCGGCGTGGCCGCCCTGGCGCGGGAACTCGGTCATTCGGTCAGTGGCAGCGACCAGGCCATCTATCCGCCGATGTCGACCCAGCTCGAGCAGCTGGGTATCACCCTGGATCAGGGCTACCGCGCCGACAGCGTGCCACCGGGCACCGACGACGTGGTGATCGGCAACGCGCTCTCGCGCGGCAATGCGGCCGTGGAGGCTGTGCTCAACGCCGGCCAGCGCTACATTTCGGGTGCGCAATGGCTGTCCGAACAGGTGCTGCCGGGCCGCGACACCTTGGCCGTGGCCGGCACCCACGGCAAGACCACCACCACCACCATCCTTACCTGGCTGCTGGAAAGCGCCGGTCGTTCACCTGGCTTCCTGATCGGCGGCGTGGCCGAGGATTTCGGCGTCTCCGCGCGTCTGGGCCAGGGCCGCGAGTTCGTGGTCGAGGCCGATGAGTACGACACCGCCTTCTTCGACAAGCGCAGCAAGTTCGTACACTACCGGCCGTTGGTTGCCATCCTCAACAACCTTGAATACGACCACGCCGATATCTTCCCCGACGTGGCGGCGATCCAGCGCCAGTTCCATCATCTGGTGCGCACCGTGCCGGCGCGTGGGCGCCTGATCGTCAACGGTGAGGATCAGCACCTGGCAGAAGTGCTGGCGATGGGCTGCTGGACCCCGGTCGAGCGCTTCGGCTTCGATCCGTCGCTGGAATGGCATGCTGAACTGCTGGCCGCCGATGGCAGCGCCTTCCGCGTGCATCATCGCGGGCAGGTGCTGGGCGATGTGCAATGGCCGCTGCTGGGCCGTCACAACGTGCTCAACGGCCTGGCCGCGCTGGCCGCCGCGCATGCCGTGGGCGTGGCCCCGGCCGAGGTGATTCCGGCGCTCGCGCGCTTCCGCAGCGTCAAGCGCCGCATGGAAGTGATCGGCAGCCATGACGGCATCACCGTCTACGATGATTTTGCCCATCATCCGACCGCGATCGCCACCACGCTGGAAGGCCTGCGTGCCAAGGTGGACGATGCGCGCATCGTGGTCGCCATGGAGCCGCGCAGCAATTCGATGCGGCTGGGCGCACATGCGCAGGCGCTGGCGCCCTCGCTGGCACTGGCCGATGAAGTGGTGTTCCTGCACCGCCCGGAACTGGCCTGGGATGCCGCCGCCGTGATCGCCGCGGTGCGGGGCGAAGCCCATGCTGTGCCGGATACCGACGCATTGCTGACGCAGCTGCAGGCCAGCGCGCGCAGCGGCGACCACGTGGTGTTCATGTCCAATGGTGGCTTCGACGGCGCGCCGCGCCGCTTCCTTGCCGCGCTGCAGGCCCGATGAGCAGCGACACGTCACTGCCGCTGTTTCCGCTGCACACCGCGCTGGTACCAGGTGCAGCGGTGGGCCTGCGCGTGTTCGAGCGGCGCTACCTCGATCTGGTGCGTGACACCGGCCGCAGCGGGGAGGGCTTCGGTGTCTGCCTGATCCTGGAAGGGCAGGAAGTGGGGGAGCCGGCCACCCCTGCCGCTTACGGCGTGCAGGTGCGAATCGAAGATTTCGATGTCGGCGCCGATGGCGTGCTGCAGCTGCGCCTGCGCGGTACGCGTCGTTTCCATGTCGAGCGCACGCGCGTGCGCGACAACGGCCTGGTTGTGGCCGATGTGCGCTGGTGCGAAGAAGACCCCGATGACGAACTGAAGCCGCAGCATGCGCTGCTGGCCACGGTGCTGGGGCACATCATCGAACAGGCGGGTGAGGCCTATGCACCGGCAAATCCGGCGTTGCTGGACCAGGCCAGCTGGGTCGGCTGGCGGCTGGCCGAGCTGCTGCCGCTGAGCGAGCAGCAACGCCTGCAGCTGCTGCAGATGGATGACCCGCACCAGCGATTGCAGCAGTTGCTGGGCTGGATGCCGTAGAAGTCATCCACGCATGGCGTGGATCTACTGAAGAGCCGAGCCTATGCTCGGCTTGATGGATCCCGCGAAGGGCAGCCGAGCATGGGCTCGGCTCTACAGTGGGTGGCCGCGCACCGGTACCGGTCAGGGCGTGGTGGTCTTCAGCCGGAGCACCGGTAGCCCGGTTTCGCTGTGCACATCCTCACGTTGCGGCAGGTCCTGCACGGCGTCCTTCACCGCGTTCAACGCCGGGTCGACGCCACGCAGCGGGTGCCACATGCCGATCCACTCGAAGTGGCGCTCGTAGCGCAGCGTCTGCGCGCTACCCAGCCACAGCGGTGTGTTGCCCGGCTGCAGTTCTGCAGGCGCCGGCCACAGCCGCAGCACATAACGCTCATTGGGCTGCGCACCCTGGCGCACCATCAGCAGGGCTTCAACGCGCGTATCCAGTGTTGCCGGCAGCACCGGCAGCTCCTCAGCGCCGGTGTTCTTGTCCAACATCAGCAGCGCCTGCTGCCAGCCGGCCTGCTCCTGCCGCTTCCAGCCGCGGGCTTCCAGCTGCGCCTGCAGCGGCGCCAGCGGGCCCGCCACCTGCACGTCCAGCGGCCAGCGCTGGTCGTCGTCGAACTCGTTGCGGCGCGCCGGCAGCGTGGCCCAGTCGTGCTGCCACCAGGCTTGCGCATCCATCGCCTGCGGTGCCGGCAGGGTCGGCTCGAACCGCTCCAGCTTCACCGGGATGTTGCGCGGCGCGTACCACATCGCCGCCACGGCGAAGACGCCGTAGAACAGCCAGGCCACCGGCTTCACCCAGAACGAGCGGTTGAAGCGGCGGCGGTAGGCGATGCCCAGCACCAGCAGCCAGAACGTGCCGAACAGCATGCCGCCGATCACATCGCTCAGCCAATGCGCACCCAGGTACAGGCGCGAGAAGCCGATCAGGCTGACCACGATGCCCGACACCAGGTAGGGCCAGACGCGGGTGCGACCCGGCATCTCGCGGGCGATCAGCACCGCGAAGAAACCGAAGGTGATGGTGGCCATGGTCACCGACACCGACGGGAAGCCAAAGCCGCTGCTGGCGTCGACCGGGCGCACCACATCCACGGTGGCACCGAGCAGCATGGTCAGCGCCAGACCGAAGGCGAGGGCGGCCAGCCAATGTGCGGCCGCCATCCAGCGTCGGCGCCAGATCAGGTAGCCCATCGCTGCAGCGGTGGCCGGCAGCAGTACCTGCCAGGCGCCCAGCGACGCCAACGCGGCCATCGGGTAATCGGCCAGCGGATTGCGCAGCGCCAGCATGGCCTGGTGCACCAGCAAGTCGATCGCCAACGGTTCGCCATGGGCGACCACCACAGTCAGCAGCGCGAACCAGCCCCAGCCCAGCACCAGCAGCATCAGCGCCAGCATCGCCAGCGGCACGGACTCACGCCGCTTCGGGTCCAGCACGCCAACGGTGTAGCGGCCCAGCGTCGGGTGACGGTTGGACCAATCCAGCAGGCGCGCCAGCCAGTTGTCCATGCGCGCGGCCGACCAGCGATAGCCGTACAGAACGATGGCCCAGACCAGGCCGAGGATCACCGCCAGCAGGCCGACCACCACCACCAGACGCCCGGCCACCGCCGCGACTGCGTCGTAAGCTTCGCCAAGAATCCAGCCCGGCGCCAGGAACAGCACCGCCCAGGAGATGCTGGCGATGCCGCTGGCCTGCACGTAACGGCTGGCGGGCATCTTCATCATGCCGGCGATGGCCGGCACGAACGGTCGGATCGCGCCGACGTAGCGTGCGATCAGGATGCTCTTGAAGGCATTGCGACGGAACAGGTTCTCGCCGCGGTCGAGCAGCTGCGGGTAGCGGCTGAACGGCCACACGCCGCGCAGGCGGTCACCCCAGCGGCGGCCGATCCAGTAACTGATACCGTCGCCGGCAAATGCGCCCAGGGCTGCAGCCGCCACCGCGTACGGCCCGGAGATCTGGCCCAGGCCGATGAACACGCCCACCGCGAACAGCAGCGGCAGCGCCGGCACGATGGCGCCAAGAATGATCACCGCATCGCAGAAGGCGATGAGGAAGATAACGGCACCCGCCAACACGGGGTGAGCGGCAATCCACGCGAGCGTGGCGTCGATCCATGAAGAGTCCATTGCCCGATTATAGGGGCGTGAAGGTGACTGGTTCCCAGCCGCTTCGTGACCGTTTGCAACCGGCGCCTTCGCCTAGAATGGCCCCATGCCGCATACGCCAGACGCTCCATCGCACGCTTTGAAGGCCGACAGCTTCGGCCAGATCCTTCTTGTGAAAGGGCCCGATGGCCCCTTCGTGCGCCGTGATCTGGGCGCCACGCCGCTGTGGCTGCGGCTGCCGGCCTGGTGGCTGGCCCGCCGCGAAGCACGCGCGCTGCGCCACATCCACGGCATGGCCGATGTGCCGCAGCTGCTGGCGTGGGATGGCCGTCACCTCGACCGCAGCTTCATGGCCGGCGATGCCATGTACCAGCGCCCGCCGCGTGACGATCTGGCCTGGTTCCGCTCGGCGCGTCGGCTGCTGCAGCAGCTGCATCGGTATGGCGTGGCCCACAACGATCTGGCCAAGGAAGCCAACTGGCTGGTCACCGAAGACGGCCGCCCGGCGCTGATCGACTTCCAGCTGGCGGTGATCGGCAACCCGCGCTCGCGCTGGATGCGGCTGCTGGCCCGCGAGGACCTGCGCCACCTGCTCAAGCACAAGCGCATGTACTGCCGTGAATCGCTCACCCCGGTGGAGAAGCGCGTGCTCAAGCGCACCTCGTGGGTGCGCGAACTGTGGTTTGCCACCGGCAAGCCGGTCTATCGCTTCGTGACCCGCCGCATCCTGCATTGGGAAGACAACGAAGGGCAGGGGCCGAAGCCGTGAGCAGTGCGTCCGTCGTGAGCAGGCCGCCAACTGCCTGCAGTGTGCTGCGTGCGCAATTGCCCGGTGCCGACTTCGTGCACGCCTGCCAGGCGACGACTTGTCGCGATGGGCGCTCGGCCCTGCAGGCCTACCGCGATATGGCCGCGACCATTCCCGGCTGGTTCGATGGGCTGATGGCGCTGCGCAACCACGGCATGCGCCTGCTCGGCATGAAGCACCTGGGCTCGTTGCGGGCGGTGCAGGTTGTTGCGGATCCTCAACCCGGCCAGCGGCTGGGCATCTTCACCCTGCAGTCGCTGGACGACGATGCCATCGTGCTGGAAGACGACGACCGCCACCTGCGCGTGCAGCTGGCGCTGCAGTGGCAGGGCGACGTGCTGGAAGTGGCGACGGTGGTGCATACGCACAACGCGTTCGGGCGCGTGTACATGCTGCCGGTTGCGCCCGTGCATCGGCTGATCGTGCCGCATCTGCTGGAGAAGCAGGTGCGGTTGTACCGGTAGATCCAGGCCATGCGTGGATGTGGTTTGTGATCCGTGGGCTGCTTAACGGCTAAACGGCTCATTGCCAAGTGCCGCATAAATGTGGATTCCGCTGGCAGCAGAAGGCTCGCGACATCCAAACCAGGGACAACCCGCAAAAGAATCATTGAGGTGATGCATGTGGTATTGCGCACACGCCATTTTCTACTACGAGAGTCCAGGACAGGGGGCGTTCCGGGTGCATGAGAACGTGTATCTGATCAGTGCCGACAACGATGAACACGCTCTTGAGAATGCAGAAGCGCTTGCTTCCGGGTATGAGGATCTGACCGGTCGCCTGGTGGGTGAAGACGGTAGGCCTTCCCTCTATCGATTCGCCGGAATTCGCAAGCTGATATCAGTGGCGAGTGATGAGGACACTGCCGAGGGACGCCTGCACTCGGGTGTGGAGGTCACGTACTCCGTCATGGCGGTGGATACGTTGGACCAGGTGAAGCGGCTTGCCCGTGGTGATGGCGTGGCAGTGCTGTACCAGGAATAGAAATGTAGAGCCGAGCCATGCTCGGCTCTATAGGGGGCCGTGGCCTTACGGCGTCGCCGGCACCACCTGCTGGCCGATGAAGTTGCGCTTGGCATCGAAGTCATAGGCGATCTGCAGCTGCCCCACGTCCGGGCAGGCGTGGCAGTCGCGCAGCGGCGTGCGGTACAGCAGGCGGATGCCGCCGTTATCCAATGGCGAAGCGCCGGCCGACTGTGCCGGCGCGAACGGCGTGGCCTGCGGGCTGGCTTTCAGCAGTTCCTGCACGGTCGGGTCGGCACGCAGGGTGTCGTCCAACTGCACGGCATCCACGTCGATGCGCTTGCCGCTGGCATCGACCAGTCGCGTGCCCTCATTGGTATTGGCGCGGAAAGGATACTCAATCGTGGCAATGCCCAGCCCTTCGTTCTCGTGCCAGGCGGTCACATAGGCCAGCTCACCGCCGCTGGACAACTGCTCAGCGGCAGTGATGGCATCGGCACTGGCGCCTCCGGCGCGCATCGCGTCGCGAAGGCAGTCACGGGTGGCCGCATTCTCGCCCTGGCGGCAGGCGTTGAGGTCGCCATCCCAGACCACCGCCTCGCTCCAGCGCATCTTGCCGTCGGCGGCGGCCTTCTCCGCGCTGGGCGCGTCACCGGCGGGCGGCTCCTTTCCGGGTTCCGGCGAACGGCCCTGGCAGGCGGTCAGCAGGGCAAGCCCCAGGGCAGGCAGCAACAGGCGGGAACGGCGCATGGCGTGGACCTCGTGCGTTGTCTGGAGGCCCAAGTATCGTCAAGGGCGGGTGAACTCCGCGTCGGCGCGGCATACTAGCGGCTCATTGCATACGCTGGAGTGTGGAACGTGGGCAGTCTGCAGGGCAAAACGCTTTTCATCACTGGTGCCTCGCGCGGCATCGGCCTGGCCATCGCACTGCGCGCTGCGCGCGACGGCGCCAATGTGGCCATTGCAGCCAAGTCGTCGGTGCCGAATCCGAAGCTGCCGGGCACCATCCATACCGCAGCCGAAGCGGTAACGGCAGCCGGTGGCCAGGGCCTGGCCCTGAAGTGCGACATCCGCGAGGAAGAGCAGGTGCAGGCGGCGGTGGCGGCCACGGTCGATACCTTCGGTGGCATCGACATCCTGATCAACAACGCCAGCGCGATCTGGTTGCGCGGCACGCTGGATACGCCGATGAAGCGTTTCGACCTGATGCAGCAGGTCAATTCGCGCGGCAGCTTCCTGTGCGCGCAGGCCTGCCTGCCGTACCTGCTGCAGGCGCCGAACCCGCATATCCTGACTCTGGCGCCGCCGCCGAGCCTGGAGCCGAAGTGGTGGGCACCGCACACCGGCTACACGTTGGCGAAGATGGGCATGAGCTTCGTCACCCTGGGCCTGGCCGCGGAATTCGGTCCGCAGGGCGTAGCGGTGAATGCGCTGTGGCCGCGCACGGTGATCGCCACCGATGCGATCAACATGATTCCGGGCGTGGATGCGGCTGGCTGCCGTACGCCGCAGATCATGGCTGATGCCGCACATGCGGTGCTGGTGCGTGAAGCGGCCGGCTTCCACGGCCAGTTCCTGATCGACGATGAGGTGCTGGCACAGGCCGGTATCACCGATCTTTCCGGATACGCGGTGGATCCGTCGCGGCCGTTGCTGCCAGACCTGTTTCTGGACTGAGTGCTGCGTTGAACCCGGGCCGAGGGCTGCGGCTGTCGGCCTGCTGCGCTAGAATGTCCAGATGTAATCGTTTTCAACAAGGATGTGAGCACATGACACGTACGCTTTCCATCGCGGCACTGGCCGCTTCGCTGTCGTTGATCCTGACCGCCTGCGGCGGCGAGTCGCCCGCAACGACGGGTGACACTGGCCCGTCCACCAAGCCGGACACCGGCGCGACGCTGTCCGACGCGCAGCAGCAGTTGACCGCCAAACTCAATGCCTACATCGAGTGCTTCAACGCACTCGATTCGAAGACCCACCGCAGCATCGAGTCGTACACGCGCTGGATCAAGGACGTCGATGCCGGCCCGACCGGGCACGAGACGCAGGTGTACGGGCCGTCGGAGATCAGCGATTACGACATGAAGCGCTGCGACGCCCCAGTGACCGAGGCGATCGCTGCCAAGCCGGCACTGGCCGATCTCGATGCCGCCGCAGGCCGCTATCAGCAGTCGCTGAAGGCACTGGTGCCGGTCAGCAAGGACGCGCACGACTACTACGACCGGCAGGACCATGAGGACGACCAGTTCGCCAGGGGCAAGCAGATGCACGCGCCCTTGATGGCTGCGTTCAAGGAGTTCGTGGTTGCCAGCGAAACGTTCAATGCCGAGCTGGAGCGTCAGAACGACGCGGCCCAGCGCGAGCAGCTCAAGGTGCTGGAACAGGCCGAGGGGCGCACGCGCGAGTACTACCGCCTGGCGATGATGCTGGAAGCGAAGGCGATCGTGGATCTGATGAGCGAGGACGATTTTGATCCGGCCAAGGCCCGTGAACGACTGGATGCGTTCAACCGCATTTCCGACGAAGCGCATGCGAAGGTGGCTGATCAGGAGCCGGGCAAGCTGGACTGGAACAGCTTCGAGCGTGAAGCCGAGAACTTCCGACGGGAGGGCAAGGAGCGACTGCAGCGGGTCAGCAGCAAGACGCCCTACAGCGATTTCGAGCGGCGCATGCTGGACTCGCCTTCGATGGCCCCGCGTGGTTCGGCCAGCAAGCTGATGCAGGAGTACAACACGCTGGTCTTCCAGAGCAACCGCCAGTAACTGCAGCGTCCATCGCGTCATTTGCGTCGCAATCGAACAGGTCGATTGCGACGCTTCGCACACTCCGGAACGGAGGGGCCTTCCCGATACCGCCGCCGTGGGTGTTTGCGTCACGCGCGAGGATGCCTACCGCTTCTCTCTGCAAGGAATCGATTTGAACGCTTCTGCACGCCTGCTTCCCCTTCTGCTGCTCGGCACGCTGGCCGGTATGGCCGGTTGCGACAAGGCGCCGGGACCGGCGGCAGCCGATCCCGGGCTGGCGAAGATCAACGCCTACATCGAGTGCTACAACGGCGTTGAACAGCCCATCCACGAAGGTTTCCAGACCTACACCGGCTGGATGAAGGATCCCGAAGCGGGTCCGACCGGCAAGGAAGCGCAGCCGCGCTCACCGGGCAAGGTGCTGTCGCACCGCGTGGAATACTGCGGCCAGGCGCTGACCGATGCGCTGGCAAAGACCCCGTCTACTGCGCTGGATGCACCGGCGCGCGACTACCAGCAGGCCTTCCAGTCGCTGTACGCGCTGATCGAACGCGCCGACGGCTACATCACCCGAGAAGACTATCGCCGCGATGGCGGTGAGGGCTTGCGCAGCCAGCACGCGCCGTTGATGCAGGCCTATGCCGGGTTCTTCAAGGCCAGTGAGGCACTGGATGCGGCACTGGAGAAGAACGAGAACGATCGTCGCGCGGCACAGCTGAAGCAGATCGAGGAGAGCGAGGGTCGTTCGCTGGCCTATTACCACCTGCGCCTGCTGGGTGATGGCAAGCAGCTGGCCATGGCATTCCAGGGCGACGCACCGGACCTGGCAGCGTTGCGCACGCAGCTGGCCGACTACCAGGCGCTGGTGACGGAAATCCAGAATTCCGGCGTGGGCAAGGACGATCCGATGTGGGGCCACGTGCAGCGTTCAGCAGACAAGCTGGTGCGCACGGCCGGGCGCGGTGTGGAGCGTCTGGAGCAGGGCAAGCCGATCACCGCCGAAGGGCTGGCTGCCGAGCGCAAGGCCTCCGGCAGCTGGGACACCTCGGCCCCGGAAGGCGCGCAATCCACCCTGCTGGACGCCTACAACGATCTGGTGTCCACCAGCAACCGCCTGCGCTGAGTGACGGCAGTCCTCCCCGCACGGCGTGGATCCACCAGGGTAGTGCCGGCCGCTGGCCGGCATGCGCCTCAATGGTTGAACGGATCCGGTAGCTGGCCGCCACATTTGCGGCAATGCCGTGCATCCGGCTCGTGGCCTTCCAGCCCGCAATGCGGGCAGCCGCGGGCATCGCGGCGAGCCGCCAGTTCGGCTTCGCGCATGGTGCTGGCCAGTTCGGCGGTGTAGATGCCGGTGGGCACGGCGATGATGCTGTAACCGATCAGGATCAGCACCGACGTGACGAAGCGGCCGAGCACGGTCTGCGGCACGATGTCGCCGAAGCCGACCGTGGCCATGGTCACCACCGCCCAGTACATGCTGGCCGGGATATTGGTGAAGCCGTGTTCCGGGCCTTCGATCACGTACATCAGCGCACCGGCGATGATGGTGATGGTGATCACTGTGAACAGGAACACCAGCACCTTGCGCCGGCTGCGCCACAGTGACGTCATCAATACGCCGCTTTCCTCGATGTAGCGGGTCAGCTTGAGGATGCGGAACACGCGCAGGATGCGCAGCGCGCGCACCACCAGCAGGCTCTGCGCGCCGGGGATGAACATCGACAGGTAGGCGGGCAGGATCGACAGCAGGTCGATGATGCCCCAGATGCTCACTGCGTAACGCAGCGGGCGCTTGACCACCGCCAGACGCAGCAGGTACTCGGCGGTGAAGATGATCGTGAAGCCCCATTCCAGGATGTACAGGCCGGTGGACCACTCGGCATGCAGGTGCTGCACGCTGTCGATCATCACCACCAGAATGCTGGCGACGATCGCCACCACCAGGATCAGGTCGAAATTGCGCGAGGGCCGCGAGTCGTGCCGGTAGATGATGTCGAACCACCGACGGCGCCAGCCGGTCTCGGTGGCGGGGTTCAGCTGGGGGGCGGAAAACGGTCGCATGGGCGCATTGTGCCGCAGGGGTTCCGGCGCGAGAATGGGGGTTCCTGAATCCTGCCGACTGCCATGACCGCCGCGACCGATCCGCTGATCTCCCTTTCGCACTATTACCTGCCGGTCTACAAGCCCCGCCAGGTGGTACTGGAACGAGGCCAGGGCGCCCGCGTGTGGGACAGCCAGGGCCGTGAGTTCATCGACCTGGCCGCCGGCATCGCCGTGTGTGGCCTGGGCCACAACGACCCGGACCTGGTCGCCGCGCTGGTCGAGCAGGCCGGCAAGCTCTGGCACACCAGCAACGTGTTCTACAGCGCGCCGCCGCTGCATCTGGCCGAGGAGCTGGTGAAGGCCAGCCGCTTCGCCGAGCGCGTGTTCCTGTGCAATTCCGGCGCCGAAGCCAACGAAGTGGCGATCAAGATGGTCCGCAAGTGGGCCTCCAGCCAGGGTCGCCCGGCCGACAAGCGGGTGATCATCACCTTCCGTGGCAGCTTCCACGGCCGCACCATGGGCGCGGTGACCGCCACCGCCCAGCCGAAGTACCAGGAAGGCTACGAGCCGCTGCCCGGTGGCTTCCGCTACATCGATTTCAACGATGAGGTGCAGCTGGAAACCGCGATGGCCGCCGGCGACGTGGCCGCAGTGATGCTGGAGCCGATCCAGGGCGAGGGCGGCGTGATGCCGGCCAAGTCCGGTTTCCTCAAGCGCGTGCGCGAACTGTGCGACCAGCACAACGCACTGCTGGTGCTGGATGAAATCCAGGCCGGCATGGGCCGCACCGGCACGCTGTTCGCGCACTGGCAGGACGATGTGGTACCGGACATGGTCACCCTGGCCAAAGCGCTGGGTGGTGGCTTCCCGATCGGTGCGATGCTGGCCGGCCCGAAGGTGGCCGAAACCATGCAGTTCGGCGCACACGGCACTACCTTCGGCGGCAACCCGCTGGCTGCTGCGGTGGCCCGCGTGGCACTGCGCAAGCTGGCCTCGGCGGAGATCGCCGCCAACGTCAGCCGCCAGTCGAAGGCGCTGCGCGATGGCTTCGCCCGCATCAACGACGAGTTCGGTGTGTTCAGCGACGTGCGTGGCCGTGGCCTGATGCTGGGCGCGGTGCTGAGCAAGGACTTCGCCGGCCAGGCCGGTGCGATCCTCGACCACGCCGCCGAGCAGGGCCTGCTGACCCTGCAGGCCGGTCCGGACGTGCTGCGCTTCGTGCCATCGCTGAACATCACCGACGAAGAAGTGGCCGAAGGCCTCAAGCGCCTGCGCGCAGCGATTGCTGCGTTCATCGCCGCGCGCTGACGCCGCGGCGCTGGGATCGGATCCCTCTCCTGCGGAGAGGGCTCTGACCCCGATCAGCTCACCGCGTAACGCTTCAACACCTTGCCCAATCCCCGGCCATCGCGCACGGTTTCCGCGTGCAGGCCGGCGGCGCGTGCGCCGCGCACATTGGCGAACAGGTCATCGACGAACAGCGTGCGCGCAGGTGCCACGCCGAGTACCTCAAGCGTGCGCAGGAATACCGCAGGCGCCGGTTTGCGCAGGCCGAAATCCGCGCTGCAGAACACGCGGTCCTGCAGGGCAGGGAACAGTTCCGGTAGCAGGGTGGGCAAGGCCTGTTGCATCAGCGCGCCGTTGTTGGTCAGCACTGCCATCGGCAACTGCAGGGCCTGCAGCCGCTGCAACAAGGCAGCCTGCGGATGGCTGGCGGCCCGCCGCGCCGCGGTCCAAGCAGTCACATCGACCGTCGTGCCTAGAAGCTCTCCCAGCTGCGCCAGATAGGCCGGGCCATCCAGCGTGCCATTGTCATGTGCCGCTTCCAGCCCGCTGTCGTACAGCGCGGCCTGCACGGTTTCCGGCTTGACATCCAGCGCCTGCGCAAGGTGCAACACGCGCTGAGCGCGCTGGTACTGCACCAGCACGCCGTCCATATCCAGCAGCAACAGGTCGATCCGCATCGGCCGAGCATGCCATTGCGGTAAGTGCGCGGGAAACCCTGGAGTGGGCATGCGACAGACGGTCGCAGACGCGGTGGCAGTGGCCTGCCTAGAATGGCGCTTGAACCTGCAGGAGACGCAACGATGAAGGCTTGGATGGTGGCAGTGGGACTGGGTGCGCTGATGCTGGCGCCGTCGGCGATGGCGCGCGTGTGCGCGGTGAGCATCGACAGCACCGACCAGATGAGCTTCAGCAGCCGCGAGATCAAGGTCGCCGCCGACTGCACCGCCGTGGACCTGACCCTGCGCCACACCGGCAAGCTGGCCGCTACTGCCATGGGCCACAACTGGGTGCTGACCCGCAGTGCCGATTACCAGCCGGTGGCGTTGGCGGGCATGCGCATGACTCTGGCCGACAGCTACCTGCCGAAGGCCGACAAGCGCGTGCTGGCGCACACCAAGGTGATCGGTGGCGGCGAGAGCACGCGTCTGCGCTTCTCCACCCAGGGCCTGCAGAAGGGCGGCGACTACACCTTCTTCTGCTCGTTCCCCGGCCACTTCGCGATGATGAAGGGCAAGTTCGTCTTCGGTTGATGCCGTTTGTAGCGTCGAGCCATGCTCGACTGCTCTGTGCCAACCAAGGTTGGCACCTACCAGATGCGGCAGTGCCAACCAAGGTTGGCACCTACCGGGCGTGGGCTCAGCCCTTGGCAGCCTTGAAGGCGACGCGCGCAGCGGTCAGCGTGGCTTCGATCACCGCATCGTCGTGTGCGCTGGACAGGAAGCCCGCTTCGTATGCCGACGGTGCCAGGAATACACCTTGGTCCAGCATGGCGTGGAAGAAGCGGTTGAACGCCGGGATGTCACAGGCAGTGGCCTGCGCATAGGTCTCCACCTTCTCGCTGGTGAAGAACAGACCGAACATGGCACCCACCTGGGTTGTTGACACGGCCACGCCGGCGTCGGCGGCGGCCGCTTCCAGGCCGGCACACAGGCGCGCGGTACGCTCGGCGAGGTTGGCGTGGAAGCCTGGCTGCTGGATCAGTTCCAGCATCGCCAGGCCGGCGGCCATTGCCACCGGATTGCCGCTCAGCGTACCGGCCTGGTAGATCGGGCCGGCCGGTGCGATCTGCTGCATCAGCTCGCGGCGACCGCCGTAGGCGCCCACCGGCATACCGCCGCCGATGATCTTGCCGAAGGTGGTCAGGTCCGGCGTGATGCCGTAGTGCGCCTGCGCGCCGCCGAGGGCGACGCGGAAGCCGGTCATCACTTCGTCGAAGATCAACAGCGCACCATGCTTCGTGCACAGTTCACGCAGGTGCTGCAGGTAGCCTTCGCGCGGCGGGATGCAGTTGGCGTTGCCCACCACCGGCTCGATGATCAGGCCGGCGATGTCTTCGCCCTGCTGTTCGAACAGCGCGGTGGCAGCTTCGAAATCGTTGTAGGGCAGGGTCAGGGTCAGTTCACTCAGGCCGGCCGGCACGCCCGGCGAGGTCGGCACGCCCAGGGTCAGCATGCCGCTGCCAGCCTTGACCAGGAACGAGTCGCCGTGGCCGTGGTAGCAGCCTTCGAACTTGACGATGCGGTTGCGACCGGTCGCACCGCGCGCCAGGCGGATCGCGGACAACGTGGCTTCGGTGCCGGAGTTGACCATGCGCACCATTTCGCACGACGGCACCAGCCGGGTGATGGTCTCGGCCATGGTCACTTCGGCCGCGCACGGTGCGCCGAAGGACAGGCCGTTGTCGATCGCCCGCTTCACCGCCTGGCGCACCGCCGGGTGGTTGTGGCCGACGATCATCGGGCCCCAGGAACCGACGTAGTCGATGTAGCGGTTGCCGTCGACGTCGTACAGGTAGGCGCCGTCGGCGCGCTCGACGAAGAACGGCTCGCCGCCGACCGACTTGAACGCACGTACCGGCGAATTGACGCCGCCCGGCAGCAGCTGCTGGGCACGGGAGAACAGGGCGTGGGACTGGTCGTGGTTCATGGGGCTTTCCTGGGCATTACGCGAACTGGGCGAGGTAGGCGCGCTGGGACGCGACCGGGTCCGGTGCGGCATAAATACCGCTGACCACGGCCACCAGATCGGCGCCGGCGTCGATGATGGGGCCGACATTGTCCGGCGTCAGCCCGCCGATCGCCACCCGCGGCACGCCCAGTGCGGCGCTTTGCCGCAGCAGGTCGGTATGGGCGCGGCTGCTGGTGACCTTGGTGGTGGTCGGGAAGAACGCGCCGAAGGCCACGTAGCTGGCGCCTGCGGCCACGGCCTTTTCGGCGTTGGCCAGCTGGTCGTAGCAGGAGGCGCCGATGATGGCTTCAGGGCCGAGCAGGGCGCGCGCGCTGGGAATGTCACCGTCGGTGCCGCCCAGATGCACGCCGGCCGCGCCCACGGCCTGGGCCAGCGCCGGGTTGTCATTGATGATCAACGGAACGCCGTAGTGCGCACACAGCGCCTGCAACGCGATCGCCTGCTCCTGCCGCAGCGCATCGCTGGCGGTCTTGTTGCGGTACTGCAGCCAGGTGGCGCCGGCGGCCAGCAGCGGCGCGGTACGGGCCAGCAGGCGTGCGGTATCAGGCTCGTCCGGGGTGATCAGGTAGACGCCGCAGGGCGCCGGGGAAGCAGAAGTCATCGATGGCTACCGGTGCGTGGGCCGCGATGGGACAATGGCGGCCCGTGAATCCAGCCCCGATTATCCGATGAGCGACGCCACCCCCACCACCCTGCGAACCTGGATGTGCGTGGTCTGCGGCTTCCTGTACAGCGAAGCGGAAGGTCTGCCGGAAGAGGGCATCGCGCCTGGCACGCGCTGGGAGGACATCCCCGAGACCTGGACCTGCCCGGATTGCGGGGTGACCAAGGCCGATTTCGAGATGGTCGAGGTCGATTGACCGGACTTTCCTGTGGGTGTGGACCGTTGGTCCGCACACCGACTCCCTCAATGCAACCGCGGCACCGGCCCGCCGAGGTCGATCAGCTTCTCGCGCAGCCACTGCGCATCACTGGCCTCGGGATTGCGCTTCAGGTACTGCCCCAGGTCATGGCGGGCACCGGCCAGGTACTCCAGCTGCAGGTAGGCCAGGCCGCGGTCGCGCAGCGCGTCGTCCTGCTCCGGGGCCAGCTTCAGCAGGCGGTCGGCACTGCGCGCGGCGCGGTCCCACTCGCCGGCTTCGGCATAGACACCATGCAGATTGCGCAGCATGCGCATGAGGATCGCGCGCGCCGGGGCCGGGTCGAGGATCTGCGCCAGCACCTGGTCGTCCGGCATCTGCCCACCCAGGTGTGACTTGGCACGTTCGCGCAGTTCGTCCACGTCCAGCGGGCGGCCGCCATTGAACGGGTCCATCACCAGCACGCCGTCGTCCACCGGCAGGCGCACCAGGAAGTGGCCGGGGAAGGACACGCCGTCCAGCGGGATTCCCAGCCGGCGCGCGACTTCCATCTGCACCAGCGCCAGCGAGATCGGGTTGCCCAGGCGGCGCTCGAATACCTGGTTGAGGTAGCTGTTGCGCGGATCGTAGTACTCGTCGTGGTCGCCGCTGTAGCCCAGCTCGTCGAACAGATGGCGATTGATCGCTGCCATCTTCAATGGGCTGTTGTCGATGCTGTCCACTTCCGAACGGAGGTGGTCGACATGGCTCTGGATCAGCGCGTCGTAGGTGGACGGCTGCAGATCGGGGTATTCATCGCGCGCGATCAGCAGCGCGGTCGGCAACAGTGGCAGCGCCTCGTCTTCGAGGTCGGCCAGTGCATCCCAGTCGGGGAGTGAGATCTGGTCCTGCATGACCACAGACTGGCGGCAATTGCAGGCGGTTTCAAGCGGTGTCGCGTGAAAAATCCGGAGGTCAGATCCCWTTMGCGTGCGAAAGGGATCTGACCCCTGCAGGGTTGCCGGCCAGCGGCCGGCACTACCGCGGGCAGAACCCTGTTACTCGATGCCTGGGCCGAATTTCAGCTCCGTGCCGTCCTTCAGCTTGAGCTTCTCGGCCTGACCGGCGTTGAGCTCCAGCACATAGCGCGCCGGTCCACCGCTGGGGTAGGGCGGGCACATGTCGCCGGCCGAGCACGGCGGCACATCGCGCTGCTGGCTGACCAGCTTGCGCTGGCTGTCGAAGTACAGGATGTCCAGCGCAAGCTTGGTGTTCTTCATCCAGTACGCCTGCATTTCCTCGCGGTCGTGGATGAACAGCATGCCGTGGTCGGCGGCCATCTGGTCGCGGAACATCAACCCGCGCGCGCGGGTTTCATCGTTGGTGGCCAGCTCGACCTGGTAGCGGGCGCCATCCAGCTCGACCCAATGGCGGGCCGCGTCGGTGGCGCAGCCGGCCAGGGCCAGCAGCGGAAGCATCAGCAGCGAACGCAACAGCGACATCGTCAGGATCCTTCGAAAAGGTCAGAGCACGACCGGCGGCTCGCCACCGACGATCACCACATCGGCGCGACGGCGCGCGAACAGGCCGACGCAGACCACGCCCGGCAGCTGGTTGAGCTCGCGCTCCAGCTTTTCCGGATCGGTGATCTGCAGGTTGTGGATGTCCAGGATCTGGTTGCCGTTGTCGGTGACCACGCCTTCGCGCCAGGTCGGCTGGCCGCCGGTCATGTCGCGGATCTGGCGGGCGACCAGGCTGCGCGCCATCGGGATCACTTCCACCGGCAGCGGGAACTTGCCCAGCACCGGCACCTGCTTGCTCGGGTCGACGATGCAGATGAAGCGCTCGCTGGCCTCGGCGATGATCTTCTCGCGGGTCAGCGCGGCACCGCCGCCCTTGATCAGGCACTTGTTGCCGTCGCACTCATCGGCGCCGTCCACGTACAGCGACAGGTTGCCGCTGTGGTTCAGCTCGATCACATCGATGCCGTGCTGCTTCAGGCGCGCGGTGCTCTGCTCGGAGCTGGACACGGCGCCCTTGATGCGGTGCTGGATGCGGGCCAGGGCATCGATGAAATAGGCCACGGTGGAACCGGTGCCGACACCGACGATCATGCCGTCTTCAACGTACTCGATGGCTTTCTCGGCGGCCAGGCGCTTGGCTTCGGACATGGGAAGAACTCTCAGGCAGGGAATCAGGATTTCTTTTCCAGCGACAGCAACAGCTTCCACTGCGCAGCGGTCACCGGGAACACCGACAGGCGGTTGCCCTTGGCAACCAGCGGGAAGCCCTCGCCGAGCTCGTCGGCGTGCAGCTTGATCTCGTCCAGCGCGATCACCTGCTTGAGCTTGCGGTCGAAGCCTACGTCCACCAGCATCCAGCGCGGGTTCTCGCGCGTGCTCTTGGGGTCGTGGTAGTCGGATTTCGGGTCGAACTGGGTGTCGTCCGGGTAGGCCGTGCTGGCCACCGTGGCCAGGCCGACGATGCCCGGCACCTTGGTATTGGAGTGGTAGAACAGGATGCCGTCGCCCACCTGCATGCCATCGCGCATGAAGTTGCGCGCCTGGTAGTTGCGCACCCCGTTCCAGGGCTCGACCTTGACCTTGGCCAGGTCATCGATGGAGAAGGCGTCCGGTTCGGACTTCATCAGCCAGTAGCGCTTGCGGGCGGTCATGCGTTCACGGGGGCAGCGGAGGGGAACAGGGTGCCGTCTTCGGTGCAGATCGCATCCACCGGCACGTCCCACGACGCCACCGGCAAGGACTCGACCTGCTGCACCGCGAACGCAGCACCGACCAGCCAGGGCGGCGCCGGCCGATCATGGCGGAAGGCGAAGCTGCGATCATACCAGCCGCCCCCCATGCCCAGCCGCCGGCACTGCGTGTCGAAACCCACCAGCGGGGTCACCACCAGCGCCATCTGCGCCGGTTCCAGGGTGTCTTCCATCGCCACGTCCGGCTCGGGAATGCCGTAGCGGTTGCTGGTCAGCGGCTGCCCGGGCCGCCACGGTGCGAAGCGCAGCACGTCGCCGGCCAGCACCGGAAGGCAGTAGGTGAGTCCTTCGGGCAGCTGCAGCTGCCAGCGGTGCAGGGCGATTTCGCCATCCAGCGCCCAGTAGCCGGCCACGGCGCCTTCGCGCGGGGCGAACGGCAGGTTCATCAGGGCATCGGCGAGGGATTCGGCGGCGGCGATGCGCTCAGCGGCGGAAAGGTCGCGGCGGCGTTGCCGCAGGTCGTGGCGCAGGGCCTGGCGCGGATCGGTCATGGCAGCGTGCGGCAAGGATCAGCCGTCATTGTGCCGGAAAGAACAAGGGCGACGCCCGAAGACGCCGCCCTTGCTTGGAATATTGCATTCTCCGCAATGTCGATGCATGCGAAACGACCTTGAACCCGGGGGCTCAAGTGGGAACGCTGGAGAACCATCGGGCTTCCCGCTACAAGGCGGACCTGCACTCCCGGCGCTGTCGCGCTCCCGGTGTCGTTCTTAAGGGACAAGGCGAATGTTTGCACATGCCGTCGAGTACCGCAGAGAACGCGTGGCCATTATAGCCAGCGAGCAGAATCTGGATAGGCCGTTCGTCGGCAACAGTCCGTGCCAATTCAGATATGAGAAAAGGGGACGGAGAAAAGGGGACGGAGGGGATTAAGACGTTTCCGGCACGGAAGGGGCGAATGCGCCTTAATTCCCTCCGTCCCCTTTTTCTACGGGGTGCCGTCGATGGCGCGGTCCAGGCGCCGGTTCAGGTCGGCCAGCGTCTGCTGCAGGGCCACCGCCTGGCGCGCGTTCTCGTCGCGCAGCAGCTGCAGTTCGTGGGCCAGGTTCAGCGCGGCCAGTACGGCGACACGGTCGACCGCGGCCATGCGGTTGCTGCCGCGGATTTCGCGCATGCGCGCATCCAGCAGGCGCGCGGCGGCCATCAGGCTGTCGCGCTCGTCGCCGCCGACGCCCACGGTGTATTCACGATCAAGGATGCGGACACTGACCGGTTCGGCGCTCATGTGTGCTGCTCCAGGGATTTGAGCCGGCTGATCATTGCTTCCACCCGCGAGCGTGCCTGCTCGTTCTTGGCCAGCAGCGTCGAACGCTCGGCCACCAGCTGTTCCTGCTGGTGGCGCAGGCTGCGGTTTTCCTCGGCCAGGCGCTGGTTGCGTTCAAGCAACGCTTCCACGCGGGCGGCGAAGTCCTGCAGCTGGGCAAGGGGGTCAGCGGGTTCCATACGGGCACGATAGGCAAGCCGGGCAAGGGCGGTCAAGCGTTGTCGCAGCAAGGCTGGACAGCTGCGGAGAGGATGCCGTCGGGTTGCTACACTACCGGGTCTCACGGGCGCGCGCGTGCGCGTCCCGGGTTTCCTTATCCGAACGAGCCGCACGATGACCGAACTTCCCTCCGTCGACGACGTTACCCGCGCCAGCCACGAACTGGGCCTGGGCGCCACCGCTGCCGAGCTGCACGGTGCGCTGTGCGGCTGGCTGGCCGCCGGCGGCGCCCCCGGCAACGACTGGCCGGCGCGGGTGCTGGCTGACGACAACCTGCCGCCGGTGGCCGCCGACAGCGTGCTGGGGCAGCTGCTGCAGGTCACCATCAAGCAGCTGGAAGACCGCGACTTCGCCTTCGAGCTGCTGCTGACCGATACCGACGACGTGTCCGCACAGGCCGACGCCATGTTCAGCTGGACCCGCTCGTTCCTGGGCGGCTTTGGTCTGGGCAGCGGTGGTCGCCGCCCGGCCCTGTCCGAAGAGGGCGAAGAAGCGCTGACCGACATGGCCAGCCTGGCCCGTGCCTCCAGCGAGGATTTCGAGGCCGGTGGCGACGATGACGACGAAGCCCTGTCGGAGATCGAGGAATTCATCCGCGTGGCAGTACTGCTGCTGCACGGCGACGTGGTGCTGGCCTCGCGCCATCGGCAGCGCTTGAACTGATGGACATCAAGCAGCGCACCGGCATCGCGGCCGGCGAATACAAGCGTCGTCGCCGCCAGCTGATGGACATGGCCGGCGAGGACGCGATCCTGGTACTGCCGGCCGCGGCCGAGAAGGTGCGCAGCCTCGATACCCATTATCCGTTCCGGCAGGATTCGGACTTCCAGTACCTGAGCGGTTTCCCGGAACCGGAAGCAGTGCTGGTGCTGATTCCGGGCCGCCGCCACGGCGAGGCCATCCTGTTCTGCCGCGAGCGCGATGCCGAGCGCGAGGCCTGGGACGGCAGTCGCGCCGGGCAGGAAGGGGCAGTGGCGCAGTACGGCATGGACGATGCCTACCCGATCGATGATCTGGACGATATCCTGCCAGGCCTGCTGGAAGGGCGCTCGCGCGTTTACTACCACTTCGGCCGCGATGCCGATTTCGACCTCAAGCTGATCGGTTGGGTCAACCGCGTGCGCTCGCAGGTGCGCCACGGCGCACAGCCACCGCATGAGTTCCTGGAACTGGGGCACCTGCTGCACGAGCAGCGCCTGTTCAAATCAGGTGCAGAAGTGGCGCTGATGCACCACGCCGCGCAGATCAGCGTGCGTGCGCATCTGGCCGCGATGAAGGCCGCCAGGGCGGGCATCCACGAGTACGAACTGCAGGCGGAACTGGAGCGCGTGTTCCGCGCCAACGACGCAGTGCCAGCCTATTGCAGCATCGTCGGTGCCGGCCGCAACGGCTGCATCCTGCATTACCGCGACAACAACGCACGTTCGCGTGATGGCGAACTGGTGCTGATCGATGCCGGTGCCGAATACCGCGGCTATGCCAGTGACATCACCCGTACGTTCCCGGTGAACGGCCGCTTCAGTGCCGAACAACGCGCGCTGTATGACCTGGTCGGCGAGGCGCAGGCTGCGGCGCTGGCCCAGGCCCAGCCGGGCGTGCCATACGAGGCCGGTCACCTCGCGGCGGTGCAGACCCTGACCGAGGGCCTGCTGCGGCTGGGCCTGCTGAAGGGCACGCTGGAAAAGAACCTGTCCGAAGGCCTGTACCAGCGTTTCTACCGGCACAAGACCGGGCACTGGATCGGCATGGATGTACACGATGTGGGCGATTACCGCCTGGCCGGCGATTCGCGCCTGCTGGAGCCGGGCATGGCGTTCACCATCGAGCCGGGGCTCTACGTCGGCGTGGACGACACGACCGTGGAGCCGCGCTGGCGCGGTATCGGCATCCGTACCGAGGACGATGTGCTGATCACCGACGAGGGCCATCGGGTGCTGACCGAGGGCCTGGCGCGCAGCGCCGACGAGATCGAAGCGGTGATGGCGGAGTAGGGGGGGCGG
>NZ_RAUX01000041.1 GCF_013464485.1 Stenotrophomonas maltophilia
GCTTGCAGCCCTGCACCCGCAGAGGCAACAGCTGGAGCAACAGCAACAGCAACAGCGGGCTATCCGTGAGATGGCGGGGCACTGTGGGTTTGCGGGGACGCCGTGAATCCATCCCTGGAGGCTTGGTCGCCGCATCCATGCGGCTCACACCCCGCAAACCCACAGTGCCCCGCCTTCGAAAGGTTCACGCGGCTGTTGGTGGGTGTCGACCTTGGTCGACACAGAGCGAGCGCAGCGAGCGACCCGCTTTTGCTTTTCTTTTTTCTTTTCCGTGGTTGGACGCGGCAGGAAATTGTCAAAGGCGGGGCGGGTAGGCCATGCAGGGGCGTTGGCGCCATGGATGGCGCCATCGAGCTTACAGGGACGTACTTGCAGCGTCCCCTGCATGGCCTACCCGCCCCGCCAAGCGCGGCTTTTGCTCCAAGCGCCCAACCACGAGGGGCTCAGCCGTTCGCCGCCGCAAACTCCGGCCGCGTCAGGTTGTCCGCCTCGCCATCAGTGCACAGCACTTCGTCTTCGATGCGGATGCCGCCATACGGGCGGAAGAAGTCCACGCGCTCCCAATTGATCGCATCACCATGGCCGGCATCCTTCACTTCGTTCAACAGCATGTCGATGAAGTACAGGCCCGGTTCGATGGTCACCACCATGCCCGGTTCCAGCACGCGGGTCAGGCGCAGGTAGGGGTGGCCGGCCGGGCGTTCGATGCGGCCGCCTTCCTCACTGGCCGCAAAGCCGGCCACGTCGTGCACCTGCAGGCCGATCAGATGGCCGATGCCGTGCGGGAAGAACGCGGCGCTGACGCCTGTCTCCAGCGCGGTCTGCGGCGACACCTTGATCACGCCGAAGTCCTTCAGCACGCCCATCAGTGAAAGATGCGCGTCCACGTGCAGCTGCTTGTAGTCAAAGCCCGGCTGCACCGCCGCGCACATCTGCTGCTGGGCGGCGTCGACGGCGGCGATCATCGCGGCGAATTCGTCGTGGCCGTGCGCAGCGTAGGTGCGCGTGATGTCGCTGGCGTAACCAAGCGCGCTGGCACCGGCATCGATCAGGAAGCTGCGCAGCGGCTGCGGCGCCTTGCGGCCCAGCTCAGTGTAATGCAGCACGGCGGCGTGTTCGTTCAACGCCACGATGTTGCCGTACGGCAGCTCGTTGGCATCCTGGCCCACGGCCTGGCAATAGGCCATGTGAATGCTGAACTCGTCGGCGCCGTTGCGGAACGCGGCTTCGGCGGCACGGTGGCCGCGCACGCCCAGCACCTGCGCCTGGCGCATCAGCGCGATCTCATACGGCGTCTTGCTGCCGCGGTGCCATTCCAGGTAATTCACCACCGGCGCCGGGTTGTTCGGCACGTAGTTGCCCAGCGCGCTCTGCGGCTCGCCGAGGATCGCGCAGCGCGCCGGGTCGGCCGGCAACAGGGCCAGCGCTTCTTCGGGCTTGCGGATGATGTGGATGTCGAAGTGCTCCACCCACCAGCCGCTGGGGGCGTCCGGCACCACGTGCCAGTAGTCGAAGGGCTGGTGGAAGATCACGGCCGGGCGCTTGCCCGGGGTGAACACGATCCAGCTGTTGGGCACGCGGGTCAGCGGCAGCCAGGTCTTGAACTGCGGATTGACCGCATACGGGTAGTCGCGGTCGTCGAACACCTGGTAGTGCAGGGTGCCGCTGGGCACCACCAGATGATCGAAGCCACCGCGGGCCAGCGCCTGTTCGGCACGTCGGCACAGCACGGCCAGGTGGTCGGAATACAGGGCGCCGGGGTCTTGCTGGATCATTGCGGTGGCTCGACACGGAAAACGGCCCTAGATTCTGCCGCATACCGCGAAAAACCGCTGTGCCGGAACCGGCACTCAGGCCGTCGAAACCGGTCCCTCGTCGCTGTCCTCGCCCACCCACTGGCGCAGCAGCTGCCGATGCTCGCGTGACAGGGTGAGGAAGCGGAAGCCGGTCCAGCTCTGCCCGGGTACGTGCGCGGGCTCGCTCCACAGCAGATGCACGCCCACGTCGATGGCCTGCTGGCGGCCATCACCCAGTGGCAACGGGAAGCGCAGCTGGTACAGCGCATCCTCGCGTAGCGGCACGCTGGCCAGCATCAGCATGCCGGTTTCGGAGACATTGCCGAGGCGCCCGACCACGCACTCGCGCATCTGGTCGGTGACCGGCACCAGGTCCGAGACCTGGCGGCGCGGAGCGCGGCGGGTATCCTGCGGCGGTACGGCTTTCATGCGGGGGTCTCCTGTGCGCGGCCAGTGGCCAGTGCACGCAGTGCACCGAGGCTGGCTTCCCAGGCACGGTCGACCAGCCGGCCCTTGTCTTCGGTGACCAGCTGCGCGCGCCCGGCACTGATCTGCCGCGCCAGCGTATCCAGGTCGGTATCGGTGATCTTCTGCCCGCGCGCATTGACGAGCAACGCGTGGCCGGTCAGCAGGCTGTACCAGGACAGGCGCTGGCGGCGCAGCGTGCCATCGCCCGTGTCGATGTCGAACCAACTGCCGAACGGCAGCGTGGACAGCTGCTGGTAGGCCGCTTCTTCGGCGCTGCTGCGCGGAGTGGCAGGTGCGGTGCCACTGTTCGTGCCGGCGTGCTCGCCCAGGCGCGCACGGGCCTTCAGGCGTGCGCTGAGCTCGGTACGCGAGGTGCTTTCATCCTCGCCGCCGGGCGTGGCCAGCCTGCGCGCGACGGCGGCGGCTTCCTCAGCGTGGTAGCCGACCTGCAGCAGTGCGGCCTCCACGTCCGCTGCCAGCACGGTATCGGTGCCGCCAGGGGCGTCGATGGCCTGTGCGGTGATGGAAGCGATGCGCTCGGTCTGTTGCAGGCGCTCCTGCCACTGTGGCGAATCGTCGCCGTGGCGCAGGCGGGTGAGGGTCAGTGCATCGGCCCAGGCCTGGCGCAGCAGGGTCTGCACGAAGCGCGGCGGCGACCGCGTGTCGCAGCACTGGTCGATCTGTGCGGTGGCCTGGCGACGGGCCAGTTCCAATCGTTCCTTGCCGCGGGCGGCTTCCACATGGCGGCGCTCGGCCAGTTCGGCACGATGGGCCGCCGCGCGCTGGTGCTGCTGCACGTCTTCGTTGGCGGCGGCAAAGGCTTCCGGCGCGCGCGCATCCTGCCCCAGCAGGCCCTGCACGCTCTGCGCCATGCGCTGCAGCAGCTGTGGGTCCACATCGTCATCGCTCAGCCAGTTGGCGCCGACTTCGGCGATCTGGTTGAGCAGCTCACGCGCAGGGTGTTCGTCGCGCACGAAGAAGCCCGGGTCGGCCATCGCCGCGCGTGCCAGGGGCACCTGCAGGCGCGCCAGCAGGGCGGCGGGTACCGGATCGGGACGCTGCTGCTGTTGCACCTGCTGCATCAGCATGCGCAGCAGGTCGAGGTTGTCACGCTCGTGACTGCCCAGCTGGGCCTGCGCACCATGCTCGCTGCGCAGCTGCGCGACCACGGCAGCCTGCAGGTCGGCCACACCGGTTGCCGCACTGGACTGGGCCTGCAGGCGCGCGAGGACCGCGTCGACCACCGCGCTGGGCACCGCGCCGCTGTCCGCCGGGGCAGGGCCGGCATGCCGTGCCTGCTGCAGCAGTTCATGCAAAGCGCTGCCACTGGAGGTGGTCACGCCCGGCATGGGGTGGCCGGCAGAACCGCCCTCCTGGAAGGCGTCCTGTACCAGGCTGGACCAGGAGCCGGCCGGTGCCGAACCGTTCCAGCCGGTCAGCGGGGCTGCAGCGCGCTTGGCCGGCTGCGTGGTGCGGCCGCCACCCACCGACTGGGTGATGATCCGTCGGGTGCTTGACGAGCGCGCCAGATAAGGGGTGTAGACCAGCCCCGGCAGAACGCCGTGCTGGGCAAGCAATGCATTGGCGCGGTCCAGGACATCGCTCAGCCGCTCCAGTACCTGCCTTTCGAAGCTGCGGTACAGCGCGAGCTGCACTTCCACGTCAAGTGCGTCCTGTTCGGCCAGCCTGCGCACCATCGCGCACAGTGCCTGTGGTGCCAGCGGCAGGGTGTCGGCCTCGAAGGCCGGCGCCGCCGCCAGTACGCCCAGGCGTTGGCCCAGCAGGTTCAGTGTGTTGGTTGAACGCAGGGTCTCACGCCGCACCATCTCGGTCAGCAGCAGATCGCGGTCGACGTCATGCTCGGCAACCAGTGAAAGCCCCAGCATGCCGGGCAGCGGTGGCGGGGCAACGCTGGCGCTGGTGGCTGCGGGTGGGTCGCGCAGGCGGGCCAGTGCTTCGGCCACGGCATCGAGCATGCGGTCGGCGAAGTGACCGGAGAAGGTGTGAAGCTGGCCGCGCTGGGCCATCAACTCCGACTGCTGCTGCGGATTGCGCGCACGGTCGGCGTCGTGCAGCAGAGTCTGTTCCAGCGCTTCAACTGTCAGGATCAGGGGAGCCGCCAGCGTTTGCCGGCATAGGCCGATCAGCGTGCCCAGCAGCTCACGCACCCGGGGTGGCAGGTCGGTGGCGGCCAGACGGGCCTTGTCGGCAGGAGTGATGGAAAAGACAGCTGACATCGGCAGGCGGTACCCGGATTCCCGCGGATCGATCTGGTGAATCTACCGTGTCGGCCGATGTCAGCGCTACTTTAGAGTGGATGTGCACCCGTTCGCCAGCCGTGGCCCAGCGGCTGGCACGACCCTCCCTCACGTGAGGGTCATTCCTCCAGGAACAGGCTCACCACATCGTTGGTGAAGCGGCGGCCCAGTTCGGTCGGCTGCACATGGCCCTCGGCCAGCTGCAGCCAGCCGCGCTGGATGGCCTCGGCCAGTGGTGCCTCCAGCACGCTGCGCGGCAGCCCGGTACGCGATTCGAAATCGCGCAGGCTGAAACCTTCGTGCAGGCGCAACAAGTTCAGCATGTACTCGAACGGCAGCCGCTCCGGCGCGATCACATCGTCGCCACCGAACGAGGCCGGGGTACCCGCGCTGTCCAGGTAGGTTTGCGGGTGCTTCAGCTTCCAGCGGCGCAGCACGTGTTCTTCGGCGCCGGAACTGATCTTGCCGTGCGCGCCGGCGCCGATGCCCAGGTAATCGCCGAAACGCCAGTAGTTCAGGTTGTGTGCGCTCTGCCGGCCGGGGCGGGCATAGGCGCTGACCTCGTACTGGCCGTAACCGGCCTGCGCCAGCAAAGCCTGGCAGTGCTCCTGCATGTCCCAGGCATTGTCTTCATCGGGAATGCCCTGCGGCGGCCGCGCGAAGAACACCGTGTTCGGTTCCAGTGTCAGCTGGTAGTGCGAGATGTGCGCCGGCTGCAGCGCGAACGCGCGTTCCAGATCGGTCTCGGCGCCGGCCAGGGTCTGTTCCGGCAGCGCGTACATCAGGTCGATGTTGAAGTTGTCGTAGCCCGCGTCCTGCGCCATCTTCACCGCACGCTCGGCTTCGCCGCTGTCGTGGATGCGGCCCAGGCGCTTGAGCATCGCGTCGTCGAAACTCTGGATGCCGAAGCTGAGACGGTTCACGCCGGCCGCGCGGTAGCGGTCGAAACGGCCGTGCTCGGCGGTGCCCGGGTTGGTCTCCAGGGTGATCTCGGCGTTGGGCGCGAAGCGCAGGCGCGCACTGGCCTGCTGCAGGAAACGATCGATCGCTTCCGGTGGGAACAGGCTGGGCGTGCCGCCGCCAAAGAACACGCTGTGCACCACCCGGCCCCAGACCAGTGGCAGGTCCTGGTCCAGGTCGCGCAGCAGTGCATCGATGTAGGCATCGAACGGCAGCTCGCCCTTGGCCTGGTGCGAATTGAAATCGCAGTACGGGCATTTGCGCACGCACCACGGCAGGTGCACGTACAACGACAGCGGTGGCGGCACCAGCCGCGGCGGGCTGTCGTGGTCGGCGGAGCAGGCTTCGCCGGGCAGGTGGTTGCAGTGGTCGTGGTCGTGCGGCATGGGCTTCTTCGGTAATGCCGGCCGCTGGCCGGCTTCCCTGGTTCGATCGGGTGGCGTCAGTACAGCGTCGCCAGCTGCTGCTTGAGCTGCTGCAGGGCAATGGCGCGGTGACTGATGGCGTTCTTCAGCGCCGGCTCCATTTCCGCGGCGGTCAGGCCGTGGGCGGTGTCCAGAAACACCGGGTTGTAGCCGAAACCATTCGTGCCACGCAGCTCGCGGATGATCTGGCCTTCCCAGCGGCCTTCGCAGATCAGCGGCTGCGGGTCGGTGGCGTGGCGCAGCAGCACGATCACCGCATAGAAGCGGGCGCTGCGCTGGCCGTCGGGAACGTCGGCCAGCGCCTCCAGCAGCTTGGCGTTGTTGGCCGCAGCATTGGTCGGGTGGCCGGCATAGCGCGCGCTGTACAGGCCGGGCGCGCCGCCAAGCGCATCAACGATCAGGCCCGAATCATCGGCCAGCGCCGGCAGGCCGGTCGCTTCGCAGGCCGCGCGTGCCTTCAGCAGCGCGTTCTCGACGAAGGTCAGGCCGGTCTCTTCCACGTCACCCAGGCCCAGTTCGGCGGCCGAGGTGATCTGCAGCGGCAGGTCGGCGAGGATCTCCTGCATCTCCACCAGCTTGCCGGCGTTGTGGCTGGCCAGTACCAGTTTCTTCATTGACGGGGCTCCAGCAGGTCCCAGGTGTTGCCATACAGGTCGCGGAACACCGCGACCGTTGCATAGGTTTCTTCGCGCGGCGCTTCCAGGAACTCGACGCCGGCGGCCAGCATCGCCGCGTGGTCGCGGTGGAAGTCGTCGGTGTTGAGGAAGAAGGCGACGCGGCCACCGGTCTGGTTGCCGATCCGGCTGCGCTGTTCCTCGTCGCTGGCACGGGCCAGCAGCAGCGCGGCGGCGCTGCCGTCGGTCGGGCCGACCACCACCCAACGCTTGTGGCCCTGGTCGATGTCCTCCAGCAGCGTGAAGCCAAGCTTGCCGGTGTACCAGGCGATGGCGTCGTCATAGTCGGCCACCACCAGGGTGGTCAGGGCGATCCGGCGGTTCATGCCGACAGCGCTGCCTGCTGTGCGTCCAGCAGTTCGCGCACGCCCTTTTCGGCCAGGCCCAGCAGCGCGTCCAGTTCGTCGCGGCGGAAGGCATGGCCTTCGGCGGTGCCCTGCAGCTCGATGAAGCCGCCACCGTCATTCATCACCACGTTCATGTCGGTGTCGCAGTCGCTGTCTTCGGCGTAGTCCAGGTCCAGCACCGGGGTGCCGCGGTACACGCCCACCGACACGGCGGCCACCGCGCCCAGGATCGGGTTGCGCTTGATGTCGCCGCGCTTCATCAGCACGTTCACCGCATCGACCAGGGCCACGTAGGCGCCGGTGATGGCGGCGGTGCGGGTGCCACCGTCGGCCTGCAGTACATCGCAGTCCAGGGTGATGGTGCGCTCGCCCAGCGCGTTGCGGTCCACGCACGCGCGCAGGCTGCGGCCGATCAGGCGCTGGATCTCCAGCGTGCGGCCGCCCTGCTTGCCGCGGGCCGCTTCGCGATCACTGCGGGTATGGGTGGCGCGCGGCAACATGCCGTACTCGGCGGTTACCCAGCCTTCGCCCTTGCCGCGCAGGAAGCCCGGCACGCGGTTCTCGACGCTGGCGGTGCACAGCACGCGGGTATCACCGAAGCACACCAGTACCGAACCTTCGGCGTGGCGGGTGAAGCCGCGTTGGATGACGACCGGGCGGAGCTGGTCGGGCTGGCGGCCGCTGGGGCGGGAATCGGACATGGTGCGGGTTCCGTAATGGCGAGGGAGTACGCCGCCACGCTCGCGTCCTTCACGGGGCGGGCAAGGGGGCTCTGGTGAGGGCGCTAGGGTACCATTCCCCCTTTGCACGCACCGGACACAATCCATGATTCGAAGCATGACCGCCTATGCCGGCGGCGAGCGGGTCACCCCGTGGGGCACGCTGGGCTGCGAGCTGCGCTCGGTCAACCACCGCTTCCTGGAGGTCGGCACCCGCCTGCCCGAGGAACTGAGGGCGCTCGAGCCGCAGCTGCGCGAGCGCATCGCCGCACGCCTGAGCCGTGGCAAGCTGGATCTGGTGATGCGCCTGCGCGCGCCGGAAGCGGCGGCCAACCTGCAGGTGGACGAGGCCCTGCTGGGCCAGCTGGGCCGCCTGGCCCACCGCCTGACCTCCGATTTCCCCAACCTGCAGGTCAGCTTCACCGACCTGCTGCAGCTGCCGGGCGTGACCCGCGGCGAGGCGACCGATGCCGCCGCCCTGCAGGTCGAGGCACTGGCCCTGCTGGACCAGGTGCTGGACGGCTTCGTCGAGGCCCGTGAGCGTGAAGGCGGCAAGTTGTCGGCCGCCATCAGTGAGCGCGTGGACGGAATCGAACGTATTGCCACCGAAGTCCGCACGCTTATTCCGGCCATTCGCGACGGCCAGCGCGCCAAGCTGGCCGCACGCCTGGCCGACCTGCCTCACCCGATCGACCCCGGCCGTGCCGAGCAGGAGCTGGTGCTGTGGCTGCAGAAGCTGGACGTGGATGAAGAGCTGGACCGTCTTGGCAGCCACATCGTCGAGATCCGACGCGTGCTCAAGCAGCGTGAGCCGGTCGGCCGCCGCCTGGACTTCCTGCTGCAGGAGTTCAACCGCGAAGCCAATACGCTGGGCTCGAAGTCGGTGGACAGCCGTACGTCCAACGCGGCGGTGGAGCTGAAGGTGCTGATCGACCAGATCCGCGAACAGGTGCAGAACATCGAGTGATGTTGCATCCAGCGCTACAGCAGGGGCGCCTTAGGGCGCCCTTGTCGTTTCAGCGCTTCAGCGCACGCTGACGCCCGGCGTTCCCTCGCCCAATCGCCCGACCACGGCCGCCTGACCGAACCCCGCGTCGTGGAAACAGGCCAGCACCGCCTCCACCACCTCCAGGGCACAGGACACCAGTAGACCACCGCTGGTCTGCGGATCGGTCAGCAGCGGCTGCCAGTATGCTGGCAACCCCTCGGCGAAGCGCACCTCGGCGCCATAGGAGGCCCAGTTGCGGTGGGATGCGCCGGTTATGCAGCCACGCTGCAGCAGCTCCAGCGCCTGTGGCAGCAGCGGCACCTGTGCACTGTCCACCTCGGCGGCCACGCCGCTGGCGCGGCACACTTCCAGCAGGTGGCCGAGCAGGCCGAAGCCGGTGACATCGGTCATCGCGTGCACGCCGTCCAGCGCCGCCAGCGGCACGCCCACGGTGTTGAGTCGGGTGGTCGACTCGATCATCTGCCGGTAGCCGTCGGCGTCCAGCACTTCTTTTTTCAGTGCTGACGAATACACGCCCACGCCCAACGGCTTGCCCAGCACCAGCACATCGCCGGCGCGGGCATCGGCATTGCGCTTGAGCCGCTGCGGGTCGAGCACGCCGATCGCGGCCAGGCCGTAGATGGGTTCCACCGAATCGATGCTGTGGCCGCCAGCCACAACGATGCCAGCATCGGCGCAGGCGCGTTCGCCGCCCTGCAGGATGCCGCGGATGGTGTCCTGCGGCAGCATATTGATTGGCATGCCGACGATGCCCAGTGTGAACAGCGGGCGCGCGCCCATCGCATACAGGTCCGACAGCGCGTTGGTGGCAGCGATGCGGCCGAAGTCGAACGGGTCGTCGACAATCGGCATGAAGAAGTCGGTGGTGGCGACGATTGCCTGGCGATCATCGAGGCGGTACACCGCCGCGTCGTCGCTGGTCTCGCGGCCGACCAGCAGTTCAGCCGGTGCGGGAAGCGCCGGAACGCCACGCAGCAGTTCGCTCAGCACACCCGGCGCGATCTTGCAGCCGCAGCCACCACCGTGTGCCAGCGAGGTCAGTCGTTGCGGGGCATCGGCCGTTGAAGGGGCGGGGGACTGCGCGTGCGTGGCCATGCCGACATCTCCTGCGGAAACACGAATGGCGGAAGGCAGCAGGAGTCGAACCTACCAGGGAACGATCGACGCCCCCTACTGGGTTTGAAGCCCAGCCGCATGCCCGGATGCGCATGCCTTCCGAAAGTACGGCGGTAGCGGTGGGCTCAGTCGCGGGCTGCGTGCCACTGCAGGTCGCCACGCGGCCGATGCCGGTCACCGACGCGTCGAGTGTAGCCAACGCGATTGAAGAACTCCAAGATCTGGATGCTGCGTTTGCGGCCCAGGCCGATGGCATCGCGGAAGGCCGCCGCATCCACCGTGCCGCTGGCCCGTGACAGCTGCGCGACGATCGCGGCCAGCTCGGCGATGCGCGCCGGTGCATAGAACAGGTCCGGTACCACCTGGAACAGTTCGCCACGTGCGGCGGCGCGGCGCAGGACGGCGCGGACCTCGTCTTCGGCCAGTCCGAAGTCGGCGGCCAGAGTACGCACCCACGGCGGATCGAAGCCACCGGCGCGCAGTTGCGGCAGCACGCGTTCCAGCAGAAGGCGTTCGCGTTCCGGTGGTGCATGGTCATGGCCTGGCAGGCGCCACCAGGCGCCCACGCGTTGCAGCGTGCCATCGGCCAGCAGGTCCTGCAGCAGCGCATTCCAGAGGCTGGCTGCAAGCGAGGGCAGGGTGCTGCGCTGCAGGCGCCCGCTGTCGACACCGGGTTCGTCCGGGCGCCGCCCATGCCAGCCGCGCAACGACGTGGTCACCTGCTCGCGCAATGCCTGCCAGTGCGAGGCAAGGATGACCACCGTGTCTTCACGGGTAGCGATGCGTTGCGCGTCCTCGGGTAGTTCGATCTGGTCGGCGGCGCGCCGGCAGTAGCGTTGCAGCGCGGCCATGGCAATGCCGAAGGGCGCCTGCTGCAACATTGGGCCGATTCCCGCACCCGCGGCCAGTTGCTCCAGTGCTCCCAGCCAGGCGAGCCGTGCCGGGCTGCGCCGGCGCCGCTGTGGCGGGTCCGGATCGAGCACGATGCCGCCGCCCAGCGTGTGGCTGGCCGCTGAATCGCGGGCGATGAAGCGATCACCACACATCGCACAGACCGGTGCATCGAACACCAGCTGCACCAACTGCCCATCGCCTTGGTCCGGGTCCTCCAGCAGTACCACATGGGCCTGCCGGTGCATCGTGCCCCAGTGGATATGCAACGGCGCCCAGTCGCGCAATGGCGCGGCCAACGCGGACAACCGCAGCCGCACATCAACGCGGGTGGTGGCCAGCAGTGCGCGCGGGTCGGCGATCCAGTCGCCACGGCGGATGTCGTCGCGGGCGACCGCGGCCAGATTCAACGCGCAGCGCTGACCGGCCATGGCCTGTTCACTGGCCTGGTTCTGCGCGTGGATGCTGCGTATGCGCACTTCAGTGGCGGCCGGCATCAGCTGCAGATGCTCACCTGTCGCGGCGATGCCGCCATGTACCGCGCCGGTGACCAGCGTGCCATGGCCGGCCAGCGAGAACACGCGGTCCACGGGCATGCGGAACAGCTCGCTGCACAGTTCGGCCTGGCGCGCGCTGGCGTCGTCTGCCGCCCACGCGTGCAGCTGGGCACGCAGTGCGCTGATGCCGGCATCGTCGGGTGCGGTGCTGTTGCAGGCGAACAGGGGGGAATCCTGCAGCGGTGTCGCGGCCAGCAGCGCAGCGATCTCGATCTCGACCCGCGCGATGCGCGCGGCATCCACGCGGTCGATCTTGGTCAGGGCCACCGCACCGCGGTCCACGCCCAGCAGCTGCAGGATGGCCAGATGCTCGCGGGTCTGTGGCATCACGCCGTCGTCGGCAGCGATCACCAGCAGGGCAACATCGATACCCGTGGCGCCGGCCACCATCGTGTGCACGAAGCGCTCATGGCCCGGCACGTCGACGAAACCCAGCGTCGTGGCCAGGCCTTCGACGTCCCTGCTTTCCACCGGGACATAGGCGTAGCCAAGCTCGATGGAAATGCCGCGCGTACGCTCTTCCTGCAGGCGATCGGTTTCGATGCCGGTCAGCGCGCGCACCAGGCTTGTCTTGCCATGGTCGATATGCCCGGCGGTGCCGACGATCATGCCTGCAGCATGCGCCATTGGCCCAGGAAGACCGCTTCGTCGGCGGGTTCCAGGCAGCGCAGGTCCAGCCACAACGCGTCATCGGCGATGCGGCCCAGCACCGGGCGCGGTAGCTGGCGCAAGCGCTTGGCCAGGCGATCCAGCCCGCCACGGCGCGCGCTGGCAATACGCAGTCCGGCGCTGGCCAGCTGCGCCTGTGGCTGCGCGCCGCTGCCGATCTGGCTGTGCATCGAGGCAGGCTCGAGGGCGTAGTCCGCCGCCAGCGAGGTACGCATCGGCTGCAGCAGGCGCTGGGCCTGTGCATCGATGTCGCCCTGCGTGCGCGACAGCGTGCGCAGGGTCGGCAGGCGCTGTGCCAGCAGCTCCGGTTCGCGGTACAGGGCCAGCACCGCTTCCAGCGCAGCCAGTCCCATCTTGTCCATGCGCAGCGCGCGCTTGAGCGGGTTTCGGTTGATCCGCGCGATGAGGTCGGCGCGGCCAGCGATGATGCCGGCCTGCGGCCCGCCCAGCAGCTTGTCGCCGCTGAACGAAACCAGATCGGCGCCGTCCGCCAATGTTTCCTGCACGGTGGGCTCGTGCGGCAGGCCGAACGTGGCCAGATCGCACAGGCTGCCACTGCCCAGGTCCACCACCAGCGGCAGGCCATGCTTGTGCGCGATCGTGGCCATCGCCGCCGTGTCGACCTTGGCAGTGAATCCGGTGATCGCGTAGTTGCTGGCATGCACCTCCATCAGCAGCGCTGTGCGCGCGCCGATGGCGTTGGTGAAGTCGGCCGGATGGGTGCGGTTGGTGGTACCCACTTCCAGCAGCCGCGCGCCTGCGCTGCGCATCACGTCGGGAATGCGGAAAGCACCGCCGATCTCCACCAGTTCGCCGCGCGACACCACTACGTCGCGTCGGTTGGCCAGGCTGTTGAGCAGCAGCAGGACCGCCGCCGCATTGTTGTTGACCACGGTGGCGGCTTCAGCGCCGGTCAGTTCGCAGATCAATCCCTGCACCCGTGCATCGCGGTCGCCGCGGTGACCACGGATGACGTCGAACTCCAGATCCACCGGGGCGGTCATCGCGCGGGTGACCGCGTGCACGGCGGCATCGGGCAGCAATGCGCGGCCGAGATTGGTGTGCAGTACGGTGCCGGTGAGGTTGAACATCGGCTGCAGATCCAGCCGTGCATCGGCCGCCAGTGCGGCCTCGAACGCGGCAACCAGCGCCGGACCGGCAACCGCTTCCTGCAGCTGCGCGGCCGAAAGCTGGCCGGCGCTGATACGGTCGCGCAGCACCTGCAGGTGCGAACGCAGCAGCTGGGTGATGCGGCTGCGGCCGTGGCCCTCGATCAGTGCTGCGAGGGCCGGCAGGCGCAGCAACCGGTCCAGCGAGGGCAGGGCGGAAACCGATGCCGGGGTGGAGGACGTGGCTGTCATCGCCTCAATCGCCGTCGGATTGCCACAGCAGCGGATTCTGGCTGGCGCGCGCATAACCTTCTTCGCCCAGCAGCAGATCCAGCGCCAGCGTGCCGAGGTCATCGGCGACCGGTTCCAGCGAGGGATCCTTTTCCAGGTACAGGATCTTGCGGTAGCTGTGGCAGTGGTCGCAGGTCTCGGCGCGCACCGCGCTCTCGCGCACCGCCTCGCCGCTATCGCCGTCTACCTCGGCCAGTGCACGATACGCGATGTCCTTGCCGGCGGCACCACACTGGCTGCACTGCACGCGCACGTAGTGCCACTGGCAGGCGCACAGCGAGCACGACAGGTAGCGGTAGGATGCATAGGGTGGCCGCGCCTGCACCACGCTGACCACCGGTAGCGAGCCGCACAACGGGCAAAGGCCGGGTGCATCGGCCAGCGGTTTCAGGTCGGTGGAGCGGAAGCTGTCCGCCAGCACCGTCCAGTAGACCTGCAGTGCATTCATTACCAGCAGCGCAGCGACCGCATCCACCGAAGGCGCGTCATCGCGCTCCAGCACGGCGTGCGCCTGCGCATCCAGCCAGGCATCGTCGGCCGCGGCGACGCGTTGCAGCTCCTGACGGGTTTCCACCGGCAGCCCGGCTTCGTCGGCACAGTGCTGGCACAGCGTGCGCAGCCAGCCGCGCCAGCGTCCATCCAGTTGAAGCGTGTTGGCCGGTTGCAACGGCATGCCGGCACCGGCCGCCGCACTCGATTGCTGCGCACGTGCCTGCGACTGCAGCGCCTCGCGCTGCTGCGGTGTCAGCTCATCCAGCAGTGCCTGCTGTGCATCGGCCAACGCCGCCAGCAGCTGCAGGTAGCCGCCGATGGCACTGTGCGCGGCCAGGCTGCGCAGTCGCGCCGCGCGCTGGGCGAACAGGGACGCGACATCGGGCAGGATGATGCGCGGAACATCGCGCGAGGCCAGCGTCTCGATCTCACCGGGTTCAAGGATGCGTTGCGCCATGCAGGGCCAGCCAGAAGAACCAGGCTCCATCCTCGCCGTTGTCGGTGCTGGCGTCCAGCGTGTTCAAACAACGCAGTCGAGCATGGCTCGACTCTACGAAAGTCGGTTTCGGTCGTTGCCGTGTTCATCGTGTCGACCAAGGTCGACACCCACCAACAGCAGCGGGAAACTGTCGAAGGCGGGGTGGGTCCGGTTGCGGGGGTGTCCGCGGCATGGATGCCGCGGCCAAGCCCCCAKGGATGGGTTTACGGCGTCCCCCCGCAACCGGAGCCACCCCGCCACCCCTCAGAAGGCCCGCTCTTGACGTTGATGTTGAGGTTGACGTTGATTCTGCGGGTGCATGGCCGCAGGCCCTGCCGCTAACCCTCTCCCCGCCGCCCGCGCAGGATGTCCCGGAACCACTGCCGGTGATGCTTGTACGCCCACCCGTAGGTCACCTTGCCCTGAGTCATCGCCCGCACCGAACCCTTGATCCAGATCGCTGCATAGATGTGCACCACGATCGCGCAGATCAGCACCCAGCCGAACAGCGCGTGGGCAAGCACCGAGAAGCGGATCACCCCGATCGGGAAGAAGTGGCTGAAGTACTGCCGCCAGATCACGAACCCGGTCAGCAGCAGCGCCGACAGGCAGCCGATGATGGCCCAGAACAGCAGCTTCTGGCCGGCATTGAAGCGGCCCACCGGCGGCAGCTTCTCGTCCTCGTTGCGCAGCACATCGCGCATGCCACGCATCCACGCACGGTCGTCGGGGCTGAGAAAGTTGTCACGCCACATCCGCAACGCCAGCAACGCGAAGCCCACCACCATCGCCAGGCCGACGAACGGGTGCAGGATGCGCGTCCACGGTCCGCCGCCGAACAGCTGGGTCAGCGGGAACAGGGCAGGGTGGAACAACGCCAGGCCGGACAAGGCTGTCAGCACGAAGCAGATCGCCACGATCCAGTGGTTGATGCGGGTCGGGGCGCGGTAGCGGATGATCTGTCGCGGGTGCGGTGCGTACTTCATGGCCGCTGCTCCTCTTCGATCTTCTTCGCCTCGTGCTCGGCTTCCTCTTCTTCCTCGTCATTGACCGTGTTGCGGCCGATGCCGATGTAGTGCAGGAAGCCGGCGAAGGCGGTGGCGGCAATCGCCAGCACGCCCAGCGGCTTGGCCACGCCTTTCCAGATCTCCACCATCGGACTGATCCGCGGGTCCTTGGGCAGGTCGGCGTACAGTTCCGGCTTGTCCACGTGCTGCAGCACGTACATTACGTGGGTGCCGCCGACGCCCTGCGGGTCGTACAGGCCAGCGTTCTCGTAACCGCGTGATTTCAGGTCTTCGACGCGGCCGGCGGCATGCTCGGTCATCGCCTGCTTGCTGCCGAAGGTGATCGCGCCGGTCGGGCAGGTCTTCACGCAGGCCGGTTCCTGGCCCACCGCCACCCGGTCCGAACACAGCGTGCACTTGTAGGCCTTGTGGTCCTTCTTGGAAATGCGCGGCACGTCGAACGGGCAGCCGGTCACGCAGTAGCCGCAGCCGATGCAGTTTTCTTCCTGGAAATCGACGATGCCGTTGGCGTACTGGATGATCGCGCCGGGCGATGGGCAGGCCTTCAGGCAGCCCGGATCGCTGCAATGCATGCAGCCCTCCTTGCGGATCAGCCACTCCAGCTTGCCCTTCTCGTCCTCGTACTCGCGGAACTTCATCACCGTCCACGACTGTTCGCTCAGGTCGGGCGGGTTGTCGTAGCTGCCGACGCAGCTGCCGACCTCGTCGCGCAGGTCGTTCCATTCCATGCAGGCGACCTGGCAGGCCTTGCAGCCGATGCACTTGCTCACATCGATCAGCTTGGCGACCTGGCCGGTGTGTGCACCACGCGCCTCCGGCGAGGGCGTGGTGGTGGCCGAGCGGCGGATGATGTCCAGGGATTGCAGTGACATGGCGTGTCTCCTACACCTTCTCGACCTTGACCAGGATGCACTTCGATTCGGGCGTCTGTGAGTTGCCGTCACCGATGGCGTTGGTCAGCGTATTGGCGATGTATCCGGGCTTGGCCGCACCCAGGAAGCCCCAGTGGATCGGCACGCCCACCTGGTGCACGGTCCGGCCATCGATCTGCAGGGCCTTGATGCGCTTGGTCACCATCGCCACCGCTTCGATGTGGCCACGCTTGGAACTGACCCGCACGCGGCTGCCGTTGTTGATGCCCAGCTCGTCGGCCAGGGCCGCGCCGATCTCGACGAACTGCTCGGGCTGGATGATGGCGTTGAGCTTGCCGTGCTTGGTCCAGAAGTGGAAATGCTCGGTCAAGCGGTAGGTGGTGGCCACATGCGGGAACTCGTCCGGCGAACCGATCTGTGCGCGATCGGTGGCGAACACGCGTGCCGCCGGGTTGTTCAGCGTCAGTGCCTGCCCCGGGCTGAGCGGATTGCTGCGCAGCGGGGTATCGAACGGTTCGTAGTGCTCCGGGAACGGGCCCTCGGCCATGCCAGCCTTGGCGAAGAAGCGGGCGATGCCTTCCGGGTTCATGATGAACGGGCCCATGCCGCCGGCGGGATCCTCGTCCGCCTTGAAGTCCGGCACGTCCACGTTGCCCCAGTTCTTGCCGTTCCAGGCCAGCAGCGTGCGGCGCGGGTCGAAGGGTTGGCCAGCCACGTCGCACGAGGCGCGGTTGTACATCACGCGGCGGTTGGCCGGCCACGCCCAGGCCCAGCCCAGCGTGTTGCCGATGCCGGTGGGGTCGCTGTTGTCACGCCGCGCCATCATGTTGCCGGTCGGGCCCCAGGCGCCGATATAGATCCAGCAGCCGGAGGAGGTGCTGCCGTCGTCGCGCAGGTCGCCGAATGCGGCCAGCTGCTCGCCAGCCTTGCGCACCAGCTTGGTCGGGTCCTTCGGATCGAACACGTCGGCCAGCGCCTTGCCGTTGTATTCCATTGCCAATTCTTCCGGCGTCGGCAGTTCCGGGTTGGAATACTTCCAGGCCAGGTCGCGCACCGGCTCCCACCATGCACCGCCGTCCTTCTCGTACATCGCCTTGATGCGATGGAACAGCTCGGACATGATCTCGATGTCGCTGCGCGCTTCACCCGGCGGATTGGCCCCCTTCCAGTGCCATTGCAGCCAGCGCGAGGAGTTCACCACCGCGCCGTTCTCCTCGGCGAAGGAGGTGGTCGGCAGGCGGAATACTTCGGTCTGGATCGTGCTCGGGTCGACGTCGTTCAGCGCGCCATGGTTCTGCCAGAAGGCAATCGTCTCGGTTTCCAGCGGGTCCATGCTGACCATGAATTTCAGCTTGGAGAACGCACTGATCAGCTTGCCCTTGTTCGGCGCCGAGGCCAGCGGGTTGAAGCCCTGGCAGATGTAGCCGTGGATCTTGCCCTCGTTCATCAGTTCGTACGCCTGCAGCATGTCGTACGGCTTGTCGAGCTTGGGCAGGTGGTCGAAGCACCAGTTGTTGTCCGCGGTGGCGGCGTCGCCCCACCACGACTTCATCAGGCTGACGTGGAACTTCGGGTAGTTCTGCCAGAACGACATCTGGTTGGCGCGCAGGGGCTTCTGCGTGCGCTTGGCGATGTAGGCGTCGTAGTCCTGCTCATCCTGCTTCGGCAGCGTCAGGTAGCCGGGCAGCAGGTCGGACATCAGGCCGATGTCGGTCAGGCCCTGGATGTTGGAATGCCCGCGCAGTGCATTCATGCCGCCACCGGCCACACCGATGTTGCCCAGCAGCAGCTGCACCATGGTGCCGGCACGCACGTTCTGCGCACCGATGGAGTGCTGCGTCCAGCCCAGCGCGTACAGGATGGTCATCGCCTTGTCCTTGCCGGCGGTGGACGCGATCATGTCCCAGATCTGGCGGATGCTGTCGGCCGGCGTGCCGCAGATGCGTTCGACCATCTCCACGGTGTAGCGCGCGTAGTGCTGCTTGAGCAAGGTGTAGACGCAGCGCGGGTCCTTCAGCGTCGGGTCGCTGCGCACGAAGCCATCATCGCCGTACACGTAGTCCCAGCTGGAGCGGTCGTAGCTTCGATTCTCGGCGTTGTAACCCGAGTACAGCCCGTCCTTGAAGGCGAATTCGTCCTTCACCAGGAACGACATGTCGGTGTAGTTCAGCACGTACTCGTGCTGGATGCGGTCCTCGGTCAGCAGGTAGTTGATCAGGCCGCCCAGGAACACGATGTCGGTGCCGGTGCGGATCGGCGCGTACACGTCGGCCACCGCGGCCGAGCGGTTGAAGCGCGGGTCGACCACGATCAGGCGTGCCTTGTTGTGTGCCTTGGCCTCGGTCACCCATTTGAACCCGCACGGATGTGCCTCGGCGGCATTGCCACCCATGATCAGGATCAGGTCGGCATTCTTGATGTCGACCCAGTGATTCGTCATCGCACCACGGCCTAGCGTCGGGGCAAGACCTGCCACCGTCGGGCCGTGTCAGACACGTGCCTGGTTGTCGAATGCCAGCATGCCCAGGGAGCGCACGACCTTGTGGGTCAGCACCGCGGTTTCATTGCTGGTGGCCGAGGCTGCCAGCATGCCGGTGGTCAGCCAGCGGTTGACCGTCTGCCCGGCTTCGTTCTTCTGCACGAAG
Source organism: Stenotrophomonas maltophilia (assembly GCF_013464485.1). GTDB lineage: Bacteria > Pseudomonadota > Gammaproteobacteria > Xanthomonadales > Xanthomonadaceae > Stenotrophomonas > Stenotrophomonas maltophilia_AW. The sequence goes on from NZ_RAUX01000041.1 coordinate 18,805, forward strand.
TTGGCATCGCGGTCTTCCTTCATCAGCCGCGCGATGCGGTCCAGCGCATCGTCCCAGCTCAGCCGCTTCCACTCGTTCGAGCCCGGCGCCCGGTACTCGGGGTAGAGCAGGCGCGACTTGCTGTGGATGATGTCGGCCAGGCCGGCACCCTTCGGGCACAGCGTGCCGCGGTTCACCGGATGGTCCGGGTCGCCTTCGATGTGGAAGATGCTCGGTTCGGCGTTCTTGGCGCCATCGCCGAGGCTGTACATCAGGATGCCGCAGGCCACCGAGCAGTACGTGCAGGTGTTGCGGGTCTCGGTCGCGCGGGTCAGCTTGTATTGCCGGACCTCCGCGAGCGCGATGCCGGGCGCGAAGCCCATCAGGGCCAGGCTGGAGCCCACCAGGGTTGTCCCGGTGACCTTCAGGAACTGGCGGCGACTCATCGAGGGCATGCCGTTCTCCTTGGATGGCGGGGCGGCACGCAGACCACCCGGCTGTCGGTAGGTACGGCCCGGTTATAGCACAGGCCCCCGGATGCCCATGTGGCACAAGGGCCGGCGCCCGCAGGACGGGCGCGCAAAGGGGCCGCTCTGGTAAAGTTGCGTGCCCGCACCCCGGGGAAGCGTCTGCCGGGCCTGGTTCCAGGATGTTCCGCGCAGCCCCCGCCGTCCTGGCGCGATCCTCCGCGCCGGATCTGGAACACCGAGGAAAAATTTTGCCAAATCAACCCGTTGGATCCCCCGCATGAGCGCCCCGTCGAAGCCGTCGGACGCCGTTGCGCGCGGCACGCTGTACATCGTTGCCGCCCCGTCCGGCGCCGGCAAGAGCAGCATCGTCAATGCCACTCTGGCGCGCGACCCGCAGATCGCCCTGTCGATCTCCTTCACCTCGCGCGCGATGCGCCCGGGCGAAGTGAACGGCCAGCACTACCATTTCGTCTCTGCGGAGAAGTTCGAGGAAATGATCGCCGCCGGCGACTTCTTCGAGCATGCCTGGGTGCACGGCGACTGGAAGGGCACCGCCCGGCAGTCGGTCGAGCCGCAGCTGGCCGCTGGCCAGGACGTGCTGCTGGAAATCGACTGGCAGGGTGCGCAGCAGGTGCGCCAGCTGGTGCCGGGCACGGTCACCGTGTTCATCCTGCCGCCGTCCAAGCAGGCCCTGCAGGACCGCATGCGCAAGCGCGGCCAGGACAGCGAGGCCGTCATCGCCCAGCGCCTGGGCGCGGCCCGCGATGAAATGCTGCACTTCAACGAGTTCGACTACGTCATCGTCAACGAGGTGTTCGACACTGCCGTGGACGAGCTGTGCGCCATCTTCACCGCCAGCCGCCTGCGCCGGGAGGCCCAGAAGGTCCGCCACGCCGGCCTGATCCAGGCCCTGTTGACCCCCGATCCGGGTGCAACTGACTGATTCCAAAAGAATCGGGTGGGGGTTGGCTTGATTTTGTCCAGCCCCTGCCAGTACACTCCGTCCCCTTTCCCTCATTCGACTGAGCGGCCGACCGGTCGCCGGGAGCCCGTATGGCCCGCATCACCGTAGAAGATTGCCTGGAAGTCGTTAACAACCGTTTCGAACTGGTCATGATGGCTTCCAAGCGTGCCCGCCAGCTCGCCAACGGCGTGCAGGCCACGCTGGACAACAGCGAGACCGAGGACAAGCCGACCGTGCTGGCGCTGCGCGAAATCGCCGCCCGCAAGATCGACAACGCGCTGATCGACGAAGTCGAGAAGGCCGAGCGTGAGCGCGCCGAGCGCGAAGCGCTGGAGTGGGCTGCCGCCGAAGTGGTCGCCGACGAAGACATGTCCAAGAACGACGATTGATCGCATCGATCAACGTAATCGTTGGATGTGCCGAACAGCCCGCCCCGTGCGGGCTGTTTCGCATTCAGGATTTGCCGTAAACGTCGCGCTGGAATAGGCTTCGGGCATGAACCCAGGCCCCACTGCCAAGGTCGCCGCAGCCCCCGCTGCCGCCGTACCCGACTACGTCCTCCAGCTTGAACGCGCCGCCCACTATCTGCCGCCGGAACAGCTGCCGCTGCTGCGCCGTGCCTGGGAAGTCGGAGCCTCCGCGCACGCTGGGCAGACGCGCAAGTCGGGCGAGCCCTATATCACCCATCCGGTGGCCGTGGCGCAGGTGCTGGCCGAGCTCGGCCTGGACGTTGAAGCGCTGATCGCCGCGATCCTGCACGACACCATCGAAGACACCCCGCTGACCCGCGAGGCGCTGGCTGCCGAGTTCGGCGAAGCCGTGGCCGAGTTGGTCGACGGCGTGACCAAGCTGGACAAGCTGAAGTTCCGCGACCGCCAGGAAGCGGCCGCCGAGAGCTTCCGCAAGATGCTGCTGGCGATGTCGCGCGACCTGCGCGTGATCATGATCAAGCTGGCCGACCGCCTGCACAACATGCGCACGCTGGGCGCGCAGAGTCGCGAAGCGCGTGGCCGCATCGCCCGCGAGACGCTGGAGATCTACGCGCCCATCGCCCAGCGCCTGGGCATGAGCCTGGTCAAGAGCGAGCTGCAGAACCTCGGCTTCAAGGCGCTGTACCCGTGGCGCCACGCCATCATTGAAAAGCACATCCGCAGCCAGCCGGTGGTGCGCCGCGAGGCGATGGCGCAGGTGGAAGTGCAGCTGTCGCAGCGCCTGGCCAAGGAGGGCATCGAGCATCGGCTGATCAGCCGCATCAAGACCCCGTGGAGCATCTACAACAAGATGCGCGACGAGAACAAATCCTTCGACCAGGTGATGGACGTGTTCGGCTTCCGCCTGGTCGTGCGCAGCGTGCCCAGCTGCTACCACGCGCTGGGCTCGGTGCATGCCACCTTCAAGCCGCTCGATGGCCGCTTCCGCGATTTCATCGCCATTCCCAAGGCCAACGGTTACCAGTCGCTGCACACCGTGCTGTTCGGGCCGTACGGCTCGCCGATCGAAGTGCAGATCCGTACCGAGGAAATGGACCTGATCGCCGAACGCGGCGTGGCCGCGCACTGGACCTACAAGTTCGGCGGCGACACTCCCAACAGCGCGCAGAGCCGCGCCCACGCCTGGATCGTCGAGCTGATCGATTCGCAGCGCGCCGCCGGTTCTTCGCTGGAATTCCTCGACAACGTCAAGGTCGACCTGTTCCCGGACGAGGTCTACCTGTTCACCCCGAAGGGCAAGATCCTGGCCCTGCCGCGCAACTCCACCGCGCTCGATTTCGCCTACGCCGTGCATACCGACGTGGGCAACATGGCGGTGGCCTCGCGCGTGGACAAGAAACTGGTGCCGCTGCGCACCAAGCTGGTGTCGGGCCAGTCGGTGGAGATCATCACCGCACGCTCGGCCACGCCGAAACCGCAGTGGCTGGAATTCGTGGTCACCAGCAAGGCACGCACCGCAATCCGCCACCAGCTCAAGCAGCTGGAGCACGAGGACGCCGTGCAGCTGGGCCACCGCATGCTCGACCGTGCGCTGGAAGCGATGGATTCGTCGCTGGAGCGGCTGCCGAAGGGGCGCCTGGATGCGTTCCTTACCGAACACCGCTTCCCGCGCCTGGAGGCGCTGCTGGCCGAGGTCGCACTGGGCAACTGGATGCCGACCCAGGCCGCGCAGGCACTGATGGCCTACGCCGAACTGCGGGGCGGCCCGCATTCGCGCCACCATTCGCAGGAAAAGATCCTGATCAACGGCAGTGAGCGCGGCGTGGTCACCTTCGCTGGCTGCTGCCAGCCGATTCCCGGTGACGAGATCATGGGCTACCACACCGCCGGCAAGGGCATCGTGGTGCACCGCATGGATTGCCCGAACCTGGCCGAGCTGCGCAAGTCGCCCGAGCGCTGGGTGCCGATCGGCTGGGACACCACCGTTTCCGGCGACTACGACACCTCGCTGGTGGTGGAAGTGGAGAACGGCACCGGCGTGCTGGCGCAGCTGGCCGCCGCCATCGCGCAGAGCCATTCCAACATCGAGCGCGTGGATTACCTGGACCGCGACTTCAACGCCGCCGTGCTGGCGTTCAACATCCAGGTGCGCGACCGCAATCACCTGGCCGAAGTGATGCGGCGCCTGCGGCGCCTGTCGGTCGTGCAGTCGGTGCGCCGCCAGTAGGTCCCGCGCATACCCGGTAGTGGGGGGGGGGGGGGGGGGGGGGRGGGGGGGGGGGGSGGGGGGGGGGGGTGGGGGGGGGGGGGGGGGSGGGGG
>NZ_RAUX01000042.1 GCF_013464485.1 Stenotrophomonas maltophilia
GGGGGCGTGAGCCGCATGGATGCGGCGACCGAGCTTACATGGACGTACTTGCAGCGCCCCCCGCAACCGGACCCACCCCGCCATCCCACAGGAAACCCGCTTCTGCTTCGGCTGTTGCTGTTGCTGTTGCTCCAGCACGCAGCAGGTGCAGGGCTGCAAGCCCTGCCGACCAACACCCTGCTTACGAAGGACTGACGTGACGCTCATGCCCCATGCGCGAGGCTGTCCGCTTGGCTGTTCGAATGGAGGTGGCAACGGTGCACTGGCAAAGCGCACAGGCCTACGCATGGCCGCTGGGATTGGCAGCAGTAGTGGGCGGCATCGGCGCGTGGCTGATCCTGTGGATCTATCATCGATTGAAAGGGCGTGATCGCCGGCGCGCCCGCATCGGTCGCGTGCTCGGGCTGCCGATGGCGACCGCGTGGCCACTGCTGCTGTTGATTCCTGCGCTGCAGGCCACGCCGCTGCAGGATCCCGTGCTGGGCAATCTGCAGCATGTGCTGCACATCGCGCTGACCGCCTGCTTCATCTGGTTGCTGGTGCGTGCGGTCGCCGCGGGTGAGCGCGCGATCCTGCGCAGCCATCCCATCGATGTCTCCGACAACCTGGAGGCACGCCGTATCCAGACCCAGACGCGAGTGCTCAGCCGCGTGCTGATGGGCGGCATCATCGTGCTCGGTGCCTCGCTGGTGCTGCTGACGTTCCCGATGGTGCAGAAGATCGGCACGGCACTACTCGCGTCGGCAGGCCTGATCGGCCTGGTGGCGGGTATCGCGGCCAAGCCGGTGTTCGGCAACCTCATTGCCGGCCTGCAGATTGCGGTGACGCAGCCGATCCGCCTGGATGACGTGGTGATCGTCGAAGGCGAGTGGGGCCGCATCGAGGAGATCGGCAGCAGCTACGTGGTGGTGCGCATCTGGGACGAGCGGCGGATGGTGGTGCCGTTGACCTGGTTCATCGAGAACCCGTTCCAGAACTGGACGCGGCGCAGTGCTGATCTGCTCGGCACGGCCTTTCTGTGGCTGGACTACCGGGCACCGATCGCGGCGATCCGTGCCGAGCTGGAGCGCATCTGTCGTGGCGAAGCGCTGTGGGATGGTCGGGTCTGCGTGACCCAGGTGACCGAAACCAGCGAACGCGCGATCCAGGTGCGCCTGCTGGTCAGCGCACGCAGTTCCGGCGATGCCTTCGACCTGCGCTGCCTGGTGCGCGAGCGCATGCTCGATTTCCTTGCGCGCGAGCATCCGCAGGCGCTGCCGCAGGTACGTGCACGCGTGCAGCACGATGACGAGCTGGATATGCCGCGCGGTCCGCGGGCGCGTACCGCGGATGTGCGGTCGCCAGGTGCTGAAGATGGCGAGGCCGCGAGCGTGCCGGCGGAGGCCGACCAGCCTCTGTAGAGCCGAGCCATGCTCGGCTGCTTTCGATTTTCCGGTGAAGCCGAGCGTGGGCTCGGCTCTACAGAAACACGATCAAGGCTCCCCGGCGTCGATCAGTGCATCGGTATTGAAGTGCGGCGGCTTGCGTGCACGGGTGCGCTGCTCGTAGGCGTAGGCCATCTCGATCAGCTTCGGCTCGCTCCAGGCGGTGCCCATGAACAGCAGGCCGACCGGCAGGCCGTCGATCTGGCCCATCGGCACGGTCAGGCTGGGGTAACCGGCCACGGCAGCGGCGCTGTAGCTCTCGCCGGGGAAATCGTCGCCTTCGCTGCGGATCGGCCATGCGACGCCGGTAGTCGGCGCCACCAGTGCATCGAGTTGATGGGCGGCGAGGGCGGCATCGATGCCTTCCGGGCCGGCCAATCGGCGCGCATCGTTGCGCGCGCGGATGTAGGCTGGGTCTGACAGGCCGGCGGTGGCGTCGGCTTCCACAAGCAGTTCCTGGCCGAACAGGCCCAGTTCCTGCTTGCTGTGCGCCTGATTGAAGGCGATCAGTTCGGCCAGGTTGTGCAGCGGAGCGCGATGGGTGCTGAAGTAGCGCTCCAGGCCCGCCTTGAATTCGTACAGCAGCAGCGTGCGCTCGGCCTCGGCCCAGGCACCCTGGTTGGGCAGTTCGACGGGTACCACGACGGCACCGGCGCGACGCAGCTCGGTTGCTGCCTGATCGATCAGCGGCGGCATGCCGCGGTACTTCAGCAGCGGCGTCTGCAGCAGGCCGATGCGTTTGCCGCGCAGGCCCTGCGGGTCCAGGCGCGCGGTGTAGTCGTAGACCGCACGACCGGGCATGGTCGCGGTGGCGGGATCGGCGTCATCGCGGCCGGCGATCGCGGTCAGCACGGCCGCAGCATCGGCGACGCTGCGTGTCATCGGTCCGGCCGTGTCCTGGCTGAAGGAGATCGGCACGATGCCATCGCGGCTGACCAGGCCGACAGTCGGCTTCAGGCCGACCACGCCGTTGATCGCGGCCGGGCAGACGATGCTGCCGTCGGTTTCGGTGCCGATCGCCACGCTGGCCAGGTTGGCGGCCACGGCCACCGCACTGCCGCTGCTGGAACCGCACGGCGAATGGCTGATGCGGTAGGGATTGCGGGTCTGGCCGCCGCGCGCGCTCCAGCCGGAGATGGAGTCATTGCCGCGGAAGTTGGCCCACTCGCTGAGGTTGGTCTTGCCCAGCACCACGGCGCCGGCGTCGCGCAGCCGGCGCACCAGGTAGGCGTCGTCCGGGCGGAAGCCCTGCAGCGCCAGCGAGCCGGCGCTGGTGGCCATCGGTGCGGCGTTGATGTTGTCCTTCAGCAGCAGCGGGATGCCATGCAGCGGACCGCGCAGGCGTCCTTCGCGGCGCTCGCGGTCGCGTGCGGCGGCTTCCTTCAGGGCATCGGGGTTGAGCTCGATCACCGCGCGCAGGCGTGGCCCGGTGCGGTCGAGGCTGGCGATGCGTTGCAGGTAGGCCTGGGTCAGGGTGGTGCTGTCCAGCTCACCGGCGGTCATCCGCGCCTGCAGGTCGGCGACATCGGTTTCGGCATACGGGAACGGCACGTTGCGGCTCGCAGGTTCGGCCGCATGCGCGCTGGGCGTGGCCGGGCTGCAGCCAGCCGAAAGCAGCGCAGGCAGCGCGGCGAGCAGGCAGGTCAGCAGAGGCGGCAAGGACGGGCGCATGGGGCGGCTTGGTCGGCTCCAATCCCCAGTGTAGCCGGTGCTCAGCGGTGGCGCTTGCGCAGGTCGCGGGCGAGGACGTAGACCACGATCAGGTTGATCGCCAGGATCGTCCACGACGGCCAGCCGGGATGGCGGATGATCGCGAAGATGTCGAAAGGCAGGTACAGCGAGGCAGTGAGGCAGCCCAGCCAGGAGGCCCAGGCTTTGGCCCGCCACAGGCCCCAGGCTTCGACCAGGTGCAGCAGGCCGTAGCCGATCATCCCCGCCGCGGCCAGGTGGACCGCGTCGGGGCTGATCATGTGCAGCAGCGAGGGCAGGGTGCCATGGTCCGGATCCAGGCTGAAACGCCGGATCAGGGCCATGATGCCGTGCCGCAGCGGCTGCGGTCCGAGCACTTCCAGCCCGGTGGCGGCCAACAGCGCCAGCATCGCCTTGCTCGCTTCGAGCAGGGCGATGACATGGAGCCCCGGATGCCGGTGTGGATCCGGGTTGTAGCCGCTCTGGTTCACGGGGTGCTGGCTCAGCCGCCGCGCGAAGCCTTCTTGCGGTCGCTTTCGGTCAGGAACTTCTTGCGCAGGCGGATCTCCTTCGGGGTGATCTCGACCAGCTCGTCGTCTTCGATGAAGTCCAGGGCCTGTTCCAGCGAGTACTTGATCGCAGGGGTCAGCTGGATCGCATCGTCCTTGCCCGAAGCGCGCATGTTGGTCAGCGGCTTGGTCTTGATCGCGTTGACGGTCAGGTCGTTGTCCTTGGAGTGGATGCCGACCAGCTGACCTTCATACACGTTGTCGCCTTCAGCAGCGAACAGCTTGCCGCGTTCCTGCAGCGGACCCAGCGAGTAGGCCGGCGTGGTGCCCGGCGCATTGGCGATCATCACGCCGTTGATGCGCTTGGCAATCGCGCCCTGTTCCTTCGGACCGTAGTGGTCGAACACGTGGAACAGCAGGCCCGAACCCTGGGTCAGGGTCTTGAACTCGTTCTGGAAGCCGATCAGGCCACGGGCCGGGATCGAGTATTCCAGGCGCACGCGGCCCTTGCCGTCCGATTCCATGTTCTTCAGCTGGCCCTTGCGGGTGCCCAGCTTTTCCATCACGCCGCCCTGGTGGATTTCTTCGATGTCCACCACCAGCTGCTCGATCGGCTCCATCATCTGGCCGTCGATTTCCTTGATGATCACTTCCGGACGCGACACGGCCAGCTCGTAACCCTCGCGGCGCATGTTCTCGATCAGCACCGACAGGTGCAGTTCGCCACGGCCGGAGACCAGGAACTTGTCGGCGTCTTCCAGCTGCTCGACCTTCAGGGCCACGTTGTGGACCTTTTCACGGTCCAGGCGGTCCTTGATCTGGCGGCTGGTCAGGAACTTGCCACCGGACAGGTCCTTGTTGCCGGCGAACGGCGAGTTGTTGACCTGGAAGGTCATCGAGATGGTCGGCTCGTCGACGGTCAGCGCCGGCAGGGCTTCCGGGGTATCCGGGGCGCAGATGGTGTCGGAGATGGTCAGCTCCTGGATGCCGGAGATGGCCACGATGTCGCCGGCCTCGGCGGTATCCTGCTCGATGCGCTCCAGGCCCATGAAGCCCAGCACCTGCAGCACCTTGCCGTTGCGCTTCTTGCCCTCACGGTCGATGACCGCGACCTGCATGTTCTTCTTCAGGGTACCGCGCTGGATGCGGCCGATGCCGATCACGCCCACGAAGTTGTTGTAGTCCAGCTGGCTGATGCGCATCTGGAACGGGCCTTCCGGGTCCACTTCCGGACGCGGCGCGTGCTGCATGATCGCTTCGTACAGCGGGGTCATGTCGCCGTCGCGCACGGTGTCTTCCAGGCCGGCATAGCCGTTCAGGCCCGAGGCGTAGACGATCGGGAAGTCCAGCTGCTCGTTGGTGGCGCCGAGCTTGTCGAACAGGTCGAAGACCTGGTCGATCACCCATTCCGGACGGGCGCCCGGMCGGTCGACCTTGTTGACCACGACGATCGGCTTGAAGCCCATCGCGAAGGCCTTCTGGGTGACGAAGCGGGTCTGCGGCATCGGGCCGTCCATCGCATCAACCAGGATCAGTACGGTGTCGACCATCGACAGCACGCGCTCGACCTCACCGCCGAAGTCGGCGTGGCCGGGGGTGTCGACGATGTTGATCCGGTTCTTGATGCCGGTCTTCTTGTCTTCCCAGGTGATGGCGGTGTTCTTGGCCAGGATGGTGATGCCGCGTTCCTTTTCCTGGTCGTTGCTGTCCATCACGCGCTCAGCGAGGACGGTACGCTCGGACAGGGTGCCGGACTGCTTCAGCAGCTGGTCGACCAGGGTGGTCTTGCCATGGTCGACGTGGGCGACGATGGCGATGTTGCGAAGATTTTCGATGGACATACGAAAGGGGGCCAGTCGGCGCCGGATTTGGAAAAAGAAGTCCAACATTATACGTCGAACTTGACGATTCGCGAAAAGGTGGATTTCACACCCGTCGCGGGGCCCATTCAGCTGGCCGTCCGCCGCGTCGGCCGGGGCCGCCAGAGCCGGGAGACGGGGCTTCCCATCCACGGGCTGAAGCCGGGTTCTTCACCGATGGTCGAAGCCGCCGCCGCCACGAGGCAGGTGTAAACTAGGTGGCTAGACGCGTTCCCCTCTGCATCAAGGATCTTCATGTCCCTCATCGCCACTTTCGACACCACCCAGGGCCCGATCAAGGTCGAGCTGTTCGCCGACAAGGCGCCGCTGACCGTGGCCAACTTCGTGAACCTGGTCAAGCACGGCTTCTATGACGGCCTGATCTTCCACCGCGTGATCGCCGACTTCATGATCCAGGGCGGCTGCCCGCAGGGGCGTGGCACCGGCGGCCCGGGCTACAAGTTCGAAGACGAGAAGAATGGCGTGAAGCACGAGGTCGGCTCGCTGTCGATGGCCAACGCCGGCCCGAACACCAACGGCAGCCAGTTCTTCATCACCCACATCAAGACCGACTGGCTGGACGGCCGCCACACCGTGTTCGGCAAGGTCCTGGAAGGCCAGGCCATCGTCGATTCGGTCAAGCAGGGTGACGTGATCCATTCGATCACCCTGGAAGGCGACGCCGACGCTGTGCTGGCCGCCCAGGCCGACCGCGTCGCGGAGTGGAACAAGCACCTCGCCGCCTGATCCCCCTTCGAAACGGCCACCCACGGGTGGCCGTTTCCCTGTTCCCCGCCGCCTGCCAGGCCTGCGTGGCCATGCCCGCGGCGTCCCATCAAACGCTTGCAAGCAAGAGGAAACCCCCATGAAAGCACCCGTTCGTGTTGCCGTGACCGGCGCCGCCGGCCAGATCGGTTATGCCCTGCTGTTCCGCGTCGCCTCCGGCGAAATGCTGGGCAAGGACCAGCCGGTCATCCTGCAGCTGCTGGAACTGCCGGTCGACAAGGCCCAGGCCGCCCTGAAGGGCGTGATGATGGAGCTGGAAGACTGCGCCTTCCCGCTGCTGGCCGGCATGGTCGGCACCGACGACGCCGAAGTGGCGTTCAAGGACGCCGACATCGCCCTGCTGGTCGGTGCACGTCCGCGTGGCCCGGGCATGGAGCGCAAGGACCTGCTGCTGGAAAACGCCAAGATCTTCACCGCCCAGGGCGCAGCGCTGAACAAGGTCGCCAGCCGCGACGTGAAGGTGCTGGTGGTCGGCAACCCGGCCAACACCAATGCCTACATCGCGATGAAGTCGGCCCCGGACCTGAAGCCGGAAAACTTCACCGCCATGCTGCGCCTGGACCACAACCGCGCGCTGAGCCAGCTGTCGGCCAAGCTCGGCAAGCCGGTCGGTGGCATGGAGAAGCTGGTCGTGTGGGGCAACCACAGCCCGACCATGTACCCGGACTACCGTTTCGCCACCGCCGACGGTGCGTCGATCGCCGATGCGATCAACGACCAGGAGTGGAACGCCAACACCTTCATCCCGACCGTGGGCAAGCGCGGCGCGGCGATCATCGAAGCCCGTGGCTCGTCCTCGGCCGCTTCGGCTGCCAACGCCGCCATCGACCACGTGCGTGACTGGGTGCTGGGCAGCAACGGCAAGTGGGTCACCATGGGCGTGCCGTCCGACGGTTCCTACGGTATTCCGGAAGGCGTGATCTTCGGCTTCGCGGTGACCACCGAGAACGGCAAGTACACCCTGGTCAAGGATCTGCCGATCGACGACTTCAGCCAGAAGTACATCGACAAGACCCTGGCCGAGCTGGAAGAAGAGCGTGCCGGCGTCGCCCACCTGCTGGGCTGATACGGACCTCGGCCGGTAGGTACCGACCGTTGGTCGGTACGCAGAAAGCGGGGAAGCTTCGGCTTCCCCGTTTTCATTTGGAATTCCTGGAACCGCATGATCCATCTGCACTACATCGACAATGCGCTGCTGGTGGCCGAGAAGCCGGCTGGTCTGCTGTCCGTGCCCGGCCGCAGCGCCGAGAATCAGGACTGCGTCGTCGCGCGCCTGCAGGCGTTGTACCCGGATGCGCTGACCGTGCACCGCCTGGACCAGGTGACCTCCGGCCTGCTGCTGCACGCGCGCGGCAAGGAGATGCAGGCCGCATTGTCGATGCAGTTCGAGCAGCGCCAGGTTGGCAAGTGCTATGAAGCTGTCGTGCAGGGTGTGATCGAAAGCGATGCCGGTGAAGTGGAACTGCCGCTGATCGTGGACTGGCCGAACCGTCCGAAGCAGATGATCGACCATGAGCACGGCAAGCCGGCGCTGACGCGTTGGCGCGTGCTGGCCCGTGATGTTGAAGCGCAGCGCACGCGCGTGGCGCTGGAGCCTATCACTGGCCGCAGCCATCAGCTGCGGCTGCACATGGCCAGCCTCGGTCATCCCATCATCGGCGACGTGCTGTATGACGCCGCACCGGCGCAGCGCGTGCATCTGCATGCGCGCAGCCTGCGGTTTACACATCCGCTGACGGGCGAGGCGCTCGCGTTCGAGTCCGCGGCTCCGTTCTAGGGGTTCGGCAGGGCTTGCAGCCCCGCCTCTGACAGATTCCCGCGGCTGTTGGCAACTGCGGCCGTTGTTCCGCGCGGCTGTTGGTAGGTGTCGACCTTGGTCGACACGATTTTTCTGTCAGATATCGAATGAGTCATCCACGCATGGCGTGGATCGACCGTGTCGACCAAGGTCGACACCCATCAAGGCAATACGCCGTACCTACAGATCGCAGAAAACTGTCGAAGGCGGGGTGGTTMCGGTGGCGGGAGTGTCCGCGGCATGGATGCCGCGGCCAAGCCCCCATGGACGGGTTTACGGCGTCTCCCGCCACCGKACCCACCCCGCCACCCCCCAGTAAGCCAGCTTCTGCTGTTGCTTTGGCTTCGGCTTCTGCAGGTGCAGGGCTGCAAGCCCTGCAGAACAGCCCCACCCCCTACCAAGGTAGGGCGGTCCGCGCGCCAGCGCCGGACTATCCTCGAACCCATGACTTTGTCTGGGAGGGCTGCGTCATGAACTACGAGGAAACCTACCGTCGCTCGATCGACGAGCCGGAGGCCTTCTGGGGCGAGGAAGCCAAGCGCATCCATTGGCATAAACCGCCGCAGCAGGTGCTCGACTACAGCAACCCGCCGTTCCGGCGCTGGTTCGTCGGCGGTGAAACCAATCTCTGCTACAACGCGGTGGACCGCCACCTGGCAGAGCGCGCCGACCAGCTCGCGCTCGTCGCCATTTCCACTGAAACCAACAGTACCCGCGAGATCACCTATCGCCAGTTGTATCGCGAAGTGAACGACTTCGCCGCCGTGCTCAAGCACCTCGGCGTCGGTCACGGTGACCGCGTGGTGATCTACATGCCGAACATGGCCGAAGCCGTGTTCGCGATGCTGGCCTGCGCGCGCATCGGTGCGGTGCACTCGGTGGTGTTTGGTGGCTTCGCCGCGCACAACCTGGCGCTGCGCATCGACGATGCGAAGCCCAAGCTGCTCATCGCCGCCGATGCCGGCATGCGCGGTGGCAAGCTGATTCCGTACAAGCCGATGGTCGATGCCGCCTGCGCCGAAGCGGCTTCGCCGCCACCGCATGTGCTGATCGTGTCGCGTGGGCTGGATGCAGCCGAACCACGTGTGCCGGGCCGTGATGTGGAGTACGCCACGCTGCGTGCGCAGATCGGGGAAGTCGATGTGCCGGTGCAGTGGCTGGAAGCGAGCGAGCCGAGTTACCTGCTGTATACCTCTGGCACCACCGGCAAGCCGAAGGGCGTGCAGCGTGATGTTGGTGGCTATGCGGTGGCGATGGCGCAGTCGATGGAGACCGTGTTCGACTGCAAGCCAGGGCAGGTGATGTTCTCCACATCCGATGTCGGCTGGGCCGTCGGCCATTCCTACAACGTCTACGGCCCGCTGATCGGTGGCTGCACCTCGCTGCTGTACGAAGGGTTGCCGACCAACCCGGACCCGGGCATCTGGTGGGCGCTGTGCGAGCAGTACAACGTGCGTACGATGTTCTCTTCGCCTACCGCCATCCGCGTGTTGAAGAAGCACGATGCGGACTTCATTCATCGCCATGACCTTGGCGCGCTGAAATACCTGTTCCTGGCCGGCGAGCCACTGGACGAACCCACTGCCCACTGGATCAGCGAAGCGCTGGGCAAGCCGATCATCGACAACTACTGGCAGACCGAAACAGGCTGGCCGGCGTTGACCCTGCTGCCGGGCCTGGAAATGAAGCCGGTGCGCTTCGGTTCGCCCGGCTTCCCCAATCTCGGTTACCGGATGAAGGTGATCGACGAGAACACCGGCGAGGAAGTCGCGCCGGGGCAGAAGGGCGTGCTGGTGGTGTCGCCACCGTTGCCGCCGGGTTGCATGAGCACTGTTTGGAATGATGACAGCCGCTTCCTGCAGAGCTACTTCAGCCACTTCAAGGAACTGCTGTACAGCTCGCTGGACTGGGCGATCCGCGATGATGATGGCTACACCTTCATTCTGGGGCGCACGGATGATGTGATCAACGTGGCCGGGCATCGCCTCGGCACGCGTGAGATCGAGGAAGCCATTTCCAGCCATCCGCGCGTGGCCGAGGCGGCGGTGATCGGGGTCAAGGACGAGTTGAAGGGGCAGGTGCCGCTGGTGTTCGTCACCCTCAAGCAGGGGCTCAACGGTGAGGACCCGGCGCCGGTAGTGGCGGAGATGATGGCCACGGTGACCACTTCGCTTGGTGCGGTAGCGCGACCGGCGCATGTGCACGTGGTCAACGCACTGCCCAAGACCCGCTCCGGCAAGTTGCTGCGGCGCTCGCTGCAGGCGCTGGCCGAACAGCGCGACCCGGGTGACCTGTCGACGCTGGATGATCCCAGCGCGCTGGAGGAAATCCGGCGCGCGCTGGGGCGTTGACCTGCTTCTGTAGAGCCGAGCCGATGCTCGGCTCCGCATGCCTCGCCAAAGCAGCCGAGCATGGGCTCGGCTCTACAGAGGAGGGCGTTGCTGCACCGCAGCTTCCTCCCTGCAACCGGTGCGCTAAGCTCGGCCCCAGGGGAGCGCGCCCGCCGGGGCGCGCAGGTGAAGCGCATCAAGGATCGGGGGGGATGCAATGGCATTGCTGCACGCCAAGACGGCTGCTGGCCGTCAGGAAATCGAAGACCGTGGCCGGCGCCTGCCGGCCGCACTGCGGTCGATCCTGCTGATGGTCGACGGCCATCGCGACGATACTGAACTGCGCGGCCTGTTCGAAGGCCTGCGCGCGCCACACGACGCACTGGAGCAGCTGGCAGCGCAGGGCCTCATCGAAGTGATCGGTGGCAGCGCCGAAGCGGCACCCGTACGTGGCATCAGCACGGGCCGTGAACAGGATCCTGCCCTGTACCAGCAACTGTACGACGCGATGAGCGAGGCGGTGCGGCGCCACCTCGGCCTGAAGGGCTACTTCATGCAGTTGAAGATTGAACGCTGCACCGATGCGCTGGCGTTGGAACGCCTGTGCCCGGAGCTGCTGGCCGCGGTGGGAAAGGCGCGTAGCCCGGCGCTGGCGCAGCGCTGGTGGCAGGAAACCCAGGCGGCCGTGGGCAACGCCGGCGCCGAGGTCGTGCAGGCCTGAGCCACCGCGTAAAGTGACCGGTTCACTTCCCCACAAGGAGTCCCGCGTGCAGGACGACCACGACGACACCGATACCCCCGGCTGGGACGCGATCAATGCGGCGCTGGCGCCCCTGTATGCCGGGCAGGAGCCGCGCCATTTCGGCACCGCACTGCCTTACACGCTCGGTGGCCAGGATCCGCTGGATGGCATCAGCGTGTACTGGGTGGATGCGCCGATACCGCATTGGCACTACATCACCTACGGCTTCTCCGAGCTGTACACCAAGGAGAGCAGCGATGCCGCCGCCAGCGGCTATGGTTTCGAGCTGACCTTCCGCCTCACTGCTGAAGCCGGTGAGCACGCCGGCAGCACGCCGCCGGTGTGGCCGATGAACCTGCTGCAGAATCTGGCGCGCTACGTGTTTGGCAGCGGCAACGTGTTCGAGGATGGTCACCATCTGAATGCCAACGGCCCGATCGCGCTGGAGATCGACACGCGCCTGTGCCACCTGGCCTTCATTGCCGACCCGAAGTTGCCTGCGCGGGGTACCGCCAATGGCCACCTGCAGTTCCTGCAACTGGTCGGCCTGACCGACGAAGAGATGGAGGCGGTCAAGCGCTGGTCGACGCGCGGTGTGCTGCAGGCGTTGCAGCCGGCGATGCCGCTGTGGATCAGCGACCTGCATCGCGGCAACCTGCTGGAGGATCCGGCATTGGCGGCACAGGTGCGGGCCGGCAGCGAGCGCGAGGGCTCCAGCACCGGCATGTTGTTCATCGAGACGCTTGATTGGCGTCAGGAGGCGGACGTCACCACGCTGGTGCTTGGTGCGGGCCAGGTCGCCAGCGTCTGCGAACTGCTGCCGCTGCGCCTGCACCACGGCAGATCGCTGGAGCTGGTCAGCCGCGAGCGGCAGTGGGAGTTCATTCCGGCCGGAACCGGTGAAGCGGGCGAGGTGTCCGCCGACAGCGTGCGCTGGGTTCTGGACGAGGCGGGGCTGCAGGCCTTGGCGGGCGTGCGTGCCGAACATGGCATCTACCCGGTTGCGGGAGCGCTGCGCATCGAAGTGGTGCCGACCTACCTGCGCGATGCGAAGGGCGACGTGATACGCCAGATCGGTTGACCGCACCGATGAAACCGATGGGGTCGGAGCCGGCTGCTGTGCAGGCGGTTCCGACCCCGGGTCATTCTCAGGCCAAGCCCTCGGCCTTCAGCGCGGCCTGCACGCCGGCATCGGCGTCCATGCGCGCCTTGTAGGCAGCCAGGTTGTCCAGGCCGGACAGGTCGACCTTGGTGCCGGCGGCCCAGCGCAGGGTGATGTAGAAGTATGGGTCGGCGAAGCTGCGGAAGCCGGCCAGCCACGGCTTGTCGGCCAGCTGCTTGTCGGCGGTCTCGAACAGGCCACGCAGGCGCTTGTGCGCAGCGGCGCGGATCGCGTCGAACTGGCTTTCGTCGGCGATGAACTTGCCCGGCGCGAACAGCGGCGAGAAGGCCGGGTGCACATCGGAATTGACGAAGGCCAGCCAGCGGGTGGCTTCAGCACGCTGTCGCGGGCTGCCGTCACCGCCGAGGCCGGCCTGCGGGAAGCTGTCGGCGATATAGCCCATGATCGCGGCGTTCTGCAGCAGCACGAAGTCGCCATCGACCAGCGCGGGCACCGCGCCGGCCGGATTGATCTTGAGGAATTCCGGACCCTTCAAGGTGTCCTTGTTCAGCAGTTCGACCTCGAACGGCTGGCCGGTCCACTGCAGGGCGATGTGGTCGGCGGTGGAACAGGCACCGGGCTTGCTGTACAGCTTCATGGGAACTCCAGGTGATGCGGGCGGGAAACGCCAACTATCCCAGAGCCTGCCGGCGGGCGGCAACGCTGCCGCCAGCACGGATTGTTACGACTGCCGCGGCTTGAGGTTCTGCACCTTGTAGAAGGTGTGATCGCCGATGGTGGCCACCTGGTAAGCGTTGCGCCAGTTCGGGCTGGCGATGGACAACGCGGCGAAGTGGCTGGCACCGGGCACGATCTCGCGGCGCTCGCCGGCCGGCAGCGCCCAGTTGCGTTCGGCGTCGAAGGCCACGTTCATCGCCTCGCTCCAGGCCGCGTCGTTGCCCAGCTGGGTGCCGGGGGAGACGATGGTCGGTGCGAACTGCTTGCGCGCGGTGACCACCTGGCACATCGAGTCGCCCCACAGGCCACTGTCGAGACGGCGCAGGGCAACCTCGGCAACGGCCTGCTGGCCGCGCAGGGTCTGGTCGCGGGCTTCCAGGTAAACGGTGGTGCTCAAACACAATGAATCAGCGGCCGGCTGCGGCAACAACTGCGACAGCCAGAGAATCCAGGCCAGTTTCATATAACTCCTTGCTCCGTATGGGCCGCACTCTGCACTTCCGGTCGCGGGGGCGACAGGACGCGGGGTACGACTTGGCGTCATGGGGAGGCGGCCATCGGGGCCGCCCCGTGGGCGGCCCCAAAAGAAACGATCAGTACCGATCGAGGGGGCCGCACCGGCTCACCGGAAACTGGCTGGTGAGCGGAAGATGGCGCAAGGTAGGGGGGGATAGCCGAACGCATCGTGAACCGCCCGGCTTGACATTCAGGTTCGGGCGGGGTGACGGAAATCACATTCCGCGCCCCATTCAGGTGCCCATCAGAGCGCGGCGGCGACTCGGCTGCCCTGGTCGATGGCCCGTTTTGCATCCAGTTCTGCGGCCACGTCGGCACCGCCGATCAAGGTCGCGTTGATACCAGCGGCCTGCAGCTCCGCCTGCAGTGCACGATTCGGTTCCTGCCCGGCGCAGATCACCACCTGATCGACCGGCAGCAGCTGTTCGCTGCCTTCCACGCGGATGCGCAGGCCTTCGTCGTCCACGCCCAGGTACTCGACGCCGCCAAGCATGCGCACGCCCTTGGCCTTCAGCGTGGCGCGATGGATCCAGCCGGTGGTCTTGCCCAGCCGCGCACCGGGCTTGCCCGGGCTGCGCTGCAGCAGCCACAGCCGGCGCGGCGAGGCCTCGGCCTGCGCCCGCGTCAGGGAGCCGCGGGTCTCGAAGGTGCTGTCCACGCCCCATTCGGCCATCCAGCGCTGCGGGTCCAGCGAGGGGGACTCACCGGCGTGGCTGAGGAACTCGCCCACGTCGAAGCCGATGCCGCCGGCGCCGATGATCGCTGCATTGGCGCCCACTTCGACCCGGCCCAGCAACACGTCCAGGTAGCTGACCACCTTGGCGTGGTCGACGCCGGGGAAGTCGACCTTGCGCGGGGTGATGCCGGTGGCCAGCACCACCTCGTCGAAACCGGCCAGGCTGGCCGCGTCCGCTCGCATGCCCAGGCGCAGCTGCACGCCGGTTTCAGCCAGCTTGTGGCGGAAATAGCGCAGGGTCTCGTGGAACTCTTCCTTGCCGGGGATGCGTTTGGCCACGTTGAACTGGCCACCGATCTCGTCGTTGGCATCGAACAGGGTGACCTGGTGGCCGCGCTCGGCAGCCACCGTGGCGCAGGCCAGCCCGGCCGGGCCGGCGCCGACCACCGCGACCTTTTTCAGCGTGGCAGCAGGGCGGTAGACCAGCTCGGTCTCGTGCGCGGCGCGCGGGTTGACCAGGCAGCTGGCCAGTTTGTTCTCGAACACGTGGTCCAGGCAGGCCTGGTTGCAGGCGATGCAGGTGTTGATCGCTTCGGCGCGGCCGGCGCGGGCCTTGTTCGGCCACTGCGGGTCGGCCAGCAGCGGGCGCGCCAGTGACACCATGTCGGCGCCGCCATCGGCCAGGATGCGCTCGGCGACCTCGGGCATGTTGATGCGGTTGGTTGCCACCAGCGGCACCTTCACATGCGGCTTGAGCTTGGCGGTGACGCCGGCAAAGGCCGCGCGCGGCACCGAGGTGGCGATGGTCGGGATGCGCGCTTCGTGCCAGCCGATGCCGGAATTGATGATCGTCGCACCGGCAGCTTCGATGGCCTGCGCCTGCTGCACGATCTCTTCCCAGTTGCTGCCGTCTTCCACCAGGTCCACGAGCGACAGGCGGTAGATGATGATGAAGTCCGGCCCGCAGGCCTCGCGGATGCGGCGCACGATCTCCACCGCAAAACGCATGCGTTGGTTGGCGTCGCCACCCCAGCGGTCGGAGCGCTTGTTGGTGCGCGGGGCGATGAACTCGTTGATGAGGTAGCCCTCCGAGCCCATCACTTCGACGCCGTCGTAGCCAGCCTCGCGGGCCAGCTTCGCGCTGCTCGCGTAATCGGCGATATGCCGCTCGACGCCGCTGGCCGACAGCGCGCGCGGGGTGAACGGGTTGATTGGTGCCTTCAGCTTCGACGGTGCCACCGACAGCGGGTGGTAGGCATAGCGGCCGGCATGCAGCAACTGCAGGCAGATCTTCGCGCCATGCTGGTGTGCGGCGGCGGTGAGCTGCCGGTGCGGGCGCACTTCCCAAGGCCAGGACAGCTTGCCGCCGAACGGCTTCAGCCAGCCGACCACGTTCGGCGCGAAGCCACCGGTGACGATCAGGCCGACACCGCCCTCGGCGCGCTCGGCGAAGTAGGCTGCCAGGCGCGGGAAGTCGCGGGCGCGATCTTCCAGGCCGGTGTGCATCGAACCCATCAGCACGCGGTTGCGCAGCTGGGTGAAGCCCAGGTCCAGCGGGGCGAACAGGTGGGGATAGGCGCTTTCGTTGGCTGGCGACATGGTCGATACGCTTGCGTACGGAAGCGCGAAGCGTGCCGCGAATCGTCGGCCGGGGCAAGGGGCGCGGCGGTAATGCCGGCTGCTGGCCGGCATTCCAGTCAGCTCAGGGCGATTGCGGTTGCCGGCCAGCCGCCGGCACTACCGGCAGCGGCCGGCCAATCCCGAACCAGCCCAGCGTGACCCCGCACAGCGGGCCGATCAGCAGGGCGAAGGCCAGCGTGCCGAGCCCGACATTGCCGCCCAGCCACCAGCCCAGCAACAGCACGCTGCCTTCGATCAGGCTGCGCACCTTCCAGATCGGCCAGCCGGTGCGAGCGTGCAGGCCGGTCATCAGGCCGTCGCGCGGACCGGGCCCGAGCCTGGCGCCGATGTACAGGCCGGTGGCCAGCGCGACCAGCAGCATGCCGGCGCAGAACATCGCCAACTGCCAGCCCAGGCCCACGGCTGGCGGCAGCAGCCACAGGCCGAACTGCGCCGACGGGCCGATCAGCATCACGTTGAGGACGGTGCCGACACCCGGCTTCTGCCGCAACGGCCACCACAGCAGCAGCACCAGCGCGCCGATCACATTGGTGGCCAGGCCGAACGACAGCGGTGTCTGTGCGGCGATGCCCTGCGACAGTACATCCCAAGGGGCCACGCCGATCGCGGCACGGATCATCAGCGAGGCCCCGAAGCCATACAGGAACAGGCCGGTGATCAGTTGCAGCAGGCGCAGGGGCAGGGCGGTGGGCATGGAGGCGCTCGAGAGAGGAGGATCTGTTTCCACCGTAATCCCGATTCATCCGCCACCATAGATACAGATCCCGACCAATCCGCCGCTACAGGCGGAATCTGTAGCGCCGAGCCCATGCTCGGCTGGCGGTGCCAGGCAAAGCAGCCGAGCATGGGCTCGGCGCTACATGACGCGTCAATCGCCCCAGCCCGCCAGCGCCAGCTTGCCCACCGTGTGCCCGCTGGCCAGGCGTTGATGGGCGATGTCCAGATTCGCCGCGTTGATCGGGCCCAGCGTCTCGCTGAGGGTGCCGCGCAGCTGGCCGGCGTCGATCATGCTGGCAGTGCGGCTGAGAATGCGGTGCTGTTCGATGCGGTCGGCAGTGGCGAAGCGCGAACGCGCGAACATGAACTCCCAATGGATGCCGATGCATTTGGCCTTGTACGGATCACCGATGCGCAGCGCCCCGCGTGGTTCGACGATGAGGCCGACATGGCCCTGAGGCGCCAGCAGCTCACCCAACGCCTCCCAGTAATGGTCGGTGTCGGCCAGGTTGAGGGCGACCTGTACTGCGTCGATGCCCACTGCCAGCAGCTGGGGCAGCAGCGGCTGCCGGTGGTCGATCACGTGCTGGGCGCCCATCTGCCGGCACCAGTCGGCCGAGGACGCGCGCGATGCCGTGGCGATCACCTCGAAGCCTGCATGGCGCGCCAGCTGGATTGCCATCGATCCGACGCCGCCGGCACCGCCGATCACCAGCAGGTGCTGGCCGGCATGGCGGCAGTCGTCCAGCCGCAGGGGCATGCGTTCGAACAACAGCTCCCAGGCGGTGAGGGTGGTGAGCGGCAGAGCCGCGGCTTCCGCAAAGTCGAGCGTGGTCGGTTTGCGCGCCACCAGGCGTTCATCCACACAGTGGTACTGCGCGTTGCAGCCCGGCCGGGTGACGTCACCGGCGTAGTAGACCTCGTCACCGGAGGCGAACAGGCTGGCCTCGTCGCCGATCGCCTCGACCACGCCGGCGGCGTCCCAGCCAAGTACCCGGGGCGCCTCGAGCGTGGCCGGGTCTGTGCTGGCACGCTGCTTGCCATCGACGGGGTTGACCGAAACCGCCTCGACGCGGATCAGCAGGTCACGCCCCTTCGGAGGCAACGGCGGGGGCAGGTGGATATCGCTCAGGGCAGGGGCGGATTCACGACTCAGGGCGACGGCTTTCATCACGGCTCCGGCGGGATTCGTGGTTCCATCATAAGGTTCCTCACCTTTCCGCAAACACGCTGAACCGTGTGATGCAGCACGTTGTGCAGTATGTCGTTTCCCCCGCCTAAACCCCGTCAAACCCTTGCAGCGTGAGGGTCTTGCGGATTTTCATCATCCTGTATAGGGTTTCAACGTCGGACCGGTGGACGGTCGGGCGCAACACTTCACATGTTACGGGACTGTTAACATGGCCTTCACCCGCCTGAGCATAATGTTCGCGGCGGTGGCGTGCTGAATCGGCTGTCGTACATCGACGCACTTGTGCTGGCCCATGCCTCTACCGGTTTCATACCCCCGAAATAGGAGCTGTACTCAATGAACAAGAAGATCCTTACTGCCGCGCTGCTGGGCGGCCTGGCTTTTGCCCAGGCAGCTTCGGCGCAGGAGTTCGATGACCGCTGGTACCTGACCGGTTCGGCCGGCTTCAACTTCCAGGACAGCGACCGTCTGACCAATGACGCTCCGTTCGTGACCCTGGGCCTGGGCAAGTTCATCAGCCCGAACTGGTCGCTGGACGGTGAGCTGAACTATCAGAACCCGAACTTCGATTCGAACAAGGACCTGAACTGGTCGCAGTACGGCGTCTCGCTGGACCTGCGTCGCCACTTCATCAAGGAAGGCCGCGGCTGGAACCCGTACATCGTCGGTGGCCTGGGCTACCAGAAGTCGGAAGAAGAGTATCCGGCGCTGAATGCCAATGGTCCGCGCGAGCGTAAGGACGGCAACGTTGCCGCCAAGCTGGGCGTCGGCCTGCAGACCACCTTCGAAAAGCGCGTTGCTGTCCGCGCCGAAGTGGCCTACCGCGCTGACTTCGACGACAAGAGCGTTGCCGCTCCGAAGGAAGACTGGTTCGGCGACGTGCTGGCTTCGGTCGGTGTCGTGATCCCGCTGGGCCCGGCTCCGGTCGCGGCTGCTCCGGCTCCGGCTCCGGTTGCCCCGAGCTGCGCCGACCTGGATGACGACGGTGACGGCGTCAACAACTGCGACGACAAGTGCCCGAACTCGCAGCCGGGTCAGACCATCGGTCCGGACGGTTGCCCGGTGCCGGTCTCCATCGACCTGAAGGGCGTCAACTTCGACTTCGACAAGTCGAACCTGCGTCCGGACGCCGTGGCGATCCTGAGCGAAGCCACCGAGATCCTGAAGCGTTACCCGGATCTGCGCGTTGAAGTTGCCGGTCACACCGACTCGAAGGGTACCGACGCTTACAACCAGAAGCTGTCGGAGCGTCGCGCCACCGCCGTGTACAACTACCTGACCAAGAACGGCGTTGACGCCGGTCGCCTGGTGGGTCCGATCGGCTACGGCGAGAGCCGTCCGATTGCTCCGAACACCAACCCGGATGGTTCGGACAACCCGGAAGGTCGCGCCAAGAACCGTCGTACCGAGCTGAACGTCCAGAACTAAGTTCTGACGCTCTGCCAGTAGGACACAGCAGGACCCGGCTTCGGCCGGGTCTTGTTGTTTCTGTGGCCTGGCGTCCGGTCATCTGTCGGTCCGGGAATGACCGTTCGTCGGTATTTTGTCCATAAAACCAATGAGTTGCCGTATTCATTGAAAGTGGCGCTTGAAAGCTGTCGCGGCATTGCTAAACTCGCCGCGTCACTTCCTTTCCTGGATGCCCTTCATGCTGCGCACTGCATCGGCCGCCTTCCTGGCGCTGGCCCTGGTTCCCGCCGCCCACGCTGCGGTCGATTGCTCGGTCAACACCAGCGCATCGCCGCTGCCGTTGCCGGCAACGACCATCGCGCCGGTGGCCGACGAGCTGTACATCCGTGGCAACCAGCTGGGCATGCCGGCCGGCGTGCTGAGCACCAACTACGATCCGTCGCAGTCGCTGGACCAGGTGCTGCAGCGGCTGCGCATCGATGGCTGCCAGAACATCGCCAAGGCCATCCCAAGCGCCCCGGCGGTGAAGCCGAACGATCCTGCGGCGTACAAGCCGCAGACCGAATTCGACAACACGCCCTGGCGTTTCGACATGAGCCAGAACGGCAAGCGCATGACCGCCGAAGAGTTCGACGCCTGGATGAAGGCGCGTGGCGTGCGTGTGGTCAAGGCACGTCCGGCGCCGGCGGCGACCCCGGCCGCGGCCGAAGCACCGGCTGAGACCAAGCCGGTAGACAAGAAGTAAGCGCCCCGGGGAGCAGAGGCTTGCGCACGCGCCGCCCACCTGCTGCCCCCGCCGCCCGCTCCCACGCACCACGTGGGCGTGCGACGCCCGCTGCCGCAGCCGCCGGTGTCCGTCATGGCCTGGCGCGCGTGCTGTCCAAGGCGGGCGTGTGCTCGCGCAGCGAAGCCGCACGCTGGATTGCAGAAGGCCGCGTGCGCGTTTCCGGGCGCATCATCCGTGATCCGGAATTCCCGATTGGCCAGCCGTCGCCACCGATCGAGGTCGACGGCCAGCCGATGGGTGCGCCGCAACGCCTGTACCTGATGCTCAACAAGCCGCGGGGGGTGGTGACCACCGTGCAGGACGAGCGTGGCAGGGACACCGTCTACCGCTGCTTCGATGGTGCGGGCCTGCCGTGGATCGCGCCGGTCGGGCGGCTGGACAAGGCCAGCGAAGGGTTGCTGCTGTTCAGCAACGATCCGCAGTGGGCCGCACGCCTGACCGATCCGGTGACCGGTCCGCAAAAGACCTATCACGTGCAGGTGGACCGCCTGCCCGACGAAGACACCCTGGCTGCACTGCTCGCCGGTGTCGAGGACGAGGGCGAGTTCCTCGTCGCCCAGGCCGTGCGTGTGCTGCGCAGCGGCGACAAGACCGCGTGGCTGGAGGTGGTCCTCGACGAGGGCCGCAACCGCCATATCCGCCGCCTGTTGGCGGCTTTCGACCTGCAGGTGCTGCGCCTGGTCCGGGTCGCGATCGGTGGGCTGCTGCTCGGCGATCTCGGCAAGGGGCAGTGGCGGGTGCTGGAGGTCAGCGACCAGCAGCGGCTGGGGGCCGTTGCACCGGGCTGATCATCGCCCGCGGCCGGCAACTGCCGGCCACCGTTCCAGGCGTAGGGGGCGCCTGGTTGTTGAATTTCCCGAACGGAGCCTGCCCATGTACCACCCGACCCTCAACCAAACCCTGCG
This sequence comes from Stenotrophomonas maltophilia, assembly GCF_013464485.1. Lineage (GTDB taxonomy): Bacteria > Pseudomonadota > Gammaproteobacteria > Xanthomonadales > Xanthomonadaceae > Stenotrophomonas > Stenotrophomonas maltophilia_AW. The sequence goes on from NZ_RAUX01000042.1 coordinate 20,822, forward strand.
CTGCGCAGGCCTGCTGCTGCCGATGGTGCTGTTGGCTGCCTGCGGCGGCCACAAGAAGGTGGCCAAGGCGGAAACGCCGGCCGAGACCCCGGTGGTGGAAGTGAAGACCCCGGAGCTGGACGGCCGCGGCAGCTACCGCTTCCTGATGAGCAACGGCGACCAGAAGATGACTGCAGACCAGTTCGATGCCTGGATGAAAGCCAACGGCATCCGCGTGGCCAAGGGCAATGGGCAGGATGCCGCCGCCAAGCCGGTGGTGGTCGCCAGCAAGGATGAGCCCAAGGACAAGAAGAAAAAGAAGTGATGCCGGTAGGTGCCGACCATGGTCGGCACACCATCACGCCTCGGTAGGTGCAGACCTACGTCGGCACGCCGTCATGCTTCGGTAGGTGCCGACCTTGGTCGGCACGCTTTGCCCGGTGGTATCAGCCCTTGATCACACCCAGCTCGACACCGATGCGGGTGAATGCATCGATGGCGCGGTCCAGGTGCTCGCGGGTGTGCGCTGCGCTGATCTGGGTGCGGATGCGCGCCTGGCCCTTGGGCACTACCGGGAAGAAGAAGCCGATCGCGTAGATGCCTTCTTCCAGCAGGCGCTCGGCGAACTTCTGCGCCAGCGGCGCGTCGTACAGCATCACCGGGCTGATCGGGTGCACGCCCGGCTTCACGTCGAAGCCGGCAGCGACCATCTTCTCGCGGAAGTAGCGGGTGTTCTCCACCAGGGTGTCGCGCAGGTCGTCGGCAGCGGCCAGCATCTCGAACGCCTTGATGCCGGCGGCCACCACGTGCGGCGGCAGCGAGTTGGAGAACAGGTACGGGCGCGAACGCTGGCGCAGCAGTTCGATCACTTCGGCGCTGGCGCAGGTGAAACCGCCCAGTGCACCGCCCATGGCCTTGCCCAGGGTGCCGGTGATGATGTCGATCTTCTCCAGCACGCCTTTCACTTCAGCCGAGCCGCGGCCGGTGGCGCCAAGGAAGCCGGTGGCGTGGCATTCGTCGATATGCACCAGCGCGTTGTACTTCTTCGCCAGCGCAGTGATTTCGTCCAGCGGAGCGATGAAACCGTCCATCGAGAACACGCCGTCGGTGGTGATCAGCTTGGTCTTGCAGCCGGCGGCATCGGCGGCCTGCAGCTGTGCTTCCAGGTCGGCCATGTCGCAGTTGGCGTAGCGGAAGCGCTTGGCCTTGCACAGGCGCACGCCGTCGATGATGGAGGCGTGGTTCAACGCATCGGAGATGATCGCGTCGTTCTCGCCGAGCAGCGGCTCGAACAGGCCGCCGTTGGCATCGAAGCAGGCTGCATAGAGGATGGTGTCCTGCTTGCCGAAGAAGTCGGCGATCTGCTTTTCCAGCTGCTTGTGCAGGTCCTGGGTGCCGCAGATGAAGCGCACCGATGCCATGCCGAAGCCGTGGGTATCCAGCGCGTCCTTGGCGGCCTGGATCAGGTCCGGATGGTCGGCCAGGCCCAGGTAGTTGTTGGCGCAGAAGTTCAGCACCGTGCGGCCATCGTCGAGGGTGATCTCGGCGGACTGCGGACTGGTGATGATCCGCTCGGACTTGAACAGGCCCTGGGCGCGGATGGCGTCCAGTTCCTCGGCATAGTGGCGGGTCAGGGCGGAGGAGGTGTCGGTCATGGCGTGGGCACGGCTCAGCACGGGAAACCGCTGATTCTACCGGGCGCCGACGGTTGCTGACCGGGCCGGACGAGGCGCCGCCATGGCCGGCACATGTTGCATCGCAATAGCAAACGGGTTAAAAATTCGTGAACCGGGGCTGTCTGGCTCCGGTCGCTGCGCCCGCTGCAGATCCCGCCTTCCACGCCACCGCCCCCCACCGGAGACGCCCATGAAGCACGCCCGTGCCTGCCTCGCCATTGCCGCCGCCCTGACCCTTGCGCCGTTCGCGGCCAGTGCCCAGGACAACGAATCGCCGTACAGCTGGAACGTCACCGCCGTGTCGGACTACCTGTTCCGTGGTGTGTCGCAGACCGATGAGGATCCGACCCTGCAGGCCGGATTCACCTACACCAGCCCGGTTGGCCTGTATGCCGGCGTATGGGGCTCCGGCGTGGACTTTGGTCCGGGTGACCCGAAGACCGAGGTCGACTACCTGATCGGCTACGGCGTGGACGTCACCGAGCGCGTCAACGTCGACGTGCTGTTGAACCGCTACACCTACCTGAAGTCCAGCCATCAGAACTACAACGAGCTGATCACAACCACCACGCTGGATGACACCTACAAGCTGACGGTGGCCTACACCAACGATGTATGGAACAGCAGCACCGATGGCTGGTACTTCGGCCTGGGCGGCAGCTGGGGCCTGCCGAAGGACTTCACTCTGAACGCCAACGTCGGTCGCAGCACCTTCGAGGATGGCATCGCCAAGGATTACACCGACTGGAACGTCGGCGTCGCGCGCCAGTTCGGCCTGTTCAATGTCGGCCTGGGCTACTACGGCACCGACGGCAACGGCCGCGACAATTCGGGCAAGCTGGCGCACAGCCGGGTGATGCTGAGCGTGGCCGTGGGCAAGTAACCCTTGCTTCGGTAGGTGCCAGGCTTGCCTGGCACGCCCTACGAAAAAGGCGCCCAACGGGCGCCTTTTTCAATTTCACGGTGTGCCGGGCAAGCTCGGCACCCACCCACCCATCGCGCGCGGCGATGAATCAATTCCAGCTGAGCACCACCTTGCCGGCCTTGCCTTGTTCCATCAGGTCGAAGCCCTTCTGGAACTCGTCGATCGGCAGCTGGTGGGTCATCACCTTGCCGAGCGGGAAGCCGGACAGCACCAGCTGGGTCATCTTGTACCAGGTCTCGTACATCTTGCGGCCGTAGATGCCCTGCACGGTCAGGCCCTTGAAGATGATCTTGTCCCAGTCGCAGCCGGCGCCCTTGGGCATGATGCCGAGCATGGCGATCTTGCCGCCGTGGTACATGCAGTCGAGCATGTCGTTGAACGCGCGCGGGTTGCCGCTCATTTCCAGGCCCACGTCGAAGCCCTCCATGTGCAGTTCCTTCATCACGTCCTTCAGCGACTGGTTGGCGACGTTGACCACGCGGGTGGCACCCATGTCGGCAGCCAGCTTCAGGCGGAAGTCGTTGACGTCGGTGACCACCACGTTGCGCGCGCCGATGTGCTTGCAGATGCCGGCGGCGATGATGCCGATCGGGCCGGCACCGGTGATCAGCACGTCCTCGCCAATCACGTTGAACTCCAGCGCACAGTGCGCGGCGTTGCCGTAGGGGTCGAAGAACGCAGCCAGCTCCGACGGAATCTGGTCCGGGATCGGCCACAGGTTGCTGGCCGGCATCACCATGTACTCGGCGAAGGCGCCGTTGACGTTGACGCCGATGCCGACGGTGTTCGGGCACAGGTGCGGGCGACCGCCACGGCAGTTGCGGCAGTGGCCGCAGACGATGTGGCCTTCGGCCGAGACGCGCTGGCCGATCTCATAGCCGGTCACGGCCGAGCCGAGTGCGGCGACGCGACCGACGAATTCGTGGCCGATGGTCAGGCCCGGCTTGATGGTGCGCTGGCTCCACTCGTCCCACAGGTAGATGTGCAGGTCGGTACCGCAGATCGCGGTCTTCTCCAGCTTGATCAGGACCTCGTTCGGGCCCGGGGTCGGAACCGGAACTTCTTCCAGCCAGATGCCCTTGGCCGCTTCGCGCTTGACCAGGGCCTTCATCGTTTGCTGCGCCATCGGGGTGGAACTCATCAGGGGGAAAGCGCGGATTATAGGGTGCGGCGCGGATTTCCTATGTTGCGCTGCGGGTGCAGTGGTGGAACGAAAGGCGTGCACCGGCGGGCGTTTCGAACGTGCTGCGAACAGCGGCGTCGCTTCGCTCGCCGGGCATGGCTCGGCGCTACCGTCCGAGGCCAGGGGACTGTGGGGAGGCGAGAGGCCAGGCCGATGCAGGACCGTGAGCGCCATGGATGGCGCGACCGAGCCCCCATGGATGGGTTTACGGCGTGTCCTGCATCGGCCTGGCCTCTCGTCTCTGACCGATCGCAATGGAGATGCTGAACGGTGGAAGCACCTGATTGCATGACTTCCGGGGTTCGGGGCGGGGCAGGGCGGCGGGCTACAATCGTAGGTTCCACTACCAGGGGCCGCTCCATGCGCTCGAACCTGCTTGCATTCTCCATCGTCGCCAGCCTCGGGCTGGCCCAGGTCGCCCATGCCGCAGAAGGCATGTGGGTACCGCAGCAGCTGCCGGAAATCGCCGGCCCGCTGCAGAAGGCCGGCCTGAAGCTGTCCCCGGAGCAGCTGTCCAACCTGACCGGCGACCCGATGGGCGCGGTTGTCGCCCTTGGCGGCTGCACCGCCAGCTTCGTTTCGCCGCAGGGCCTGGTGGTGACCAATCACCACTGCGCCTACGGCGCCATCCAGCTGAATTCGACCGCGCAGAAGAACCTGATCAAGGACGGCTTCAACGCCCCGAAGCACAGTGATGAACTGAGCGCCGGCCCGAACGCCCGCGTCTATGTGCTCGACCAGATCACCGACGTCACCGCGCAGGCCAAGGCCGCCATTGCTGCCGCCGGCAACGACCCGTTGGCCCGCAGCCGCGCGCTGGACGCCTTCGACAAGGCCCAGGTCGCCGCCTGCGAAGCCGAAGAAGGCTTCCGCTGCCGCCTGTACACCTTCTCCGGCGGCAACACCTACCGTCTGTTCCGCAACATGGAAATCAGGGACGTGCGCCTGGTCTACGCGCCTCCGGGCAGCGTCGGCAAGTACGGCGGCGACGTCGACAACTGGATGTGGCCGCGCCACACCGGTGACTTCTCGTTCTACCGCGCCTACGTCGGCAAGGATGGCAAGCCGGCGGCGTTCTCGGCCGATAATGTGCCGTACCAGCCCAAGCACTTCCTGAAGTTCACCGACCAGCCGCTGGGCGCCGGCGACTTCGTAATGGTGGCTGGCTATCCGGGGCGCACCAACCGCTACGCGCTGGCCGGCGAGTTCAACGAAACCGCCAGTTGGACCTACCCGACCATCGCCAAGCACTACAACGCGGTGCTGAAGATGATCGACGAGGCCGGCAAGGCCGACGCCGACGTGAAGGTGAAGTACGCCGCCACTGCGGCCAGCATGAACAACGTGGCCAAGAACTATGCCGGCCAGCTGGAAGGCTTCAAGCGCATCGACGCTGGCGGCCAGAAGCAGGCTGAAGAAGCGGCCGTGCTGGCCTGGCTGAAGAAGCAGGGTGCCGCCGGCAAGCCGGCCCTGGCCGCACACGCGCAGCTGATCAAGCACCTGGACGCCAGCAAGGCCACCCGCGAGCGCGACCTGTTCGTCGGCCAGTTCAACAGCACCTCGGCAGTCAACGCCGCCATCGGCCTGTACCGCCTGTCGATCGAGCGTGCCAAGCCGGACGCCGAGCGCGAGGCCGGCTACCAGCAGCGCGATCTGCCGACCCTGGAAGGTGGCCTGAAGCAGATGGATCGCCGCTATGTGGCGAAGATGGACCAGCAGCTGCAGGCCTACTGGCTGGACCAGTACGTGGCCCTGCCGGCCGCGCAGCGCAACAACGACGTGCTGAACACCTGGCTGGGCGGCAGCGATGCCAACGCGGTCAAGGCGCTGGTCACCAAGCTGTCGGGCACCGAGCTGGGCAGCCTGGACGCGCGCCTGAAGTGGTTCAAGGCCGACCGCGCCGCGTTCGAAGCCAGCAGCGATCCGGCCATCCAGTACGCGGTGGCGATCATGCCGTCGCTGCTGAAGCAGGAAGAGCAGAAGAAGATCCGCGAAGGCGAATCGCTGACCGCGCGCCCGCTGTACCTGCAGGCACTGGCCGACTACAAGAAGAGCCAGGGCGAGTTCGTGTATCCGGATGCCAACCTGTCGCTGCGCATCACCTTCGGCAACGTGATGGGCTATGAGCCCAAGGACGGCGTGGCCTACACCCCGTTCACCACGCTGGAAGGCATCGTCGCCAAGGACACCGGCGTCGATCCGTTCGATGCGCCCAAGGCCCTGCTCGATGCGGTCAAGGCCAAGCGCTACGGTGGCCTGGAAGACAAGCGCATCGGCTCGGTGCCGGTGAACTTCCTGTCCAACCTGGACATCACCGGTGGCAACTCGGGTTCGCCGGTGCTGGACGCCAACGGCAAGCTGGTCGGCCTGGCCTTTGACGGCAACTGGGAATCGGTCAGCTCCAACTGGGTGTTCGACCCGGTGATGACCCGCATGATCTCGGTCGACAGCCGCTACATGCAGTGGATCATGCAGGAAGTGGCGCCGGCCCCGGAGCTGCTGAAGGAACTGAACCTGGCGAAGTAAACCGGTTGCGGTAGTGCCGGCCGCTGGCCGGCAACCTCGACCCGATAGCCGGAGTTCCAAAACCCCGCGACCTACGTCGCGGGGTTTTTTCATGCCCGGCCCGGCCCGGTGCGCCGAACAGGTATCATCCCTGTTCCGCGTACTTCACAGGATGTGAACGAAACGCGGAAACCTCCTCCCCCCAGGACCCCTTGTTCGCATGCGCATCCTGCTTGCCCGTCACGGCGAAACGCCGTGGAACGCCGAAGGCCGCTACCAGGGCCAGATCGACATCCCGCTTTCGCCGATCGGTGAAGCCCAGGCCCAGGCACTGGGTGCCCGCCTGGCCTCGGTCGACATCACCCGTGCCGTCGCTTCGCCGCTGTCGCGCGCACAGCGCACTGCGCAGCTGGCACTCGGCGCCGCCCGTGCCGACATGCTGCTGACCGAGCCGGAGCTGCAGGAAATCGCCCACGGTGAGTGGGAAGGTCTGCTGGCCAGCGAAATCAACGAAAAGGATCCGTCGCGCCTGCAGGCCTGGCGCGAGGAACCCGATACCGTGCTGATGCCCGGCGGTGAATCGCTGCGCCTGGTGCTGGAACGCAGCTGGCGTGGGCTGGCGCGTGCCACCGAAGGCCTTGGCGAACACGACACCCTGCTGGTGGTTGCGCACGATGCGGTCAACCGCGTGATCCTGTGCAAGGTGCTGGGCCTGCCGATTTCCCGTCTGTGGACCTTCCGCCAGGCACCGACCACGCTCAACCTGCTTGAAGGTCCCGACCTGGACAGCCTGGAAGTGGTGCGCCTGAACGACTGCGCCCACCACACGCCGTTCTTCGGCGAAGCCAAGCATCGCGCCCTCTGATCCATCCCCCGCATCAACTGCTTCTGCTGGAACCGCTGCCGTGACGAACACCCCGACCACCCTGGCCGACTGGCTGGACTACATTGAACGCCAGCACCCGGCGACCATCGACATGGGCCTGGAGCGCGTGCGTGCCGTGGCCACGGCGATGGGACTGGGCACGCCGGCCAAGCGCACCATCGTGGTCGGTGGCACCAATGGCAAGGGCTCAACCGTGGCCTTCATCGAGGCCATCGCGCGGGCCGCCGGCTGGAAGGTGGGCGCTTACACCTCGCCGCACCTGCTGCGCTACAACGAGCGCGTGCGCATTGACGGCCAGGACGTGGACGATGCCGCGCTGGTTGCTGCGTTCAATGCCATCGAGGCGGCGCGTGGCGAGACCACGCTGACCTATTTCGAGTACGGCACCCTGGCCGCGCTGCAGCTGTTCGCCGACGCAGGACTGGACCTGGCGGTTCTGGAAGTGGGCCTGGGCGGCCGCCTCGATGCGGTCAACATCATCGATGCCGATGTGGCTGTGATCACGACGGTGGATATCGACCATGCCGAGTGGCTGGGCGAGGACCGCGAGGCGATCGGCACCGAGAAGGCCGGCATCATCCGCGGCTGGAAGCCGGTGATCCTGGGCGAGACCGACCCACCGTCGAGCGTGCTGCGTCGCGCTTATCTGGTGGGGGCCAATGCGATCCGTGGCGGCAGCGATTATTTCTACGAGCCGATCGATGCGCAGCGCTGGCGCTGGCGCGATGTCGGCCTGCGCATGGAGCTGCCGACGCCGGTACTGGCTGGCCCGATCCAGCTGGCCAACGCCGGTGCCGCCATCGCGGCGCTGCGTGCGCTGGACAAGCCGGTGCCGCGTGCTGCCTGGGCCGCCGGTATCGCGGCGGCGCGCATCGCCGGTCGCATGCAGGCGTTCGAACGCGATGGCGTGCAGGTCCACGTCGATGTCGGTCATAACCCGCAGGCCGCCGGTCAGCTGGCGCGCACGCTGCAGTCCGAAGTGGTGACCGGGCGCACCCTGGCGGTGTACGCCGCGCTGCAGGACAAGGACGCAGCGGGCGTGGTGCAGGCGCTGGAGGACGTGGTGGGCGAGTGGACCCTGGCCGGGCTGGACGGCCCGCGCGGGCAGAGTGCCGCCCAGTTGCAGGCGCGCCTGGCGGATACGGCGGCTGCCACGGCGCGGCTGGCCGACAGCGTCGGCCAAGCGCTGGCGCACGTACTGGCCCAGGCCGAGCGCGGTGACCGCGTCCTGGTGTTCGGCTCCTTCCACACTGCCGCTGCGGCCCTGCAATGGCTTCAGGGTGACGCCTGATCCGCGTTCAGCCAACGCCGACGCCGGCCGGTCCGGCACCCGTATAATCGACGGCAATCTCCGGACAGTTGCCTGCCTCACGTGGATACGCCTCTGAAACAGCGTCTGATTGGTGCCATCGTGCTGGTGGCACTGGCCGTGATCTTCCTGCCGATGCTGGTCAAGGGACCCGCACCGGACAGCGGCGTCGCCAATGTGCCGATCGCTGCGCCGGACGCGCCGGCCGACGGCCAGTTCGAAACCCGTGAGCTGCCGCTGGTTGCCCCGGCCGGCGGTGCCACCGGCCTGCAGACCGGCCAGGCCAGGCCGCTGCAGGAGGCGGCCTCGCCCGCCACCCCGCCAACCGTGGACACCTCGCCAGCAGTCGCCGCCGGCAACTTTGCGGTCACCTTCGGGGCCTACGGCAGCAAGGCCGACGCTGATGCGGTGATTGCTTACCTGAAACGCTCGCAGCTGCCGGGCTTCGCCGAAACGACCACCATCAACGGCCGCCAGGCTTGGCGGGTGCGCGTCGGGCCGTATGCCGACCGTGCCCAGGCCGAGGCAGCCCGCCTGCAGGCGGTGAAGATCCGTGCCGATGTGAAGGCAGAAGTCATCACTCTGGATGCGGCAACCGGCAGTAGCGCTCCGGTCACGGCCACCCCTGCGCCGGCCACGCCGAGCGCCAGCACCCCTTCCGCTGCTACCGCACCGTCGGCCAGCGGCAACCCGGTGCGCAGTGAAAGCCTGCCGCCAAGTACCCCGACCGCAACGACCACCCCGGCCACCAAGCCGGAGCCGCCGAAGCCGGCACCGAAGCCCGAAGCGCCGAAGCCGGACGCTGCCGCCAACAAGCCTGCGACGGCTCCGGCCACGCCGGCCGCCAGTGGTGTCGGCTTCGCTGTGCAGCTGGGTGCGTTCGGTCAGTCCAACGATGCCAACGCCCTGCGCGACAAGGTCCGTGCTGCCGGTTTCAGCGCATTCGTCGAGCAGGTGCGCACCGACAAGGGCACCCTGCATCGCGTCCGCGTCGGGCCGGTGGCCAACCGCGCCGATGCCGAGCAGCTGAAGGCGCAGGTTGCCGCCAAGGTCGGCGTGGCCGGCATGGTCCGACCGCACCCGTGATCCGACGTGTTGCCCGCCGCATTCATTGGCAGGAGCGGGCCGCGTGATCGACATCGTGCTGGGCGTGCTGATCGGCGCCTCCGTGCTGTTCGGTTTCATCCGTGGCTTCGTGGGAACGGTGGTTGCCCTGGTGTCGTGGCTGCTGGCCGGCTGGATGGCCTTCACCTTCGGTAACGAGGCCTCGCACTGGTGGGCCGCACCGCAGCCGCCCGGCACCGGCCATTACCTGGCCGGATATCTCGGCGTCTTCGTTCTGACCGTCGTGGTGGTCGGGTTGGCCGGGCTTCTGCTGAAAGCTGCGATCAAGCTCACCCTGCTGGGCGGCGTCGACCGGCTGTTGGGCGGCACCCTGGGCCTGGTGCGCGGGGTGTTCTTCGCCTGCATCCTGCTGCTGCTGGCCGGGTTCACCGCGCTGCCGGGAGAACCGGCCTGGCAGCAGTCGCAGCTGCGGCCGCTGCTGCAGCCGGCGGTGTCGTGGATGCAGGCCCAGCTGCCGCACCTGGACAACGTGCTGCCGCAGGCGCTGCCTCTGGAGGCCCTGCTGCCCGAGCGCCTGCCCTTGCCTCTGGACGAGATCACCCCATCTTCGCAGCAGGTGTTGGGCAAGCCGGCGGCGACAGGCGATAATGGTGTCCTCAACCAGGTAGTGGCGGGCGGCGGATGGCCGCGGCCCGTGGAGATGGAGCAGGAGCCCGAACGGGCCTCCACACTGCCCAGCAACATCGAGCCGGCGCCTGTGCGTCCGGCCCGGCCCGCGCCAGCCGCGGACGGAATCCACGGCCAGAGACGGCCACCTTCCCTGTAACTGGGCACAGCCCAGCGGAGACATCGCACCATGTGTGGCATCGTCGGAATCGTCGGCAACCAGAACGTCGCCGGGCAGTTGTATGACGGCTTGACCGTCCTCCAGCACCGTGGCCAGGACGCGGCGGGCATCGCCACCGCCAACGGCAGCCGCCTGCGCGTGCAGAAGGCCACCGGCCTGGTCCGCGATGTGTTCGATGCCCGCACCATGTCCACTCTGGAAGGCAGCGTCGGCATCGCCCATGTGCGTTATCCGACCGCGGGTTCGGAAGGCATGGACGAGGCGCAGCCGTTCTACGTCAACTCGCCATATGGCATTGCGCTGGCGCACAACGGCAACCTGATCAACACCGAGGCGCTGCGCCAGCAGGTGTTCGAGCAGGACCGCCGCAACGTCAACACCGATTCGGACAGCGAAGTGCTGCTGAACGTGTTCGCCTACGAACTGGAGCAGCAGCGCCAGCTCAGCCCGGAAGCGGCCATCCGTGCGGTGGCCGGCGTGCACCGCCGCTGCAAGGGCGGCTATGCGGTGGTCAGCGTGGTGCTGGGCCTGGGCCTGGTCGCCTTCCGCGACCCGCACGGCATCCGTCCGCTGGTGCTGGGCAAGCGCAGCCATGCCGAAGGGGACGAGTACATCGTGGCCTCCGAGTCGGCCGCGCTGGACGTGCTGGGCTTCCAGCGCGTGCGTGACGTGCAGCCGGGCGAAGCGCTGGTGATCACCGCGCGCGGCGAACTGTTCTCCGAGATCTGCGCCGAACCCGCCGAGCACACCCCGTGCATCTTCGAGTACGTGTACTTCGCGCGTCCGGATTCGATGATCGACAACGTCTCGGTGCACAAGGCGCGCATGCGCATGGGCATCAAGCTGGGCGAGAAGATCCTGCGCCTGCGCCCGGACCACGACATCGACACCATCATCCCGATCCCGGACACCTCGCGCGATGCCGCGCTGGAGATCTCCAACGTGCTCGGGGTGAAGTACCGCGAGGGCTTCATCAAGAACCGCTACATCGGCCGCACCTTCATCATGCCGGGACAGGGCGAACGCGTGAAGTCGGTGCGTCGCAAGCTCAACCCGATCCACCTGGAGTTCCGCAACCGCGTGGTGCTGCTGGTGGACGACTCGATCGTACGTGGCACCACCAGCCAGCAGATCGTGCAGATGGCGCGTGATGCGGGCGCACGCAAGGTCTACCTGGCCAGCGCCGCGCCGCCGGTGCGCTATCCGAACATCTACGGCATCGACATGCCGGCTGCCGAAGAGCTGGTCGCGCACAACCGTACCGTGGAAGAGATCGAAGCCCACCTGGGCTGCGACTGGCTGATCTACCAGGACCTGGAAGACATGGAAGCGGCAGTGAGCGAGGGCAACCCGGCACTCCGCGGCTTCGACTCGTCCTGCTTCAACGGTCACTATCCGACCGGCATCGAACCGGGCTACTTCGAGCGCATCCAGCAGCTGCGTTCGGACGATGCCAAGCACAAGCGCCGCGCCTGAGGATCAGGCGTGGTTGAGGTGCCCGACGTTGGAGGCGATCTGCTGCGTGCTGCGCAGCAGTGCCTGGCCGAAGCCGATCCACTGCGCAAGGTTGCGCTGACCCAGGCCTACGCCGCCGCGTTCCGTGCCGGCCGCTTGAAGGTGGCGGCCGAAGCGCCTGGCCCGGAGCCGATCCGCATGCCTGGCCGTCCGGCGCAGCTGATGCTGGTGCACCCACGCGAAGTGCCGCGGCGCGGGCTGGGCGGTGTGGAAGGGCGGGCCGCCTTCATCCATGCCATCGCCCATATCGAGCTCAACGCGATCGACCTGGCCTGGGATGCGGTGTACCGCTTCCGCGGATTGCCGCCGGCGTTCCATGCCGACTGGGTCAGCTGTGCCGACGACGAGTCCCGGCACTTCATGCTGCTGCGCGAGCGGCTGCGCGTGCACGGTCACGACTACGCCGACTTCCCCGCCCACAATGGCCTGTGGGAGATGTGCGAGAAGACCGCGCATGATGGCCTCGCGCGCATGGCACTGGTCCCGCGCGTGCTTGAAGCGCGTGGCCTGGACGTGACCCCGGGCATGATCGAAAAGCTGCGCAATGTTGGCGATGGCGAAACTGCGGATGTGCTGGAAGTGATCCTGCGCGAGGAAGTGGCGCACGTTGCTGCCGGTTCGCGCTGGTACCGCTGGTACTGCGATCGCGCCGGTGTCGAGCCGCGCGCACGCTTCAAGCAGCTGCTGGTGGAATATGCCGGCGGCTACCTGCACGGACCGTTCAACATGGAAGCGCGCCTGCTGGCCGGGTTCGACGCGGATGAGCTGGCCAACCTGGTCGAGCAGGCCGGCTGAAAAAGGGGACGGAGGGGATTAAGTCGTTTGTGCCACAAACGACTTAATCCCCTCCGTCCCCTTTTTCACGCGTTCGGCAGCACCACGCGCTTGCCGTCCACGGTGGGCCGGTTGATGTAGAACAATCCCGGCCCTGGACGGTAGGGCAGTTCGCTGACGCCGGCATCGGCGGCGTAGGTCAGCGCGGTATCTCCCAGTGCATCGAAATTCCAATGCGCGGACTGCATCAGGTAACGCCGCCGCAGCAGCGCCTCCTGTGTCTGGGTCAGCGCCTGCCCAGAGACCAGGCGCCGGGCGATCGGTTGCAGGGCGGAGGGCAGTTCCCAATCCGGCATGTCGGCGGCGTTGGCCCGCCATCGCACGCCAGCATCGATCGCATGCTGCTGCATCACCTGCAGTGCGATCAGCTGATAGCGCCAGTCGATGCGTCGGCGCAGCACCACCGCAGCGGTGACATACAGCACCGGTGACAGCAGCACGCTTCGGCTGCCGGCACGTCGCTGCTGCTGCCATTGGTGCCAGACGTCAACCCAGATTTCTTTCCCGCTCGCGCCAAGCTGCTGCCGCCAGCGTTCGGCATCGGCCTGTGTCTCGGCGTAGGCGGTGGTGGACTGCAGCAGCGCCAGCGGTGGAACCTGGTAGTCGGCAACAGACGGGCGGCGCAACAGCTGTCGGCGCGGGCGGCTGAGCAGCTTGGGGCCTTCTTCCAACTGGTTGTAGCCGCCACCGATGTTGGCGTGCACGCCTGGCAGGACGATCTCGGTGAACGGCGGTGCCACACTGGTCAGAGGATAGTGCTGGCGATGTTCGTCACGGGCCGTGAGCTGCACAACGTGTGCAGCGATACCGCTTCGCAGGGCGAGCTGTGGTTGCTCATCGGCGCGGCCACCATTGACCGCGACCACGGTGTCGAACAAGCCGATGAAGCGCAGGGCCTGCGTGACGGGCGCGAAGTCCGTGGTAAACCCGAGACCCGATGCCTGCAGCAACTGGCGCCAGCGCGCGCCGCTCCAGGCCTGCAGCTGGTTGGCGATATCACGTGCCGCAGCGGCGCCACGCGAATAGCCGAACACATCCAGCTGCACGCGGCGCAGTGGTTGCCGCCAGTGCGCGGACAGTTCCGCCAGTGCAGCTGGCAGAAGCACCTGCAGCGCGCGTTGCACCTTCGCATGCACGCCGCTGGCGCCGATGCCGAAGGCCAGCCCGATCAGGTCATCGTCGGCATCATCGCGGGTACCGACGCCTTCAACATAGATCGATAGCGAGGGCGTGGCCGTCGCATCGCGGCGGCTGTCCGGGTACAGCTGCTGCAGGCGGGCGATGTTGGTCAGCCCGTTGTCGTAACTGCTGGTCAACCGGCTCTGATAGGTCGAATCGTCATCCGCACGCAGCTGGGCCGGGCGCGGCTGTGGATCCTGTGGGCGACCGCGCGCAAGGTTGTGGGCGTTGTTGCGGGTGCCATCGAAGAACAGGCCGATCCGCAGCAAGCCGACATCTTCGTCCGTGTCCTGCGATGGTGCCATGTGCATTCCCCGTCGTGGCTGTGTCACGGTAGCGCGAAAGCGGTGTATTGGCGACGTGTAGTGACGCTTTTGACCTTACTTAACGCAGATGCGTTCGATCACAGTTCCTGATTTTCATTTCCATCTTCTATTGAATTCACACGACCCGCGCAGGCCATATGGCCAAACCCGGCAGACCCGGGCGTGCTGCATCAACGCTGTTCACATCATTCAAGGAGCGACGCAATGTTGTCCAGATCGATTGGCAAAGCGGCAGGTGGCCTGGTGTTGGGTTTGTCGGTGGCAGCGGCCGCGCATGCGGCACCGCTGTTCCAACCTGTAACGGTCATCAGCCGGGCATCGGCCAACAGTGAGCCCGCGTTGGGCAAGCTGCTGGCAACCCCGTCCACTGCGACGGTGCAGGAAGTGCGTGTCGATGCCGCTGCCACCGCGCAGCCGCAGCTGGAATTTGAACTGCTTGGTCAGCGCGTGCAGGCCGTGCGCAGCAAGGTCGAGGCGCTGCCCGATGGCGGCAGCATCTGGTACGGCCAGTTCCGCTCGCCGTCTGACAAGCTGACCGCCACTGCCGCCCAGGGCCAGGGCGATCCGGGCAATTCGGTGATCCTGGTGCGTTCGGGCGCAACCATCACCGGTTCGATCCGCAAGGACGGCAAGCTGTATCGCCTGCGCCCGCTGGGCAACCGCCACGTGCTGGTCGAGGTCGATGAATCGCGGATGCCGGCCGATCACCCGGCCGATTACAACCAGTTGCCAAAGATCCCGATGGGCGACAACGATCGCATCGGAACCGCGCAGGCCTCATCCGGTACGCCGGCCACCATCCGCGTGCTGGTCGTGGCGACCAATGCTGCCGTCACGGCCTATGGCGGCAACATGCAGTCGCTGGTGCAGTTGGCGGTGGCGGAATCCAACCAGGGCTACACCAACAGCAATGTCGGCCTCACCCTGCAGCTGGCCGGGTACGAGACCACCAGCTACACCGAATCCGGCAACTTCACCACGGATCTGACCCGGTTCCGCAACACCAGCGACGGCTACATGGACAGCATCCATACCAGCCGCAACAACACCGCCGCCGACGTCGGCGTGCTGTTGATCAACAACGCCGCGTACTGCGGCCTGGCATCGGGCATCGGCTCGACGGCCTCGACCGCGTTCGCGGCGGTGTACTGGGACTGCGCGACCGGCTATTACTCGTTCGCACACGAGATCGGTCACCTGCAGAGTGCGCGGCATGACATCGCCACCGACCCGAGCACATCGCCGTATGCGTATGGCCACGGCTACCGCTATGAACCGTCCAGCGGTACCGGTTGGCGCACGATCATGGCCTACAACTGCACCCGCAGCTGCCCGCGCCTGAACTACTGGTCCAATCCGAACATCAGCTACAACGGCATCCCGATGGGCAATGCCAGTACCGCCGACAACCAGCGCGTGCTGGTCAACACGAAGCACACGATCGCGGCGTTCCGCTGAGGCCAGGCGCCGACCAGGGTCGGCGTCTACCTGGGGCGTGCACCTCCCCAGGTAGATGCCAACCTTGGTTGGACCCTGCGATCGGTCATTCGCGGGCGAGGGTATCCAGCGACCAGCCGCTGGCGTCCACGCGCAGTACCGACCCCTGTTCGTACCAGTCACCCAGCACGATGCGGGTACAGGGACGACCGCCGGCCTGCAGTGTGTGCACGGCCGGACGATGGGTGTGGCCATGGATCATGGTGTCCACGCCGTGACGCACGAAGGTGGCATCGACTTCGGCCGGGGCCACGTCGGTGACGGTCTCGAACTGTGCCCGGTCGCCCTGCTTCATTTCCGACTGGCGTGCCTGGCTCGCTTCACGTGCCTTCTGCGCAAACGCGATGCGCGCGGCCAGTGGCTGCGACAGGAACTGGGCCTGGAACGCCGGGTCACGCGTCTGTGCGCGGAACTGCTGGTAGGGAATGTCGTCGGTGCACAACAGGTCACCGTGCTGCAGCAGCACGGGGCGACCATACAGCTCGATCATGCAGGGGTCGGGCAGGATGCGCAGGCCGGCGCGGCGCGCGTAGTCCTCGCCGAGCAGGAAGTCGCGGTTGCCGCGGATGAAGTACACCGGCACGCCGCTGTCGGACAGTACCTTCAGTGCATCGGCCACCGCATCGGCGGCGGGCGAGGGGGTGTCGTCGCCGATCCAGGCTTCGAACAGGTCGCCGAGGATGTACAGCGCATCGGCGCCGGGTGCCTGCTCACGCAGGAAGCGCAGGAACAGGTCGGTGATCTCTGGACGGCTGGGGTCCAGGTGCAGGTCGGAAATGAACAGCGTGGTCATGCCTGCATTCTAGGCCATCAACGATGACGGCAGCGCCGGCCATGCCCGGCGGCGGTCGTCACACCGGCAGCGGCAACCAGGCCAGGCTGGCCGAGGCCAGCCCGATGGCGATGCCGGTGGCGGCAAGCACGTCGGACGGGTAATGCAGGCCGAGGACCACCCGCGACAGCGCGACGCCGAGCGTGAAGGGCACCAGCAGCGGTGCCAGCCATGGATAGTAGGCAAGCGCGACAATGGTGAACGATACCGCGTGCAGGGTATGGCCCGAAGGGAAGCTGAATTCATCCAGTGGCGCCACCCAGGCACGGATACGCAGATCGGCCGCATAGGGCCTGGGGCGCCGCGTCCAGCGCTTGAGCCCCTTGTACAGCAGCAATGCAGCCAGGCCGGTCGCGGCCATGTGCACCGATGCGCGCAGGCCGTCGAAACCGTCGATCACCACCAGCACGCCCATCAGCACGTACCAGAACACGCCATCGCCGAGACGGCTGATGACCGAGAACAGGCGACGCACGCGGCGGCGGCGGCAATAGTGATTGGCCCGGCGGCAGAGCCGCGCCTCACGGCCAGCCAGCAGCTCAAGCGGCGTGGTGCGCATGGCTGCTCCTCCGCGACTGGGCCAGCTCGGCCAGCAGGGCGTCGAATTCGGCGACCACCTGTTGAGGATGCAGGCGCTTCATCGCACGCGCGGCGCTGCTGCCCAGTTCGCGTCGCCGAGCATCATCTGCAGCCAGCTGCAGCGCAGCTTCGATGAACTGCTCATCATCATTCACCGCCGCACCGTTCTGGCCATTGCGCAGGTATTCGCGGGCCGCACCATAGTCGAAGGCCACTGTGGCCAGGCCACTGGCCATGCTTTCCAGAGTCACGTTGCCGAAGGTCTCGCTGCGGCTGGGGAACAGGAACAGATCGCCGCTGGCGAAATGACGGGCCAGTGCCTCGCCGCGCTGGATGCCGCAGAAAATGAAATCGGGGTTTTCATGTGCCAGCTTCTCGCGGGCCGGGCCATCACCCACCCACACGAAACGTGCCTTGGGCCGGATCTGCTGCAGGCGGCGGAACGCTTTCACTGCCAGGCCGAGGTTCTTCTCCGCAGCGATGCGGCCGACATGGATCGCCACCAGACCATTGCCGTCCACGCCCCATTCCTCGCGCAGCGCAGGATCGCGCCGGCCCGGATCGAACTGCTGGCTGTCGACCGCACGCGCCAGCAGGCGCACGCGTTCAAAGCCCTGTTCACCAAGGAACTGCTGCAGCTCGCGGGTCGGTACCAGGGTGGCATCGGCCTGGTTGTGGAAACGGCGCATCCAGCGCATGGCAGCGGCCTGCAACCAGGCCACGCCATAGTCAGGCAGGTATTCGTCGAAGCGCGTGTGGAAGCCGCTGGCAACCGGGATACCGAGCCGGCGCGCAGTGCGCAGTGCCGACCAGCCCAGTGGGCCTTCAGTAGCGACATAGATGGCATCCGGGCGTTGTTGCTGCCAATGGCGGCCAAGCCGGATCGGTGCCGGAAGGCCGAAGCGCAGGCCGGGATAGCGTGGCAGTGCGGCACCCGGAACCAGCAGCGTACCCGGCGCTGAATCCAGCGCTTCGCTGGCCTGGCGTGGCCGGATCAGGTCGATCTCATGGCCGCAATTGCGCAGTCCCTGCTCCAGGCCCTGCACGGTGAGGGCAACGCCGTTCACTTCCGGCGGGTAGGTCTCGGTGACGATGGCATAGCGCATGGCGGGCCTCCGGGTTTCCGGCATGCTCGGGCCTGGCGATGTAGCCGATATGACCGCATTGCGACCGCCAGATGACGCGCCCCGGGCCCTGCGTCACCACGGCCCCGGAGGGCCGTGGTGGGTCGTGCTGGCCAGGCGGGGGATCAGAAGCGCTGCTGGTACTTCATGTAGATGAAACGACCGATGTCGAAGCCGCCGTAGTAGGAGTAGTTGGAACTCGGTTGGCTGTACATGATCGGCCCCTGGCGGCCAAATACGTTGTTGGCACCGATCGAGACGGTCGCATCCCACGGCAGGCTGTAACGCGCCTGCACGTCGTGGAAGGTGACCGATCCGCGTCGGTTGTAGTCACGGCTGCCACTGAACCAGGGCGCGTGCTGGCCCGGGTGCGAGCACTCCTCCGGATACGTGCCTGCATCCAGGCAGCGTTCCTTGACGGCGGAGAAGTAGCGCAGGCCCCAGGTCAGGCCAAGATTGCCGCGTTCCCAGCCCAGCGATGCGTTGGAACGCACGCGGAAGCCGATGCCATCGTTGGTGGCGATGCCATTGCTGGGAATCGGCGGCACATCCGCCTCGTTGGTGGTGCGCTCCACCGCGGCAACCACATAGGTGGTTTTCCAGTCTGCGCTCAGCGTGCCCCAGGGTGTTTCGATCCTGTGGCCGATCTCCAGGTCATAGCCTTCGGCCTGGCGGAATCCACTGTTGCGACTGCCGTAGCTGAGCGTGTTCACGATGCCCAGTTCCGGGTCGCGGGTGAAGTTGTTGCAGCGTTCGGCGATGCCCAGTTCGTAGCAGTCGCGGAGAATGTCGTTGGGATGGTCGGAGACGATCGTGTTCTCGATACGGATCTTCCACCAGTCCAGCGCGATGTTCAGTCCTTGGGCGAACGATGGGCTCCAGACCAGGCCCATCGTGCGGCTGGTGGAGGTCTCCGGCTGCAGATCCGGATTGGAGCCGTTCCTGAACGGCAGGGGTGACTGCCCGCTGCTGCCGGTGATCGGCTTGTTGCCCTGGCCGAGCTGGCGGTAGGTGTCTGCATTGGCGATGTCGGCGGCGCAGCGCGCGCGTACTTCAGGGCTGCTGGCCGCTGCACCGTAGACCGTGTCGCAGGGGTCGCGGAAGCCAGTGGTGAACGTTTCCGAGCCACCGCCGTACAGGTTGGAGATGGTCGGCGCGCGGAAGCCCTGGGCCCAGGTACTACGGACGAGCAGCTGGTCGATGGGTTTCCAGGTGACGCCGAACTTGCTGTTGAGGGTGTTGCCGAAGGTGGTGTAATCCGAGGAGCGTGTCGCCGCATTGAAGGTCAGCTCACGTGCGCCGGGCAGATCGCGCAGCACCGGAATGTTCAGTTCCAGATAGGCCTCGTCGACACGGTAGCCGCCACCGGTGGGGCCCGCTGCCAGGTTTGTGGTTGCGCCGGTCTGTGCCAACGCGTCGGGAATGAAGCGGCCATCCTCACGACGGCTCTCCACGCCCACGGCAAAGCCCAGTTCACCCGCGGGCAGGACCGCAAGGCTTCCGCTGATACTGGCGAACAGGTTGCGGGTGGTGGTGCGGCCCCGTGTGATCTCCTCGGGGAACAGCCACTCCTGCAGTTCGGGATTGCCGGTCAACCCATGAGGATCATTCTGGCCCTCCGGAACCAGCGGATTCCACGGTTTGCAGCCGGCAATCGGTGCTCCCGGGGTGCCACATTCGACCTTGCCGGTTTCCGGGTTGAAGAACGAGGGGCCAGTGGCATCGGCCACGCGCTGCTTGTGCAGATTGCCGGTGGCGCGCTGGGTCAGTTCGCTGCGGTTGTACTGGTAGCCGGCTTCCCAGTCGAAATCCCGGCCACCGAATTCGAAGCTGCCTTCAAGGGCGGCAACGCCCTGCCAGGTGGTCAGCTCGCTGGTACTTACCCGCGGAACTTCCCAGGTGCGGCGGTTCCAATGCACATCACTGGGCGTTTCGTAGCCGTGGTGGCTGCCGAACGGGTTGAACCAGCTGTCGGCGGACATCGGAGTGATGCCGGCTGCGTCGGACTGGAACGGGTAGCCGGCGATCTGGCGCGTGGTGGTGCGCCGGTTGTAGCCCAGCTGGGTGTTGAAGCGGACCTGGTCGTTCAGGTCTGCACGGGCATCGACGAAGATCGAGTCGCGCTTGATCGGCGTCTGCAGGTGCATCTGCTCGTTGCTGTTGCTGACATCACCGGTGAACGGCGTGTTGTCGCTGAGATGGACGCTGTCCGGTCCGCCCGGCTGGCTGCCGCGGTCGAGCGTATAGCTGCAGCCACGGTTGCTGCTGCAACCGGGGCCATTGAAGCCGACGATGCGCCCCCACTGTCCGACCGTGGTCCAGCCATCGCCCGGATGACGGTCGGTATAGGTGTACGCACTGAAGCCACGGTCCTTTGCCCATACGCCCTTTTCCTCGACGTGCTCGGCAGCGAAGCTGATCGAAGCGCGGTCGTTCGACCAGCCGGCAACCACGTCGTACTGGGTACGCGTGCCATCGCCTTCGCTGTACTGCCCGCGGTAGACGCTGGCGGTCACGCCTTCAACGTTGCGGCGGGTAATGATGTTGACCACACCGGCCATCGCGTCGGAACCATAGATGGCCGAGGCGCCGTCCTTGAGTACTTCCATGCGCTCCACCGCCGCCGCGGGAATGCTGGAAACATCCTGATAGCCGCTGGTGGTCATGCCCAGGCGCTTGCCGTTCACCAGCACCAGTGTGCGCTGCGCCCCCAACCCGCGCATGTCCACATAGCTGCCGCCGGAGGCCTCGCCGGCGCTGAGCGGGCTGGCGCGGCTCAATGCCGGGCTGCCTGTCGCGGTCAGGTTCTGCAGGATGTCGGCGACGGAACTGAAGCCCTGCCGCTCGATGTCGGCGCGGCTGATGGTCAGTACGGGCTGTGCGGTTTCCAGGTCGACCTGGCGGATGCGCGAGCCGGTGATCTCGAGGCGGTCCAGCGTGGTGGCTTCCGGCGCGTGCTGTGCGAACACGGGAGCTGCCAGCGCGGTGGTCGCCGTCATCGCCAGTGCGCGGCGGATCGCCAACCCGAGTGCGGGAATACGGATGGTCATGGGTCTCTCTCTCAGTCTTCGAAGTCGTCGGAGCGCAGCCTGGCCGGCCGCAGCAACTCCACCGCAGGCGGTGGGTGTTCGAACCTAGTGAAGGTGGACCGCGAGGCGTAGGGGCAAGAGACGAATGTGCGGCAGGCTGACATGACGCTTCCGCACAAAGCGGATGCAAATCAGTCGATTGTTCCGGTCTACGGGGATGCTGCGGACATGGTGCAGGGAGCCGTGTCCTTGATTGATGGCATCAAGGTCGAAGTGGAAAGCGACAGTCTGCGCGCGTGCAAAAAAAACCACGGCCCCGAAGGGCCGTGGTCGTACAGCTTCAACCGCGCGGATGGATCAGAAGCGCTGCTGGTACTTCATGTACATGAAACGACCGATGTCGTAGCCACCGTAGTAGGAGAACGACGAGTTCGGCTTGCTGTACATGACAGGTGCCTGCTTGTCGAAGACGTTGTTGGCACCCACCGAAACGGTGGCGTCCCACGGCAGGTTGTAACGGAACTGCAGGTCGTGGAAGGTCACCGCACCACGCTCGTTGTAAGCGGTGGGCGACTTCAGCCAGGGAGCCTGGAAGGACGGATCGGAGCATTCGTCCGCATAGCGCGCAGCGTTGAGGCAGCGCTCCTTCACGCCGGAGTAGTAGCGTGCCGTCCAGCTGACGCCAAAGTCGCCCACGTCCCAGCCCAGCACCAGGTTCGAACGCACGCGGAACGCAAGGCTGGTGGCGGTGCCGATGGTGTTGGCAACGCCGTTGATCGGCGTGATCGCATCGCGGACATCATTGGTGGAACGGTAGACGTTCTTGCTCACATAGGTGCTGGTCCAGCCCGCGCTCAGCTTGCCGTAGCTGGTGTCGACGCGATAGCTGACATCCAGGTCATAGCCTTCGGTCTCGGCGAAGCCGGCATTGCGGTTGCCGAACTTCAGGCCGGTGACGATGCCGTTGGACGGATCACGGGTGAAGCGGCTGCAGCGCGATTCGATGCCCTGCTCATAGCAATCCTTCAGGATCTGGTTCGGGCTGTCACCGACGATGGTGTTGTCGATGCGGATCTTCCACCAGTCCAGTGCGACGTTGAAGTTGCTGATGAAGGTCGGGCTCCACACCAGGCCCAGCGTCTTGCTGGTCGAGGTTTCCGGAACCAGCAGCGGGTTGGAGCCGGACACGAACGGCGTCGGGGTGGCATCCTGCGCCGTGGTTACCGGCGTGTTGCCCTGCTTCAGCTGGCGGAAGTTGGTGGCATCGGCGATGTCACGCGCGCATCGTGCGCGGACTTCGGCACTGCCCTTGGCCGAGCCGAACATGGTGTCGCACGGGTCGCTGAACTGCGCGAAGGTTTCCGAACCACCACCATACAGATCATTGATGGTCGGGGCGCGGAAGCCTTCCGCCCAGGTGCCACGGACCAGCAGCTGGTCGATCGGCTTCCACTTGAAGCCGAACTTGCTGTTGAGCGTGTTGCCGAAGGTGTTGTACTTGGAATACCGGGTGGCGGCATTGAAGCTCAGCTCACGCGCGCCGGGCAGGTCGGCCAGCACCGGCACGTTGAGCTCCAGGTAGGCTTCCTTCACGTTGTAGCTGCCACCGGTCGGGCCTGCGGCCAGGTTGGTGGTGGCACCGGTCTGGGCCAGGGCATCGGGGGTGTACCGGCCATCTTCCTTGCGGCTTTCCACGCCGAAGGCGAAGCCCAGGTCGCCGGCCGGCAGGGTCAGGATGCTGCCGGACAGGTTGGCGAACGCGTTCTTGGTGGTGGTCCGGCCGGTGGTGTGCTCCGCCGGGAACAGCCAGGCCATCAGTTCTTCATTGCCGGTCAGTCCGTTCGGATCGTTCCTGCCGTAGGGCACCAGCGGGTTCCACGGGGTGCAGCCGGCGATCACTGCACCCGGACGGCCACACATCACCTTGCCGGTTGCCGGATCCAGGAACGACGGCCCCACGGCGTCACGCACGCGCTTCTTGTGCAGGTTGCCGGTGGCGGTGGCGGTCAGTTCATTGCGGTTGTACTGGTAGCCCACGTCCCAGTCGAAGTAGCGCTGGCCGATCTCGAAGGTGCCGTCCAGCGACACTACCGCACGGTAGGTTTTCAGTTCGCTGGTGCTCACACGCGGGATTTCCCAGGTGCGGCGGTTCCAGGCTACGTCGGTTGGCTTGGCATAGCCGTGCTGGCTGCCGAACGGATTGAAGTAGCTGTCCTTGGACATCAGGCCGGTGGCGGTCGGGTCACCCGAGATCGACACCGAACTGGACTGCAGGGGGTAGCCTGCAATCTGGCGCTCGGACGAACGCTTGTTGTAGCCGAATTCGGTGCGCAGGTTGACCTGGTCGGTGATCTTGAAGCGACCGTCGAAGTACACCGAATCACGCTTGATCGGGTACATCACGTGCATCTGCTCGTTGGCATTGCTGACATCGCCGGTGAACGGCGTCGCGTCGGTCAGGTGATAGTTGGCCGGGTTGGTCGGGTCAGTGCCGCGGTTGAGCGAATAGCCACACCCCTGGCTGGTGTTGGTGCAGCCAGGGCCACCCTTCAGGCCGGTGACCTGGCCCCACTGGCTCAGCGTGGTCCAGTTGGAGGCGTCGTTCGGGTGGCGGTCGCTCACGCCGTACTTGCTGAACCAACGGTCCTTGGCCCACACGCTCTTTTCTTCGGAGTGCTCCAGCGCCAGGGTCAGCGACACGCGGTCATTGCTCCAGCCGCCGACCACGTCGAAGCGGTCACGGGCGCCGTCGCCTTCGCTGTACTGGCCGTGGTAGACGTTGGCGGTCACGCCGTTGACGTTGGAACGGGTAATGATGTTGATCACGCCGGCCATCGCGTCGGAGCCGTAGATGGCCGACGCGCCGTCCTTCAGGACTTCAATGCGCTCCACCGCCGACACGGGCAGCGAGGACACGTCCTGGTAACCCGAGGTGCTGATGCCCAGGCGCTTGCCGTTGACCAGCACCAGGGTGCGCTGTGCGCCCAGGTTGCGCATGTCGATGTAGGTGCCGCCGGTGTTCTCGCCAGCGCTCAGGGCGTTGGCACGGCTGATCGCCGGGCTGCCCATCGCCGTGACGTTCTGCAGGATGTCGGCCACCGAGCTGAAGCCCTGGCGCTCGATGTCCAACCGGCTCAGTGCCAGGACCGGCTGAGCGGTCTCCACGTCCACCTGGCGGATGCGCGAGCCAGTGATCTCGATGCGATCCAGGGTAGTCGGCGCGGCGGTGTTGCCACTCTGGGCGAACGCGGGCAGGGCCGCCAGCGTCGCAGTGGTCGCCAGGGCGTAGCGGATGGCCTGCCCCAGGGGGGTGGTACGTGAAGTCATGACGAGCTCTCTCTCTCAGGTCGTGCAGGGACGCCAAACAGGGCGTCGAAGAAATCGGCCGCTGATAAGTGGACCGATGACCCGATAGTAGTCTCGTTGGTTAATGCTATGTAAAGAGGTCGTATCGCTTTGTACCGGGCTTCATCACCAGATTTCACGAAAGCTCAACAAAAGCAGTCGCTTAGCTGTAACGCTGAATGCGCTCGCCCGGCATGATCTGCTGCGTCGCAGCAGATCAAGGGGGGGGCGCATGCGCGAATCGTAACGGTGTGTGACGTTCTTTCCCGGCGGGAAAGGCCTGGTCCTCAGGCCACGAACGGCCGGAACTGGATGCCCAGTCCGGCGATGCCGTCGGTTTCACCAATCAGATCGGCGCGCAACAGCGGCCGGGCATCGATGAAGGCCTGCGGCACGATCAGCGACAGGCGGTTGTCGTCGGCGGTCAGTTCCAGCGCCGGCAGCGGATCGTCCTCGTGGGCGCGGTTGAGCAGCACCGCCAGGCGCAGCAGGGCGGCCAACCGGCGTGCGGTCAGCAGCAGGCGCTCGGGCAGGGCGTCGAAGGCGGTCTTGGTCACGCTGCGGCGATGGCTGCGTACCAGTGCGGCCAGCATCTGCTGCTCCTGCCGCGAGAAGCCGGCGATGTCCGAGTGTTCCAGCACGTAGCTGCCATGCACGTGATAACCGCTGTGGGCGATCATCAGGCCCAGTTCGTGCAGGCGCGCGGCCCAGCCCAGCATGCGTGCATCGTCGGCATCGAGCTTCCAACGTTCCTGCACCTGTTCCAGTAGTGAAAGGGCGGTGTCCTGCACGCGGTCGGCCTGTACCGTATCGATGCCGTAGCGCTGGCTGAGCGCGGCCACCGATTCGTCACGCAGGTCGTTCTCACCGGCGCGGCCGACGATGTCGTACAGGATGCCTTCGCGCATCGCCGCCTTGCTGACCAGCAGTTTCTGCAGGCCCAGCGCCTGGAAGGCCGCTTCCAGCACCAGGATGCCGCCGGCGATGATCGGGCGGCGGTCGCTGGACAGGCCCGGCAACTGGATGTCGTCGATCTTCTTGGCCTTCAGCAGTTCGTCGCGCAGCTGTGGCAGGGCCTCGGCGGTGATCGCGCCCTTGCTCAGCTTCATCGTCGCGCAGATCTCGCTGATTGCCTTGTGCGTGCCCGAGGAGCCGAGCGCTTCCTGCCAGCCCAGTGCGCGGTACTTGCTGGCAAAGGGCTGGAACTCGCGGCCGATCTCGGCCAGCGCATCCTTCCAGCGTTTCCTGCTCAGCTTGCCACCCGGGAAGAAGCGCCGGGTGCTGGCGATGCAACCGGCCTGCAGGCTTTCGCGCTCGAGGGTCTGCATGCCCATGCCGATGATGAACTCGGTCGAGCCACCGCCAATGTCGATGACCAGCCGGCGCTGGCCGGGCTTGGGCGGTTGCGCGTGGGCCACGCCCAGGTAGATCAGGCGCGCCTCTTCGCGGCCGCTGACGACTTCGATGGCGTGCCCGAGCGCGGTTTCGGCGGGTACAAGGAACGACTGCGGGGAACGCAGCTGGCGCACGGTATTGGTGGCCAGCGCGCGCACCCGGTGCGGCGGCACGTTGCGGATGCGCTGGCCGAAACGGGCCAGGCATTCCAGCGCGCGCTGCCGGGCAGCGGAGGAAAGTCCACCCTTGCCATCCAGGCCATCGGCCATGCGCACGGTCTCGCGCAGGCGGTCGATCACCCGCAGCTGGCCGAGCGTGTAGCGCGCGATGACCATGTGGAAACTGTTGGAGCCAAGGTCGATGGCGGCCAGCAGGTCGCCATCCTGCAATGCGGGCGGAGTCGTGGTGGTATGCGGCATGGGCGAATGTTAGCCGAAGGGGCGGTGTGCTCGTCACCGCGCGGCCTTCACATTTTGGAAGAGGGGAGTGCGGCAGGGCTGCGCCCTGCACCTGCCGAAGCAACGGCAACAGCAACAGCAACAGCGGGCTATCCGTGGGATGGCGGGGTGGGTCCGGTTGCGGGGGACGGCGCAAGTACGTCCATGTAGCCTCGGTCGCGCCATCCATGGCGCTCACGCCCCCGCAACCGGACCCACCCCGCCTTCGACAGATTTCTGCGATCTGATGGTGGGTGCCGACCGTTGGTCGGCACTGATCCTATCCCGCCCAAAATCGGTGCCTACTGCTCTTGGTAGGTGTCGACCTTGGTCGACACACCGGGTTACAGCCCCTGCATCAATGCCATCTGCGCAGAATGCGGCGCCTCGTCGTGCGCGGGCGCACGCTTGTGGTAGATGCCGTCGGCATCCAGTTCCCAGGCGTTGAGGTTGTCGTCCAGGTAGTTCTGCAGGACTTCGCGGTAGACCCGCTTGGCCAGCTCCGGATCGAGGATCGGGAAGCAGGTCTCGACCCGGCGCAGCAGGTTGCGTTCCAGCCAGTCGGCGCTGGCGCAGTACATCTCCGGTGCGCCGTCGTTGCCGAACCAGTACACGCGGCTGTGCTCCAGGAAGCGGCCGACGATCGAGCGCACGCGGATGTTGTCCGAGATGCCCGGCACGCCCGGACGCAGGGTACAGGCGCCGCGGATGATCAGGTCGATCTGTACGCCGGCCTGCGAGGCGGCATACAGCGCGCGCACCACCTGCGGCTCGTTCAGTGCATTCATCTTGGCGATGATCCGCGCGGGGCGGCCGGCGGCGGCGATGCGCGTTTCGCGCTCGATGCGGCCGAGGATGCCGGTGTGCAGGGTGAAGGGCGACTGCAGCAGGCGCTTGAGCTTCATCTTCGAGGCCAGCCCGGACAGCTGCTGGAACAGCAGGTGCACATCGTTGCCGATGTCCGCGTCGGCGGTGATCAGGCTGATGTCGGTATACGCGCGGGCGGTGCCGCTGTGGTAGTTGCCGGTGCCCAGGTGCACGTAGCGGCGCAGCTTGCGGCCCTCGCGGCGCACGATCAGCAGCATCTTGGCGTGGGTCTTGTAGCCGACCACGCCGTACACCACCTGCACGCCGGCTTCCTGCAGCCGATCGGCCAGGCCCAGGTTGGCTTCCTCGTCGAAGCGCGCACGCAGTTCGACCACCACAGTGACGTCCTTGCCGTTGCGCGCGGCCTGGATCAGTGCGTCGACAATGAGCGAGTCCTTGCCGGTGCGGTACAGGGTCTGCTTGATCGCCAGCACGTTGGGATCGATCGCCGCCTGCCGTATCAGCTCCAGCACTGCGGTGAAGGCATCGAACGGATGGTGCAGCAGCAGGTCCTGGCGTGCCGCCGTCTCGAAGATGCCGTCGCTGTCGCGCAGCGTGCGCGGGGTCATCGGCGGGTACTTCAGGTCTGGCTGCGCGATCAGGTCGTAGAGCTGGAT
Source organism: Stenotrophomonas maltophilia (assembly GCF_013464485.1). Lineage (GTDB taxonomy): Bacteria > Pseudomonadota > Gammaproteobacteria > Xanthomonadales > Xanthomonadaceae > Stenotrophomonas > Stenotrophomonas maltophilia_AW. The sequence goes on from NZ_RAUX01000042.1 coordinate 48,773, forward strand.
GATGCGGTTGAGGTTGACCGGGCCATCGATGCGGTACACCGCGTTCTCGGTCAGGCCGAAATTCTGCAGCAGGGTGCGCACGATGTCGCGCGGCATGTCCTGCGCGATTTCCAGGCGCACCGCCGGCCGGTAGCCGCGGTCGACCAGCTCGTCACGCAGTGCCAGCGCCAGGTTCTCCACTTCTTCCTCGTCCACCACCAGTTCGGAGTTGCGGGTAACCCGGAACTGGTAGGCCCCCTGGACTTCCATGCCCGGGAACAGCTCATCGACGAAGGTGGACAGCACCGACGACAGGAACACGAAGTTCTGCGATCCGCCGAGCTTCTCCGGCAGCTGGATGATGCGCGGCAACGAGCGCGGCGCGCGCACGATGGCCAGGTGGCCGGCGCGGCCGAACGCGTCGGTGCCCTTCAGCACCACCACGATGTTCAGCGACTTATTGAGGATCTTCGGGAACGGATGCACCGGGTCCAGACCCAGCGGCGACAGCACCGGCATGATCTCGTTGCGGAAGTACGCGCGCAGCCAGCGTTTCTGGCGGTCGGTCCAGGAATGGCGGCCGAGTACGCCGATGCCGGCCTCCATCAGCGCCGGCCGCAGCGTCTCGTTCCAGCAGCGGTACTGCTGGTCCACCAGTTCGGCGGCACGGTCATGGATGGCGTTGAGGATGGCCTGCGGGCTCATGCCGTCTGGCGCTGGTGGCAGGCCGAACTCCTGCGCGTGGCGCACGGCCGCGGCGCGGATCTCGAAGAACTCGTCCAGGTTGGTGCAGGAGATGCACATGAAGCGCAGGCGCTCCAGCAGCGGCACCTGCGGGTCCATCGCCTGTGCCAGCACGCGGAAATTGAAATCCAGCTGCGACAGCTCGCGGTTGATGTAGAGCGCCGGGTCGCGCAACGGATCGTTGTCCGGGCTCACGGGGAGGGGGAGGGATCCGAGGCTGCTCATGGCGTCATTCTTCGATGGAAGTCAGGGGGGCGGACTCGCGCGGGCGCACGTGGTCGGCATCGAAATGGCAGGAAAACACCGAGCCCTTGCCGACCTCGCTTTCAATCTCCAGCCTCGCGTGGTGCAGGCCGAGGATGTGCTTGACGATGGACAGGCCCAGGCCGGTACCGCCGCTTTCGCGGGAACGGCTGCTGGAGACACGGTAGAAACGTTCGGTCAGGCGCGGCAGGTGGGATGCCGGGATGCCGTAACCAGAATCGCGCACCGCCAGCACCGCGCCGTCGCCTTCGCGGCGGAACTCTACGGCGATGCGGCCACCGGCCGGCGTATAGCGCACCGCGTTGGTGACCAGGTTGGAGAAGGCGCTGTGCAGTTCCTTGGTCGAGCCCTGCAGGTCAACGCCGGCCAGATCGTCGATGCTGATCTGGTGGCGGCCCTGGCTGTGCGCTTCGGCTTCGCGGCGCAGGGTGGCCAGCATCGGCTGCATGGCCACGGTCTCTTCCTCGCTGTGTTCCTGCGATTCCAGCCGCGACAGGGTCAGCAGATCTTCCACCAGCTGGGCCATGCGCTGGCTCTGCTTGCGCATTTCTTCCAGCATCGGTCCGGTTCCCGGGAAATCCTCCGGGTCCATCATGTCCAGGTAGCCGTGTACCACGGTGAGCGGGGTGCGCAGCTCATGTGAAACGTTGGCGACGAAGTCGCGGCGCACCTGTTCCAGGCGCAGCAGCTTGCTGACGTCGCGCGCGATCAGCAGCCAATAGTCCTGAGAGTAGGGAATCAGGCGCAGGTTCAGGCGGATCGCAGGGTCGACCGGCGAGGGCACGTCCAGGATCGGCTCGGCGTTGCGGCCGCCGGCCAGCCAGTGGGCCAGCGGCATCGGCTGCAGGCGTTCGACCAGGGCCTCGCCGAGGTCGCCCGGATGATGCAGGCCGAGCAGGGCGGTGGCCGCTTCGTTGAACCACTGCACACGCTGGCTGTTGCGGTCCAGCACCACCACCGCATCGGGCAGCGCTGCGGCGGCGGCGCGGTAGCTGCGCAGCATGTCCAGCAGGCGGCGCTTGCGCACGCGCATTTCCACCTGGTTGCGATACAGCAGGCGGTCCAGCTCGTTCCAGACACCGGTGCCTTCCTCGGCGGTGTCCCAGCGCTGGCGCGCGGTCAGCCGTCGCAGCACGCTGCGCAGGCGCCAGTAGTGCCAGGCCAGGGTGGCCAACGCGCCCAGTGCGATGCACAACCACAGATGGCCCGTGAACCACCCCACCAATCCGGCGAACAGCAGTACCGCGGCGACGGTGGCCAGGGTCTTCAACCAGGCGGAGCGGATGTGGCGGGGCATTGCGATCTCGTCGTTGAGGTGCGGCGGTTCACTGGGGTGAACCGAGGGTTATAGCAGAGTTGCCGGCACCGGCACCCGCGGGTGCGCGGCGCCGGCACGACGAGACTCAGGTGGCCGTGGAGAAGCGGTAGCCAGCGCCGCGCACGGTCTGCACCATGTTCTCGGCGTTGAACGGTTCCAGCGTCTTGCGCAGGCGGCGGATGTGCACGTCGATGGTGCGTTCTTCCACGTACACGCTGCCGCCCCACACATGGTCGAGCAGCTGCGCGCGGGTGTAGACGCGCTCGGGGTGGGTCATGAAGAAGTGCAGCAGGCGGTATTCGGTCGGGCCGATCGGCACCGGCTGGTCATTGGCAAACACGCGATGGGCGGCACCATCGATGCGGATCGGACCGACCGCTACGCTGCCGTCCTCGTCGTCCTCGCGGGCGCGGCGCATGACCGCGCGGATGCGGGCGAGCAGTTCGCGCGCCGAAAACGGCTTGACCACGTAGTCGTCGACGCCGGCCTCGAGGCCACCGACGCGGTCGTTTTCTTCGCCGCGGGCGGTCAGCATGATGATCGGCACTTCGCGGGTCAGGGTTTCCTTGCGCCAGCGGCGGGCCAGGTCCAGGCCGCTGGTGCCGGGCAGCATCCAGTCCAGCAGGATCAGGTCGGGAACGCGGTCGGCGATCGCGGTCTGGGCCTCCCGGGCATCGCCGGCGTGGACCGGTTCGTAATCGCCCTTGCGAAGGGCGAAGGCGACCATTTCACGGATCGCGGGCTCGTCATCGACGATCAGGATGCGTTTCTGCACGAGGACACCGTAGGGCTCGGTTACTGGACTGGTGCCAGTAGACTACGGTTTGATGACATGTTTGTGACTAACGGGCCGGAACCAACCGGGATTGCCATCGGCCGGTCATGCGGCACTCAGCGGCGATCCAGGTCCGGGTCCTGCACGCCCTGGCGACGCAGCTCCAGCACGGTCGGGGTGATCGCCTCGATGCGCGCGTCCACCCGGGCGCGACCCACATAGTCCAGCGCCGGGTTGCGCTTGAGTGCCTGCAGCTGCATCAACGACTGTTCCGGGCGACCGCTGAGGAAGGCCGCCTCGGCGTATGCCTCGCTGGCGCGCACGCTGTCGCCGGCCAGCTCGCTGGCGCGGGCGTAACGCTGCTGGAAGACCGGATCATTACCGCTTTGCGACAGCAGCGGCCGCAGCATGGCCTGCGCACGCTGGCCGGCTTCGCGGCTGCCCTGTTCGTTCAGGATCTCGGCGTAGGTCAGGGCCACCGGCCGGCTGTTGGGGTGCTGGCGCAGCAACTGCTCGAAACGGCTGTTGGCTTGGGCGGACAGGCCTGCGCGTGATTCGGCCTCGCCCAGCCCCAGTGCAAGCCACAGATTGTCCGGCCGGGTCTGCAGCAGGCCGGCCAGGGTCTGCCGGGCCTGGGTGGCACCGGCGCGACCGTTGCGCATCACGGCCAGCGCCTGGCCATAGCGTTGGGCCTCGTTGAGGCCGTCCTTCTGGCGCTTGGCAAGATCGGTGTACTCGCGCTCCAGTTCGGCGGTCGAATCGGCACTCAGGACCCGCAGGCGCTCGCGCGCCCAGTCGAAGTCGCCACTGGCGCCGCGGCTCAGCTGGCCCATCGGGATGCGCAACACACTGCTGGGCAGCAGCGGGTTGTTTCCACGCAACAGGGGTTCGGCCAGGCTGGGATCGGCCGGGTCCACGCGCTCCCTGCGCTCGCCGCTGGGGGTGCTGGTGGTCAGCAGCACCGTGTCCTTTTTCATCTGCTCGGCGCGCGCCTTGGCTTCGCTGATGCGGGTGATGTTGACCGGGTGGGTGCGCAGGAACTCGGGCACGCTGTAGCCGCCTTCGTTGCCACGCATTGCCGACGCCATCCGCTCGAAGAAGCCGGCCATCGCGTCCACGTCATAGCCACTGCGCGACAGGGTACGGATGCCGAGGCGGTCGGCCTCGGACTCGTTGGAGCGTGTGTAGTTGATCTGGCGCTGCTGCATCAGGCCCATGCCGGAGCTGATGGCGGCCATGGTCGCATTGCCGGAAGACGTGCTGTTGCTGGCCTGCGCGGCCACCACCGCCGCCAGCATGCCCAGCAGGATCGGAATCTGGTCGCGCTGGGCACGCTCGACCCCGCGCAGTACATGCTGCTGGGTGACATGGGCGATTTCGTGCGACAGCACGGCCGCCACTTCGTCCTCGCGCTCGGCGGTCAGCACCAGGCCGGCGTTGACCCCGATGTAGCCGCCCAGGGTGGCGAAGGCGTTGATCTGGCGGTCCTTCATCACGAAGAACGTGTAAGGCTGGCGCGGCTGGTCGCTGTTGGAGCCGAGGCGGGTGCCCATGGTCTGCAGCCAGTCGTTCACCAACGGGTCGTCCAGCAGGTAGCCGTAGTTGCGCAGCTCACGCAGCATCATGGCGCCGTACTCGGCCTGGCGCGCCGGGGTCAGCAGCTCGCCCGCCGACGAGCCGATGTCGGGCAGCTTCTCCTGGGCCTGGGCCAGCGGCATGGCCAGGGCCAGGGTGACGACGGTAGTCAGCAGCAGGGCTCGCAAGCAGAAGGTCCTCGGGCAGGGCGCGCCAAGCGTGGCAGGCCGGGGGGCAACCATTCGTTAATCCACAGTGTTGCGGCGGTGGCGTGGAAATTCCAGCGCACCGGTACCATATGTAGACCGTCGATCCATCGTGGAGTTTCCCGTGACAGCCCAGACCGCCGGCGGTGCCCCCGCCATCACCATCTATTCCACCGCCGTCTGCCCGTACTGCGTGGCCGCCAAGAATTTCCTGAAGAGCAAGGGCCAGCAGTGGACCGAGGTCCGCATCGACCTGGACCCGGTCGAGCGGGAGAAGATGATGGCGCTGACCCGCCGTACCAGCGTGCCGCAGATCTTCGTGGGCGACGTACACGTGGGCGGTTACGACGACATGATGGCCCTGCACCGTGAAGGCAAGCTCGAGCCGCTGCTGGCCGGGCAGGGCCAGGCATGAGCGCGGCCGACGACGGCAGCAAGGACCGCATCGCCGAGTTCACCGATTTCCGCAAGCGCATGAACGAGCGCATCCTGGGCGAACCGAACCAGGTGGTGCGCCGCTTCTTCGCGCTGGACACGCAGACCTACCAGGCCGGCGCGCTGGATGTGAAGACCAAGGAACTGCTGGGCCTGGTGGCCTCGATGGTGCTGCGCTGCGACGACTGCATCAGCTATCACGTGGCCCAGTGCAAGGACGCCGGGGTGACCCGAGAAGAGTTCTTCGAGACCTTCTCGGTCGGCCTGGTGGTGGGCGGCTCGATCGTGATCCCGCACCTGCGCCGCGCGGTCGACTTCCTCGACCAGCTCGAAGGCGGCGCCGCCGCCCCGGAAGCGCACGCGCACTGAACCTGACGGGCGCCGGGAACCGGACCCTGTGGCCCTCCCGGTAGTGCCGGCCGCTGGTCGGCATCCCGTGAACCCCACATGGCCGAGGTTGCCGGCCAGCGGCCGGCACTACCGAGCGCTTCCCCGCAATCCAACAGCCCAGGAGCCCCTTCTTGTTGAAGGGGCGCGCCGACAGGCGGGGGTAGAGGAAGAATGCGCGGGCAATTCTGCCTTACCCGGCTCGGACTAATTGCCTATTTGGGGTCTCCGAGCCGGGTAAGGCATAATTGCCGGTGAAACTTCCTTTGCGCCGGCGTTTCCGGGCACGTCCGGACGGCGTTTTTACCCCTGTTCGGAACATCGATCAATGACGCAGAAAATTACGGTCATCCGCGGCGACGGCATTGGCCCGGAAATCATGGACGCCACCCTGTTCGTGCTCGACCAGCTCAAGACTGGCCTGGAGTACGAAGACGCCGACGCCGGCCTGGTGGCCCTGGAAAAGCACGGCGACCTGATGCCGGCGGTGACCCTGGAATCGATCGCGCGCAACAAGGTCGCGCTGAAGAGCCCGCTGACCACCCCGGTCGGTGGTGGCTTCACCTCGATCAACGTCAGCCTGCGCCGTCACTTCGACCTGTACGCCAATGTGCGTCCGGCCCACACCTTCCCGAACACCAAGTCGCGTTTCGACAACGTCGACCTGATCACCGTGCGTGAGAATACCGAAGGTGCCTACCTGGCCGAAGGCCAGGAAGTGTCGGCCGACGGCGAGACCGCCTTCTCCGGCACCCGCATCACCCGCAAGGGCTCCGAGCGCATCGTGCGCTACGCCTTCGAGCTGGCCAAGAGCACCGGCCGCAAGAAGGTCACCGCGGTACACAAGGCCAACATCATCAAGTCGACCTCGGGCCTGTTCCTGAATGTCGCCCGTGAAGTGGCTGCGCAGTACCCGGACATCGAATTCCAGGAAATGATCGTCGACAACTGCTGCATGCAGCTGGTGATGCGTCCGGAACAGTTCGACGTGATCGTCACCACCAACCTGTTCGGCGACATCATCTCCGACCTGTGCGCCGGCCTCGTCGGCGGCCTGGGCCTGGCCCCGGGTGCCAACATCGGCAAGGACGCAGCGATCTTCGAAGCCGTGCACGGCACCGCGCCGGACATCGCTGGCCAGGGCAAGGCCAATCCGTGCGCGCTGCTGCTGGCAGCGGCGCAGATGCTGGACCATGTCGGCCAGCCGGAAAATGCCGAGCGCCTGCGCAAGGCCATCGTGGCGACCATGGAAGCCAAGGATTCGCTGACCGGCGACCTGGGCGGCACCGGCACCACCATGAGCTTTGCCCAGGCCATCGCCAGCCGCCTGTAAGCGGCCGGCGTTCCGGCCGGAGATCGTCTCGGCGATGTCCAGTCCGGGCCTGCATGCGTTGAAGACGGGCCGTCCTTGTACGGCCCGTCTGCGTTTTCAAGTGCGGTTTTTCACCGACAGGATTTTTTCAGATGCCTGAGGCGGCCGTGTGGGTCGTGGCGGCCGTTGCCGTCTATGCTGTCGGCGTGGCGATCTACGCCATCTTCTACTGGCCGTGGTCCCGCGCCCAGCGCGCGCTGCGCCGCCTGCGGACGCAGGGGGCGCCCCTCCGCAGCATGCAGGAGGGCGAGGCGCGCATCCTGCGGTTGATCGAATTTCCGGCAGGATCGCCTGTGTATCTGCTCGAAGGCAGCTGTGCCGAGTTCGTGATCAGGAGCAGGATCTCTCCGGCCCAGCATGTGCAGACCCTGGCCGGCGTCCCAGTGAAGTATCCGGCGGGCCTTGCACGTGCCGTGCGCGCGGGCAGCAATACCGCCGAAGTGGTGCTGGGTCGTGACCACGCGATGATCGTGCGACTCAATGGGGTCAAGCTGGCCCAGTAGGGTCGAGCCATGCTCGACTGCTCCTGCGTAGTCGAGCATGGCTCGACGCTACAAGGACATTCTGTGCGAAATTTGCACAGATCATGTGCCGTTACATGGCTGGTTCGTGCGCCAACCGCTCCGCATCCTGTGCCCCACACCCACCGCGCAGGAATCCGCACCATGAACCTCACCGCCTTCGGCCTGGCCAGCCTGATCGGCATGGCCGCCACCGCCCCGGTCGCCGCCGCCGAACCGTCCCATCCCACCATCCGCCACATGGCGGGCGCGCCGGTCGCGACCTCGCTGGATGCAGCGAAGACCGCCGTGCTGGTGATCGACTTCCAGAACGAGTACTTCGACGCCAGCGCCGCGCCCGGTTTTGCCGGTGGCCGCATGGTCATCCCCGATGGCGCGGCGGCGCTGCGCCAGGCGAAGCGGGTGGTCGAGTTCGCCGATGCCCATGGCATCCGCGTGATCCACGTGCAGCACGTGTTGCCGGCCGGCGCGCCGTTGTTCGCGCAGGGCAGCGTCAATGCCGCCTTCCATCGCGACCTGCAGCCGCGCAAGGGTGAGACCGTGGTGCAGAAGGACAACGTCAGCGTGTTTGCTGGCAACTCGGCCGCGGTGCTCGACACGGTGCTGAAGGAAGCCGGTATCGACACCCTGATCGTCACTGGCCTGCAGACCCATGCCTGCGTGGCCGGTGCGGCGCGCGACGCGGCGGCGGCTCCGCGCGGCTACCGGGTGATCGTATCGTCCGATGCCAGCGCAAGCCGTGACCTGGACCTGGCCGATGGCCGTCGCATCGAACATCGCGTGCTGCATGAGGCATCGCTGGCGCAGATCGAAGACACCTTCGGTGATGTCATGCGTACCGACGCGATCCTGGCGCTGCCGGTGCACAAGGCCGGCGACGGCGCTTGATAAGCTGGCAGGGCCCGCATGCCGTGGGCCCTGCCAGGTGGAGCCGCTCGCTGATGGATCATTTCGCCGCCCTGCGTGCGCTGCGCGCCATCGTCGACGCCGGCAGCTTCACCGCTGCGGCTGAACGCCTGGGCACGACCCACTCGGCGATGTCACGGCAACTGCGGCAGCTGGAAGATCACCTGCAGGTTCGCCTGCTCGATCGCAACAGTCGGCGGCTGTCGTTGACCGAAGCCGGGCGCGATTACTACCGGGAGGCGGGCGTGCTGCTCGATCGCCTGCAGGAAGCGGACGACCGCGCGCGCGCCGGGCAGGTACAGCCCAGTGGCGCCGTACGCATCAGCGTGCCGCAGGTGGTCGCCAGCCAGGAGCTGCCCCAGTGGCTACCGTCGTTCCTGCAGCGCTACCCGCAGGTCTCGCTGGACCTGTCAGCCGATGATCAACTGGTCGACGTGGTGGGGGGCGGTTTCGACCTGGCCCTGCGCATCGCGCCCTCGTTGCCGGACAGCCAGCTGGTCGCGCGCGAACTGGCCAGCTGCCCGCGCATCCTGGTAGCCGCGCCGGCCTATCTGGCACGTCGTGGTCTGCCGCGGCAGGCTGCGGATCTCGAACAACATACGCTGCTGGGATTCAGTCCCACGCCGTCAATGCCGCCCTGGCAGCTGCAGGGGCCGCGCGGTACCTGCGTGAGCATCGAGGCCGGCCAGCGCCTGCGCGTGGATGCCACGCCCGCGCTGCATGCCGCCGCGCTGGCCGGAATGGGCATCAGCCTGTTCACTGCACTGACCGTACAGGAAGACCTGCGCGCCGGCCGTTTGATCCGCGTACTGCCGGCCTGGCATGCCGGGCAGCGCGGCTACTTCGCGCTGTATCCGCATGCACGTGCGCTGGCACCGAAAGTGCGCGCGCTGGTCGAGCACCTTGCAGCGCACTACGCTGCACAGGTGGGCGCGGCAGGGTAGCCGCGCGGTTGCAACCGAGGTGGTGATGGAGTCGGTGTATCTGCTGGTCGCACTTGGGGCGATCGTTGCCGGGTTCGTGCAGGGGCTGTCCGGATTCGCCTTCGGCATGGTGGCGATGTCGTTCTGGGCATGGGGGCTGGAGCCGCGGCTGGCGGCCACACTGTCGGTGTTCGGTGCGCTGGTCGGGCAGTTGGTTGCAGTGTTCACCGTGCGCCGCGGCTTCAACCTGCGCCTGCTGCTGCCCTTCGTGCTGGGCGGGCTGGCCGGCATTCCGCTGGGCGTGATGGTGCTGCCGCAGCTGGACATGGTCTGGTTCAAGGCGCTGCTGGGCGGCTTCCTGGCACTGTGGTGCCCGGTGATGCTGATGGCGCGGTCGTTGCCGCCGGTCACCGTTGGCGGCCGCGTGGGCGATGCGATCGCCGGCATGGCCGGGGGGGTGCTCAGCGGCATTGGCGGTTTCGCCGGACCGGTGCCGACGCTGTGGAGCACGCTGCGTGGCTTCGGCAAGGACGAGCAGCGGGCGGTCATCCAGAATTTCAATCTGGCGATGCTGGCGGTGACCATGGCCACCTATGTCGGAAGTGGCCTGGTGACGCGGCAGATGCTGCCGTACTTCGCCATCGTGGCACCGGCGATGCTGGTGCCGACGCTGTTGGGCGCGCGCGTCTACATCGGCATCAGCGAGGCACGTTTCCGACAGGTCGTGCTGAGCCTGCTGACCGCCTCCGGCATCGCGTTGCTGGCGTCTTCGCTGCCGGTACTGCTGGCGCGCTGAGGGAAGAACGATAAAGGGCGCCACGAGGGCGCCCTTTGTCGTTTACGGCATGGTGCGGCTCAGCGCTGCTGGATCTTCGACAGCAGGCGCAGGAACTCCACATACAGCCAGACCAGGGTCACCATCAGGCCGAATGCGCCATACCACTCCATGTACTTCGGTGCACGCTGGGCGACCCCGGTCTCGATGAAGTCGAAGTCCAACACCAGGTTCAGCGCGGCCACGACCACCACGAACAGGCTGAAGGCGATGCCGAGCCAGCTGGAGTCATGGATCACCGGCACGTTGATGTTGAAGAAGCCCAGCACGAACGACGCCAGGTAGAGCAGGGCGATGCCGCCAGTGGCAGCGACCACGCCCATCTTGAAGTTCTCGGTGGCCTTGATCACGCCGCTGCGGTAGGCGATCAGCAGCGCGAACAAGGTGCCGAAGGTCAGCAGCACGGCCTGGAACACGATGCCCGGGAACTTGGCGTTGAACACGGCCGAGATGGCACCCAGGAACAGCCCTTCGACCAGTGCGTACATCGGCGCGGTGACCGGCGACCATTCCTTCTTGAAGATGGTGATCAGTGCCAGCACCAGGCCACCGATTGCACCGCCCATGGCGTACAGCTTGGCCCCAGCCATGACCTGACCATAGTCATCGATGGTCTGGTTCCAGGCGAAGGCCGCCGTCAGCACGGTCAACAGCAGCAGGAAACCTGTCTTGTTGACGGTGCCGTTGAGGGACATGGCCTGGTCGGGGCTGGTCACCACCGAGCCGCTGGCGAGGTCGAGGAAGGTGGACTCGGAAAGAGCCGGGTTGCCGCTGCGCATGCGCGTTCTCCGTGCGAATGAGGGTCAGGACGGCCGTCCGGCCGATGGACGGGAGCATAGCCGATGGCTGCTTCCGGCGCCGTGGCAGGTGTCCGGTCTGTGCATCCTGCGTTGACAGTTCCCGATGTGCTTGGCCACAATGACCAGCTCCGCGGGCCTGGCCCAAGGGGATTGCAAGACCGGGGTATAGCGCAGTCTGGTAGCGCGCCTGCTTTGGGAGCAGGATGTCGGGGGTTCGAATCCCTCTACCCCGACCAATCCCACATCACGTCGGATTGGACGCCGTTCCGGTTCGGGCGCCCGTAGCTCAACTGGATAGAGCACCGGCCTTCTAAGCCGGCGGTTACAGGTTCGATTCCTGTCGGGCGCGCCATTGGCGAGGTACCGGGATCGCATCGGCGGAATGTGAAGAAGTGCTTGCAAAAGCGCAAGGACTCCACCAGAATATCGGACTCGCTTCGGCGGACCGGAACTTTGGTGACAGTCCCCGGGCAAAGGTTTGAAGTTCCAGCGCCAGCTGATATCGGCGAGGGAACAAAAGTTTCAGTGGTGGCTGTAGCTCAGTTGGTTAGAGTACCGGATTGTGATTCCGGTGGTCGGGGGTTCGAATCCCCTCAGCCACCCCACTGATTCAACCGCATCGGCGTAGCCGAAACGGTATTGCAATAAACAGAAAGCACGCTATGATGTGCGTCTGAGTTTCACGGGCCGTTAGCTCAGTTGGTAGAGCAGTTGACTCTTAATCAATAGGTCCAAGGTTCGAATCCTTGACRGCCCACCAAGATGGAAGCCACCTGGTACGCCAGGTGGCTTTTTTCTTATAGGTGTGACCCCTTCGTTTCGATGGATCACCTGCTGCAGAGCCCCGCCTGGCGTGGATCTGCCGCAGCAGTGGGACCGCGGTGCTGGTTTCAACGACGTTGAAAAAAGTGCTTGCACCCTCCGGGCGGATCGGGTCATAATTCGCGCCCCGATTTCGGGCTGTTAGCTCAGTTGGTAGAGCAGTTGACTCTTAATCAATAGGTCCAAGGTTCGAATCCTTGACAGCCCACCAGACGAAAGCCACTTGGTTCGCCAAGTGGCTTTTTTCTTGCCCGTTCGTTGGGTGGCATCTGCGGGTGCCAGCGGTGCTGGCTGCAGGGGTCTACTGAAGCGGTGATGAAACCAGGGACATATGCGTCATCAGTGTTTTCAATGCTGTGCGCTGCTTCTCACCGTTTCGCACCCTGCATCGCACCCAATGGTTCTTCCGCGCCGACGGCGCATGCATGAAGGAGAATCTGATGGCCGATATCAACCGACGCGCTCGCGCTTCATGGGCGCTGGTTCCGCTCGCGCTGGTGGCGCTCGCCGCCTGCAGCGAGGCCAGTGACCCGGCGCAGACCGTCCAGCGCGACGCCGATGCACAGTACATCCCCGCACGTCCGGTCAGTGATGCAATGCCGATGCAGCCAGCAGCGCCGGCCGAGGGCGTGACCCAGCCCGAAGCGGTACAGCTGCGCCGGACCGATGACGGCGGTATTGAGATCCGAAAGGCGGATGCAATGGCCGGGCAGGGTGTGGGGACGGCCCCAGCGCGGGCGGAACCGCTGCCGTGAGGGCGTGCCGCCCCGGTCGCTCGTGACCGGGGCGGCACTGGATTCAGTTTTGTGCAGGCCTTCCGCTTCCGGCCCCTGCCTGCGACAATCAACCCCTGTGCCGGCCACGCGAAAGTGGCGGAATTGGTAGACGCCCTGGATTTAGGTTCCAGTGCCGCAAGGCGTGGGGGTTCGAGTCCCCCCTTTCGCACCAGTGCCGGCCTGTCCCCGCCCTGATCGGGCCCGCTGCGCCCCCTTGACCGGCACGCGCTGGCAGTGCACGCCGAATTGGGCGAAACTAAAGGGCTGCGGCAAGCAGGCGCGTCCCAGACGTCGTGTCCTTACAACCGTTTCATCCCAATCATCGAGCCGGGGGCCTGGGCCACCGGTGGCAGGAGTCAACATGCAAGCTTCGATCGAATCCACCGGCAACCTGGAACGCCGCCTGAGCTTCTCGCTGCCGGAAGAGCGTCTGCAGAGCCACATCGTCGGCCGCCTGGGCGAAATCGCCCGTACCACCCGCATCAAGGGTTTCCGTCCGGGCAAGGTGCCGGCCAAGGTGATCGAGCAGCGCTTCGGCGCGCAGGTCCGTGGCGAGGCGCTGGACGGCCTGCTGCGCGAAACCTTCGACGCGGCCGTGCGCGAGCATGACCTGCGCATCGTCGGCAGCCCGCGCATCGACAAGGGCGACGAGGGTGAGTTCTCCTTCGTGGCCACCGTGGAAGTGGTGCCGGACTTCGGCGACATCGACGTCAGCAAGCTGACCGTCGTGCGGCACAGTGCGGAAATCACCGACGCCGACATCGACCAGATGATCGAGAACCTGCAGAACCAGCGTCGTACCTGGGCCCCGGTCAGCCGTGGCGCGCAGGACGGTGACCTGGTCGCGGTGGAAACCTGGTCGCAGGCCGGCGAAGAGCGCCTGCCGGCCGAGGGCACCGAGAAGGGCTCGATCGTGCTCGGCCAGGGCATGATGTTCGAAACCATCGAAAAGGGCCTGGTCGGCCTGGCCAAGGGTGAAGAGAAGACCCTGGACGTCGAGTTCCCGGCTGACTGGCGCGTGCCGGTGCTGGCCGGCAAGACCGTGCAGGTCACCGTCAAGGTGGCCGAAGTCTCCGAGCCGGTCGTGCCGGCGGTCGACGAAGCGTTCATCAAGAGCTTCGGCGTGAAGGGCGGCGATGTGGAGCAGTTCCGCAGCGACATCCGCGCCAACCTGGAGCGCGAGCTGAAGGGCGCCCTGATGAACCGTCTGCGCCGCGAAGTCGGCGAGCAGCTGATCGCCGCCTATTCCTCGGTGGAAATGCCGCCGCGCCTGGTCGAGAACGAAGCCCGCGCCATGCTGGCCCAGCAGGTCGAGCAGATCCGCCGCAATGGCCAGAACGTCGGCGAGATCCCGGCCGACGCCCACGAAGGCTTCAAGGACGCCGCTGCCAAGCGCGTGCTGGTCGGCCTGCTGGTCGGTGAAGTGGCCCGCATCAACGACCTGCGCCTGGAAGCCAAGCGCCTGAACGAAACGATGCGTCTGATCGCTTCGACCTACGAAGAGCCGGAGCAGGTCATTGAGATGTACCGCAACGACCCCCAGCTGATGTCTGGCCTGCAGAACCGTGTGATGGAAGAGCAGGTGATCGACTGGATCGCCGAGCGTGCCCAGCACACCGAAGAGAAGCTGTCGTTCCAGGACGCGATCCGCCAGTAAGCCCGGGCGGATCACCGGATGCCCCGCGCCTTTGCCGGCGCGGGGTTGTTGCCCCCCAAGATAGGTACCTCACGTAATGGACAACCGAACCAAAGCCCTGAACCTGGTTCCGATGGTGGTCGAGCAGACCAGCCGCGGCGAGCGTGCCTACGACATCTATTCGCGCCTGTTGAAGGAGCGCCTGATCTTCCTCGTGGGCCCGATCGACGATCACATGGCCAACGTGGTGGTGGCGCAGTTGCTGTTCCTGGAATCGGAAAACCCGGAAAAGGACATCAACATCTACATCAACTCGCCGGGTGGCGTGGTCACCGCCGGCATGGCGATCTACGACACCATGCAGTACATCAAGCCGAATGTGAGCACCACCTGCATCGGCCAGGCCGCCTCGATGGGCGCCCTGCTGCTGGCCGCGGGCGAAGCCGGCAAGCGCTATGCGCTGCCGAATTCGCGCGTGATGATCCACCAGCCGCTGGGCGGCTACCAGGGCCAGGCCACCGACATCGACATCCACGCGCGTGAGATCCTGACCCTGCGTTCGCGCCTGAACGAGGTGCTGGCCAAGCACACCGGCCAGTCGCTGGAGACGATCGCCCGTGACACCGAGCGCGACAACTTCAAGAGCGCCTTCGAGGCGCAGGCCTACGGTCTGGTCGACCAGGTCCTGGAGCGTCGTCCGGATGAGTCGATCCAGGCCGGCTGACCGGCCTTCACGGGGCCATGGAGGCCCCGTTCCTGCAGGGTCGGGCGGGACTGGTGTCCCCTCGGCCCTGTGCTATTCTCGAATCGAACCCCCGTTCAGCGGGTGGGGTAACTGGGTAAGCGAAGCATGAGCGAAGACCGCCAAGGTCGTTCCACGGACACCGGCAAGATCCTCTACTGCTCTTTCTGCGGCAAGAGCCAGCATGAAGTGCGCAAGCTGATTGCGGGTCCGAGCGTGTTCATCTGTGATGAATGCGTGGAGCTGTGCAACGACATCATCCGCGAGGAGCTTGAGGAAAAGGCGCAGTCGGCGCGCAGTTCGCTGCCGAAGCCGCGCGAGATCCTCGAGGTGCTCGACCAGTACGTGATCGGCCAGAACCGCGCCAAGCGCACCCTGGCCGTGGCCGTGTACAACCACTACAAGCGCATCGAGAGCCGGCAGAAGAACGACGACGTCGAACTGGCGAAGTCGAACATCCTGCTGGTCGGTCCGACCGGTTCGGGCAAGACCCTGCTGGCCGAGACCCTGGCCCGCCTGCTCAACGTGCCGTTCACCATGGCCGACGCCACCACGCTGACCGAAGCCGGTTACGTGGGCGAGGACGTGGAGAACATCATCCAGAAGCTGCTGCAGAAGTGCGACTACGACGTCGAGAAGGCGCAGCAGGGCATCGTCTACATCGATGAAATCGACAAGATCTCGCGCAAGAGCGAGAACCCGTCGATCACCCGCGATGTGTCCGGCGAAGGCGTGCAGCAGGCCCTGCTGAAGCTGATCGAAGGCACCGTGGCCAGCGTTCCGCCGCAGGGCGGGCGCAAGCATCCGCAGCAGGAATTCCTGCAGGTGGACACCAAGAACATCCTGTTCATCTGCGGCGGCGCGTTCGCCGGGCTGGACAAGGTGATCCAGGCCCGTTCCACCGACGTCGGCAGCATCGGCTTCGGCGCCAAGGTGAAGAGCAGCGAGCGCAAGCAGGAAGTGGGCAAGGTGCTGGCCGAAGTCGAGCCGGAAGACCTGATCAAGTTCGGCCTGATCCCCGAGTTCGTCGGCCGCCTGCCGGTGGTGGCGACCCTGGAGGAGCTGGACGAGCCGGCCCTGATCAAGATCCTGACCGAGCCGAAGAACGCCATCACCAAGCAGTTCAAGAAACTGTTCGAGATGGAGAACGTCGAGCTGGAGTTCCGTCCGGACGCGCTGTCGGCCATTGCCCGCAAGGCGCTCAAGCGCAAGACCGGTGCCCGTGGCCTGCGCACCATCGTCGAATCGGTCCTGCTGGACACCATGTACGACCTGCCGTCGCAGGAAAACGTCAGCAAGGTGGTGGTGGACGAGTCGGTGATCGAGCACAAGTCCGAGCCGTACCTGATCTACCAGACCCCGGCGGCCCCTGAACAGAAGGCCGCAGGCGCCGAGTGATCCTTCCAGGTTGTTGATTGGAAAGGATTTTCAAGGAATGCCTTGCATCTGAAAGCCGATGGCCCCATAACGGGGCCATCGGCTTTTTTTGTCTCCGGAAGATGCCCTCCCGGAGGCGGTTTTCCCCTTCCCTGGAGCCCCCATGGCCCGTTCCCCAAGTGAAACCCTCGACCTGCCGGTCCTGCCGCTGCGCGACGTAGTGGTGTTCCCGCACATGGTCATCCCGCTGTTCGTCGGCCGTGACAAGTCCATGCACGCGCTCGAACAGGCAATGGAATCGGACAAGCGCATCCTGCTGCTGGCGCAGAAGTCGGCCGAGACCGACGACCCGCATGCGGCCGACCTCTACCAGGTCGGTACGCTGGCGCAGGTGCTGCAGCTGCTGAAGCTGCCCGACGGCACCATCAAGGTGCTGGTTGAAGGCCTGTCGCGCGTGCAGGTCACCCACGTCGACGAGCGCAACGGCTCGCTGCACGGCCAGGCCGTGGAGATCGACGCCACCGACGAGCGCGAAGCGCGCGAAGTCGAGGCGATCGCGCGCTCGCTGATGTCGCTGTTCGAGCAGTACGTGAAGACCAACCGCAAGCTGCCGCCGGAACTGCTGCAGACGCTGTCGGGCATCGATGAGCCGGCGCGCCTGGCCGACACCATCGCCGCGCACATCAGCGTGCGCCTGGCCGACAAGCAGCGCCTGCTGGAAACGCTGGCCGTGGGCGACCGTCTGGAGATGCTGGTCGGCCTAGTCGACGGCGAGATCGACGTGCAGCAGATGGAGAAGCGCATCCGCGGACGGGTGAAGTCGCAGATGGAGAAGAGCCAGCGCGAGTACTACCTCAACGAACAGATGAAGGCCATCCAGAAGGAACTGGGTGACCTGGACGACGCACCGGGCGAGCTGGAAGAGCTGGCCCGCAAGATCGCCGAAGCCGGCATGCCGAAGGCCGTTGAAGCCAAGGCGCGCAACGAACTGAACAAGCTCAAGCAGATGTCGCCGATGTCGGCCGAAGCGGCCGTCGTGCGCAACTACCTGGAGTGGCTGCTGGGCGTGCCGTGGAAGAAGCGCAGCAAGGTGCGCAAGGACCTCAAGGCTGCGCAGGACACCCTGGACGCCGATCACTACGGCCTGGAGAAGGTCAAGGAACGCATCCTTGAATACCTGGCCGTGCAGTCGCGCGTGAAGCAGATGAAGGGCCCGATCCTGTGCCTGGTCGGGCCGCCGGGCGTGGGCAAGACCTCGCTGGGCCAGTCCATCGCCAAGGCCACCAACCGCAAGTTTGTGCGCATGTCGCTGGGCGGCGTGCGCGACGAGGCCGAGATCCGTGGCCACCGTCGTACCTACGTCGGTTCGATGCCGGGCCGCATCGTGCAGAACCTCAACAAGGTGGGCAGCAAGAATCCGCTGTTCGTGCTGGATGAGATCGACAAGATGTCGATGGACTTCCGTGGCGATCCATCCTCGGCGCTGCTGGAAGTGCTGGACCCGGAGCAGAACAACGCCTTCAACGACCACTACCTGGAAGTGGACCTGGACCTTTCCGAAGTGATGTTCGTGGCCACCTCGAACTCGCTCAACATTCCGGGCCCGCTGCTGGATCGCATGGAAGTGATCCGCATCCCCGGCTACACCGAGGATGAGAAGCTCAACATCGCCACCCGTTACCTGGTGCCCAAGCAGATCAAGGCCAACGGCCTGCAGCCGGAAGAACTGGAGATCGGCAGCGATGCCATCCAGGACATCGTGCGCTACTACACGCGCGAATCGGGCGTGCGCAACCTGGAACGCGAGATCGCCAAGATCTGCCGCAAGGTGGTGAAGGAGATCGCGCTGGCCGGCCCGCAGCCTGTGGCGAAGGCGAAGAAGGGGGCGAAGAAGAAGGCGCTGGTGAGCGTGTCCAGCAAGAACCTGGATAAATACCTGGGCGTGCGTCGCTTCGATTTCGGCCGTGCCGAGGAAGAAAACGAGATCGGCCTGGTTACCGGTCTGGCCTGGACTGAAGTGGGTGGTGATCTGCTGCAGATCGAATCGACGCTGGTGCCGGGCAAGGGCCAGCTGATCCTGACCGGCCAGCTCGGCAACGTGATGAAGGAGTCGGCTTCGGCGGCGCTGTCGGTGGTGCGTTCGCGCGCGGTCGGCTTCGGCATCGACAGCGACTTCCTGCAGAAGCACGACGTGCACCTGCACGTGCCCGATGGCGCCACGCCGAAGGACGGCCCGAGCGCCGGCGCGGCGATGGTCACCTCGCTGGTGTCGATGCTGACCAAGGTGCCGGTGCGTGCCGACGTGGCGATGACCGGCGAGATCACCCTGCGTGGTCGTGTCACTGCCATCGGTGGGTTGAAGGAGAAGCTGCTGGCCGCACTGCGTGGCGGCATCCGCACCGTCATCATCCCGGAAGAGAACCGCAAGGACCTGGCCGACATTCCGGCCAACGTCACCCGCGATCTGGAGATCGTGCCGGTGAAGTACATCGAAGAAGTCCTGGACCTGGCACTGGAGCGTCCGCTGGCACCCAAGAAGGCGCGCAAGAGTGCGCAACGTGTCACGGTGCGCAGCAAGGCCAAACCGAGTGGAAGCGCGCGCGTCAAGCATTGACGCGCGCTGTCCAACGGCCTGAAACCCGCGTCGTTGCTGGCTTTCCAGCTTGCGTGGGGGTAGGGCCGCTGGTATAAAAGCAGCACTCGCGAATGAGTGATCGCTGTCAGCGATGACTGAATCGGCGAACCGTTTCCACATGGCGGCCGCATGCAGAAGGCGTGCGGTTGCTTCCCTGTCGAATAAGCGGAACCCACCGCCAAAGGAGTTGTAGAGAATGAACAAGACCGAATTGATCGATGCCGTTGCTGAAGCTGCCGACCTGACCAAGGCCGAGTCCAGCCGCGCTGTCGATGCCGTCGTTGCTGCCGTCACCAAGGCGCTGAAGGACGGCGATGCGGTCACCCTGGTCGGCTTCGGTACCTTCCAGGTCCGCGACCGTGCTGCGCGCACCGGCCGCAACCCGAAGACCGGCGACACCATCAAGATCGCTGCTTCGAAGAATCCGTCGTTCAAGGCTGGTAAGGCCCTGAAGGATGCTGTAAACTAAGCGGCTCGCTGGGGTGCTTAGCTCAGCGGTAGAGCGTCTCCTTTACACGGAGAGGGTCGGGGGTTCGAAACCCTCAGCACCCACCACAGCACCGTAGTAGAAGTTTGAGTGTGGAGCGGTAGTTCAGCTGGTTAGAATGCTGGCCTGTCACGCCGGAGGTCGCGGGTTCGAGTCCCGTCCGCTCCGCCA
>NZ_RAUX01000043.1 GCF_013464485.1 Stenotrophomonas maltophilia
GGCCCACCCTCAGGAAACCCGTTTTCAGCGTCCCACCCAACCCCACCACGGAGGGGCTCCGCCGTTCGCCGCCCCCGCCGAAGGCGCGCTTCTGCGCTGCAACATGCCCACGCGCAGACCTGCGCCATCATGGGCACCCCGCCCCCGCCAGGACCGTGCCATGCAGCAGTACCTGCTTCTGATCTACATCGAGCCTGCCCTGCTACAGGCCCTGCCCACAGAAGACTTCAACGCATTGATGCGCGACTGCCTCGCCCACGCCGACAAACTGCAGGCCGAAGGCACGCTGCTGGCCGCACAGAAACTGCAGCCGGTCGACACCGCACAGACCCTGCGCGTGCGCGACGGCCACAGCCGTGTACTGGATGGCCCATTCGCCGAAACCCGTGAACTGCTGGCCGGCTTCAACCTGATCGTCGCGCGCGATCGCGACGAAGCCATGCGCATCGCCCGCGACTTCCCCTGGGCGCGCTTCGGCAGCATCGAGGTGCGGCCGCTGGAAGACATGGACGCCGAGCGCGAACGCTGCGGCGCCCCGGCAGCGGCTATGGCAGCAGCCGTACTCTGATCTCGCGCGGGCCAACGCCCTCGTTGCCGCTGTAGTCGCGCACGCTGGCACGCACGATGTACTCGCCCGGCGGCAGCGCTGCCGGCTGCCAGCGCCCGGTTTCCATCAGGCCATCACGCACGGTGTTGGTGGCCAGATAGCGGAAACGGGTCACTGCACTGCCATGCACAGTGATGCCGCTGTCCGGCGCATAGGCCACGCGCACGGCCTCCCGCTGCGGCGGCATGCGGTTGAACACGATGTTCCAGCGCGGCTGTTCGTAGCCCTGCAGCGCTTGGCCACCGGCATCGAGTATCTGGTAGCCCACCTGGTACATGCCCAGGCGGCGTCGCGGCAGATTGTTGTCCACCTGGTCCCACGCCTCCACCACGATCTGCACGCCGCGGCCCTGCCGCGCCACCATTACCACGCCATCGCTTCCTGCAGCCATCGGCTGGTCGGTGTCGTCCAGCAACGCCACATCGGTGATGCGCGGTGCGAAGTGATCCGCGTAGTTGTGGAAGCCCAGTGCCACGGCATTGGTCTCGAAACCGCCAGTACCCACGGCCAGATGCACGTGCGCCTGGTTGTTGATGCTGCCCAGCCGGTCGCCCACGTGGATGCGGGTGCCGCGTCGCACGCGCATCCGCTGCAGCGTGCCCTGTTCGTCGTACAGTGCCTGCCAGCGCGCATCGAAGGGTTCATTGCGCGGGGTGCGGCCGACCCGCATGTGGATGTACTTGAGGCGGTCCACCGCCAGGCCCTCGGCCTGCTCACCCAGGCTCCAGGCCGCCATCGGGCTGCTGATCTTGCCATCGGCGATCGCCAGCACGGTCTGGCCCACATCACCGCGCACGTCGAAGCCCCCATGCAGATGATGGCGACTCTCGCCCTTGAAGTTGCCACGCACTTCGCCCAGCGTGCCGACCACTTCGTGCCAACCGTCCTGCGGCGCCAGCGGCCAGCGACCGCCGGTGTCGGGCAAGGCGGCATCGGCGGCCGGGCCGACCAGCGCCGGCGCGGGCAGCTCGCCCACCGGCACCGGGCGCAGGCGGTGCAGACGGTATGCGGTGGCGTCTGCCACCAGCACGCTGCCGTCGGCGTCCATCGCCAGGCCACTGGGGCGGGCCAGGCGCGGCAGGCGACCGTTGCCGACCAGCGCGATCTGGTGGCCCTGCGGTGTCACCTGCACGATGCGGCCATCCATGTCGCCGACGTACAGCACGCCATCGTGAGTGGTGGCCAGCGACAGCGGGCCATTGATCACACCTCCGCCACCCACCACGGTGCTGACCATGCCATCCATGCCGACGCGGCGCACCGCGTTGTTGAACAGGTCGGCCACCAGCAACGCACCGTGCGCGTCGAAGGCAAGTGCTACAGGCGTATCAAAGCGTGCAGCCGGGCCCACGCCATCGGCCAGCCCCGGGCGCTCACCGCCCGCCAGGGTGCGCACGCTGCCATCGGTGCCGATCACCCGGATACGGTCGTTGTAGGTATCGGCCACGTAGACCTGGCCCTGCGCGTCCACCGCGACGCCCATCGGCGCGTCGAAGCGCGCCTGCGCAGCGGGTCCATCGGCGTATCCCTGTTCGCCACCGGCCAACGTGCTGACCTGGCCATCGGTGCCGATGCGGCGGATCGCATGGTTGCCGGTGTCGGCCACGTACAGGTTGCCCTGTGCATCGGCCGCGATGCCGGAAGGCGTATTGAAGCTCGCCTGCAGCGCCGGGCCATCAACGCGCCCCTCGCCCTGCCCGGCAACTGTCTCAACGCGGCCATCGGGCAGGCGGCGACGGATGCGGTTGTTGTCGCCGGCATCGGTGAAGTAGATGCTGCCATCGGCGGTGCGCAGCAACGCGTACGGATCGGCGAAACGTGCCTGCGCGGCTGCACCGTCGCGGTCACCGGGATGGCCATCGCCAGCCAGCGGTTCGATCTGCGCGGTCCACGCCAACGGCGTTGGAGCCGGCCCCGCCGGTTCAGCCAGCGTATGCAGCGGTGTCTCCCACCAGGTCGCGGCCAATGCCACTACGGTCGCCAACGCTACGCCTGCTGCCATCCATTGCCACCGTGCCATCGTGCTGCGCCGCTCCTGCCTGCTGTCTGTAGAGGCACCGACAATAGTCGCTGGGCACGGTATCCGCCATGGCCAATCGTACTGCCGGATACCAGAGTTCCATGCGTCGCGCTTGTTCTCGTTGGCCACAGCAGGTTCAATGCGGTTCCCACGGATGGAGATCCTCCATGCCCCGCATCCTCCCCCTCGCTGCCCTGCTGATGCTCGCCCTGGCCGGCACATCCGCCTCCGCCTCGATCACGGTGGCCCCCCAGAAGCCGTCCATCACCAGCGACGCAATGCACATGGCCTATGCCACGCGATGGGATGAGGCGATCCAGCAGTCGCGCAGCGGCAACACGCTGGGCGCGCTGATCGCGATGGAGCGGCTGATGGAAGATCCGATGCTGGATGACTTCGACGCCGAGCATCGCGGCCGCGCCGCGCAGGTGGCCGGCTGGACCGCAATGGTGCAGAAGAAGCCGGAGCAGGCCCGCCGCTATCTGCTGCGCGCACAGGAAGCACTGCCAAACGATGCGCAGATCCTGCTGACCCTGGTCTCGGTGGAACTGTCCGAGAACCAGCCTGCACCCGCCACCACGCACCTGGTGCAGGCACTGAAGCATGCCGACGCGCCGTTGCCGGTGGAACACCACGCGATCAACTACCTGCAGTACCGCCTGCGCGACCAGCCGCGGCAACGCATGGAACTGCTGCAGGCGCTGTTCGACAACGGCTGGAAGAGCGGTGGCGTGGAACCGACCGGACTGTGGTTGGCGCTGGCCACCCTGCAGGCCGACAACGGCCGTGGCGATGGCATCCCTGCCACGCTGGCGCGCATCACCGGCCCCGCCGAGATCATCCGACTGCGCAGCGACAAGCGCTTCGATCGCTATGTGGACCGCAATGATGCCCGCTTCGATCCGGTGCAGGCCGCGCAGAAGCACCTGGACGAACTGCGGGTGTCCGGACTGCTGGATCGCAGGCTGGACGCACGCATGGCCGAATTCAGCAACACCCTGTTGATGCTGGACCGCAACGAAGAAGTGCTGGCGCTGACCGATGGCATGGCGCGCGCAGCGGCTGAAGGCGAATCGCCTGCGGCGGAGGAGGCCGAATGGGTGGCGTGGCTGCTCAACAGCCGGCTCACGGCGCTGCGTCGCCTGGGACGTACCGACGATGCGCTGGCGGCGGCCAAGCTGGCCGCACGCATCGGCGCGCTGGGCCCGGACGGTGCCGAGCACCAGTTCAACGTCGGCTTCGTGTTCAGCTCGCTGGGGCGCATGCAGGACGCTGCGGATGCGGTGAACGACATGCAGGGCCTGGCCGGCTACGGCAAGGCGGCCCAGGCACTGCTGCAGTTTGCCGCCGCCCGCGAGCGCGGCGATACCAAGGCAGAACAGGCCGCGCGCGCGGCGATTCTGGCCCAGGGCGAAGACGCACGCCTGTTCCAGCGCGAGATGTTGCTGGAGGAAGGCCATCTGGACGCTGCGGCCGCGGTGTTGATCGAGCAGCTGCGTTCCCCCGTTGAACGTGGCGAGACGCTGGCCGCCCTGCAGGACATGCGCACCTATCCGTCGCTCCCCGGCGACGTGAAGATCGATGCGGCCTGGCGTGCGCTGAAGCAACGCGCCGATGTGCAGGCCGAGGTCACCCGCCTGGGCCGCATCGAACGCTACGAACTGGTCGGCAGCGCAACCTCGCGCTGAGCGGATTTCATGTAGAGCCGAGCCCATGCTCGGCTCTGCAACGCCATGTGCATGCAGCACCGCCCGCCTAGCGCGCCGGTACCTCGCTACGGATGCCCATCGCTTCGCGGTAGCGCGCGTACAGCGCCATCACCTTGTCCACGTAGGCCAGCGTTTCGGCATACGGCGGCACGCCCTTGTAGCGGGTGACGGCACCGATGCCGGCGTTGTAGGCCGCCGCGGCCAGCAGCCGGTCACCGTTGTAGCGACGCAGCAGCGCGCGCATGTAGCGGGCGCCGCCATCGATCGACTGCTGTGGCGAGAACGGATCACTCACGCCATATTCCTGCGCGGTCTCCGGCATCAGCTGCATCACGCCCTGTGCGCCCTTGGTCGAGACGGCCAGCGCATCGAAATTGCTTTCGGCGTGGGCAATCGCCCGCAGCCAGGCGTCATCCACGCCGGTGGCCTTGGCCGCGGCCTTGAACTGCCTGGCATGCTGCGCCAACTGCGGCTTGCCGACCTTGCCCAGCCCTTCGTGCGCCGGCTCGCCCGGGGGCGTGGCCACGGTGAACTTCAGGAACACCTTCGAGCCGGGCAGGTTGCGCGTGGAGTAGACCAGCACGCCATCCTGCTCGCGTTCGTAGAGCACGCCGCTGAACACCCCCATGTTGCCCCACAGGTTCGGGGCCTGGATGGCGTTGTCGTCGATCTCCTTGGCGGTACAGCGCGAGCCCGGCTCCTGGGCGGTGGCCAGGCTGACCGTGTTGCCCTGCACGCAGCGGTAGACGGTGCGCGCGGCGGCCGGCCCGGGCCACAGGCCGGGCAGCAGCAACAGCGCGAGCAGGAGGGGGTGGCGGCACATGGCGGCCGGATGATCCGGCCGCGCCCGCTAACGCCAAGTGAATGGGGTGGGACGGGTACCCGGAACTGGCATCGGCATCGGCATCGGCATCGGCATCGGCAYCGGYATCGGCAYCGGCATCGGCAYCGGCAHCGGCAHCGGCATCGGCRCCGGCAGCGGCDCCGGTATCGGCATCGGCGCCGGTATCGGCGCCGGCATCGGCGCCGGTAGAGTCGACTGTTAGTCGACTATCGCGCGCAGCGCGGGGTTTTCCGGTGGCCCACGGGAGAGCAGTCGACTAACAGTCGACTCTACCGACGTGCCGACGTGCCGACGTGCCGACGTGCCGATGTTCCGATGTTCCGATGTTCCGATATGCCGATATGCCGATGTGCCGATGTGCCGATGTGCCGATGTGCCGATGTCCAGTGTTCCCGATTTCCGGCATTGCCGAGCCCCCGCATTCCCGGTCACTTGGCCGTTCTGCGCCGCACCCAATACCCCACGCCCAGCAGCACGAACCACGCTGGGCTGGCCATCAGCGCCTGACGGGTGTCGCCCTGCAGGCTCAGCAGCACCAGCACGGCGGCGAAGAACACCAGGCAGGCCCAGCACATGGCGACGCCACCAGGCATTTTGAAGATCGAAGCGGCGTGGCGCTCCGGGTAGCGGCGGCGGTAGACCATGTACGCCACCAGGATCAGCGACCAGACGAAGATGAACAGCACGGTGGCCAGCGTGGTCACCAGGGTGAAGGCCGTCACCAGGTTCGGGATCAGGTAGATCAGCAGCGTGCCACCCAGCAGGCACAGGCACGAGAACAGCAGCCCACGTGCCGGCACCGCCGCGCGCGACAGGCGCGACAGCCCGCGCGGTGCGTGGCCTTCCTCGGCCAGGCCGTACAGCATGCGGCTGGTGGAGAAGATGCCACTGTTGGCCGACGAAGTGGCCGAGGTCAGCACCACGAAGTTGATCAGGCTGGCGGCGGCAGGAATGCCGGCGAGCACGAACAACTGCACGAACGGGCTCTTGTCCGGCACCACCTGGCGCCACGGCGTGACCGCCATGATCGCGATCAGCGCCAGCACGTAGAAGATGATGATGCGCACCGGAATCGAATTGATCGCTTTGGGCAGGTTGCGCTCCGGATCGGCGGTTTCGGCGGCGGTGGTACCCACCAGCTCGATGCCCACGAACGCGAACACCGCAATCTGGAAACCGGCGAAGAATCCGACCAGTCCCATCGGGAACATGCCACCGTCATTCCACAGGTTGGACAGCGACGCGGTGTGGCCACTGGGCGAAGTGAACCCCCACGCCACCAGACCCGCACCGGTGATGATCAGCGCGCAGATGGCCACGATCTTGATCAGTGCGAACCAGAACTCCATTTCGCCGAACAGCTTCACCGTCACCAGGTTCAGTGCCAGCAACAACAGCACGCAGGCCAGTGCCGGAATCCACGCGTCCAACCCGGGGAACCAGAACTGTGCGTAGGCGGCGATGGCGATCACATCGGCGATGGCGGTGACGATCCAGCAGAACCAGTAGGTCCACCCACAGAAGAATCCGGCCCAAGGGCCGAGCAGGTCGGTGGAGAAGTCGATGAAGGATTTGTACTGCAGGTTGGACAGCAGCAGCTCGCCCATCGCGCGCATCACGAAGAACAGCATCGCGCCGATGATCAGGTAGACGAAGACGATGGACGGGCCCGCCAGGCTGATGGTCTTGCCCGAGCCCATGAACAGGCCGGTGCCGATGGCACCGCCGATGGCGATCAGTTGCAGGTGGCGGTTGGACAGGCTGCGGCGCAGGTGCTCGGGGGGCGTGGCGGGCTCGGTCATAGGCGCGGGATGGGGCGGGTGAAGCGTTCGACGGTAGTCCTCTGCGCCACGGAGCGCCAGCGCCGGATGGGCCGATTCCGTCAAACTTGGCCGCTTTCATCACAATGTGACGAAATACCGGGTCGCGCCCATTCCGCCCGGCCCGGCGCCATGCTCAGATAGCCGCACCTGCCCAAGGACCGGCCCGACCATGCGCCCTGCCCTGCCTACCCCGCTGGAGCCCCGGCCATGAGCCGTCTGCGCGTCATCATCGGTGGCACCGCACTGGCCCTGCTGGCCGCCGCGGTGCCGATCGCCGTCATGGCCTACGCCACGTGGGACCGCGCCGTCAGCGTGGAACAGCAGCGCCTGCGCGACATCGCCACGCGCACCCTGCGGCGCTCCGACCTGTCCTACCAGGAGGCCCTCGGCGCGTTGCAATCGGCACAGGCCGGTGTTGCATGGCCCTGTTCGCCCGAGCACATCCGGCGCATGCAGACGCTGGTGATGACCACGCCGGCCGCCGACCAGATGAGCTATTTCGAAGGCGGCAAGCTGCGCTGCACGTCATGGGGAACGTTCCAAGCGGACGTGAACCAGCCCAGGCCCGACCATGTCACCAGTGATGGCGCGGGAATCGCGGTGGACGTGCGCCCGGAAGCCAGTGGCCGGCGGCAGATGCTGGCGATCCTGTATGGCAGCTACGACGTGCTGATGGATCCGCGCCGCTTTGTCGATGTCATCGTCGATCCCCATGTGCGCCTGGCCCTGGCCAGCCCGGACGGCCGGCTGCTGGCCAGGCAGGAGGGCATGGACACGGCGCTGCTGGAAGCCATGCTGCGCAACCCGGGTGAAGGCCTGGACCAGAACACGCTGTACGCAACCGCACGCAACGAGGAATGGCTGGCCATTGCCACCACGCCGCGCACCGCGCTGGCGGCCACCTTCCGACAGCAGGCATGGCTTTATGTCCCGCTGGGCCTGCTGCTGGCCGCCGCCGGCGCCGGACTGGTGATCTGGCTGTCGCAGCGTCGCCTGTCGCTGCGCGGAGAACTGGCCACCGCCATCCGTCGGCGTGAGCTGTACCTGCACTACCAGCCGATCATCGAACTGGACACCGGCATCTGCGTCGGCGCCGAGGCGCTGGTGCGCTGGCAGCGTCCGGACGGCACCCAGGTGCGTCCGGACCTGTTCATTCCACTGGCAGAAGAAGCCGGCATGATCGCCGACGTCACCGACCTGGTGATCGAGAACGTGGTGCGCGACATGCGCGAACTGCTGGTGGCCGATCGCAGCGCGCACATCGCGATCAACCTTGCCGCCGAGGACATCAGCAGCGGTCGTGCATTGAAGATGATCTCCAAGCACATGGCCGGCAGCGGCATTCTGCCGCAGCAGATCTGGATGGAGGCCACCGAACGCGGCTTCCTCGATCTGGACCGTGCACGCACGATGCTGGCGCAGGCGCGGCGCGCGGGCCACAGCGTGGCCATCGATGACTTCGGCGTGGGCTTCTCCAGCCTGCAGTACCTGGAGCAGCTGCCACTGGATGCGTTGAAGATCGACAAGTCGTTCATCGATGCGATCGGTACCGAGAGTGCGACCAGCCCGGTAACGCCGCACATCATCGACATGGCCAAGGAACTGGGGCTGTGGGTGGTGGCCGAGGGCGTGGAAACCGAAGCGCAGCTGGCGTACCTGCACAGCCGGCACGTGGAGTTCGGGCAGGGCTGGCTGTTCTCGCGGCCGCTGCCACGCGATGAGTTCGTGGCGTTCCACCACAAGCGGCAGCAGCGCTACGGCGCGGCGCGGGAGGACATGCAGAACCCGCGCAGTGTGCCGATCGAGCGTGAGGGAGTGGAGTAGGACGGCGAACGGCGGGGCCCCTCGTGGTGGGTCGCGCCCGGTGGATCCATGCCATGCGTGGATGGCATGGACCCCGGTAGTGSCGGCCGCTGGCCGGCACCGCAGCATCGATGATCGCCGCCTACACTTACGACCATGCCTTCGGCCGCGCCAACAACCATGCAGCGGTCACCGCCAGCAACAACAACGGCAACCATCCCAATTGGCCCGGCCCAACGGCCTGCAGCAGCACACCACCCGCCACACCTCCGGCGGCAATCGCCAGGTTCCAACCGGTCACCAGCATTGACTGGGCCAGATCCGCAGCGGCACCGGCACGGCGGGCGAGTGCGGTCTGGAACAGCGTCGGCACCGCGCCGAAGGCCACGCCCCACAGGATCGTTGCCAGCAGCAGCGCGGTCGCGTCGCCCGGCCACAGCAGCAACGCCAGCACCGGCAGGATGAAACCAATCACTGCCGCCCACACCAGCGCGCGCAGGTGGCGGTCCACACCCCAGCCGGCAATGCCGATACCGGCAATCGCAGCCAGGCCGAACGCCAGCAACAGACGATCCAGCCACGGGCCGGCCCCCGCCTCCACCGCCAGTGGTTCGATGTAGGTGTAGAGCACGTTGTGCGCGAGCACGTACAGCACCATCACTACCAGCGCGCTGCGTACGCCGGGCATGCGCCAGACCGCGCCCAGCGGCGTGCGCTGGCCGGCAGCGGCGGCGGGCAAGGCTGGCAATGCCCAGCGCGCGTAGGCCAGCAGCCCGACGGCCAGCACGCTCATCAACGCGAATGCCCAGCGCCAGCCGATCTGCTGGCCCAGCAGTGTGCCGGCCGGTACGCCCAGTGACAGCGCCAGCGGTGAACCGACCATCGCCACCGCGATCGCCCGGCCCTGCAGCGAGGGCACCACCATGCGTGCGGCATAACCGGCCACCAGCGACCACAGCAGGCCGCCGCTGACACCGGCCAGGAAGCGCGCAGCCAGAATCAATGGATAACTGCTGCTCACGGCGGTCAGCGTATTGACCACCACGAAGCCGGCAATCGCCGCCAGCAGCAGCGGACGTCGTGGCAGGCGCTGGGTCAGCGCGGTCATCGGCAATGCGGCCATCACCGAGCCCAACGCGTACACGCTCACCAGCTGGCCCACTGCTGCGTCGCTCACGCCCAGGCTTTCGCCCATCGGCCGCAGCACGCCGGCCGGCAGGGTCTCGGTCAACAGGGTGATGAACCCGCCGCCGGCCAGTGCCAGCAGGCCGGCCCAGGGCAGGCGCGTGGCTTCACCGGCCGGGGTGGCTGCATCGATGGCATGGCCGCTCATCGGGAGCCCTCCAGATCGGCATAGACCGCATCACGCAGTTCATCGACGAAGGCACCGTCCATGCCTTCGTACAGGGTGTTGGTCAGCGCCACCACGCTCAGGCCGCGCGCCGGATCCACGAACCAGCTGTGGCCATAGGCGCCGCCCCATCGCCACGTACCCACACTCTGCGGCGTGCCGCTGGCGCGGGCGTCACGCAGCACTGCAAAGCCAAGGCCGAAACCCCAGCCGGCCGGCTCCGGCGGCCCCTGCTCGCCCACCTGCAGGGTTCCCATCTCCACCACCCGTTCGGGCGGCAACAGCCCGTAGCGCTGCGCATCGCGCAGGGCCTCCAGCACCACCATCACCTCATCGGCGCTCCCCACCAGGCCCGCGCCGGCCGAAGGGAAACGACTGGCATCGGTTGCGCGCGCAAGGCTGTACTCGATGCCCACCGTGCCCTCGAACGGGGCCACCACCTCACCTTCCTGCAAGCGATGCGGTTGTGCTGTGTCGGTGACATAGGGCGTGGCCAATCGTGCCGCATCGTGGGTGGCGAACGCGGTATCGCGCAGGCCCAGGGGCGCAGCCAGCAAGCGGGCGAACAGTGCCTGCAGTGTTTCGCCGGTCGCCGCCTCGGCCACCGCACCGGCCACGTCCACGCCCAGCGAGTACAGCCATTTGCTGCCCGGCGCGAACAGCAGGGGGGCCTGTGCGATGCGGCGCACGTTCTCGGCCAGGGTCAGCGGGTTGGCGTCCATGCCGTCGCTGACACCGGCGCGCGCGTAGGCGCCGTCCGCATCGGCTTCGAGAAAGCGGTAACCCAGCCCGCTGCTGTGGCTGAGCAGCTGGCGCAGGCTGATGGGCGGCGTGCTGCCATCGGCCAGCGCCGGGCGGAAGTCCGGCAGCCAGCGCTGCACCGGTGCATCCAGGTCGAGCACACCCTCGGCCACCAGACGCAGGATCACCGTGGTCAGCAGCGGCTTGCTGACCGACGCCAGCCGGAACAGCTGGTCGCGTTGCATCGGCCTGGACGACTCGCGATCGGCCAGGCCACTGGCGCTGGCATGCCTCAGCACGCCGTGCTCGCGCACCAGTACCACCGCACCGACCAGACGCTGCGGGTGGACCTGTTGCAGCAGCCGCTGCACCGATGGCAGCACCGGTGCGGGTTCAAGAGAGAAAGCGGCATTCATCGCGGGAATCCGTAGGGAGAGGCCCGCCACGGTAGGCAGCGGACTGCCGTGCAAAAAGCCGGTTGCCGCTCCGTGCATCATGGACCGTACGGTCCGCAATCGGCATCATGGCCGGAACCGCAAGGCCGCAACGGTCTCCCCTCACCCCGCACCACAGTGTTGCGAAGGCGAAACCGCCGGCCTCCACCGCGCCCCTTACCCTGCTGCTTTCACCGTCCGCACGCCCATGTCAGTCCTGGACAACCTCGCCAACCTGCAGACCTTCGTGCACGCCGCCGACACCCGCAGTTTCGTCGAGACCGGGCGCCTGCAGGGCATTTCCGCCTCGGCCGCCGGCAAATGCGTTGCGCGGCTGGAGCATGCACTGGGCGTGCGCCTGTTCCACCGCAGCACGCGCAGCATCACCCTCACCGCCGAAGGCCAGCTGTTCCTGGCGCGCTGCCGGCGCATCCTCGACGAACGCGATGCCGCGCGCACCGAACTGGCGCAACCCCACGCTTCGCCACGCGGCACCTTGCGCATCAGCCTGCCGCTGGTCGGCGACCTCACCCTGCCGCTGATGGCCGAGTTCATGGCGGCGTATCCGGATATCCGGCTCGATCTGGATTTCAGCGATCGGCTGGTCGATGTCATCGAGGAAGGGTTCGATGCCGTACTGCGCGTCGGCGAGCCCAGCGACTCGCGCATGAACGCACGGCGGCTGGGCGTGTTCCCGCGCCGCATCGTCGCCTCGCCGGCCTACCTGCAGCGCCGTGGCATTCCGCGCACGCCGGCGCAGCTGATGCAGCACACCCTGCTGCACTACCGCTTCCCCAGCACCGGTAAGCTGGAACTGTGGCCGATCCACTGGCCCGATGATCAGACGCCGCAGGAACTGCCGGTGCACATGGTGGCCAACACCATCGAAGCGCGTGTGGCGCTTGCCCTGCGCGATGTCGGCCTGGCCTTCGTACCGGTGCACTCGGTGCGCGATGCGCTGGCTGATGGCCGCCTGGTCACCGTGCTGGACGAGTATGTGCATTCCTGCGGCATCTTCCACCTGCTGTGGCCCTCCGGCCGCCACGTACTGCCGAAGCTGCGGGTGTTCATTGATTTCGTCAGCGCACGCCTGGAAACCGTACCGTAGATCCACGCCATGCGTGGATGCGTCTTGTGGAGTCGAGCCATGCTCGACTCGCCGGAACCCAAGCGACGATCAGCCGGGCATGGCTCGGCTCTACAGCTGCACGCAGCCATTCAGCCACTGCCGCTATACTGGCCTCTCATTCCTCCCAGAGGCTCGCGACCAATGCGCCATTGATGCCGCCGTCTTTACACCAGACGGCCTGACTCTTCCCGCCCCTGCGCGCAGGGGAGAACCCGGCATCCATGGAGGTCGCATGACCCCGCATTCCCTCACGCTCGATCGCGTGTCGTATCGATTGGCCGACGGCCGTGTGCTGTTTTCCGATCTGAGTTTTAGCTTCGAACCCATCGCCACCGGCCTGGTCGGTGCCAACGGCGCCGGCAAGAGCGTGCTCGCTCGGCTGCTGTCGGGCCGCCTGGCGCCCGACAGCGGCCAGGTGCGCGGCAGCAACCGCGTGTTCCTGCTGCCCACGCCGGGCTATCCGCCCACCGGCACGGTAGGTGAACTGGCCGGTGTCGGCGAGGCGCTGGCCGCGCTGACGCGCATTGAAGCAGGCAGCGTGGACGAAGCCGACTTCGCCTGTGTCGGTGACCGTTGGGACCTGCGTGATCGCCTGCAACAGCACTGGCGGGCATTGCGCCTGCCCGATGATCTCGATCCCGGCCAGCCCGCTGCGCGCCTCAGCGGTGGCCAGGCCATGCAGGTGGCGCTGTCCGGTGCCTGGGCCAGCGGCGCCGACTGGCTCATCCTGGACGAACCCAGCAACCACCTCGATGCGCGCCATCGCCAGCAGCTGTACACGCAGCTGCAGCAATGGCGTGGCGGCCTGCTGGTGATCAGCCACGATCGCGGGTTGCTTGGCCACATGCAGCAGATCGTCGAACTGGACGCGCGCGGACTGCACCGCTATGGCGGGCCGTGGCAGCACTACGCCGACGCGCGTGCCGCCGAGCGTGAAGCCGCTGCCGCCCAGCTGGACCATGCGCGCGCGCAGCACCGGCAACAGCAGCGCAGTGCGCGCGAACAGCATGAGCGCCAGCAGCAACGCCAGGCACGTGGCAACCGCGACGCCAAGCAGGCCAACCAGGCACCGATCCTGCTGGGCCGGCAGAAACAGCGCGCTGAAGCCAGCCATGGCCGCGTGCAGCAGGTGCAGGCAGAACGCCTGCAGGCCAGTGCAGAGCAACTGCGCACCGCAGCGTCAGCGGTGCAGGTAGCACCGGAACTGGCACTGTTCGCCAGCGACGGCGAGCGCGGCAGTTCGCGCCTGCTGCAGGCCGAGTCGCTGGAGCTGCCGCATGGCTGCAGCGCACCACTGCAGATGGAAATCCGCCGTGGCCAGCGTATTGCGGTGGTCGGCGACAACGGTGCCGGGAAGTCCACCCTGCTGCGCGTGCTGGCCGGCCAGCTGCCTGCGCGCAAGGGCAACGTGCAGCGCCACGCACCGCTGGCGCTGCTCGACCAGCAGCTGCTGGGGCTGTCCGGCGAACGCAGCATCCTGGACACCGTACAGGCGGCCAACCCCTCCGCGGACCCGGGCGAACTTCGCACGCGCCTGGCCCTGCTCGGGCTGGATGCACAGCGCATCCAGCGGCCGGCCAGCAGTCTCAGCGATGGCGAACGGGTGAAAGGCGCGCTGGCCAGCGTGCTGTATGCCGATCCTGCACCGCAGCTGCTGCTGTTGGACGAGCCTGGCAACGCACTGGACCTGAGTGCGCTGCAGGCACTGGAAGACCTGCTGGTTGCGTGGCCCGGCGCGCTGGTGATGGTCAGCCATGACACGCACCTGCTACAGGCACTGCGGCCGACGCAGGTCCTGCACGCCAGCGCCAACGGCTGGCAGTGGCGTGACGCCTTATAGATCCACGCCACGCGTGGATCGATGCAGGACGGGTAGTGCCGGCCGCKGGCCGGCACACCTCGAACCCTCAGCGCCCGCTCAGCGCTTCCACACCGGGAACGCCTGCGGCAGCTGCTGCCACAGCAATGGCCCCGCACGCAGCTCCTGGTCATTGAGCAGGCACGCGTCCAGCTCTGCGCGCACCGCGCGCTCATCCATGTGCACACCAATCACCACCAGCTCCTGTCGGCGATCGCCCCACAACGGGTGCCACAGCCGTTGCATCGCCGTGTGCGCCGCCGAGTCCGGAAATTCCTCCAGGCCCGGCAATGGCGCACTCCAGCAGTCAGCCTGCTGGCGTGCCCAACCCAAGTCGCTGTAGGGCAGTGGCGTTGGCGGCAGC
Organism: Stenotrophomonas maltophilia; assembly: GCF_013464485.1. Taxonomy (GTDB): domain Bacteria; phylum Pseudomonadota; class Gammaproteobacteria; order Xanthomonadales; family Xanthomonadaceae; genus Stenotrophomonas; species Stenotrophomonas maltophilia_AW. The sequence continues at coordinate 14,684 of NZ_RAUX01000043.1, forward strand.
AGCGGTGTGGTGTCCTCGATGCCCGCACGCACGCGATCGCGCGCGGCGTACCAGAAGCCCGCCGCCTGGGTGCGCGTCGCCGCACCCACCGTGTTCAGTTCGCCCACCCAGTCCATGCGGTTGGCCAACCAGAACCAGCCCTTGCTGCGGATCACGCCGGGCATACCCGACTGCAGCGCGCGCGCAAACCGCGCCGGGTGGAAGGGACGCCGCGAGCGGTAGACGAAGCTGCCGATACCGTATTCCTCGGTTTCCGGCGTGTGCTCACCGCGCAGTTCCTTCACCCAGCCCGGCGCACGTTGTGCACGCTCCATATCGAAGCGACCGGTATCCAGCAGCTCCGCCAGCGGCAGGTCACCGAAGCTGGACAGCAGCAGCTTCGCATCACGGTTCAGACCGCGCAGTACCGCCAGCGTATCCTGCAGCACCTCGTCGTCCACCTGGTCCACCTTGCTGACTACGATCACGTCGGCAAACTCCACCTGCTCGCACAGCAGGTCGACCACGCCGCGATCATCGTCCGGGCCGGCCTCCTGGCCGCGCTCGGCCAGGCGCAGCGTCGAACCGAAATCGGCGAGGAAGGCGCTGCCATCCACCACCGTCACCATCGTATCCAGGCGCGCGATGTCGCTCAGGCTGAAGCCGTGCTCGTCGCGCACCGCAAAGGTGGCCGCCACCGGCATCGGCTCACCGATGCCGGTCGATTCGATCAGCAGGTAGTCGTAGCGGCCCGCGTCGGCCAGTCGGCGCACTTCCTGCAGCAGATCGTCGCGCAGCGTGCAGCAGATGCAGCCGTTGCTGAATTCCACCAGCGTCTCTTCGGTGCGGCGCAGTTCGGCGCCGCCTTCGCGCACCAGCTGCGCGTCGATGTTGACCTCGCTCATGTCGTTGACGATGACCGCTACGCGCAGGCCCTCGCGATTGCGCAGGATCTGGTTGAGCAGGGTGGTCTTGCCGGCGCCGAGGAAGCCGGACAGCACGGTGACCGGAAGGCGACGGTCGGCGCGGGAAACAGTGTTCATGTCGGAGCGGGTTGGCTGCGGAACGGAAATGTTACTGTATAACAATTGCCGTGCAAGGAACCTCCCCCGATGAAATCGACTTCCGCCGCCCTGCTCGATGCCGGCGCGGTCGCCCTGTCCAGCCTGTGCCTGCTGCACTGCCTGGCGCTGCCCCTGCTCGCCGCCGCGCTGCCGCTGTTCGGCACCTGGGCCGAAGCAGAATGGGTGCACCTGCTGTTCGTGGCCATCGCCCTGCCGCTGACCGGCTACGCGCTGTGGCGTGCCGAGCGCCGTCATCCGCTGCCCGTGCTGGCCTGGGCTACCGCCGGCGCTGGGCTTGGCCTGCTGCTGGCCGGCGCGCTGGCATTGCCCTCGCATGACTGGGAGACGCCGATGACCGTCACCGGCAGCCTGCTACTGGCGGCAACGCATCTCTGGAACGCGCGGCCCCGACACGCGGGGTAGAGTCGACTGTTAGTCGACTGCGCTTCGCTCAGGCTGCATAAAACCCCGCGCTTCGCGCGTTAGTCGACCAACAAATGCATGGCCCCGACACGCGGGGTAGAGTCGACTGTTAGTCGACTGCTCTTCGCTCAAGCTGCATAAAACCCCGCGCTTCGCGCGATAGTCGACTAACAGTCGACTCTACCTCCCGGGATCACTTGCCGTAGCGGCGTGGTCAGCGCCAGCGTGGTCGCCTCGGCACTACTGGCTACAGCTTCAGCATCATCCGCAGCAGGTACATCAGCAGTGGCAGCGCGCTGATCACTGCGCCCGCAATGCCGATCCACGGCCAGCGCTCGCCGCGCACACGCGAGGCCACCGCCAGGCCGCCACCGACCAGCGCCGCACCCAGCACGCCCACGCCCAGACCGGCGGCCATGCCATTGCCGCCGGCGGCCACCGCCGCCTGCGCGGCCAACGTGCCCGCGCCCCAGCCCACCACCATCCCCAGCCAACTGGCCACGCCGCACCACGGTGCCTTGCCCTGCATCATCCGAAAACCCCTGTGCTCTTGCCGAATTTCTGTACGGGCCGCGCCCGCATGCTGCCTACACTAGCCGCACCCGCCCCTGTAGGGACATCCCATGCGCATGCTCCGCCTGCTGCTGCCCGGTGCCCTCCTGCTGCTCACCGCCTGTGGTGGTGACACCGGGCTTCCCTTCTCGGCCGATCCGCTGCAAGGCTGCTTCGCCACCAGCGCGCGCAAACCGGCTGACTTCCGCGTCGAAAAGGAAGGCGGCCAGTACTTCGTTTCCTTCAGTCGCGGCGACCAGTGGCAGCGCGAACCCAATGCCCTGCACAAGGCCACCCGCAGCGAGATCAGCCGCTACTTCCGCGATGACGCCGAACAGATCGACAGCGCGCTGATCCGCATGGCCGGCGGCTTCGGCATCTTCCACTTCAACAAGGGCGCGACGTTGAAGGGCAAGGCCAGCGACAGTGACTACATGGCGCTGATGCTGATCGGGGCTGGGCCGGTGTATGCAGTGAAGTGCGATTGAACTGCAGCGCCGAGCGCACGCCCGGCTGTTGCTGTGGTAGATCCACGCCCTGCATGGATGCAGGCAGGGCGCAACCGAGCATGGCCTCTGCGCTACAGCAGCTGCGGTACCATGCCCTCCCCCGAACCGCCCCGGTACCCGCCGTGCCCCACTACACCGGCCCCCTGCTGACCCGCGACAGCGCTGACGCCCTGCGCCGTGCCCATGACAAGGGCGCTGCCGACTGGCCGGGCTCGCTCGACCTGGGCCGCAACCAGGACAGCGTGGCGCTGGATGCCGACGGCTTCCACTTCCGTGGCCAGGCCTACCCCTGGCCGGGCAAGCTGAAGGACCGCACGCTGTACTACTGGGATGGCGAGGAGTTCGCGCCGATCTCGCGCTACAGCGGCTCGCTGATCAAGCTGGTGCCGACCGAATGGGGCGCACCGACCTTCGAGATCGACGGCATCAAGATGCTGCCGACCTCCAAGCTGTCACCGTTCGAGGACGCGCGCCGCAAGGTCGAGCTGGTCGCCCCGGCCGGCAAGGTCATCCTCGATACCTGCGGTGGCCTGGGCTACTTCGCCGCCTGCGCGCTGGAAGCCGGGGTCGGCCAGATCCGTTCGTTCGAGAAGAACGCCGATGTGATGTGGCTGCGCACGCTCAACCCGTGGTCGCCGGATCCGGACTCGGCTGCGGCCGGTGGCCGCCTGCAGTTCAGCCACGGCGATGTCTCGCAGCAGATCGAACAGGTGGCCAGCAACAGTGTCGACGCGATCCTGCACGACCCGCCGCGCTTCGGCATCGCCGGCGAGTTGTACTCGCAGGTGTTCTACGACCACCTCGCACGCGTCATCCGCAAGGGAGGGCGCCTGTTCCACTACACCGGTGCACCAAACAAACTGACCAGCGGCCGCGACGTACCGCGTGAAGTGGCCAAACGGCTGGAAAAGGCCGGTTTCAAGGCCGAGCTGGCGCTTGACGGTGTACTGGCCGTCAAGCGTTGAGCCTCACTCCGAATCCACCTTCGCCAGCTGCATCACCCACTTCGGCACTACCGGCTCCCCGGCATAGAAGTCCTTCGGCTTCTTCTCCGCCATCGCCCAGCGATGCAGCCAGCTGGGGCCATAGCGGCCGTTGTAGCCTTCGGCCCCCCGCGCATACGCCGGGTCACGCATCGCTTCGTCCAGTGAGATGAAGCGATAGCCGCGCCGCTTCGTCGCCGCCACCAGTTCGGCGAACGTGGCTGCGTTGAGTTCGTTGGCGTGCATCAGCCACACCTGCGGCAGCGCATAGCCCAGCAGCGCCTGCGACTGCTTCTCGTAGTAGTCCAGCTTGTTCAGCATGTAGGGCACGTAGCCCTTGCGCAGCTGCGCCAGCGTCGCTTCGCGGGACGGTGAATCGGGCTGCTCGTTCATCACGTTGGCGTAGGCGAACGCCCAGACCCATTCGCCATTGTCGACGGTCACCGGTGCCACGCGGTAGCCATGCTGCTTGAAGAACGCGTTCATCTCCGCGCGTTCGTCCGGCGTGCGCCCGGCGCGCAGGTAGGGATGGCGCATCCACTGCGGTTTCAGTCCGCGCTCGGCCAGCAGCGGCCGCAGTACCGTCTCGCCACGCAGGAAATCCTGCTGGAACGCTGGCACGCCCTTGGCGTTCAGATCCATGTGCGAATACGTGTGGTTGCCCAGCGTATGGCCCGCATCCTGCCAGTCGCGCAGCATCTGCACCCGCGCCGGCTGCACCTGCCCGCCCACCTCCAGCTTGTTCTCGTTGACGAAACCCACCACCGGCACGCCGGCCTGGCGCAGCTGGGCCATCAACGCCTCATGCCGCGCCTGCAGGTCCGGCGGTACGATCTGGTCCAGCCGTGCCCATGGCAGATCGTCGATGGTCACCGCGATACGGCGATCCACCTCGGCGGCGTGCACCGCCAGCGACAACAGCAACAACGGCAACAACGGCACTGCACGCAGCAACAAGCGCATCCGCATTTCCTTGCAAGGGTAAGGCACGAACTGTACCGCGATTACCGGCGCGCGGCCGAGTGTGTGCTCAGCCGGCGATGTACTGCGGCGGCACGTGCGCGGTCAACCACACGCCATTGGCCGATCGAAGAAAGACATGGCCGTCGGCATGCATGCGGCCCGCAGCCACACTCAGAATCACCGGCGCACCGCGGCGCGCGCCAACCCGCTGCGCGGTCTGCCGGTCCGGCGACAGGTGCACATGCTGGCGCTCACCCGGTCGCAGGCCCTGCTCGCGGATGGCCGCGACAAAGCGGGCCACCGTGCCGTGGTACAGCCACGCTGGCGGTTCGACCGGCTCCAGCCCCAGATCAACCTGGATCGAATGGCCCTGGCTGGCCCGAATGCGCAGACCGTCTTCGCTCAATGCGAAGCGCTGCTTGTCGTTGCTGTCTACCAGGGCCTGCAGCGCCTGCCGGTCCAGCACCACACCCTGGCCAGCCATGCCGCGCAGCAACGCATCGATATCGGCCCACCCTTGTGCATCCAGCTGCAGCCCGATCTTCTCCGGCGCGTGGCGCAGCACCAGGCTCATGAGCTTGCTGGCCTGCTTGTATGACGTATCCGTACTCATCGGCATAGGCTGACGCAAATCACTGCCGGATGCCAGTCACACCGCTGCCGATGGTGCCGCCCGGGCCCGCGCGATCCCCCGCCACAGCGCGATGCCGCCCACCATCGTCGCCAGCAGCAACACCACCAGCACCAGCGCCAGGTCATCCGGATTGCGCAGCAGCGGCGCGTGTTCGTGGGTGAGGATCTCGAACACCACCTGCTGTGCCTGTGCCAGCGGCAGCCTGCCCTGCTCACCCAGCTCCACCAGGCACGCTGCCGGCGAAAGTGTAGCCACGCTGATCCACGCCACGTGGTACAGATGCAGTGCCCTGACCGCCAGCGCCAGGATCGCGCCGTGCAGCGCAATCAACCCACAGTTGGCCCGGCGCAGGCACGCCGGCACGCGTCCCAGCCGATAGACGCTGATCGATACCGCACCGAGCATGGACAGCACCACGCCAGCCATCGGAATCCAATGCAAGGGCTGCCAGGGCTGGAGCGCCAGGGAGCGCGCCTGCAGCTGTTCGGCCACCTGCATGCGTGCGACCGGATCCGAGCCCCCACACGTGTCGCCCACCGGCTCCAGCAGCAGACCCACGCGGTAGTGGAAGAACGCAACCGCCAGCACCACCGCCAGCAGCGCCACCACCTGCAACACCAGCAGCATCGGGCCCGGACCACACATACGAGAGAAGCGGGTGGCAGCGGAGACCATCGATTCATCCTGCACAACAAAGGATCATCCTAACCACGCGCACGATGGCTGTCGGCTGGCGAATACGACAAGCCCTGTCCCTCCCGGTAGGATGGCAAGGCGCATGGACGGTTGTACGCCGAGGTGGTGTGGATGCTTACGTTGTATCTGTGGGTGCGGACCCTGGTTCCGCTGCTGGTGTTCGTGCTCAGCTGGATGCTGCTGTCGCGCCTGATCAACGCGCGTGTCGCACGCCTTCCACGCGTTCCATTGAACCTGCCCGCACACAGCAGCAGCCCACGCAGGAAGGATCGGCGCCTGTACGCGCGTGCGCTCCGGCGCCGCCCTGGCCTGCGCAATGCCACCCGACCCGCCACCGCCCCACGCAGCTGGCATCTGGCCAGCGCCATGGCCGCGCTGTCTGCGCTTGTCGTCGCGGTAGTGGCAATGCCCGACGGCGCGCGCTTCCAGGTGATGGTCGAGAGCCTCACTGGTTACCCGGCCACGATTGCCGACGTGCAGGTTCCTGCAGCAGCACAATCACGGCTTCTGCAGGCGTGGCAACCCGCGCTTGCGCAGCTGTCACGGCCGGTGACGATGCGCTACCCGATCGGCCGCACCGGTGGCCAGCACGAGGCGCATGCCACGCTGCCCGTGCAGCTGAGGCGGCAGGGTGACCGGCTGCAGATCGCCACCGCCCTGCCGGTGGATACCGGATCGCTGCGCAGAGAGCTGGCTCGTCTGGCTGGCGTACCGGTTGAGGCGATTACCGTTCACCAGACCGAAATCGCGCCCTGGCGGCAAACGGGCTGGGCGCCACTGCCCGAACCCTAGCGCCGGCCCCACGCCTGGCCTCGGCCGCTCACACCTCGCGCGGCAGCTTGGCCGCCCACATGTTGTCCACCAGATTCGGATACGGGCGGCCGTTTTCCTCCGCCCGCTGCCGCGCCGCTTCCTTCTGCGCGGGCGACAGCGGCTGGGATTGATGGCCCTTGGGGTTGGGCCGCTTCCAGGGTGGGGTCTGGGTCTTGCGCATGCCGCCAGCTTACGTCTTCAGGAAGTTCAGCAGCGCCAGATTGAAGTGGTCGGCATGGCTGGTGTTGCAGCCGTGCGGCGCGCCTTCCAGGATCACCACCTCGCTACCCGCAATGGCCTCATGCGTGCGTTCACCCGAGCCTTCAAACGGCACGATGGCGTCGCTGTCGCCGTGCAGAATCAAGGTCGGCACCGTGATCTTCTTCAAGTCCTCGCGGAAGTCGGTGGTCGCGAACGCGTGCATGCAGCCCAGCGCGGCCGTCTGATCGGATTGGTGGCACAGCGCGATCGCGGCCTGGCGCTGTTCCTCGGTCACCATCAGCTTGCCGTCGGCGCTGAAGAAATCGCGGGTGAAGCCATCGAAGAACGCCTCGCGATCTTTCTCCAAGCCACTGCGCATCTCATCGGCCTTGTCCTGGGTCAGCGGGCCGTCCGGGTTGTCATCGCCGCGCAGCAGGTAGGGCGGCACGGCGGCGGCGAACACCACGCTGTGCAGGCGGCCCTCACCGTGGTTGGCCACGTAACGCGCCACCTCGCCACCGCCCATCGAGAAGCCAACCAGCGTCACGTCGCGCAGATCGCGCTCTTCGATCAACGCCGCCAGGTCCGCCGCCAAGCTGTCGTAGTCGTAGCCATCGGCGGGCTTCTCAGAGCGGCCGAAGCCACGACGGTCGTAGCTGATCACCCGGTACTGGGCATCGCGCAGGATCGACACCTGCGGTTTCCAGGCATCGGCCGACAGCGGCCAGCCATGGATCAGGATGACCGGGCGGCCATCGCCGCCGGTGTCTTCAACGTGCAGGCGGATGCGGGAAGCGGACATGGGGGCTCCTGTGGAAGGGCAGGATTGCAGGCTAGGGCCCCGGCCCTATGCCGCCCGTGAGGGAATCGTGGCGCGCTGTGACATGGCGTGCACAGGGGGGCGGTCGGTCATGCCGCCAAATCCGCGCTTCATCGCGCCCAGCACCGTTTCGTCGCCACACGGCGGCAAGGTGCAGCCGGGCGTGCCAGCCTGCGTGGACCACTCCCGGGAGATTCGCCATGTTGCTGCTCACCCTGCCCCTGCTGGCCGCCGGCCTTGCCGCCACCCCGAGCGCACCGGACACGCTGCGCGAACAGATCCGCCAGGCGGACATGCAGTTGTTCGCCGCCGCGTTCGACGCGTGCGACGCCGACAAGGCCGCATCGATGACCACCGAGGACATGGAGTTCTTCCATGACAAGGCCGGCAAGTCCGCCAACAACCGCGACGACTTCCGCCGCAGCGTGGCTGCGCTGTGCGAAAGCACCCGCGCCAACCATACCCATCTGCGCCGTGAATTGGTGGAGAGCTCGCTGCAGGTGTTTCCGCTGCACGACGAACGGGCGCTGGAGATCGGCGACCACCGCTTCCACGAGCGCGATGCGAAGGGCGTGGAGCATTGGACCGGGCAGGCGCGCTTCATCCAGGTGTGGCGGCGGGTCAACGGGCAGTGGCAGGTGGAACGGGTGATCAGCTATGACCATCGGCCGGCGGATTGAGGGGCGCGAGGCGATGGTTCGCGGGCCGGCTCTGTATTCTGGGCCGCACATGGGTGCGCAGGCGCCGAGGCGATTCGCTCCCGCTACTCGAACTGCGGGACGAACAGGCCTTCCCGCTTCAGGACGTCCCTCGCCTGCGTGACATACTCGCTCACGGTCACTCGATCCATCGGCAGCATCTCGCCTTTCTTCTTTGCCGGCAGCAGCCTTGCCGCCTGCTGAAGACGGAACGCCTCGTGATCCTTCCGGTTGTTGATGGAGGACACCGTGCCGTGGACCTTCAGCAGCTGCAGTACACACACGTGGAACACCTGCGGCCTGCACTCCAGGATGAACTCTGAAACGGACATCCTGGGGTCGACGATGTACGGCTTGAACCGTTTGAAGAATCCCTTCCTCGCACCGTCCTCCAGGTTCCTGATGTAGGCATCCAGCGGAACGTCGACGTTGGAGAGATCATGGATGTACTGGTTCCTGATCTCGGCGATGGCCTTGAACATGGATTTCTGTTCGCTGTCGATGATGTTCATCTTGCGCAGGAGATTGATCCTCACCTCCTGCGGAAGATTGCTGATCACATCGAGTATCAGCGGCTCGCGCAGCGCATCGACCACGGCACGCGTAAAGACGGCCTCGACAAGCTGGGCGAGCTTGGAAATGAAGCTCCACGAGTCCTTCTCCTCATAGAGCGCAACGACGAATCCCTTAGGAATTCCGAGTTCCTTGCTCAGCCTCTCAAATGCGAGCTCGACGAACGTGGTGTACGTACTCATGCAAAAGTGCCCCCTGAAAGCCCGATGACGCTACACGTCCTGTCTGGCTTCAACAAGCGCTCACCACCCCATCTGCAACACTTCCTGGTCCATCGCCATGCGAGCCGCATCAATGAGAAAGGGCCCGCACCACGACCAACGGCCGAAGGCACGGGCCCCATCAACTCAGCGGATCCACATTACAACTGAATCCGCGCCACGCTCTCGTTCGCGTCCTTGGCATCCTTCTCGCCGTTCTTGATGCTAACGAACAACACGTTGTTCTTCGCATCCAGCGCCAGGCTGTTCGGGTGGGTCGGCACGGTGTAGGTGGCCACCTTCTGGTAGCTGTCACTGTTGTACGCGGTCACCGTACCGGCTTCGCGGTTGGTCACGTACAGGCGCTTGCGCGGTGCATCCAGCAGGATGCCCAGCGGGCCGGCGTCGGTGGGGATGCTGGCCAGTTCCTTGCCGGTGCTGCGGTCCAGCACCAGCACGCGCTGGCCCGGGTGCTTGCTCACCAGGCCGCTGCTCTTGGCCTGGTAGCCGCGCAGGAACTCCGAGCCCTGGTCGGTCACGAACAGGCGCTTGCCGGCCGGGTCCAGCGCGATGTTCATCGGCTGCTCGGCGGCGATCTTGTGCTGGGCCACTACCTTGTTCGAATCGGTGCCCACCACCACCAGGGCGGCCAGCAGGTTGCTGGTGTACACGCGCTTGTTGGCCGCATCCAGCGCCAGGCCCGGCGCCTTGGCATTGCCCAGGCCCGGAATGGTGTTGATCACCTTCTGCGTGGTGGTATCGATCACGAACAGCACGCTGCTCACGTCCGGCTGGCTGCTGTGGCCGGTCACGTACAGGCGGTTGGCGGCGCTATCGACCACCAGCTCGCGCAGGTCGTGGGTGTAGGCGGCCTTGCCGTCCTTGCCGGTCTTCTTTTCCATCAGCTGGATGGTGCCGATGGCCTTGTTCTGCGCGGTGTCGACCACGGTCACCGACAGGTCCACCGTGTTGCCCACATACAGGCGGTTGTGGGCGTCATCCAGCACCACGCCGAACGCCTTGCGCTCCAGCGGGATGCGGGTTTCCACGGCCAGCGTGGCCGGGTTCAGGCGCAGCACCTGCGACGGGCCGGCGTCGTCGCCGAAGCCGCCGGACGAGGCGACGAACACGGCGTTCTGTTTCGGGCTGTAGGCCAGCTCGTACAGGCCCTTGGCCACGGCCTGGCGCTGCACGGCGGTAGTGGCGCTGGCGGCCGGGGCGTTTTCGGCGAAGGCGACGGGCACGCCCAGGCTGAGCGAGACAGCAAGGGCCAGGGCGGCCGAGCGGAAAGCGGAATGACGGAACATGCGAGCATCCTTGAAAGGGCACGGGAGGGTGTCCTGGCTCGCTGGGCCGTACGAAGACGGCCGTTCCGGCGTGTGCGCACGGAAAGGCTGGCTGGGTTAGCGGGGAGAATGGTAACAGGAGACAGCGAGGCGGGGTGGTCCACCGTGCCGGGTGCCCGGGTAACCCCTGCGCAACGCCCATGTGCGCCCGCGTGGTGCCAGCGATGGCGCGTTCACGGCCGGCAGAGATGCCGCGTGGAGTTCTCGGCCCGGCCGCGCGGCTAAAGTTCTGTCCGTTGCTGCCGCCTAGCACTAGGTCCTGCAACCACTGCAAGGCGGAATGAGTCCGCCCACATCGTCAAGGAATGGAACGCCCGATGTCCACATTCTTCACGCAAGAGCACTTCAGCCTGCTGCATTCGCTGCAGGGAACCAAGTTCGACCAGGCCAATCCCGCGCATGAAGCCGCCTATCAGCGGCTGCGCGAGGCCTACGACGTCACGCTCGAATGGGCAAAGCGCATCAAGCAGTCGATGTTTGAAGAGGGCCGCGTCAATGCGCGCCGGCGCCCAACCAACCAGGGCAATTACTTCCTGTCGTACAACTGGGCCAAGATCTATCCCGATCCGGGCTCGCCCGCCTCGCTCGCCTATACCGTTGGGCTCAATGGCAATGAAGGCTTCGTGGTCAAGATCGACACGGTGAAGCTGCAGCAGGGCCACCCCGTACGCGATGCCTACCTGGACCTGCGCGGCCCAAGCCAAGCCTCCCCGATCGTAGCGGTGCTACCCATCGACAAGGGCCTGTCCATGAACCTGGACGAGCTGGTTGAGTGGAGCAAAGACGCCATCTGGAAGTTCGAGCTGGGTTACGAAGAAGTTGCGCAGCGGATCGGCCTGACCCGAAACGTGGCACCAGATGCCATCCTCAAGCATTTCGACGTCAACGAAGAGTTCCGCGCCATGCGCAAGGGTTGGTCTGCGGCCGAGACCGACCAGTTCTGCCGCTTGGCGCGGCTGGTGCACGATGCAGGCATGGACTGGTGGTTCGCCGGCAGCCGCACCCATCTGCGTTTTGGCCGGAAGAACGCCGGAAGCGCGCGCGCCGTCTCGGTGGTGGGCCTGGTGATGGGCAGTCGCGCCTGCCAGGTGACCTGGCGTCACGAGCTGCAGAGCATTTCGCGCTTCGTGCGAAAGGGCATTTCAGAGAAGATCGTCGATGACATCGAGGCCGCGCTGGATGCCGACGACGAAGTCCTGCAGGAGCTGATCCGCACCGACGAAGAGCGCGACGGCTTCTGGCCGATGCAGGCCGGTGACGATGTTTCGGCCACAGCGGACCTGCAGGAGGCTGACGACGATGACAGCGAGCAGCCCGCAGTGCAGGACGCGATTGCGGCAGAGCTTGCGTTCAATCGCATCTACTTCGGCCCGCCGGGCACCGGCAAGACCTACCAACTGAAGTTCCTGCTGGAAGATCAGTTCACCGCCGATGAGGGCGACGAATCGGCTGCGCAGGGCGATACCCAACGCTACAGCTTCGTCACCTTCCACCAGTCCTACGGCTACGAAGATTTCATCGAAGGGCTGCGCCCGGTCATCGAGGAGGGCGCACAGGGCCAGGTGCGCTACGAGATCCGTCCGGGTGTGTTCCTGAAGCTGTGCGAGCGTGCCCGCCGGCACCCGGATGAAATGTTCGCCATCGTCATCGACGAGATCAACCGCGGCAACATCAGCAAGATCTTCGGCGAACTGATCACGCTGATCGAACTGGACAAGCGTACCGGCATGGAGAACTACCATTCGGTCACCCTGCCCTACTCGCAGCGTGCCTTCTCCGTCCCGCGCAATGTCAGCATCATCGGCACCATGAACACGGCCGACCGATCCCTGGCAGCGCTGGACACCGCGCTTCGCCGCCGATTCGAGTTCGTGGAGGTTCTGCCGGACGCCAAGGACGAAGGCCGGGCGCCGCTGGCGGGCCTGCGCGTCAACATGGAAGGCGTGTGCATCCATATTCCGAAGCTGCTCACTGCCATCAACCAGCGTATCGAAGCTCTTTACGACCGTGATCATCTGATCGGCCACGCCTACTTCCGGCCGCTGAAGCATTTCAAGGATGGCAGTGAGCGCATGTCCGCGCTGATCGCCCTCTTCGACAAGCAGATTCTTCCGTTGCTGGAAGAGTACTTCTACGACGACTGGCAGAAGATCCGCCTGGTGCTGGGCGACAACCAGAAGCTTCCCGACCTGCAGTTCGTGCGGGAGAGCAACGGCGATGACCAGACACTGGCACGGCTGTTCGGTTCTGCGGCTGCGGCCGAGGGGCATGGTGCACGCACACGCTTCAGCCGCAATGCCAAGGCGCTGCACTCCCCTGCCGCCTACGTGGGCATCTACAGCACGTTGCTGGGCAACGAGTGAGCACGGCAGCCACCCTCACCCTGCACGAGTACGACGTACTCGTGCCGGCCTCATCATCGGGCCCGGCGCCCGGTGGTGCGCATGTTGTGCCCGATGGCGTTTACCAGTGGCTGGAACGGCAGTCGTTGGAGCTGATGGACGGCAAGCTGTCCCCATGGGTGCGCCGTTGCCGCCGAGGCGTCCAGGTCACCAGCCATGTGGGCGTGGTCATGGCGCCCGGCGGCCTGCAGATCGAGATCCTGCCCAAGGTGGGCAAGGCGCTGGATGCCGGCGCCGGCGAGGCGCGGGGGCTGCTGCTGAGGATGCTACGCTGCCTGCAGCAGTTCTCGCACCTTCGGTTCGGTAATGCGCAGCTTGCCACCGACAGCATGCCACTGCTGGACGTGTTCGTTGGCGAGTTCCTGCGCACGGTGGTGGCGGTGACCCGCAGCGGGCTGCGTGGCCAGTACCAGACATGCGAGGAGGATCTGCACGCGCTGCGCGGCAGGCTGCTGGTGGCCCAGCATCTGCGCCGCAATCTGGTGCGTGCCGATCGCTTCCACACCGCCCACGATGAGTTCAGCATGGACAGACCGGAGAACCGGCTGATCCATGCAGCGTTACGGAAGGTGCTGGGCGCAACCCGCGTGACCGACCATCAGCGGCTGGCACGGGAACTGCTGACGGTATTCGCCGAGGTACCGGTCAGCCGCGACCCAGTCCAGGACATGCAACGGGTGCAGCTGGACCGCAACATGCGCACCTATCGCGAGGCGCTTGATTGGACCCGTTTGATCCTGCAGGGGCTGTCGCCTACGTCGTCGGTAGGCACGCAGCAGGCACCGTCGCTGCTGTTCCCGATGGAACGGCTGTTCGAGGCGTACGTGGCCAGGCACTTCCAGAAGCAGCTGCCGGCGCATCTCGCGCTGGATACGCAGGTCAGCCGGCATCACCTGGTGCGTCACGGCGGTGCAAAGTGGTTCCAGCTGCGCCCGGATATGGTGGTGAGCCGGCAGAAGACCGACGTCCTGGTGCTGGACACCAAGTGGAAGCTGCTGGATGCCGGCCAGGCCAACGGCACCCACAAGTACGGCCTGCAGCAGGACGACTTCTACCAGCTGCACGCCTATGGGCGCAGCTATCTGGGCGGACAGGGCGTGGTTGCGCTGGTCTACCCGCGTACCGACAAGCTGGATCAGCCGCTGCCGGTGTTCGACTTTCCGGGCAGCGAAGGGCTGCAGTTGTGGGTGCTGCCGTTCTGCCTGACCCGGGCCGAGGTATTGCTGCCTGAGGGATGGGAATGGCCGGAGGACAGTTTGGCTGGGTGAATCCAAGGTCTTGAGACGAGGGCGGGTCATCCTCCCCGCCCCATTGGAGGATGACCATGACTAGAATCGACCCCGCATGGCTGGAAGCCTTCGACAAGGCGCTGCTGCATCTGTTCGCCATCGACCATGGCGATGCCGGCATGGATGAATATCTGCTGGGTTGTTACGCGGACTTGCCGCCGGGCGAGGCGGCGCTGGCCTTCGGCAGCGATTACGACCTGGAGCGCGACGATGCCTTGTGGCCACGGCCGGGCGCAGCGCCGAAGCGTTAAGCCGTGTCGCAATTGGCCCGCTTGCTCTATCGACCCTTTGAGTCGGGTGTCGCTTTTGGAACCGTGCGCGGCGGCAAACCGTGCTTTTCTGTGCGCATTCGGGCGGTAGCTTAACAACGGCCGAAACCGCTGCGCCGCAAGGCTTCCGCCGAGCTGGCCTCATGCAACAATGCCGTAAGCGTCAACACTTGCGGCCCATGCGGCCTATGGATTCTTGGCATCTCGCAATCATGCGAGTACACCTTGGCATGCCACCTCACACAGGGTGGCGCGGGCGTCGAAAACCCGGTCATTAGCCAATGTGTTTGCGCTTGTCAGCCGGCGCCACCTCTGCGTGGCGCCGGCTGGCAATCCGTTCGCAGTCCATGGCGGGCGGTGCGTGGGGGTCTTCGGACCCGCCGGATTGGCTATTGACCGGTTTTCGAGCCACGCACCGTCCGCCACTTTTATCGGTGGCGCTGCTATCTGTCCTGTACGGAGCATTGCCATGAACACATCGGATTTCCGTTCCCTGCACGCGCAGTACGATCCGGACAACGCCGAAACCGAGCGCGAACCGTCTGCTGATCCCAACACCTTCGTCGCCACGCTGCATCGCATCGGAACCGGAGCTGCTGCAGATGGTCAGCCTTGGCCGGAGCGGCATCAATTGCCTGGGCGGTGTCTTCAGTTGGCGGATGCGGATTGCGCTGTGGCTGGGTTGCGGGTGGTGGCGGAGTTGATGCTGGCTGCGGAACGGACGCGGCAGAACGGTGCGCCCGAGGAGTATTTGGGTGATCGGGTGATGGAGGGGTTGAAGATGGCTTGCGTGGCGTTGACTGCGCAGGTGGCTGAGCGGTTGCAGGCGCGGGAGTAGCACGTGTGCATGAGCGGCCGGCTCAGATAGTCAGGGGAACCCAGCTACTGAGCTCGCCGCTATGCGCAGCGGGTGGGTTCACTTGAGGGGGGACGTTGCCATTCGGTCGCCAGTGTTCAGGCACCACCAGCAATCCACGCTCTAGATCAAAGGGCAACACCCAAAGCTGTAGTTCGGCGCTGAAATCAAATGCGGGAAGGGGCTGCGCGAATCCCGCGTGCTGCGGATAGACCAGCGCCATCTGCCCTACTCCACCCAGGTAGCGCTGCCCATAGGCAAACATTTGATAGAAGTCGGATTGTTTGAGCCCGTACTTCTCACGCGCGTCGCTGGCCGTTGCATCCAGCACTTTCCACTTCGTATCAAGTACGCGAAGCTCATCGCCTCGTCGCAGCAGGAAATCTGGAATCAGATTGAACCAGCTTGCCTCACCATGGCTGCACAGGTACTCCGACGCTGCGCCGCCAACCCGCCACTCCGGTGCGAACTGACGAGCGAGGCAAACGCCCACGTAACGCTCAAAGAGTCGCTCCATGGGGAACATCATGCTGGGGCTGCGCCAATCGCCTACCAGCGCCAATGGACTCTGGCCAGATAGAACGAGCTCACACAGCGGACGAACTTCGCGATAGTGGGCCATCAGCCGGTCACTGCCCCAGGTGCGTAGGTCGCTTGCCACCTGAGTGCTTCGTGGCACGCTAGCCATACGTGTGGACAGTTCTTGCGCCAGTCGCCAGGTCCCTGCAATGCGCGTACGCGCGCGCACGCGATCCAAGGCGACACGCAGAAGCCGGTTCTCCGGGCGGTCCTCGCTAAACACATCGTGCTCGATGTTGAAGACGTGGGCGCGGGTAGGCGACTGACGAAGCTGGCGCGACATATCCAACCGGCCGCGCAAGAACAGCTGCTCCTCCCGAACGCGGGTGTAGTCGAAGCGAAGCCCCCGCTTCAGCAACTCATCCAGTGCGGAGATGAATCGCCCCATGACCCATTCATTCAACGGCGTGTCGAACAGGGTGACATCGGCCGGACTGCCTTCCCTCGGCGGAATGTCCAGGACAGTGCACAGCATGCGCCGCAGGAGCCGTCGGGCGCCGAGCGCATCGTCCGCATGTGCAACGTGCTTCGGCAGTACCTCCAGCGTAGTGCCGTCAGGACACTCCATTACGCCCACGTACTGATCCAGACGAAGCCAGCGAGCTCCATCTCGCTGCATGAGCGCCGCCCCGCCAGCGCGCAAGCGCTCGAACTCGCCGCACAGCCAGTCAAAGGACGCCTGCGGCAGGAAGGCGGCATCCAGCCCCTCCTGCCGCGCGCCACCTTCCGAGACGCCGATGCGCGCGTACTCGCGAACGGTCAGCACGGCCATGGGTCAGTCCGCCTGACCGACGAGGATTCCCTTGTAGCTGGCCGCCTGTTCGAATGCCGCCTCATGGATGTACCAACTGGCCGTGTCCGGGGCAAGCTGGACCTCGGGCGCGAACAGTCGGTTCAACTGAAGCTCGCGCTGGCGCAGGAAGCGCTCGGCGTGAGGCTTGGCGTCGTCGTTCAGCACCCAAGCAATGCGACGCCAGTCTTCGAAGAAGTACTCCTGCAGCAACGGCAGAATGCGTAGCCGGAACGCATCGGCGAGTGCGGGCAGGTCCTTGGCGCCCATCAAGTAGGCATGACCGATCAGATGATCCCGGCCCAGCAGGACCTCGATGCGGCTGTTTAGGGTGCTTAACAGTTCGCCCACAGGAACACCTTCCACACTCCAATCGAGCAGCTCCGGCTGGGGCGGCATCTCAATGAAGCGGAAGCGTCGACGCAGCGCCACGTCCATTGCAGCAAGCGAGCGGTCCGCCGTGTTCATCGTACCAATGAGGTGCAAGTTGGCAGGCACAGCGAACTTTTGCTTGGAGTACGGCAAGCAAACCGACAGCGCCTCATCCATGCCTTGCCGCTTGCTTGGTTCGATGAGGGTAATAAGCTCACCAAAGATGCGGGCGATATTGCCGCGGTTGATTTCGTCGATGATGAGGACGTACGGCAGGTCGCTATGCTGCGCATCGATACAGAGCTCGAGGAAGACTCCATTCTCGACGCCATATTCGAGCACACCGTTTTCGCCAGCGCGAGCCTTCAGGCCTTCCACGAAGTCTTCATAAGCGAAGCTCTGATGGAAGGTGACAAAGCGGATGCGCCCTTCGTCGTGCAGCGTGTCGAAGCGCTGCTTCAGCGTGGCACGCGCGGCAGCCCCCTGCCCCCTTGTTGCGGCCAGCAGGTCCGGATCAAGGATCTCTAGTGCCTTGTCCACCACACCGTAGGTCTTACCTGTACCAGGCGGGCCGAAGAGGATGGTATTGGAGGGCGCGTGTATCACGGGCATGTCGTCGTCCTGTTCCACAGCTTCGTCTTCCTGTTCCTCAGCCTCGGCACCATCGCCTTGCTCATAGGCAATAGCCACCCAGAGGAAAGACTGAACATCGATCATGTCTGCGGGCGGCCAGCCGTCTTCAGATAGACGTGCCGCCAGTCGAGTGGATAGCGCACGGATGCGCTCCCACTCCTCACCGGTCATGCCGCCTTTGCGGAAGTCGAAGGTGGGATCGAGCAGGCCCAGCGCACGGCGCATCTGGCCAGTCTTGATGAAGAAGTAGCGCGTCGGGTCTTTAAGAGTGAGCAACAGGCTTGAGAGCGAGCGTTGGCCAGCTGGCTGCAGCGGTGTGCTTAGCTTGGACGAAGAGTCATTAAAGGCATCCAGCGCAGCATCGCCGCCTTGCCCTGAAAGCAGTGACAGGACAGCGCTACCCAGCGCCGCGCGATCGCTTTCCGGCAAGTCGGCCAGTTGCGCGACGATTCTCCAACCGACGACGTTCTGAGGTTGCGGATTCTCAGCGCCAACGCGGACTTTCAGCAGTTTGATCAATGCAGACCAGACTTCTTCTGGCCGCTCGCTACTGAGCGCCGGGAGCATGATCGCGTGGTAATGCTCTACCAACTGCCTCTTGTAGCTGGTTTCCCGCAGCAGGCGCTGGTCCTCGGAGAAGCCGCTGAAGCCAGGGAATCGCGCGAGGAAGCGCTCACGCAGGCGTGCATAGCCGAGCTCAAACGTGTCTCTGCCGCCCTTTCGCGCTTCAATTCGATACTGCCCACTGTTCTCTTGGACAATGAGCAGCGAGTCGCCGGCGACCACGCCAAGACGCCTAAAGGCAGGTGCAACCCTTGCACGGATTCGGGCCGAGCCCGGCCCGCTGGCGCGCAGATCGGAGGTGATCTGATAGCCGTCGGGGAACGTGAAGGTCGCCTCTCGGCCTGAAGCTGCATCTGGGCGGCCGAGCATGGCTGCATCGAAGCCGGCCCAGTTTGGGTCAACAGAGATGTAGCCGTTGCGTATGGCGCCGTCTGTGAGCACCACTTCGTAGGTCAACGGCCCGCTCGTCAGAGCGGGAGTGTTTGCGAGGGAACTCGTAGCTGCCGGCCGCAGAAGATTCTCGTCACCATCCTTCAGTCGTAGCTGGCGCGCGGAGAACTCTGTTGAGGAAACGCTGGGGCGCCACTGCAGGATTTCGGTCAGGCTCTCACTATGACCGGTTCCAAGGTCGACCGCGTCGAACAGGCATGTAACAGGATGCTCACCATCCATCGCCACGAAGTCGAGCCTTCCGCAGTAAACGAACGGAAGGGCATTTGATGCACCGCGGACCTTTGCACGCTTCCGAGCGAACAGATAGGTCGGTGAACCGCCGGAAATCCTACGAATGATCGGGGAGCTCTGACTGTTCCGATTTTGACTTTCCCAATAGAAGTCCGTGCCCTCGAAGACGTCCAGATAGCTGGCTTCACCCTCCTTTTCGAGGGTAACAAATAAGAACACAGCGTTCTCAAGCTCTAGGATGCCGTCTGCCCAAGCTGTGCCATAGATTTCCGCGGGCACAGGCAATCCACCAAGGCGCGCGACATCCTGTCGGGAGTACTCGGAACCGACGCAAAATTTCTGAGCTTCGATCGTTAGGTTGATGCGTCCCATATCTGAAGGATCGTTGGCCGAGATATGGATGCTAGTTGATTCGAGCCAATTGCGACACAGATTTCTTTTTCACGCCTGCAATTTTTTCTAATATTATCCTTTGAAATTCATCAGCAGCAGATGGAGGACCGAACTCTGCCGCCTCAGACACCGCCATCAGAGAGCAGAGCGCTTGCTGCCCACGACCTCAGCAATGTTGACGACCGCAAGTCAAAATCAATTAAGAAACGAATAACAAAATGCAGCTCTAACTCTATATGTCAAAATCGTTATGAGTTACCACGCATGAAAACTCAACGCCTTCCACAGAGCTCCAGTAATGCAGGTGATACTCATCATCTATATCGGATCTCCAAGCGAGCGCTCCATTAGAGCGTTTCACTTGGGGAGTATTGCCACCGCGCCCAGTTCTCAAAGCATGTATCGAGCGCTGATCTACTCCGGTAACGATTTCGGTGGCAGATCGAAGAAACCCACGCATTCTAGAGTCGTTTGAATAGAAACCCGAGGATCTGAGAGATGCCTCTAATTTCTCACCAATAGACCACTTCCGCTTATCGCCTGGAACTCTGTCGAAGGCACTCGACAAGCCCGTCTCCAGATCTCGAATACGAATGAGACTACAAAGATCAGCTTCTAATCGAATTCTCCTTCCATCCGCAGCTGTTCGGCACTCCCCGAAATGCGGACCACAGAATTGCAGAACGTCTTGGTGGTCGGCGCCAACAAGCTCACAGCTAAATTCTGTCACGCCTTCTGGAAATCCGTCGGTGAGGACGCAGGGGGGATAACCAAGAATACGATTTGAAATCAACGCCGCAGCAAATAGATCTACTACATGTTGCCCGTGACTCGCGCCGAAATAATCCCCTTGACGCTGCGTAACAGCATTATCTAGAAGAAGCGGCAAAAGGCCTCTATCCTCAATCTTTGGCAACTTATCTAGAATTGTTGTAACCATCTTGAAAATATCCCTTTTTGCAGCAATGCCAACTAGACTCTCAACATTACTCAAGGGAAAAACACCGTCCTCTTCCAGCAGGGCGCTTGCAGCTGCGGAAACTTCGCAACAAGCTTCATCCTCAATGATCCAGTCATAAATACTCAGAAGCCTTGCAACGTAATCTACGCCAGAGGACTTGTCCGGGTGATAGGCAATCAACCAAGGATCCAAGAACGCCTCAGCCATTCTTTTCTCCGGCATCCTTGCCCTTAGTCATGCTCCTACGCTTTTCCAGCGATCGCCTCAGAAAAGCAGAGGTCCCTAGTTCAGACTCATCAAAGAATCCCGCCGGCCAGGAATCAAGCGCCCCAAGCTCATCTATCGAAACCTGCTTGTAGCTTGAGCGGCCAGAATTCTTTTCTACGAAATATATCTTTACCGACTTGGACACCGCATCACCCGAATCAGCCACGGCAAGATATCGGAGTCTATTTATAATATATTCGCTGTGCGTTTCAATTATGCACTGCTTGTTAAGCATCGTCATCGAAACAAAGAAGTCAGCAAGTCGCGACTGAACCCTTGGATGCAAATGAAGTTCAGGTTGTTCAAAGATTAGCGCAGATCCTTCATCAGCAATTAGTGCGAGCACTACTATAGGCAACACCTGACTCACGCCCACTCCGACCTGGGTGAGGTCATGAGACAAATGAGTGCTGTCCGTCGAGATCCTCAAGCCATGACCCAATTTCCCGGAGTCGTTAGTAACAATATCACTACCAACACCCATGTAATCGAGCCAATCTTTAACTGCTTCGAAGAGCGAGACGGTCACCGGCTCCGTGACGCCTTCATCCAGAAGATTCCTGGAAGGAATGTAGGATATCTCGGTGTGGCGATGGGAATGCAGCACTGCAGCTGTAAATTCCCCTCTAAATCCGACATGAGCAGAATCTGATGTTCCTGCGAGCGGATAGATGGGTTTGGGGTCCTCTCGCAAGGGACCTAAATAGCGGAGGCCAAACTTAAAGAATTCCTGTATATAGTCAGCCGCAGCCATTAGTTCGTGCGATAGGGACTCATAGTCCAAACTAAGATGCGTACCACCACTCTTAAAAGCCGCAAGCAAGTCAATCTTGCGCGCCTCAAAAGCCGAAATAATCAGAGAATAATCACTCATTGAGAGCCTGTCCCATGTAGCGACTAGGTCCTTTAATCGACGCGATTCCCTGAACTTACTCAACCCCAACTTGACCCGCTCGAACCATATTCTGGCAAGCTTAGTCCCGGGCGTCGGACTTCCCGGAAAAACAGATGCAAGTGCCTGCTCAATCGCGGATATCCCCGCGTCATTTATAGGCAATCTAGCCCGCCCCTCCAAAGAGTATCTAGAGTAACCCTGGCGTGAGAGCAGATAGGAGTATTGAGCCTGCGCGCGAGCCTCAGCCTCATCGAACTGAACGACCGTCGCCCTTGGAATAATATTCTGGACCACTGCACCAACAGTCCGCGTCTGGACAGTCAGACCTTCAATGCTGTGGCCGTAAGATGCGTCAAAGCGCTTGCTGACGACAGAGTAATTGAGCGCTCCTACAAATGCGGGGGTGGAGGAGGGCCTGCTTAATTCCTGAAGACCGGCCTTCTTATTTCCCTGCATATCCCTTTTAATGGTTAGATGCTGAGCCTCCACACCTTCATTTACTTCCACCTGCGCAGATAGCTTTGTCATCTGCAGATTAGGTTGAAGTGCCAGCAGGTCAGACGATTGATCCCCTCCACGACCAGCGATCGAAAAAGAGAACTCCATTCCTAGTGGACCCAGATTTGTCCTGTTAAATGGACTGAAGCCTTGGGAAAGGTATCCGTTACCTGTGAATCTTTTATCGCTCGGAGCTTCAAGTTCGAATCCAACGAATATTTCGCCGTCCACTTCCGAAAATGAAACAAGATCGCCAAATGAACCCAATCGAGCCATATGACCATTGAGAACAATCTGACGATTCGGAAGAGACGACTGCAGGGACTGCGCCGTCAGCAGCATGCTCTGGATTATTGAACTTTTTCCGGAACTATTGGCTCCAGTGAACAGTGTCAACGGCGAGAGGCTTAGTTCAATCGGATCAACAACGGACTTGAATCTTTCCAACTTCCATGAGGAAAGCATGGCCACTCCCATTAAAGAAAAGGGGTAGGCGTTTCGGCCTACCCCTTACAATCAATCAAACCCCAACAGGATTAGCCTTCTCCGGATCAATCTTGTACTGCTTGATCGCCCGGGCCACATCCTTCGCGGTCATCTTCCCTTCCTTCGCCAGCGCCGCAATCGCGGCATGCGCGATGTAGTACCGGTCAACCTCAAAGAACCGGCGCAGGTTCGCACGCGTATCCGAACGGCCGAAACCATCCGTACCCAGCACCGTGTACGACATCGGCACGAACGCGCGGATCTGGTCCGCATACGCACGCACGTAGTCGGTGGCGGCAATCGCCGGGCCCTGGCGGCCTTCCAGCAGCTCGGTCACGTAGGCCTTGCGCTGCTCACCTTCCGGATGCAGGCGGTTGGCACGTTCCACGTCGAAACCATCGCGACGCAGCTCGTTGAAG
Source organism: Stenotrophomonas maltophilia (assembly GCF_013464485.1). Lineage (GTDB taxonomy): Bacteria > Pseudomonadota > Gammaproteobacteria > Xanthomonadales > Xanthomonadaceae > Stenotrophomonas > Stenotrophomonas maltophilia_AW. Next base: position 37,495 of record NZ_RAUX01000043.1, read on the forward strand.
CTCGGGCAGCTCCAGATATCGGCGGTCACGCCGAAGTCCTTGTCCAGCAGCTCGGCCGCGGCAATGGCTTCGCGCAGGATGGTGCCCGAGCCCAGCAGCTGCACGCGCAGCTCGCCCTTCTTCGGCTTGCCGGCGTCGGTCAGCAGGTACATGCCCTTGACGATGCCTTCGGCCGCGCCTTCCGGCATTTCCGGGTGGGTGTAGTTCTCGTTCATCAGGGTGACGTAGTAATACTCGTCCACCTGGTCTTCCATCATGCGCTTGGTGCCGTGCTGCAGAACCACGGTCACTTCGAAGCCGAAGGTCGGGTCGTAGCTGCGCACGTTCGGGATGCCACCGGCCACCAGATGGCTGAAGCCATCTTCGTGCTGCAGGCCTTCACCGTTCAGGGTGGTGCGGCCGGCGGTGCCACCCAGCAGGAAGCCGCGGGTACGCATGTCCGCTGCCTGCCAGGCGATGTCGCCCACGCGCTGGAAGCCGAACATCGAGTAGTAGATGTAGAACGGCAGCATCGGCACGTTGCTGACCGAGTAGCTGGTGCCGGCCGCCATCCACGAGCTGATCGCACCCGGCTCGCTGATGCCCTGCTGCAGCACCTGGCCGCTCTGGTCTTCGCGGTAGAACATCAGCTGGTCGGCGTCCACCGGCTTGTACTTCTGGCCGAACGGCGCGTAGATGCCGATCTGGCGGAACAGGCCTTCCATGCCGAAGGTACGGGCTTCGTCGGCCACGATCGGCACGATGTGCGGGCCCAGTTCCTTGTCACGCAGGGTGATGTTCAGGCTCTGCACGAAGGCCATGGTGGTGGAGTAGCTGCGCTCGCCGCTGCTCTTCAGCAGGCGCTCGTAGCTTTCCAGCTTCGGCGCCACGAAGGTCTTGTCGGCCTTGCGGCGGCGCTGCGGCAGGTAACCGCCCAGCGCGGCACGGCGTTCCTGCAGGTACTGCACTTCCGGCGAATCCGGGCCCGGGTGGTAGAACGGCACCTGGCCGTCGGCCAGCTGCGCGTCGGTCACCGGAATGTTGAAGCGGTCGCGGAAGTGGCGCACCGCTTCGTCGTCCAGCTTCTTGGTCTGGTGGGTCGGGTTCAGCGCTTCACCGGCGCTGCCCATGCCGTAACCCTTCACGGTCTTGGCCAGGATGACGGTCGGCATGCCCTTGGTGTTCACGGCCTGGTGGTAGGCGGCGTACACCTTGTGCGGGTCGTGGCCGCCACGGTTCAGGCGCCAGATGTCGTCATCGGAAAGACCGGCGACCATGGCGGCGGTTTCCGGGTACTTGCCGAAGAAATGCTCGCGGGTATACGCGCCGCCGAAGGCCTTGCAGTTCTGGTATTCGCCGTCGACGGTTTCCATCATCAGCTTCTTCAGCACGCCGTCGCTGTCCTTGGCCAGCAGGGCATCCCAGTAACCGCCCCACAGCAGCTTGATCACGTTCCAGCCGCCGCCACGGAACACGCCTTCCAGTTCCTGGATGATCTTGCCGTTGCCGCGCACCGGACCGTCCAGGCGCTGCAGGTTGCAGTTCACCACGAAGATCAGGTTGTCCAGGCCTTCACGGCCGGCCAGCGCGATGGCGCCCAGGGTTTCCGGCTCGTCGCTCTCGCCGTCGCCGATGAAGCACCACACCTTGCGGTCGGACTTCTCGATCAGGCCACGGTTTTCCAGGTAGCGCATGAACTGCGCCTGGTAGATGGCGGCCAGCGGACCCAGGCCCATCGACACGGTGGGGGTCTGCCAGTAATCCGGCATCAGCCACGGGTGCGGGTACGAGGACAGGCCACCGCCGTCCACTTCCATGCGGAACTTGTCCAGCTGCTCTTCGCTGATGCGGCCTTCCAGGAAGGAACGCGCGTAGATGCCCGGGGCGCTGTGGCCCTGGATGAACAGCAGGTCGCCCGGGTGGTTCTCGCTGGGGGCGCGCCAGAAGTGGTTGAAGCCCACGTCGTACAGGGTGGCGCCGGAGGCGAACGAGGCGATGTGGCCGCCCAGGTCACCCGGCTTGCGGTTGGCGCGCACCACGGTGGCCATCGCGTTCCAGCGGATGATGGAACGGATGCGCCATTCCAGCTCGGCATTGCCCGGGCTCTTGGCCTCGAGCTGCGGCTCGATGGTGTTGACGTACTCGGTGGTGGGAGAGAACGGCAGGTAGGCGCCCGAACGACGGGTCAGTTCCACCATGCCTTCCAGCAGCTGATGCGCGCGCTCGGAGCCCTCGACATCAATAACGGCCTTCAACGACTCGATCCACTCCTGGGTTTCCACAGGATTCGGGTCGTTGTTCAGCACCTCGTTCAACCAGTTCATTAGCGCTCCCATAACCGCACGCACGCGCGCGACTGTTGTATAGATTTCTAGACCGCAAAGTGTAGCGCACCAAGGGCTTTCGTCACTTGGCTACGCAGGCGTATGGATGCAACCGGCCAGTGTCCGCAAGGGGCTTGCAAGCGCCCTTGATGGCCCTGCGGCGGGCCTTGGCGACTGCGCAGGGTGTCGCTTGCGGCCGCTGCGCCCATGCACAGGACGCAGTGTTACCGCTGCCGATGACCGTTGTAGGGCAACGCCGCGTGCTGCGGTATCGGCCACGCGTGCGGGCGCTGAACCGGCGACAACATGTCGCATCTGCCTCTGGATTGGCGCCCGACTTGGGTCCAGGGTGGTGCGTGAGTGATGGGCCCAGCGGCCCTGCTCCCTTCCACAGCATCACCCCGGGGCGCCCTGCAAAGGGCGCCCTTTTGCTGTGGGCGCGCCCGGCCGTGGCCCAAAAAAGACCTCTTGTGGCCGGATCGATGATTGTCGGCTTCGATATATCGATATATCGTTTGCACACTCGTTTACCGATATATCGAAATGAGCCGTTCCCCTTCTCCCAGAGCCCGTTCCACCGATTCGGCCGTACCACGCCGCAATGGCCAGCCAAGGGTGCTTAGCCGCGGCGACCTGCGCCTGCTGGTGCTGGCCCTGATCGGCGAGCAGCCGCGCCATGGCTACGAGCTGATGCAGCTGATCAGCAACCAGTTCATGCAGGCCTACACGCCCAGCGCCGGCACCATGTACCCGCTGCTGGCCAGCTTCGAGCAGGCCGGCTGGATCGAGGCCGAGGAAGTGGACGGGAAGCGGATCTTCCGCATCACCGCCGCCGGCGAGTTCGAGCTGAAGGTGCAACGCACCCAGGTGCGCCTGGCGCAGCGGCGTGCCTTCGACCGCGCCCGCGAGATCACCAAGGCTTCGCTGCCGCCGCCGCTGGCCTGCGCCCTGCGCGAGTTCAAGCGGGCGCTGGTGCACCACCACGGCCGCTGGGCCGAGGGCGAAGCGGACGAAGTGGCGGCCCTGCTGACGCGGGCCTCGGCCCTGCTCAACGGCACTACCGGTGGCGAGCGCCAACCCTTTTCAACGACCCAGCCAGACTGATTCCAGCCAGGTCTCCCCTACGCCGCGCACCGCTGCGCGACACGTTTACAGGTATTCCCATGACTGAACACAACAACTCGCGCCTGCGCCTGGATGTGCGCTTCCGTGAACTGACGGTGCTGCGCACCGAAGAGGTCACCCCGCTGATGCGCCGCATCGTGCTGGGTGGCGATGAACTGGCCGGTTTCGATTCCCCGGGCGCCGACGACCACGTCAAGCTGTTCTTCCCCAACAGCAGTGGCGAAATGGTGCTGCCGGTGCTGACCGCCGAAGGCCGCAGCTACCCGGCCGGCAAGGAGCCTTCACCGGCGCGCGACTACACCCCGCGCTGGTGGGACCATGAGACTGGCGAGCTGGCGATGGACTTCGTGCTGCACGACCACGGCATTGCCGGGCCGTGGGCCAAGCAGGCCCAGCCCGGCGACACACTGGTGATTGGCGGCCCGCGTGGCTCGTTCGTGGTGGCCGACAGCTACGACGCCTATGTGCTGATTGGCGATGAAACCGCGCTGCCGGCCATCGCCCGCTGGCTGGACGTGCTGCCGGAGGGCGCCGAGGTGCAGGCTTACATTGAAGTGAGCGATGAAGCCGAGCGCCAGGACCTGCCGCAGTACGAGAACGTGCGCATCCACTGGCTGGAGCGCAACGGTTTTCCGGCAGCGACCAGCACCCTGCTGGAGGACATGTTGACCGACTTCGAGGCCCCGGACGGTGATGCCTTCTACTGGATCGCCACCGAATCGCGCCGTGCGCGGATGATGCGCAAGTTCATCGAAGGCCACCTGGGCGTGCCGCGCGACTGGATCCGTTCCACCGGCTACTGGAAAGCCCACCCGGACGAAACCGACGGCGACTGACCGCATGCACCTGGGTGGGTGCGGACCGTTGGTCCGCACGCTCTCCGACAGGTAGTGCCGGCCGCTGGCCGGCAACCTCATGAACCTTCGGCGGGAACCTGCAGCTGCCGGCCAGCGGCCGGCACTACCGCGTTGGGCGCCACCTGCCGCATCCACCCGAACCGCTGCGCGGCCCAGATCTCCAGCGCCACCAGCAGCGCGATGACCAGCAGCGGCAACAGCAGCCCGAAGTACACGCCGGGCATCATGCCGTTGATCTGCGCCTTCACCAGCCGCAGCACGCCGCGGGTGTGCAGCAGCTCATCGACGTGCATGGTCAGCGCTTCGCGCACCACCTTGGGCTCCAGGCCGATCGTGCCGGCCTTGTCCACCAGCGTGTCTTCCACCATGCCGCGCAGCAGGCCTTCGCGCACCTTGCCGATCACCCAGCCGGTGCCGAGTGCCAGTGGGCCGTTGCCAAGACGATCGAGGCCGGGCAACGGATGTTCGCTGAGGTAGGCCGAGGCGATGGTATCGGCCACATCGCCCACCGTGCCCTGGCTGCGCAGGGCCTCGCGCATGCGCGGGTCATCCAGCGAATCGGTGAAGCCTTCGCTCCACCCTTCCACCAGCGTCTGCAGATGCGGCTGGAAATGATCGAGCTGCTTGAACAGCGCGCGATGCGCGCCGGCGGTGAAGCCCAGCTGCAGGCCGAAGAAGGCGGTGGCCAGCGGCAGCAGCACCACGTAGCTGGCCAGCAGCCAGTGATGCCAGCGCTTGCGCCGCTGCAGCCAACCGCGGCGGTGCAGGCCATACCACACGGCCAGGCCGGCGATGAGCCCCAGCAGCGTACCGAGCACGCTGCCGCCCAGCAGATCGAGCACGCTGAGGCCCGTCCAGAATTCGTTCAACCAGTACTGCGCGTCCTGCATGGATCTTCCTTCCGTGGTTGCGGCTGCGCCTGAAATGTCAGCCAGGTAGAGTCGACTGTTAGTCGACTAACGCGCGTAGCGCGGGGGTTTTCTGGCATCGCGCCAAGAGCAGTCGACTAACAGTCGACTCTACCAAAGCGGAGGCCCCCCGGTCCGGAACACGCCCGGCAATGCGACAATCGCGCTCCTTTCCTGCAGCAACGAGGCCCACATGGCCAAACTGACCCTGGCCAGCGTGGACGCGCTGCGCACCCGCTTCGCTGATGATGCCGCCTGTGATGCGGCACTGGCCGCGTTCACCGATCCGGCTGCACTGCGTACATCGCTGCGTGAGCTGGTGGAGGCACAGCACCGCTACCTGCAGGCCGAGTTCGAAGTGGCACAGGTGGCCGACGTACTGCGCCGCGACCAGAAGTACGCACCGGTGGGCCGCCCGTCGGTGCACATCGTGCAGTTGCGCAAGCAGCAGGCCGCGACCAAGCAGGCCGCGCTGATCGCCCGCCAGGTCGTGGCGCAGGCCGCGCAGACCTTCGTGCGCGCGAGCGGGCTGGCGGTGAAGGCCAAGCAGAGCCCGAGCGAAGCGTGTGCAGTGTGGTTGGGCGCGCTGCGGTAACGGCGCCGCGCACGATGTGATGAAACCGACCAGCGGTAGAGTCGACTGTTAGTCGACTGCTCTCGGCGCGGTGCCTGAAAACCCCGCGCTGCGCGCGATAGTCGACTAACAGTCGACTCTACCAAGGCAAGTTTTTCCGCACGGTGCAGGTTTTCCGCACGGTGCAGGTTTTCCGCACGGTGCAGGTTTTTCCGCATGGTGCAGGTTTCCGGCACGGTGCAGGTTTTCCGCGCGGCATCGGCACGGATCGCGTTCCCCAAAAAAGAAGGCCCGCTTTTCAGCGGGCCTTCTGCCTTCTCACGACGAGTGAGCGGGGTGCATCAAGCCGCCGGCTTTTCGCCGGTGGCTTCGGTGGTGATGCGGATCTTCACTTCATCGCTCACGTTCGGAGCATACGCGCCCACGCCGAAGTCGCTGCGCTTCAGGGTGGTGGTGGCGTCGAAGCCGGCGGCCGGAACCTTGGCCATCGGGTGCTCGCCGCCGCCGTTGACGGTCACGTCCAGGGTGACCGGCTTGGTGATGCCCTTGATGGTCAGGTCGCCGGTGACGGTCAGCTTGTTGGTGCCAGCGGCTTCCACCTTGGTGCTCTTGAAGGTGGCATCGGCGAACTTGGCGGCGTCGAAGAAGTCGGCGCTCTTCAGGTGCTCGTCGAACTTGGCGGTGAAGCTGTTCAGTCCGCTCAGCGGCAACTTCACTTCCACGGTGGACTTGGTCACGTCTTCGGCGTTGTACACCAGGGTGCCTTCCACGTTGCCGAAGTGCGCGCTCGGGTTGGAGAAGCCGAAGTGGCTCCACTGGGCCAGCACGTCGGTGTGGGTCGGGTCCAGCTTGTAGGTGCCCGAGGCGATCTGGATCGCTTCGGCGGCCGGGGCAGCAGCGGCGGCATCGGCGGCCGGGGTGGCGGCCTGTTCGGTGCTGGCCGGGGCAGCGGCGTCAGCGGCCGGGGCAGCGGTGTCGGCCGGCTTGGAGCAGGCGGCGATGGCCAGGGTCAGGGCCAGCGGCAGCAGCAGGTTACGGGTGGCGCTCATCTGAGGAACTCTCCGGATCGTAGGGTGGGTACACGGTGCAGCAAGAGCCCGCCGCGGGACGGCGGGCCCGAAACCGATACAGCGACTTACGCGATGCGCGCCGCTTCGTCGAACGACAGGCGCGGCAGACGCGGGAACAGGCCCGTCGAGTCACCGTAACCCAGGTTGACCAGGAAATTCGACTTGATGGAGGTACCGGCGAAGAACGCTTCGTCCACCTTGGCCGGGTCGAAGCCCGACATCGGGCCGGCATCCAGGCCCAGCGCGCGCGCGGCCAGGATCAGGTAGGCGCCCTGCAGGCTGCCGTTGCGGATGGCGGCTTCGTGGCGGCCTTCCTGCGGGCCGTCGAACCAGGCCTTGGCGTCGGTGTGCGGGAACAGGTAGGGCAGCTTTTCGTGGAAGTCCAGGTCGAAGCCGATGATGGCGGTGACCGGGGCAGCCATGGTCTTGGCCAGGTTGCCTTCGGACAGGGCCGGGGCCAGCTTTTCCTTGGCTTCCTTCGAGGTGACGAAGACGAAGCGGGCCGGCGTGGTGTTGGCGGCGGTCGGGCCCCACTTCACCAGGTCGTACAGCTCCTGCAACAGGCTGGCCGGGACCGGCTTGTCGAGGAAAGCGTTCTGGGTACGGGCAGTGCGGAACAGCTGATCGAGGGCAGCAGCGTCGAGCGCGTGGGACATCGGTGGATCTCCAGGGCGGCGAAAGGAAGTCAGTGCCCGCGGGCGGCGCGGGGCGAATCGACGAGCCGCAGTGTAGAGTGTCGCGACTGTTGCAACACCCAGCAGGGCTGAAACGAATTAATGCCAATGGTGAAACGATCGAGCGCACCCTGGACGGTCACGGACGGCCGCGCGGGCAATGTCCGCCAGGCGGTTGCGCTGGCCTCGGCGCTGCGCCAGGGCACCCATCGGCCGCTGGTGCTGCAGCCGCGCGCGCCGTGGCGCTGGCTGTCGCCGCGGCGGTTGCCCGGCGATGTGAACGGCTACGGCGAGGCCTTCGCGACACTGGCCGCCGAGGCCCCGGCGCTGGCGATCGGCTGTGGTCGCCAGGCCGCTGGCGCGCTGCGCGTGCTGCGTGCCCGTGGCAGCCAGGTGGTGCAGATTCTTGACCCGCGCATCGGCGCACGCCACTGGGATGTGGTGGTGGTGCCCGAGCACGACGCCCTGCGCGGCAGCAACGTACTGACCCTGCTCGGCAGCCTCAACCCGGTGGACGATGACTGGCTGGCCTGGGGCCGTGCGGCGTTCGCCGGCTTCAGCACCCTGCCCGGCCCGCGCACCGCGCTGCTGGTGGGCGGGCCGACGCCGCTGGCACCGTGGGACGAAGCGGCGATGGTGGGTGTGTTCCGTGCGCTGGCCGACCAGATCCGCAGCGAAGGCGGCAGCCTGCTGGCGACCACCTCGCGCCGCACGCCGCCGGCGCTGGCCGAGATCCTGCGCGCCACCTTCGCCGATCTTCCGCATGTGATCTGGGGCGATGGCGGCGACGGTGTGAATCCGTATGGCGGCCTGCTCGGCTGGGCCAACCGCGTGGTGGTGTCGCCCGATTCGGTGAACCTGCTCTCTGAAGCCTGCGCCACGCGCATGCCGGTGATGGTGGCGCTGGCGGGCACCGCACAGGGCCGGTTGGCGCGCTTCCAGCAGCAGATGCGCGAACGCGGGCGATTGCAGCACCACTGGCTGGACTGGCAATACGACCGCATCGAGCCGCTGCGCGAGACCGCACGGGTGGCGGCGGACCTGAAAGCACGGCTGGCCCTCGCGCAATGACCCGAAGGGGTAGAGGCGACTGGGCAGGGGCGACCGGGTAGAGTCGACTGGGTAGAGTCGACTGTTAGTCGACTATCGCGCGTAGCGCGGGCTTTTCTGGCTCGCGTAAAGAGCAGTCGACCAACAGTCGACTCTACCCCCCGCCGCTACATGGCAGCCCAGCGATTTCTGAACATTTCGATCCGTCCGCGCGGTTAGAGTCCAGCTTCCCCATCACGCTGAACGCCTTCATGCGCACCCTGCTCCTGCTGCCACTGGCCCTGCTCGCCGCCTGTTCCACCGCGCCCACCGAGCTCGATCCGATCTCGTACCAGTGCCAGCAGCAGCTGGACGCGTACCGTGAGCAACCGGCCCTGCGCAATTCGCGCAACGAGCGCCCGCCACTGCCAGTGGCACCGATCAGCGATGCCTGCGACCGCGAACTCAAGCGCAAAGGCGTGGACCGCCCACTGCGCTGAGCGGCGTATGATCGGCGCGCGGCCCTGCCCGCCTCTGGAGCTGTCTACATGGATCGTCGTTTGCACTTGGCCGCCGCGCTGCTGGTCACGGGCCTGCTGACCACCGCAACCGCACCGGCGCTTGCCGACAGCGGCACCTGCCGCGAACGCTACCCCAGCATCGCCGCTCAGGCCGCGATGCTGGACGTAGCCTGGACCACCGCCGAACGCCTGGACGCGCTACCCGACGTGGACGTGGTGGTGGCCGCGCGTGGCGGCCAGGACCTGAGCCGCTACGGCCTGCGCCACAGCCACCTGGCCTTCCTGCTGCGCGACGACGACGGCCGCTGGCGCGCGATGCACCTGCTCAACCGCTGCAAGACCGACAGCTCCCAGCTGTACCACGAGGGGCTGGGCAATTTCGTGGGTGAAAGCGCGGGGCATACCGACGTGCGCATCGGCGTGCCTTCGCCCGCGTTGCGTTCGGTACTGAAGGCGATGCTGGCCGCGCCGTCGATCCAGCCCAAGGCGCTGCACGAAACGAAGTACAACGTCGTGGCCTATCCGTTCGCCACCGATTACCAGAACTCCAACCAGTGGGTGCTGGAAGTGCTGGCGGCAGCGATGGCACAGGCCGAAGGCGCACCCGCCATCGTCAAGCGCGAACAGGCCCAGCAGTGGCTGCGCCAGCAGAAGTACCAACCCAGCGTGCTGCACATCGGCCTGGGCAAGCGTGTGGGGGCGCGCCTGTTCGTGGCCAACGCCACCACTACCGACCATCCGGCCGGCGAACGCATCTCCGGCAACTACTCGGTGGTGACGGTGGAGTCGGTGTTCGATTTCCTGCACCAGCGCAGCCAGCTGCAGCAGGAACTGGTGATCCCCCATGTGCCGGTGGCCGGCGCTGCCGCCGCTACCCCCTGAACCCTGTCCTTCTTCCTCGCGACCTGGAGGTCTGCATGTTCCGTTGCCTGCGTGTTCCCGCCTCTGCCCTGCTGCTGTCCTCACTGCTGGTGCCCACCGCCCATGCTGGCGCCGCGCCGCAGTTGAACAGCAGCCAGGCCAGCGTGATCGTCACCTCGTTCGTGGTGCTGTCATTGCCGCTGGCGGCATCGATGGGCCTGTCTGAACTGTCCAAGGCGCCGTTCAAGGCCAGCGAGCGCAACGGCAAGGCCACCCGCACCAAGGCGGTGCCATTGCCGCCGATGGAGGTGAAGAAGGTGGAGACCACGCCGGAAGGCGAGCGCAAGGTGCAGCTGCAGGTACCTGACAGGGCCGACCAGACCGCCACCCTGCACTGGCCGGTCACGCCGAAGGACCAAGACCCGACGGCAGCCTTCGTGGTTGGCCAGCAGGTGCGCTTCGAGCCGACCCCGGCCGGTGCCGGCTGGAATGTGAAGGGCGCCCAGGGCCAGACACTGGCCTACGTGCCCACCGCCTACGCCGCCGGCGACGTGATGAGCGAAGCGCTGTAAAGCTGAACGACCGGTTTTGGCTTTGCTGCGGGCCGGGCGGATAATGGGCGATCCCTCTTGTCCCCCCGGCTCGCCATGTCCGTGCGTCCTGCCCCTCTTTTTGCCCCGCTGACCCCGCGCGCCCTGGTGCTGGCGGTGCTGGCGATGGGCGCGGTGGTGCTGCTGTCCAACGTGCTGGTGCAGTACCCGATCAACGACTGGCTGACCTGGGGTGCCTTCAGCTATCCGGTGGCGTTCCTGGTCAGCAACCTGATCAACCGCCGCTTCGGCCCGGGCCCGGCGCGGCGCGTGGCGTGGATCGGTTTCCTGGTGGCGGTGCTGTTGTCGATCTGGGTGGCCACGCCGCGCATCGCGATTGCCTCGTGCTCAGCGTTCATCGTGGCGCAGCTGCTGGACATCACCGTGTTCGACCGCCTGCGCCGTGGCAGCTGGTGGCGCGCACCGATGGTGGCCACCACCTGCAGCGCCACGGTGGATACCACCATCTTCTGGTCGATCGCGTTTGCCGGTTCGAGCCTGCCGTGGGTGAGCTGGGCCGCAGGCGACCTGGCGGTGAAGCTGGCGATCGGCGTGTGCCTGCTGGCCCCGTTCCGCGCGTTGCTGTGGAAGATGGCGCCGCTGCGCGCCGCCAACTGACCGCACATGCCTTGGTAGGTGCCAACCTTGGTTGGCGCTTTGCATGCATGCCAACCAAGGTTGGCACCCACCAAGTGCGCATTCCCGCACGACCACGCATCAGGCGAACGGCAACGCCGCTGCGATGCACGCGGCGCTGATCGCTGCACACGCCTCTTCAATCGCCGGTGTGGTCGGTGCCAGGCGTGGCCGCCGATCCAGCGTACAGGCCAGGCCCACGTCCAGCAGTGTGGCATGTGCACCATGCAACGCCTGCGCGGTGTCTTCGGGCAGGAAACCGGCAACCGCCAGCGCATCGATCAACGAGGGCGTATCTCGCGGCTGCAGCAGCGCTGCATGCTGCGCGCTGCCTGCCAGCACGCCGGTCTGCAGCAGGAACTCCAGGTCCACCACGCCACCCGCGCCCTGCTTCAGGTCCAGCCGTGCGGCATCGCTGCGGTCCAGTTCAGTACGCATGCGCCCACGCATCTTCAACACGTCGGCATACAGCACACCGGCATCACGTTCGCGGCCCAGCGTCTGCGCACGCACGTGCTCGAAGTCGGCCAACAGGCTGGCATCGCCGGCCACGCCACGCGCGCGCACCAGCGCCTGGTGCTCCCAGGTCCACGCACGTTCGCGCTGGTATTCGGTGTAACTGGCCAACGAAGACACCAGCGAACCCTTGCCGCCATCCGGGCGCAGGCGCACGTCGATGTCATACAGGCGCCCGGCAGCGGTGACCGCACCAAGCAGCGCCATCACCTTCTGCGCCAGCCGCGCATACCAGCGCCCCGGCTCCAGCGGACGCGCGCCGTCGCTGGCATCCACGCCCGCTGGATTGTCGTGCAGGAACACCAGGTCCAGATCGGAACCGAAGCCCAGTTCAAGGCCACCGAGGCTGCCGTAGCCGATGATCGCGAAACGGCCACCGGGAATCTCACCGTGCGCGGCGCGCATGTCCGCCTCGGCCATCGCCAGCACGGTGACCACCACCGCCTGCGCCAGCTCGGCCAGTTGCCGCGTGCTGTCCACTGCACCCTGACGGCCATCCAGCGTGGCCATCGCCATGCGGAAGCTGAGTGCCAGCCGCGTTTCATTGAGCCAGCGCAGCGCGGATTCCGGATCTTCCACCGCCAGCACCTGCTGGCACTCGGCCAGCATGCCGGCGGCATCCGGCATCGGCCCGGACACGCGCACGTCCAGCAGTTCGTCCAGCAGCAGCGGGTACGCGGCCAGGCGCTCGGCCAGCAGCGCGCTGCGCGCCAGCACGTCCACCAACCGCGCCAACGCGCTGGGCTGCTCGTCCAGCAGCGCCAGATAGCTGGTCCGGCGCAGCACCGCCTGCAGCAGGCCAAGCACGCGCTTGAGCGCGGCATCGGGTTGCGGTGAACGCGTGGCCGCATGCAGCAGTGCCGGCAGCACGCGATCCAGCCGTGCGCGCGCGGCGTCGGACAGCGACTTCCCACCGGTGCCCTGGGCGAAATCGCGCAGCGACTGGTCGGCACCGTTGGCATCGAGGAAACCGGCTTCGGCCAGCAGCGGTGCATTGCTGCCGTCCGGCAGGCTGCGCCAGTAGTTGGCCAGCGCGTCGGGCGCGGCCTGGCCTTTGCGCGGCGCCAGCAGCGCGGCAAATTCGGTACTGACCCGCGCCTGCTGCACGGCCAGCGCCGCGCGCAGCACGTCCCAGTCCGGGTAGCCAAGACCGATGGCGATGCGTTCACGGTCCAATGCGTCGCTGGGCAGCACGTGGGTCTGTGCGTCGCGCAGCATCTGCAGGCGGTTTTCCAGTCGGCGCAGGAACAAGTAGGCCTCGCGCAGCGCGGCACCATCCTCCGGCGCGATCTGACCGGCGGCCACCAGCGCCTCCAGTGCCACCAGCAGGCGGCGTTCGCGCAATGCCGGTTCGCGGCCGCCTCGGATCAGCTGCAGCGCCTGGCACAGGAACTCGATTTCGCGGATGCCACCGGCGCCGCGCTTGATGTCCTCGTGCAGCTCGCGGCGCGCGACTTCGGCGGTGATGGCCGCCTTCATCTCGCGCAGGCCATCCAGCGCGGTGAAATCCAGGTAGCGCCGGTACACGAACGGGCGCAGGGTGTGCAGCCATGCTTCACCGGCGGCGATATCACCGGCCACGGCGCGCGCCTTCAACCACGCATAGCGTTCCCAATCGCGGCCCTCGCGCTGGAAGTACTGGTCCATCGCTGCGAACGACAGCGCGACACGGCCGGCGCTGCCGAACGGGCGCAGGCGCAGGTCCACGCGGTGGCTGAACCCATCGACGGTGGTTTCGTCCAGCAGCTTGGCCAGCCGCTGGCCAAGGCGTGCGAAATACTCTTCGGCGGCCAGCGCGCGCGGGCCGTCGGATTCACCGCCGTGCGGGTAGGCGTAGACCAGGTCGATATCGGAACTGAAGTTGAGTTCGCCGCCACCGAGCTTGCCGAGGCCGAACACCACCAGCTGCTGCGGGGCGCCTTCGCCATCGCGAACCACGCCGTGGCGCTGGGCGAATTCCTGCTGCAGGGCGTCCAACGCCAGCCGCAGGCAGTCCTCGGCCAGGGTGGTGGCGCCGGCCAGGGTCTGCGCCACGTCGTCCAGCCCGGCCAGGTCGCGCCAGATCAGCCGCGTGGACATCGCCGCACGCCAGCGCCGCAACTGTGCCGGCCAGTCGCTGGGCTGCAGCGGATCGAGCACGGGGGCCGGGATCGGTGGGCAACCGGGAGCGGCCAGCTGCGCCAGCAGGCCCGGTTGCCGCACCAGGGTGTCCAAGGCGAAGTCGCTGGCCACCGCCAGCCGGGTCAGCAGCGGCTGCAGTTCGGCCGGGAAGGGCTCGGGCAGCGCCTGGGCCAGACGCGACAGGGCGCGGTCGACAACGGGCTGCAGGGCAGCGGGCAGTTCAGCGGGGGCGAGGGTCATGCGCTGATTGTATCGACCCGGTCGTGCCCGCCGCTGGCCGGTTGACCGATGACCTGGTAGTACCGGCCGCTGGCCGGCAAATCCGATGATCCTGCCGAAGGTTACTGAGGTTGCCGGCCWGCGGCCGGCACGACCGATAATGGGAACTGCGTATTCATACTGGGCGACAGGCAATAAAAAAGCCCGCTTGCAGCGAACTGCCAGCGGGCTCTGCTCCCTCCCCCACGTCGGGATGCAGGGCCATCGTGCGGGCTGCGAAAGCACTTTGCACGCTGCACTGCAAAACAAAACCGATGGGTATGGGTGCCCCCTCCCGGGAAAAGCCATTCCACGAAGGTAGAACCCCCCGTACGGATGAGGATGGCCGATAATCGGGATTTCCCCCAGAAACACTGTCGTCATGTCTGTTGATCGCATCGCCAACGCGCGTCTCCGTGACCGCGTGGTCTCCGCCGAGGCCGCAGCCGCGCTGATCCAGCCCGGTGAAACCGTGGCCATGAGCGGCTTTACCGGCTCCGGGTATCCCAAGGCCGTTCCCATTGAACTGGCCCGCCGCATCGAAGCGGTGCATGCCCAGGGCAATCCTTTCCAGATCAAGCTGATGACCGGCGCCTCCACCGCGCCGGAACTCGATGGCGCGCTGGCCAAGGCCGATGGCATCGCCATGCGCATGCCGTTCCAGAGCGACCCGGATGCGCGCAACCGCATCAACGAGGGCAAGCTGGATTACATCGACATCCACCTCAGCCACGTTGCCCAGCACGTGTGGTTCGGTTTCTATGGCGAGATCGATACCGCCGTGATCGAAGTGTCGGCCATCCGCGAGGACGGCTCGCTGGTGCCGTCCACCTCGGTCGGCAACAACAAGACCTGGCTGGACCTGGCCAAGAAAGTGATCGTCGAGGTCAACGAATGGCAGCCGGCCGGCGTCGACGGCATGCATGACATCTACTACGGCACCGCGCTGCCGCCGCACCGCAAGCCGATTCCGCTGGTGAACGCCAACGATCGCATCGGCGATACCGCGCTGCGCTGCGACCCGGACAAGATCGTGGCGGTGGTGCGCACCAACGGTCCGGACCGCAACAGTCCGTTCAGCCCGATCGATGCGACCAGCGAACAGATCGCCTCGCACCTGATCGAGTTCCTCAAGCACGAGGTGAAGAAGGGCCGCCTGCCGCCGAACCTGCTGCCGCTGCAGTCGGGCGTGGGCAATATCCCCAACGCGGTGCTGGCCGGCCTGGCCAAGAGCGGCTTCCGCGACCTGGCCGCGTTCACCGAGGTGATCCAGGACGGCATGCTGGACCTGCTGCGCGACGGCGTGCTGAGCTATGCCTCGTGCACCGGCTTCGCGCTGAGCCCGCAGGCCAACGAGACCTTCAAGGAAAACATCGATTTCTACCGCGAGCGCATCATCATGCGCACGCAGGAAATCTCCAACCACCCCGAACTGGTGCGCCGCCTGGGCTGCATCGGCATGAACGGCATGATCGAAGTGGACATCTACGGCAACGTCAATTCGACGCACGTGATGGGCACCCGGATCATGAACGGCATTGGCGGTTCGGGCGACTTTGCTCGCAATGGTTTCCTGTCCGCGTTCCTGAGCCCGTCGACGGCGAAGAACGGCACCATCTCGGCGATCGTGCCGATGGCCAGCCACGTGGACCACACCGAACACGACGTGTCGGTGATCGTGACCGAACAGGGCCTGGCCGATCTGCGCGGACTGACCCCGCGCAAGCGCGCGCAGGTGCTGATCGACAACTGCGCGCATCCGGATTTCCGTGCGCAGCTGCAGGATTACTTCGACCGAGCCAGCCGCGAGAGCTACGGCAAGCACACCCCGCACCTGTTGCCGGAAGCGCTGTCGTGGCACCAGCGTTGGCTGGATACCGGCACGATGAAGGGCTGACGCCTGCGTCTGTAGAGTCGAGCATGGCTCGGCTCTACAAGGGGCCGCTCCGCAGAATCCCTGTAGAGCCGAGCCTACGCTCGGCTCCACGGCAAGCCGTTTACCCGCGCAGCGCCGCCAACGATTCGGCCTGCAGCCGCTCGTAGATCTCGAACTCGTCGTTCACCGCCACACCCAGCGCCTGCTCGAAGGCCTCGCGGTTGGCATGCGCGGCATAGGCGCGCTGCTCTTCACCGCCCAGGTTCGACTGGAAGATGCCTGCGGCGCTGACCGGCAGGAAGTCCTCGTAGACGATCGGGTCGGCCGTGGCCAGGCCGGCGGCCACCAGCACTTCGGCCGGCAGATCGGCCACGCGTTCGGGTGCGGCACGGCCGGCGTCGGTCAGCTGGTAGCGGTAATAACCCAGGCCTTCCTGGCGCAGGGTGTCGTGGTCATCCGGGAAACTGGCGAACACCGCCTGCAGGCGCTGGCCGTAGTCGCCACCGGTGCTGCCTTCGCCGCCGGCATCGCGTGCCTGCGACAGCAGCTGGTCGTACAGCGCGCGGCCCTTCGGGGTCAGGGCCAGGCCGCGCTGTTCGATCTCGCCGAAGCGCGCGGTATGGGTGCCTGCATCGCCACCTTCCGCATCCGGGAAATGCACGGCTTCTTCCAGTGCCTTGAAGCTGGTCTGGCGCAGCAGGATCGGGCAGGCGCGGCGCGGCGGGCCTTCGATCACCGCCTTGGCCGCCATGCCGTGCTCGATCATCGCCGCCTGCGCGGCGTCGATATCCAGCGTGCGCGGGGTCAGGTGGTTGATGTGCGGGCCGCGGAAGCTGACCACGTCGGCCACCAGCCGATGCGCGTTGTGCAAGGCGTGGTAGGTGGGCAGGTCGACGGTGGCATCACCATGCCAGCGGAAGGTTTCCAGCGCTTCATCGACAAAGCGTTCGGCGTCGGCCTGCGACAGGCCACCGTCACGCTCGGCCTGGTCGATCAGCGCCAGCGCGCCATCGGTGAAGATGCGGCGGCGCGCAAGGATCTTCGCCGATTCGGCACGCAGCGCTTCGTCTTCGATCAGCTCCAGGCGCAACAGCGAGGTGAACACGCGGAACGGGTTCTGCGCCAGCGCGGCGCCGGTCAGCGGGCGGAAGGCGGTGGAATGCACCGGCACGCCGGCCACCGACAGGTCGTAGTAGCCCACCGGGTACATGCCCATCACCGCGAACAGGCGGCGCAGCGTGGCCAGCTCCTGCACGGTGCCGACACGGATCGCGCCATGGCGTTCTTCATCCAGGCGTGCGCGCTCGTCGTTGCGCTGCAGCTGCGCGGCCAGCGCCGGGTCCTGGGCAAGCACCTGCGCGTTGATCCGCTCCACCAGCTCCACCAGCGTGCCGTACAGCGGCACTTCGGTGCGGTACATGCGGGACATGGCCTGCGCGAACAGGCGGCGGATCACATCAGGCGAAACGAAAGAGGCGCTCATCAGTCACTCGATTACGGGAACGGGGAACAGCTCGGGCCCGTATTGTCGCCGGAGTGCACGGCGGCGGCGATATGCACAGCAACATGGCGCCTAGGCCGCTCCGGGGGGCACGACCGGCGGACTGCCCCTGACAGACCAGTGCGAACCGAGGTTCGCACCCACCAGACGCAACCCAGCACTACCGGTTGAGCTGGCGCTTCAGGGTGGCATCCAGGGTGATCGGCCGGTCCCAGTGTCCGTAGCTGGCTACGATGGCGTGGCGTACCGCACGTACATGCAGGTTCTGCGGCTTCACCGGCATCCGCTTCACCACGGCTTCCCAGCCGCCGTCCGGGTCCTGGCTGAAGGCGCGGACGCTGTCGCGGCAGGTCTGGCCGCTGGCCTTGGCCCAGAAACAGGCGAAGTAGATGTCCCCGGCCTGCCAGCCATGGGTGGTGAACAGCGCGCTGATGTAGCCACGCGGCACGCCGGCATAGCGCGACACCTCGTCGAGGAAGGCGTGGGGGTAGCGCTCGGCGTAGTGGTTGATGTCCTGCAGCTGGGCATCCACCCAGCTGTCGCCGGTGTCCACTTCATAGGTGGCCGAACGCTCGGCGGTCTGCTGGGCCAGCACAGTGGCCGGCGCCAGCAGCAGGGACAACAGCAACGCGCGCAGTCGGTGGTTCATGGCCCGATTCTGCCGCAGCCGCCAGGCCCTGTCAGGCCGCAGCAGCGGCCTTGGCCTCGATCGCGGCCAGTGCGGCCGGCCAGTCGTGGGCGGTATCGGCGGTGACCATGCGCGGTTCGTCGTCAGCCACGCCGTGCTGGGTCTCGTGGGCCCAGGTGACCGCATACGGGGTATGCACGCCCCAGCCACCGAGGGTGACCACCGGCTCGATGTCCGACCGCAGCGAGTTGCCGACCATCACGAAGCGCTGCATCGGAAGATCGAACTCGGCCAGCACGCGGGCGTAGGTTTCCGGGTCCTTCTCCGAGACGATCTCGATGCGCGGGAACAGCTCGCGCAGGTTGGCCAGGTTGATCTTCGCTTCCTGGTGGAACAGGTCGCCCTTGGTGATCAGCACCACCGGGTAGTGCTCGGCGATGGCCGCCACCGCTTCGCGCACGCCGTCGATCAGTTCGACCGGGTGGCGCAGGGTGTCGTGGCCGATGTCCAGCATGCGCTGGATGTCCTTGGCATCGATACGCTGGCCGGTGATGTCGATGGCCGCTTCGATCATCGACAGGACCATGCCCTTCACGCCGTAGCCGAACACGGCCAGGTTGCGCTGCTGCACTTCCAGCAGGTGGCGCGCGGTCTGGGTGTCATGCACGTCGACGTAGCGCGACAGCAGGTCAAGATAATCCTGCTCGGCCTTGCGGTAGTAGTCCTCGCTCTTCCACAGCGTATCGTCACCGTCAAAACCGACCAGGCCAATGGCGCGCGACGGCGCAGGCGTGGAGGTGTTCATCGCGCAAGGATACAGGGGCCGTGGTGACGAAAAAAACCCGGGCGGCCGAAGCCGCCCGGGTACCCATACGCCCCGATGCAGGTCTTACCTGCCCTGCGCACCCTGCGCTGCGCCGCCCGCACCTGCCTGCTGGGCGGCCACGTAGGCCTTGTACTCATCGGCGCTCAACTCGCCGTCCTTGTTGGTATCGGCCTGGTCGAACACCTGCGCCAGGCCCGCGTTCACCTGTGCCTCGGTCTTGCTGATGGTGCCGTTGCCATCGGTATCGATGCTGGCCCAGGTCTGGCCACCGCCGTTGGCCTGCGCCGATGCCGCTGCGGCCGCATTGGTCGCCCGGTCAGCCGCCTGCCCTGCCTGTGCCGCCGACTGCTGCGCCTGCGCGGCCTCGTTCTGTGCCTGCGCGGCCTGCTGCTTGGCCGACTGGGCCATCGCCGGAATGGCCAGCACGCTGCCGGCGGCAACGATCAGGGCGATCAGGGGCTTGCGGTTGCGAATAGTCATCAGGGGTGTCTCCTACCAATTGGGTGGTGTTGCGCGGCGTGTTGTCTCCGCACGGCACCTACCCTGCCACCGCGTTTCTGAATCGATTTTGCGCCGCGACCGACGTCAACACGCACGATTAACCACTGGCTCGCGCGCATGCATTAGCGCGGTGGTTAGGGTGAAGTGAGTGGCTCATAAGCTGCGCATTCAGCGCGCCCGGATTTAACCGGGTACCAACGAAAAACCTGCGTCAGTCGACGGTTTGTTCTGATGACCGCGAACTGAACATCACCCATCCCAACGCCACACCGGCGAGCGCGCCGGCGATTTCCAGCACCACGCGGCTGCCGAGTTCGTTCGGATCGTGGATCGTGGACAGGAAGATGCGCGCGTACAGCGGTGACTCCAGCCGCACGATGCCCATGTAGAACAGCTTCCACGCATCGATGCCGGCCGAGGCCACCACCGAGATGACACAGGCCCAGCCGATCGCATGCCCCATCGACCAGTGCAGCAGCCGGCACAACCGCGACCACAGGAAGTACACCAGCAGGCCGACCAGCAGGGCGATGGCGCCGGCTTCCAGGGTGCCGAGCAGGCCGAAGTGCAGGGGAAGGTTCATCGGGTGGGCAGCGCAGGGAAGGCGGCCAGTGTAAGGGGTATCGCCCGGCACCTGCGGTAGTGCCGGCCGCTGGCCGGCAACATCAACCAGAGACTGCGCGCGACATCGTTGGATGCGGAGCTACCG
>NZ_RAUX01000044.1 GCF_013464485.1 Stenotrophomonas maltophilia
GCGGCCGGCACTACCGTGTCGCCGCTACCGCACGGGAACGTCGTAGGCGACGCCGGGATCCGGTTCGGGCTGGAACGTGTAGTGCCACCACTCCTGCGGATAGTTGACGAAGCCACGGCGCGCCATCGCCTGCAGCAGCTGCTGGCGATTCGCCCGGTGCGCTTTGCTCAGTCCATTCGTGCGTGTATGCGCACGCGGGCCGAAGAAATCGAAGTCGGTACCCATGTCAAGCGGCATGCAGGTACCACTACGGCAATCCAGCAGACCCAGATCCACAGTGGCGCCACGGCTGTGGCCGGAACGTTCGGCGATGTAGCCATCGGCCAGCAGCCGCGGCTTGTCCAGGTCCGGGTACTGCAGTGCCTTGCGCGAGAGCTCGTTCGGATCGTTCACCCAGGCCATGAAGGCCTGCACGGAACGCACCGGCCGATAGCAGTCGTACAGGCGCAGGCCGAAGCCCTGCGCACGCAGGTCCTGTTCCACCTGCGCCAGCGCTTTGGCCACCGATGCCAGCAGGTAGCAGGACGGCGCCTCGTAACCGGGCACGCGCGCGCCGGTGAAGTTGTTGGCACCGGCGTAGCGGATATCCATGTCGATACGCGGCGACAGCGAACGGATCTCGACCAGGCCGGCACTCGCCGCGTCCGTTGCGGGTGAAATGCGCGGTGGTTCAGCGCCGTTGGCGGTCGCCGCCAGGGCAATCGCCAGTACGAGTGAAATGCAGGTCCTGGAAGTCATAGCTGAAGTCGATGTCCGGATCGATGGCACGCAGGTCCAGTGTCGGTGCCGGGCCTTCGCCTGGCTGCAGCCACACCTGCGCGTCGTCGCCCAGCGTATCCCAGCGCAGCAGCCAACGCCCCTGAAGTTGCAGCACGGCACCCTGCAGGCGCGGCGATCTATCCACGCTGAAGCGCAGGCCGTCGCTGCCCGGGCACAGCGATGCGGGCCCCAGCCAGGGATCGCGGTAGCGCCCCTGCCATCGCTGAAGATCGGTGACGGCGGCCGCTTGTGCGCCCCTGGTGGAGGGCACACGACTCCCCGTGGCGGCGCGCACGGCCCGATCAGCCGCCAGTTCCGCCAGGTAGTACCCCACATGTTGCGCGTCTTCCGGCGCGGTGAATTGTTTCAGGGTCGACTGCATCAGCGCGGTACGCGCGTCTTCGGCCTCGCCGTTGATCAGCATCACCACACCAACCTTGCGGTCCGGCAGCAGCGCCAGCGAGGAATACATGCCTGTCAGGGTACCGGTATGGGCGACTTTCCAGTGCCCGTCCATGTCCGACACCCGCCAGCCCAACCCATAACCGTAGAAACGGGTGTTGTCCCAGTCGCGTTGGCGCTCGCCCAGCGGCATTGGCATGTGCAGCGTCCACAGCATGCGGCGTTGCTCGGCGCCCAACCACGCCGGTACCAGCGCCGGGTCCAGCAGCACCTGCATCCAGCGGATCATGTCGCGCAGTGAACAGCGGATGCCACCGGCCGCCATCGACGTCAGATCGGGGCTGAGCGCTCCATCACCAGCGACCACCACGTTGCGGCCATCGCGCCGCACATGCGGTTGGGCGACATTGCCGATCTGCTTCACCGACCATGCGCCCACCTGGCAGCGGGTCATCCCCAGCGGCTCAAACACGCGCTCGCGCATCAGCTGGTCATAGGGCTTGCCACCGGCGGCCGCAGCCACCTCACCGGCAACGACGTACATCAGGTTGTCGTAGGCATAGCCGCTGCGGAAACTGGTGACCGGTTTCAGGTGTGCCAGCCCGGCGATGACGTCGCTGCGCGTGAAGTCATTGGGCTCAGGCCACAGCATCAGGTCGCCGGCCCCAAGGCCGAGGCCGCTGTTGTGGATCAGCAGATCGCGTACCTGCAGATGCTCACCCACCCACGGGTCATGCATGCGGAACGCTGGCAGATGACGCTGCACCGGATCATCCCAACGCAGCTTGCCCTGCTGCACCAGCGTGGCCAGCAGCGCGGCGGTCATCGCCTTGCTGTTGGAGGCGATCTTGAACAGCGTGTCCTCGTCGATGCGGCCACCGTCACCACGCGCGCCTTCGGTGTGGCGATAGACCACCTGGCCATCCTCGACCACCGCCATCGCCAGCCCCGGCAGGTGCTCGTGCTGGTCCACAAAGGCGATGGCGGCATCCAGGCGTGCGCCGTCCACTGCGTGGGCAGCGGGGCTCACCAGTGCCGCGACCAGTAGCAACAGACGATGCAAGGCAGTCTCCGTCAGGTGGTGCCGGATCATATCCGGCGATCACAGACCGGCGCCGCCCGGCAGGGCGGCGCATGGATGCGTCCTCAATAGCTCCAGGTCACCGTCAGCTGTGCGTAGCGCGGCGACTGGAATCCAGTGCCATAACCATACATCGGGTTCGGCGTACCGATGCTGTCCTGCGGCTCGTAGTCCTGGTCCACGGTTACCACGCGCTGCTGGTTCAGCACGTTGTAGACCGCCAGCTTCAGGCGCAGGTCGGTGGGGATCGGCACCTTGTACGACACGCTCACGTCCAGGTCGTAGGTCCACGGCGTGCGGCCATCACCGCCGCGCGGCGAATGCACGAACACACGTTCGGACGGTACTGTGGCCTGGCAGTTGGACACGCACACGTAGTAACTGTGGAAATCGGTGGCATCGAACGGGTTGCCTGCGCCAAAGCGGGTAATCGGGCTGCCCGACTGAATGCCCAGCGTCGCGGCCACGCTCAGGTTCTCGGTCAGCGCATAGCTGCCACGGAACTTGAACTGATGGCGACGGTCGTTGGCCAGGTAGCCGTAGCCACGATAGTTCACCCACGGGTTGTCGAAGTTCTCGGTGCGCCCCGCATCGGCGAAGTCGGTATCGGAATTGACCGGCCCCTCGGCGTTGCCGCGACCATAGGCAAGCGTGTACGACGCATTGAAGCCCCACTTGCCATCCCAGGCACGGTCGACCTGCAGCTCCAGTGCCTTGTAATCGCGCTTGGGTTTGACCCAGCCACGTTGGCCCACGTAGTTGCCATCATCATCGTACAGCGCCCAGCCTTCCCTGGACGTATCGATGCTGATCCAGCCATCATTGCTGCCGTCGCAGTTGGTATCGCCCCACACCGTGTTGGTACGGCCCGGGTTGCCCATGATCCATACGCCATCGATGGCGCCACATTGGCCGGTAGCGGTGATGTTCATGTCATCGATGGCGTTGTGCAGGCGACGGTAGGTCACGCTGGCACCGACCGACCAGGCTTCATTGATCATCTGCTGGAAGCCGAGAATCGCCTCGTCCTGATACACCGGGTCCATGTCCCGGTTCACTTCAGCACGCAGGTCCGGCACGCTGCCATCGCCCTGCGAGTTGTCGACCGGGCCGATCTGCGCTCCCAGAAGCGGCACATTGTTGGCCGCGCCGCTGTAGCCGAGGAACTCGTACCAGGTACGCTCGTCCAGGAAGCCACCTGCCTGCTTGATGTT
Source organism: Stenotrophomonas maltophilia (assembly GCF_013464485.1). Lineage (GTDB taxonomy): Bacteria > Pseudomonadota > Gammaproteobacteria > Xanthomonadales > Xanthomonadaceae > Stenotrophomonas > Stenotrophomonas maltophilia_AW. Next base: position 3,457 of record NZ_RAUX01000044.1, read on the forward strand.
GATGACGTTGGCCACGGGCAGGAAGTAGCGGCCCAGGTTGCCGAACACCTTGGTGGTGCCGTCACCGCGCACATCCCAGGAGAAGCCCAGGCGCGGCGCAAGCATGTCGTCGATCTTGATGTAGCTGCTGCCGTCACCGCCCTTGTTGTCGAAGGCTTCCAGGCGCAGGCCCATGTTCAACAGCAGGTTGGGGGTCACCTGCCAGTTGTCTTCCAGGTACCAGGCCGAGTTGATGGTCTTGAACGCGCCTTCAACTTCGTAGCGGCGGGTACGTGCGACCAGACCGCTGGCAGGCACGACACCTCCGTTGAGCGAGCTGCCCGGCGTACGTGCGTAGATGTCGTAGCGCAGGCCGCCGGGGCCTGGATAGGCGCGGCTGTAGGCGGAGGTGTTCTCCTCCCGGTCCATGCCGAAACGCAGCAGATGGTTGCCGAGCGTCCATTCGAAATCAGCACGTGCAGCCTTGCGTGTATCCAGCGCGGATTCAAGCTGCGAGCTGCTGGTGCAGCTGCGGTCACCCTGCAGCGCCGGCGGTACCCCCTGGCTGGCAGTGCGGTTGTCAAACACACGGTTGCAGTTCTCGTCCATCAGCGAGCTCTGCACCCGGTTGCGCTTGTTCTCGCCGTACATCAGCTTCATGGTCAGATCATTGTTGACCTGCCAGCTATACGTGCCCGACCAGTTCTTGCCGCCCACGGTGTTGTAGATCTGGTTGCTGCGCTCGCTCGCGGCCGCCCCCGTCGCGTAGTCGTATTCATAGACGTCGGTAAGCGTCTTGCTCTTGTCCGAGAACCCGAACAGCGACAGCATCTGGTTGTCGGTGATCTGCCAGTCGATCTTGCCGCCCCAGAACGGATCATCGGCCTTGCCCTGGCTCAGGCGTGTACCGGCGTCGTTGGTCGAGGTCGGACGGTAGTCGCGTGCTTCGTACATGCCGAAGAAGAACAACCGATCCTGCACCAGCGCACCGGAGGCGAACACGTTCAGCGCGCTGCGGCTGTAGTCGTCGCGGCTGGCGGTGATGTAGCGGCTGCCTTGGCCGTCGTAGCGATCACGCGCCTGCGACTGCCATGCCCGCGGCTCGAACACCAGTTCCGCGCCGGCCTTGAAATCGTTGCTGCCCGAGCGGGTCACCGCGTTGATGACACCACCGGTGCTGCGCCCGAACTCCACCGAATAGCCGCCGGTCTTGACCTGGAACTCCTGGTAGAACGAGAACGGCACCGACGAGAAGCCGACCCGGTTGTAGAAATCGGTGACGTTCAGGCCATTGATGTAGACCGTGTTCTCGGCCACCGACGAACCGCCGAAGGAAATGCCCTGGCCACCCAGCGACCCCTTGCCCTTCACCGCACCCGGCGCCAGCAGCGCCACGGCGGTGATGTCACGGTCCACCGGCAGGCGCGAGAGTTCCTCGCGGGTGATGTTGGTGGCCGACTCGGTGGACTTCACATCGACCATCGACACCACCTGCGGTGCCCGCACTTCGACCGTGCCGAGCGTGCTGACCGCGCCCAGCGGCACGTTGACGGTGGTGGCGCTGCCCAGGCTGACCGTCACCTGGCCGACGCGGCTGGCAGTGCCCCCCGGCAAGGCAATCTCCATGTCATAGGTGCCCACCGGCAACAGTGGAATACGGTAGCTGCCGTTGGCCTCGGCCTGCACGGAGCGCACGAAGCCCGTTGCCGGATTGCGTACGGTCACCGTGGCACCGGCCGGCACCTGGCCGCCATCGCGGGTCAACCGCCCGACCACCGAACCATCCTGTGCGAATGCGCTGGGCGCGATCACCCCCAGACACGCCCCGAGGGCGACGCACAACGCCGCCCGCTTGATGCTGTAAGCCTTCATCCCCTGCTCTCTCCTGCAAGAATTGAATGGTGTGGAATGCGATGTGTCGCGCTAGCGTTGCCCGGCTGGCAGTACCCGCCACTGGAAGTCGTAGCTCCATTGGTCGAAGTACAGGTTGCCGCCTGCCCACTCGGCCTCGCCGCGCTGCGAGTCGACCGTTTCCGAGCGGTAATGCTGTTTGGCCGGCACCAAGGGCTGGCCGAAATCGTCGTTGAAGGCGATGCGGTAGCCATCGAGGCCACCGATATAGAAATCGCGCAGCGCAGGTACGTCGCTGGCCAGCGCACCGGTGGTCACGTCCATCGGCAGCCAGCCGTACGGCGCCAGGTAGACCTGCCCCCAGTCGTGCAGGTTGTTGTAGCCGCTGCCATCGCCGGAGAACACCATGCCCGACTGCCAACGCGCGGGAATGCCGTTCATGCGCAGCAGCGCGATCAGCAGCAGGGTCTGTTGCCCGCAGTCGGCATGGCCGGCGCGCAGCGCGTAATCGCTGATGTTGCTGAGGGTGGAGTATTCGCGCGCACCCGCCCATGGAATGCGATCGACTGCGGCGAACAGCTTCCGTACTACTTCATACGGGCGTGTCTCGCCCTGCAGGACCTGGTCGGAGAACAGCTTCAGCGCGGGGGTGAAGCGCACATGCGGCAGCTGTTCGGCCAGGTAGGGCTTCAAGGCCGGATCAGCCGGGGTTGGCTGTACCTTGGCCGGATCGATCGCGGTATGCCGCGCGAAGATCGTCACCGCATAGCGGATCTCGAAGCGGGTCGGCTGCCCGGTCACGGCTTTGGCTTCCAGGTAGGCGGTGCGCTGCAACGTGCTGGCCGGTGCCACCCGCGCCTTGCCCGGGGTGCTGCCCAGCCACTTCACGTTTTCCTGCTGGCCGGCAATCTCGCGCGGGTAGGGAATCCACACGCGCACGGTTTCACCAGCCGGCACCGCATCGGCCTTCACCGTGAGCGACTGGGTGAATTCGATGCGCTGCGGCAGCACCGAGGCCCGGCCACTCTGTTCGGCCGCGGCAACCACTCGCGCATGGTGTGCATTGAGCACTTCATTCGGGCCCGGCGCCGGCATCGGCGCATCTGCGCGGCGGCGTGCACGCGCTTCGTCGCTGAGCAGGAACAGGTTCGACGGTGCGCGCTTGAAGTACCAGCGCGTGCCATCGATATCGAGGTGTTCGATCAGGCCGAGCTGGTCCCAGCGTGCGAATTCCTCGTCGGTGAGGTCGGGAATCCAGCGGCGCACAGCGGCCTTCGCGCTGGTTTCGTCGAGGCTGAAATCCAGGCGCATGCGGCGCATGCGTTCTTCCTGGAACGCGATGTCGTCGAAACTGACGCCAGGTTCCGCCGCGTCGGCGGCCGACCAGGTGTTCATTACGCTGTGCGCTTCAAAGAAGCGTCCCGCGTCGATCATCTGCACGATGCGCGCAAACTGGATGGCCGAAGGCGGCGGCTCCGCTCCCGCCGACCACGCCCACAGCAGCAGCGCGGCACACAGGCCGGCAGCAGCAGGCAGACGCGGTTTGCGAACGGCAGGATCCACAGCGACACTTCCCAAGCGCGGGTGGTAACGGCTGTGTAACACGGGCCGGGATGCCGGTCAATAATTTATTCTTGATTTCGAAGCCAAAAGGAATAAATATTCCAACAGGCATTCGAGGAGGGTGTGCACCGCATGAGCCTGGCTTCCCGCGAACGGCACCAGCATTGGCCGCGCCGCTTGACCCTGGCCCTGTGCCTGCTGGCCGCACCGGCCTTTGCGCCGGCCGCCCCGGCACCCGATCCCGGCGCACCGCTGCCCTATGTGATCGGCCTGCACGAGGCCTACCTCACCCCGCAGTACTGGGCCGCGCGCCTGGACAACGCCGATGCGCCGATTCTGGATCGCGCGCAGATCGCGGCACAGAACGCGCGGATGCGAGCGCAGGACAGCCATATCCAGGACATCGCCGCACTGCCCGCCCAGTTTGATGCGGCGACGGTGCGCGCCAGCATCGCCGCGCTGTCGAGCTGGCCCACACGTGCCCTCTACAACGACAAGGGCCAGGCGATCACGCCCGCGCTGCGCAGCACGATCGAAGCCAACCTCGGCCTCGATGCAATTCCCGCCCAGACGGCACCGGCCTACGGGCTGGTGGTGAAGCGCGCAGCACTGCGCACCTTCCCCACCCGCGAGCGCGTGTTCAGCACCGTTGGTGACACCGACATCGACCGCTTCCAGGAGTCGGCACTGTTCCCCGGCGACAAGGTGGTGGTGGTCCATCGCAGTGCCGATGGCCGCTGGCTGTTCGTGCACAGCGAGCGCTACAGCGCGTGGATCGAGGCCGATGCCATCGCTGGCGGCAACAAGGCCACGGTGCTCGGCTACGGCACAAAGGGCCCGTACCGCATCATCACCGGCGCCACCGCACAGACCGCCTACACCCCGGAGGAACCGCGCGTCTCGCGCCTGCAGCTGGACATGGGCGTGCGCCTGCCGGTGCTGGCCGACTGGCCCGCTTCAGACCCGGTGAACGGCCAGCAGGCGCATGCCGCGTGGGTGGTGCAGCTGCCGGTGCGCGAAAGCGATGGCCGCCTGAAACTGGTGCCGGCACTGCTGCCGCGCTCGCAGGACACCGCCGCCGATTACCTGCCGCTCACCCCGCGCCTGCTGCTGCAACAGTCCTTCAAGTTCCTCGGTGAACGCTACGGTTGGGGCCACGACTACGACACACGGGACTGCAGCGGCTTTGTGTCCGAGATCTACCGCAGCTTCGGCGTGCTGCTGCCGCGCAATACCAGTGCACAGGCGATCAGCCCGGCGCTGGATCGCCTGCCGTTCACCGACAAGGTCGGCAAGACCGCGCGCGACCGTGCGGTCACCGATCTGCAGGTGGGCGATCTGGTCTATATCCCCGGCCACGTAATGATGGCCATCGGTCATGTCGACGGCCGCACCTGGGTCATCCACGATACGGCGGGCGGCAGCTGGTTCGGTGCCGACGGCACGCGCGTACAGGCCCACCTCAATGGTGTTTCGGTCACGCCGCTGGAGCCGATGATGGCCAGCGATACCGTCCGCTACATCGACCGCATCACCAACATCCAGCGCCTGCGCGCCAAGACTCCTGAATGAAGATCACCGCCATCGAACTGGGCATGCTGCGCGTGCCGCTGAAGACACCGTTCAAGACCGCCCTGCGCACGGTGGAGACCGTGGAAGACGTGGTGGTGCTGATCCGCACCGACACCGGCCACACCGGCTACGGCGAAGCCCCGGCCACTGCGGTGATCACCGGCGATACGCACGGCTCGATCATCGAGGCGATCCGCCACTTCATCGCGCCGCGCCTGATCGGCCAGGACGTGGTCAACCTCAACCATCTGTGCACGCTGGTACAGAGCGCGATGGAGCGCAATACCAGCGCCAAGGCCGCGGTGGAGATCGCGCTGTACGACCTTTGGGCACAGCTGCACGGTGCCCCGCTGTACCAGATGCTCGGCGGCGGCGACCCGGTGATCACCACCGACATCACCATCAGCGTGGATTACATCGACAAGATGGTGGCCGATTCACTGTCGGCGATCGAACGCGGCTTCGAGTCGCTGAAGATCAAGGTCGGCAAGGACATCGGCCTGGACATCGAGCGGGTCAAGGCCATCCACGCCGCCGTCGAGGGCCGTGCCCTGCTGCGGCTGGATGCCAACCAGGGCTGGACCGCCAAGCAGGCGGTGCATGCGATGCGGACGCTGGAAGAGGCCGGCGTGGTGCTGGAGCTGCTGGAGCAGCCGGTGAAGGCGGCCGACATCAGCGGCCTGAAGTACGTCACCGACCGCGTCAATACACCGGTGATGGCCGACGAAAGCGTGTTCAGCCCGAGCCAGGTGATGGACCTGATCCAGCAGCGCGCAGCCGACATCATCAACATCAAGCTGATGAAGACCGGCGGCCTGTCCAACGCGATCCGCATCGCCGACATCGCCGGCATCTACGGTGTGCCGTGCATGATCGGCTGCATGATCGAGTCGAGCATCAGCGTGGCCGCGGCCGTGCACCTGGCGGTGGCCAAGAGCGATGTGATCACCAAGGTCGACCTGGACGGCCCGTCGCTGGGCCAGTTCGACCCGGTCAGCGGCGGCGTGCACTTCAACGAATCGGAGATCAGCATCAGCGATGTGCCGGGGCTGGGCATTACTGAAGTGCGTAGGCTGGAGATGCTGGGTTGATTTCTGCCTTGCGGCTGGCCTGGCGTACAACTGACTTTGGGTCGGGCGTTACTTTTCTTTCTGCGGAAAGAAAAGTAACCAAAAGAAACGCTCCGCCGGCCGCGAGCCGGTGCTACGCACCGGTTCCCTGCGCTCCTCGGCCCGTCGAGGGACGGCGCGGGAACTCGCTACGCTCAGACACCCGCGCCTCTTCGCCCTCGCCGGACCTGCGGTGCTCGGCTCGCTACAAGGCGGACTCAACGTCCAATGCAACAGCTGCACCCAGTAGATCCACGCCACGCGTGGAAGCGCTTGTTTTTGCCCTACCCCGTAATCCCTTCGCGGCTGGCACGCGCGCGATGTGTCCAGGGTCGGGGGGGGGGGGGGGGGGGGGGGGGGGGGGGCGGCCGGGGGGGGGGGGGGGGGGCCCCGR
>NZ_RAUX01000045.1 GCF_013464485.1 Stenotrophomonas maltophilia
GCCGCATGGATGCGGCGACCGAGCTTACATGGACGTACTTGCAGCGGCCCCCGCAACCGGACCCACCCCGCCATCCCACGGAATGCACGCTGTTGCTGTTGCTGTTGCTGTTGCTGTTGCTGTTGCTGTTGCTCTGGCTTCGGCAGGTGCAGGGCTGCAAGCCCTGCCGAACAACCCCCTACTTCGCCTGCTCGCAGAACTTCTGCCGGTACTCGAGCGCCTTCGGCATCAGCGCCTGCAGGTTCTGGATGCGGGTGCCCGGGTTCGGGTGGGTGGAGGCGAACTCCGGCGGCGCCTGGCCGCCACTGGCCTGGCCCATGCGCTGCCATAAGGGCACCGCCTCGCGGGGATCGAAGCAGGCCGCTGCGGCCAGCATCAGCCCTACTTCATCCGCCTGCGTCTCGTGGCTGCGCGCATAGGGCAGCAGATATCCATAGCCCATCGCCGACATCATCATCTGCTGCTGCTGCGCATCCATGCCACTGGCGGCGCCGGCCACCTGCCCGATCTGGGTCAGCTTCTGCTGGGCCATGCGCTGCGCGCCATGACGCAGCAGCGCATGCGCGATTTCGTGGCCCATTACCACCGCCATCGCATCGCGGGTGCGCGCCACCGGCACCAGCCCGGTATAGACGGCCATCTTGCCGCCAGGCAAGCAGAATGCATTGGCCTGGTCGGAGGGGATCACATTCACTTCCCATTGGAAATCCCGCGCGAAGTGCGCCGGCTGTACGCCGTGCTCCTGCGCCAATGCGGTCTCCACCACATCCACCTTGGCAATCAGTCGCTGCGCAATGTCACGCACGTCGCGCGCGATCGGTGCATTGGGGTCCATCGGCCGTTCCTGCGACAGGATCTGCTGGTACGCCTGCAGTCCCAGGGCGGTTTCCTGCCGCGCGTCCAAGCTGCTGTCGATCATCACCTTCTCGCCGGTATAGGGATCGACCGTACGGTTGGAGAACCAGTAGAACACCGCATAGCCTGCAGCCAGCAGCAGCACCCACCAGCGGATGTTGCCGAACAGGCCGCGCCGCTGCGGGCCTTGGGGCGAGCGGGAGAAGGGATCGTTGCGCATCGGATGGACTTCCTGCTGGCCCCGCCGGCCGGCGGGCACGGCGCAATCTTAGTGCGCCGCTGCCCGCAGCGGGTGAAGCCGGCTGCTACTCAGATCCCACGCACCAGGCGGAAGCCGATGCGGGCATTGGTGGTATCCGAATCCTGCGACTGCCGCCAGGCCGCACGGGTCTGCTCGGGGGCATTGGCCCAGTTGCCACCACGGATCACCCGCGAACGGCAACCGGGGTTGAACCAGGCAGCACCGTCGGACGGTGCGCGCCGGTAACTGGCATGCCAGCAATCGGCCACCCATTCGCTGAGGTTGCCGCCCATGTCGTGCAGGCCGAAGGCATTGGCCTGGAAACTCCCTACCGGCGCGGGCCCCCACCAGCCGTCGCCATAGCCAATGAATGCGTTGTGCCAATGGCGTCCGGACGGGGATACATCCCTGCTGCCGGTGAAGTTGCCGCTTCCCGGAGGCGGCGTGCCCGCATCGCCCCAGGGGTAGCGCCCGCTGTTGCCACCACGCAGCGCGTACTCGAACTCGGCCTCGCTGGGCAGCCGGTAGCTGCGCCCGGTCTGTTCGGACAACCACGCTGCATAGTTCTCGGCATCGCGGATGCTCACATGCATCACGGGCGAATTGGCCATCGCGCGACCACCATCGTAGTCCGAGCGCCAGTCTACGCCGCTGCGACGGATGAAATTGCCGCTGCGCTCGTCATAGACCACCGAATGGCCGCGCCGCGTGGCACGTGGGCGGGCATTGGTCGCCTTCACATAGCGCTGGAAATCGCTGACCGTGATCTCGGTGATCGCCATCGCGAAGCCGCGATCGAAGCGCACGTAGTGCGAAGGGCGCTCGGCATCGCTCGAACCCGGCTCGGCATCGCCAGCACCCATCTGGAAACCACCATGCGGAACCACCACCATCTGCGGGCCGCGCCCACCGTCGCGCATGGCATCACTGAACACCTGTCCCGGGCGGAAGCTCCCGTAATGCGTGGCCAGGTCGATGCGCTCACGCAGCTGGGCTACTGCGGCATCGCCCGGCAGGGCGATGCGCAGGGCCTCGGCCAGCTTCTCGCGGGCCGGCTTCAGGCCCTGGGGCGTGGCAAGGTCGCGCAGGCCGTCATCGCGAAGCTGCAGCAGAGCGGCGGCACGGATCTGTTCAATGCGCTCGAACGCATCGGCGATGGTCGGCGACGAATCGCGGACCTTGCTGGCTTCGGCCAACCAGGTACCGGCGCTGGCGAAATCACGCGCGCGCGCGGCATCCTCGGCGCGGCGGATCAACCCGCTCTCGGCCGCGGCCAGGCCCTGTCGTGCGCGGCGGTTGTCTTCATCCAGTGCCAATGCCTCTCGGAAGTTGCCGATGGCGCCGTCACCATCCTCACCGATCCGGTCCGAGCGCAGGTCCTCCTCGCCGGCGCGGTTGTAGGCCACCACCCGCTGCGCCAGCTCCACCCGTGCCTGCAGCTCACGCACTTTCTCATCCTTCGGTGCCAAGGCCAGCAACACCAACGCCTGGCCACTGGCCTCCGCCAACGCCTCGCGCTGCTTGAGTGGCCGCACCAGCAACGCATCCGCCTGCTGCTGGAGGCGCTGGCGGGCTCGCTGCAGGCCCAGCAGGGCCTGGCGGTCATCCGGGTCTTCTTCCTGAACCGCCAGCCACAGCGGGATGGCAGCGTCGGCATCTTCATAGAGCCGCCCTTCGGCGAACGCCTGCTCGGCGGCACGCCGCAACTGGGCCAGGCTGCGACCCTGGCGGTCGACCCGCGGCGGCGTCCACTGCTGTATGTCTTCATCGGCATCCTCGCCGGCAATGGTCACGCTGCCCTGCCCGGCCTGCGGGCTGGCATCGGTGCCGGTGCCGGCCTCTCCGGCCGCCCGCGCATCTCCACCGCCGTCCCGATCCACCGGTGCGGGCGGCGACGGCGTGCAGCCGGCCAGGGCAAAGGCCAGGGCGGTGCACAGCACGGGCGACAACGGAAAACGCAAGGAGAGCCTCCTTCGGCACGGACGCGGACCGACGTTAGGCTATTCTCCCCTGCCTGAGCAAACCCGAGTAGTAGGCCCTGACCCGTGGCAACCTGGATCACCACCCCCGCCGAGCTGGATACGTACTTCCAGCAGCGCCCGGCCCGTATCGGCCTGGACACCGAGTTCATCCGCGAACGCACTTTCTGGCCGCAGCTGGCCCTGGTGCAGATGGCCGTCGGTCAGGACATCCTGCTGATCGACCCGCTGATTCCCGGCATGACCGAGGCGCTGGCGCCCTGGCTGGCCGATGAATCGATCACCAAGGTGATGCACAGCGCCAGCGAGGACCTGGTCGCCTTCAAGTGGACCTGCGGCGTGTTGCCGCGACCGTTGTTCGACACCCAGATCGGCGCCTCGCTGGCCGGCATTGGTGGTGGCATGGGCTACCAGAAGCTGGTGGCGGAGATCACGGGCGTGGCGCTGGCCAAGGGAGAGACCCGCTCGGACTGGATGCGCCGGCCGCTGTCGGAGTCGCAGCTGCAGTACGCCGCCGACGACGTAGAGCACCTGTTTGCGCTGCATGATGCCATCGATGCCAAGCTTCAGGCCCTGGGCCGCCAGCAATGGCTGCACGACGACGGTGAGCGCCTGCTGGCAAGCGTCGCCAACGATGAGGACCGCTGGCCGCATCTGGCGATGCGCTCGGCGCAGTTCCTCGACGCCGCCGCGCAGCGTCGCCTGCTGCGCCTGCTGCGCTGGCGCGACGTGCAGGCGCGCAACAGCGACCGTCCGCGCAGCTGGATCCTGGACAACGAACTGGCCGCTACCCTCGCACGCACCCCGCCGATCGACGCCGACGCGCTGGGCACGCTGTTCGAGCAGTTCCCGAAGGCGCCACGCAAGCTGGCCGGCGCCGTGTGGCAGGCATTGGAAACACCGCTGGCCGATGAAGGCGACGCGCCGCTGGCGCTGCCGGCCAATGACAGCAACAAGCAGGTCCTGAAGAAGCTGCAGGATGCAGTGGCCGAGCGCAGCCGTGAGCTGGGACTGCCGGATGGCATCCTCGCGTCGCGCAAGCACCTGGAAAGCTACCTGGAACGTCGTCAGTGGCCCGCCGCGCTGGCCGGCTGGCGCCAGCAGGAACTGGAATCACGGCTGCAGGCACTGTTGCCGGCGCGCTGAGATCAATCGGCGCTGGGCAACCCGGCGCCTGCCTGCACAGCAAGCATGAGCATCTGCCGCGCTTGCCGGCACGCGCGTGGACCTGTCCAATAGCGTCCCCGCTATTGTTGGATTGCATCAGATGACAAATGGACTTGCGAAGGACGGGCTCTCCGTCGAGGACCTGGCCTGGCGCGCCCAGGCACGCCGCGCGCTGCAGGAACAGGACTACGCAGCACTGGATGCACTGCTGGCACCGCATGAACAGGACTGGTTGGAGGGCGCGAAACGGCTGCCCGGCATTCGCTGGCGCCTGCGCAACCTACATGACGCAACGCTCAGCCTGGATGAACGCCTGCAACAGGCGCAGCAATGGGTTGCCTCCGCGCCGCGCAGCTACTACGCGCACCTGCGCCTGGGTGCGTGCTGGGAGTCCGCAGCCGGTGCACTGCGCAGTGCCGACGTAGCCGCCCTGGTGGAGGACAGCCAGTGGCTGGCCGCACAGCTGGCGCGTGACCACGCGGTGCATGCTTACCTTCAGGCAATCCCACTGTCACCGCGCCCGGCGCTGGCGCTGGATGGCATCAAGCGCATCACCAGCTATCTGCGCGAGCCGAACTGGCTGCTGGCGCTGCAGGCCGGTCAACCCGCACAATCCGACGGAGAGGCACTGGCCGGGCATTATCCGCAGGCCTGGCCGCAGGCTCTGCAGCTGCTCGCGCGCTTCGGCGCGCCGCTGTCATCCCTGCCCGGCGAACTGCCCGCGCTGCTGCGCGAGCGCAGCCAGGATGATTTCGAGGCACCGTTGGCGTACTGGATGCGCCTGGTACTCGAGCAGCGGCCCGATGACCAGAGTACGCTGGAAGACACCCTCTACTACCTGTATCCGCGCTGGGGCGGCAGCCACGAGGCGATGGAGGACTTCATCGAAGGCGGCTGGTGCCGCGGCCTCGATCTGGCACAGCGCAACGCATTGCGCTGGTGCAAGGAACAGGACTGGATGGGCGAGCTGCCGCGCCGCGACGATGCCGAAGCGGTTGCCATGCACGAGCGTGCGTATGCGCAGATCCTGGACTGGCACCTCGAGCACTTCGTGCGGGCACAGGTGCTGGCCCAGCGCGCATCACTGCGCTATCGTCTGGGCCGCACCGAGGACGACGAAGGTGATGTGCGGTGGGACGCCGGGCACATGCAGGCGGTGCTCGAGGACCTGCAGCAGGCGTGGGCCCTGGATCGTGACGTGGTCCTGCACGATGGTTTCAGCAATCTGGAAGCCTGCGCCTGGTTCGCCCACGTGGAAGGCGCCGAAGCACTGTTCACGCAGGTTGTGGATTACGCCGCACGTGAGGGTGATTCGGCACTCGGCCTGCTGTGGGCGGCTACCGCCATCGAGCATGGCCTGCTGGGCCAGACCGCCAACCCGGCACGTGCGCAGCCCCTGCTGCAGCGTGCCCTGAAGCTGACCACACAACAGAAGACCTCCACGGTCACCTTTGCGTCCAACCTGTTCTGCGACGTCTCGCAGGACGCTGGCCTCTTGCTGCTGCAGCGAATGGCCGACGACGGCGACGCCGGTGCGATGGCGGCGCTGTGCGACCTGTACAAGGGCCGGCTGGGCGGCCGCGACCAGCCGGACTTCGTTGATGCGCAGAAGGCCCTGTACTGGCAGGAACGCGCGGTGGAAGGCGGTGACCTGATCGCCACCTACAACCTCGGTGTGCGACTGGTTGCCGCCGGTGGCCCTGACAATGAAGCACGAGCGCGCGAGCTGTACCTGCGCTGCCTGCGCGAAGCCGACGCCGGTGAGCGCGTGTGGGGCCCGACCTGCCGCAACCTGGCCTGCCTGGCCTTCGATGGACAGAACGATGCGCACAAGCGCGAAGCGGTCGAACGTGCCTTGATTCCGCTGTGGTGGCGCGGTGAGGACGACGACAGGGTATGGGCCGCTGGCTACCTGGCCGACATCTACCACTTCGGCAACGGCGTGCCAGCCAACGCCTTCCTGGCCCTGACCTGGCTGCAGCGCGCCAGCGAGATCGATACAGGGTACGTGGACGTGATGCGCATGGCACCGTTGATCAACGGCGAAGGCCGCTGGTTCGGCGCCACCCGTGCGCGCAAGCAGCAGGCGCAGGACCGCCAGCAGGTGGACAGCGCAACCTGGGCCCTGACCTTCGGCCAGCGCACGCAGGACAGCGATCTGACTGCGGTCTGAGGTAAAAGGGAAGCGCGGCCCAGGCATCCGGGCCGCGCCCGCATCAAACGTACCCGCGCGACTTCAGCAGCGCCCAGCGTTCGGGCGCCAGCGTACGCCGGAGGGGCGGCAACGGATCGACGCTGCCGGTGTTGTCTGCCACCGCCACCACGAAATCATCGGTGGTCCGCAGCTGCCCACGCTGTTCCGGCTCATCCAGCCAGGCGGCAACTTTCTTCAGCACCTGCATCGCCGAGGCCGAACTCTGCCGCAGCGCCATGTACTGGCTGTGTCGGGTGCATGCCTCGACCAGCGCTGGCGCATCGAACCAGCGCTCGCAAGGCTCGGTCTGCGCTTCACGGATCTCATCCGGTGCCCACAGGTAATAGGCCACCTCGTCGCCCCGTGCCATCACTCTGTTACGGTAGGACTGCCGGCCCCACACCAGGAACGGTGGCCAGGCCGCCGGGACGTCTTCCGCGGTGAAGCACAGCAGCAGGCAGTACAGTGGCTCTTCCTGCGCAATGCGTGGCAATGCGTCGGAGATCGCCTCCTGCAGCAGGCGCTGCACCTCGGCGCTGACCGTCGCCAGCGTTTCTCCCTTTCTGGGCCGCAGATAGAGCAGCTGCGCGTCGCCCTTGCGGCGCTTCCTGCTGTCCAGGTACTCCAGCGTCATCCGCTGCAACTGGCCGTCACCGTCATAGTCATGCAGGCGCTGGCACCACCAGGCGCGCCGGCCGTCGCCGCGGTTCTCGATCAGCACCCGCTGCAGGCGCTCACCTTCCCACTCGTAGTGTTCAGTGAAGCCACGACCGTCGGCAGCCAGCTGCAGTTCCTGCAGGCGCCCGCCGGATTCGCGGAACTGCATGATCGAGCCGAGACTGCCAGAGTTGTGGAACGAGAACTGCTGTCGAGCATCCGGCAGATGCCGCCAGACCGACATGCTCCCATTGGGCTCGCACTCAAGGATGATCCGCCCTTCCACGTCGAACCCGTGATGGACATGCCTGGCTGGATCAGCCTTGGCATCGGCGATCCAGCGCGGCACCGGCCCGCCATGTTCTTCGCGCATGAACGGCACCACGAAGGCCATCGAGTGGGTCGCCCAACGCCAGGACACCACCTGCTCCCGGCAGCGCGCCTGCAGGTCTGCTCCGGCACTGGAATCGGAATAGGTCTGGTACAGCGCATCAAGCATGGTCGAGCTCCCTTCAACACAGCGCTGGACCTTAGCACGGCCCGCGAAAAACGGCGCTCCAGGAGCGCCGTTCTCGAAACGCGGACGGCTGGGCTTACCAGTTCATGTTCAGCGAGACACCCACGGTGCGCGGCTCGTTGTAGACCGCGGCCATGTAGTTCTCGATCACACCCTTCAGGTTCTTCTCGTTGGTGATGTTGCGCGCGAACAGTGCCACTTCGTAGGCACCGTAGTTGCCCGAGTAGCCGATCTTCAGCCCCCCCTCGAAATCACCCTTGGAGTTGAATTCCTTGCTGTCGTACAGCACGAAGCTGGTGTAACCCTGCTTGTTCCAGTCGGTGGAAACGAACATCGTGCCGGCGTCGCTGACCGGGAAATCGTAGCGGGCGGCCAGGTTGACGTTGTACTTCGGCGCGTTCGGCAGCGGGTTGCCGTCGATCTGCGCGAAGGTGTTGGCGCCCACCTTGATGGTCGGGTCGCCGACGGTGCAGACCACCTGGCCGTTGAGGCCGCACACCTGCGCGTAGACGCGCTTGTCCTTGATCTCGCTGTGCAGCAGGCTGACACCGGCGCTCAGGGTCAGGTTCGGGATCGGGCGCAGCTCCATGTCCGCTTCGAAACCGTAGGCCTTGGCCTTGTCGGCGTTGAACAGCACGCCGTTGCCGTCCGAATCGTTGCCGTTGAGCTGGATGTCGTTGACGGTGTAGGTGAACGCGGTGGCGTTCAGACGCAGGCGGTTATCCCACAGGCTGCTCTTCACGCCGGCTTCCCAGGACAGGATCGTCTCGGAATCAGCAGTGGTGAAGTCGGCGTTGAACACCGCCGAACGGCCCTGGATGGTCGGGCCACGGAAGCCGCGCGCGACCTTCGCATAGACGCTCACGTCCGGGGTGATCTGATACATCGCGCTCAGATCCCAGCTCGGGGTGGTGTCGGACATCTTGACGTCGGTGCGGCCCTTGTAGGTGACCACGCCGGCAGCGGTGTCCGCGGTCTTCAGCAGGCGGGTGTGCTTCTCGTCCTTGGTCTGGCGCAGGCCAGCAGTGACGGTGAACTTGTCGGTGAAGGCGTAGCTGATCTGGCCGAAACCGGCCCACGATGTGTTCTTGTTGCGCAGGCGCACCCAGTTGTTCGGGTTGCGGGCGGCGCCCTGCAGGAACCACGCGCGCTGGTAGAAGTCGGTGGTGTCGCTGCCGTTGAAGTAGAACGCACCGGCCTGCCACTGCAGGGCGCTGTCGTCATGGCTGGCCAGGCGGAATTCCTGGGTCCACTGGTCCAGGTCACGGATGCGGCCCATCGACTGGCCGTAACCGTTCGGCACGCCGTTGACCGGGAAGTTCACCGCGGCGCCGCCGTCGGTGTCGCCACGGCTGTAACCGGAGGTGGTTTCGTAGGCGGTGATCGAAGTGAAGTCGATCGCGCCGAAGTCATAACGCGCCTTCACCGAACCGCCATAGGTCTTGTACGCCTGCGGGTTGTTGCCGGCTTCGTCGTAGGCGACCTGGTCGCGCGGCACGTCGGTCTTGTTCGAGCCCTTGGTCAGCGCACCGCGCAGGAACAGGGTCGAGGTGCCTTCGTAATCGCGGGCGTGGGCCGAGGCCAGGATCGAGAACTGGTCGCTCGGGGTCAGCAGCAGCTGCGCGCGCACGTTGCGGTCATCGAAGCCGCCCATGGCGTTCTTCTTCGGGCTGACGGTGCCATCGGCGCTCGGACCGCGGTAGGTGTTGTCAACGTAGTCGTCGCGGTGCTGGTACAGGGCCGACACGCGGAACGAGGCGATGTCGTTGATCGGGCCGCCGAAGCCGCCGTCGATCGACACGCTGTTGTAGGTCGCATAGCTGGCGCTGACGCGGCCGGTGTAGTCCTGGGTCGGCTTCAGGGTGTCGAACTTGACGATGCCGGCGGTGGTGTTGCGGCCGAACAGCGAACCCTGCGGGCCGCGCAGCACTTCCACCTGGTCCACGTCATAGACCGGGTTCGACTTCAGCACCACGTGCTCCAGCACCACGTCGTCCTGGATGATCGACACCGGCTGCGAGGCACCCAGGTAGAAGTCGATGTTGCCCAGGCCGCGGATGTAGAAGCGCGGGAAGATTCGACCGGTGGTGGTTTCCGCATACAGGCTCGGCACGCGGCCGGACAGCGCCAGCAGGGTGTCGTCGCCGCCGGCGGTGAAGTCGCGCATGCGCTCGCCCTGCACCACACCGACCGAGACCGGCACTTCCTGCAGGTTCTGCTCGCGGTGTTCGGCGGTCACGGTGATCGTGTCCAGCCCGGTCGGGGTCGGCGCGCTGTCCTGTGCGGCGGCACCGAAGCTGCCGACCAGGGCCAGGCTGGCACAGGCCAGGGCCAGCGGATGGCGGCGGAAGGAAACAAAGGAAGACGACATACCCGACAGGCGGCGGGAATCGGAATGGGAGGGCATGAAATGCTCTGAGGAGGCGTCCGTGCGGCCTGCGCGAGCCGGGCGGCAAAAAGGAGGATAACTGCGCAAGCCGCCATTATCCCCCAAATTGTTACGATTTCGTTGCGCAGCACCCAAACCCGGCGAAACAAGCGGTTTCGGCACAGTCACCCGTTGATGTGCCTCGCGTCTCGACATGGAATTCCTTTGATCGGCTTGGCAAGCGGCAGGCGCTTGGCTAGACTGAAGCCCTGCCGTGGGGCCATAGCTCAGCTGGGAGAGCGCGTCGTTCGCAATGACGAGGTCAGGAGTTCGATCCTCCTTGGCTCCACCACTATTCAGTGCGGCAACGCACTCAGAAGGCCGGAACTCCTGAAATAACAGGGCTTCCGGCCTTTTTCGTTGCACGGTGCAGACCGGTCCAATGCGTTGCAGCTGGTGAGACGGTGGGGGCATATTTTGGGGCATCCGCCCAATGCCCCCAAGATCGATGCCCCCACTCTCCGACCTCGCAATTCGGCGCGCAAAGCCGACTGGAAAGACCCAGAAGCTGTTCGACGGCGGCGGGCTCTACCTGGAGATCTCCCCGAGCGGTAGCCGTTGGTGGCGAATGAAGTACCGCTTCGACGGGAAGGAGAAGCGCCTAGCGCTGGGGGTCTACCCCGAGGTGCCCCTGCAGCTGGCACGGAACCGTCGCGAAGACGCGCGGCGGCTGCTTGCCCAGGGCGTGGACCCGAACCAGCAGAAGAAGGAGGCCGCCGCGGCGAAGGCGGGCATGGAGGCTCAGACCTTTGGCGCGATCGCGCGCGAGTTCATGGATGGCCGGATCTGGTCCGACGACTACCGGGTAAAGGTCGAGGCTTGGATGAAGAACGACATCCTGCCGTGGATCGGTAGCCGGCAGGCCGCTGAGCTGGAGGCACCCGACTTCCTTGCACTCGCCCGTCGGATGGAGAAGCGCGGCGCCATCGAGTCAGCGCACCGGGTCATCCAGAAGTGCGGGGAGGTGATGCGGTACGCCATCGCCTGCGGCATGGCCAAGCGCAATCCGGTGGCAGACCTGCGCGGCGCACTGCAGCCGACGCCACGGAACCACTATGCAGCGATCACCGAGGTCCGCGAGCTGGTGCCGCTTCTGCGCGCCATCCCCGCATACCGCGGCAGGCAGGTCACACGCTGGGCATTGGCCCTGGCGCCGCTGGTGTTCGTGCGCCCTGGCGAACTCCGGAAGGCGGAATGGTCGGAATTCGATCTGGACGCCGGGCAGTGGCTGATCCCTGCCGGCCGCATGAAGCGCCGCAGAGAGCACCTCATCCCGCTCTCTAAGCAGGCCCTGGCAATCCTTCGCGAGATTCAGCCCCTCACGGGCAAAGGGCAGTACGTGTTTCAGGGGCGCAACAGCCCGAAGCGGCCGCTCAGCGAGAACACGATCAACACCGCGCTACGCAAGATGGGGTTCGAGGATGACGTGATGACCGGACACGGCTTCCGCGCCACTGCGCGCACCATCCTGGATGAGGTGCTGGGGTTCCGGCCCGACATCATCGAACACCAGCTGTCCCACATGGTCAAAGACCCCGACGGCAGAGCATACAACCGGACCAAGCACCTGGAAGAGCGCGTCCGAATGATGCAGGAGTGGGCGGACTACCTGGACCGGCTGCGCGATGGGAACGTGGTGCAGCTGCGGGTCGCCTGACGCCTACACGCCTCGCCGCAACTGCTGCAGCCCTGCCCTCACCCACGCCTTGCTGCGGACGTCCCTCGCTCGGGGTTTCGTCTCTGCTGGCGGCTTGCGCGGTTCAAGCGCCGCCTTGATCCGCTCGACCTCCTTCGCCCCGGCCTCAGCCAGGCGCCGGGCCTGTTGCTGCTGCTCGCGGGTCGGAGGCAGGCCAGGCAGTGGTGGCGGTGGCTGGATCGGCGTACTGTCGGTCAGCCGCGCGACGGCCTCACGAAGGGGCAGATCGGGATAGAGCCTGGCCGCGCACCAGCGCTCGGCGTAGCGCTTCGCCTGTCGGACGTTGGCGGCGCGCGCTTCCTTGGTGTGCCACATCTTCTGGCCTTCCATCCACAACCGGACGCCAGGACCGCCATCGAACGTGACGTTCGCCGTTTCCCGGCCGTTGTACCAGAGCGCCCAGCGCTCGCCGGTCTGGACCCAGCCAGAGGGAATCGGGGCAGTGCGGAAGCCGTGGGAGGAATACATGGCGGGAAGGATACGGCTGACGGTCGCAAAGGCTGCGACAAGGAAGCATTCACCGGCTGAACCGTTCGGAATCACGTCCTCGGAACGGCAGGCTGGGCTACCCTCCGGCCATGTGCGGCCGCTTCGTCCAGCTCCCCGTGATCGACTTCGGCCAGCCGGGGCTGGCTGACCTTGCCCCCGACCTGGCCGAGATCCAGCCCAGCTACAACTTGGCGCCGACGCAGCGGGCGTCGGTGATCCTGGACCGCGGCGAAGGACGGCAGGTTACCCGGCTGGCGTGGGGCCTGCTGCCGTTCTGGGCCAAGGCCAAAGGCCTGCAGGGCTCGACGATCAACGCCCGGATCGAGACGGTGGCCACCAAGCCAGCGTTCCGGGCCGCGTTCAAGAAGCGCCGCTGCGTGATCCCCATGGCCGGCTACTACGAGTGGTCGGTCAGCCCCGAGGACGGGAAGAAAGACCCGTGGTTAATCCACGCCACCGGACCGCTGCTGGCCGCTGGCCTGTGGGAGGACACCAGCCCGCTGCTACCCGACGGAAACCTGGGCACCTTCACCATCATCACCGGTGATAGCAGCGGCGTGTCGGCCGACATCCACGACCGCATGCCGGTCTGGCTGCAGGCCGGCCAGATCGATGAGTGGATCGCCGCCAGCCCCGACGACGCCATGGCCATGCTGCTGGCCAGCGAGCCACCGGCGATGGAGGCCTACCGCGTCAGCCGCGCGGTGAACACACCACTCAACAACCGCGAGGATCTGCTGCTGCAGGTTGCCTGATCGAGGGACCGAGCATGTGCTCTGCTCGGCCCCTCTGCGATCACCCCAGTACCGATTGAACCAGCACCTGGCCGTAGCGCGCGAACTCCGCGGGGCCGGAGTGGTTGATGGGGCCGATCAAAGGTCAACGATGAACGCCGGACACCAGTTGTAGCTCGGAGCACCAACCTCGTCTGTGACCACCATGGAATCGCGCAGCAAACCGCGAGCTCCCACCAACGGACCGTTCTGACCACCGGCATCACTATTGCGCTGAACGGCGTAGCCCAAGCGGATGCGCTGGGTTGCAGGCGCCGCCGAGAGAGTCAAGCGCACAACCCCGTTGAACGTTCCCGTGGTCGCCGCCGAAGTCACTACCGGCGGACTACCGGTCCCGTCGTCCACGATGAACCCTGCACTGCCGGCGATCTCGGCGGTGGCTATGGTGTCACCGCTGCCATCAACCACCAGTGGGAACACATTGCAGTCGAACGTCACGTCCAGGTGGGTTGCGTCCACCCACCTGGAGCGAACAACCCGGATCGTACGCTGACCATCGCCCAGCACCTCGTTGATCGTTGCTCGTGCTAGCTGTGCGCCGCGGCGGTACTGGCCCAGGCAGTCCAGGTGGATCGTGTCACTCATGGGGAACTGGTAGATCGGCCCCGCCAAGCGGATGTTATCGACCCCATCCAGCTCGTAGTCCGACTCACGAATCGGCTGATTCCAGGTGCTGGAATTCGCGTGCGAGGTCTGCGACACCAGGAGAACGGGGGTATCCACCTGTCCGGTGGCCGCCTTGATGTCATCACACAGGAACCGGGCAAACTGCTGCATGGTGCGGCTACGGCGCCCCTTCGTCATTCCGGCCCACGTCGAGTCGCGTTCGCCCTGCATCCAATCGATCGCCGGTACAACAGGGGACCATCCGTTGTCGCGGCAGATTCGGGATGCGCGACGGACCGCCGCGAGGAAGAGCTTGTACTGTGTGCTGCCACGCGTAAGGTCAGGCAGCGCGGTAGTTCCGAGCGCCGAAACGAACGAAATGGTTCGTACGGAGTCATGTCCAGTCAGCGCCTCAACGTCCCGCCGCAAATGGGTTGCCCATGACATGGCGGCAGTCTGCCCGAGGTCCTGCGCAGCATTGAAGCTCTCGGCAACTGGGATCAGAGTCTGGTCGGTATCCTGGGTGTAGCGCAGGCCGCCACTGAACATCAGGCAGCTGCTCGGATAGGCATTGCTACCAGTGATTGGATCAGAGGCCAGCACATTCACCCCGAGTGCATTGCTTTGCCCCAAGGTCGGCAGGATGTAGCAGATACCCTCTGCAGGTGCGCGCCACGTTGTCGAGTAGCCACCATACGAGGCGCTCACCTTGTCGAACTGCTGCTGCCTATTCACGTCGGCAAGGGCGGGAATTCGTGAAACCGTCTCGGCGATATTGGGATAGATCCCCTTTGCCTTGACGGCCAGATCTAGGTTGATTCGACCCGGTACGTTGTTTGCGCGGGTCGTGAACACGACGCTGGCGGTGTCCGCCGGACACGTGACGAGCTCGTCAGTGTAGTCAACATAGACACCGCTCGCTCCACCATGTACGAACCCGATCGCGGCGCCAGAGGCATTGCGGAATACGGCAAGAGCAGCCACGGAACCGACAACCGTCGCAGTGACCTGGAACTGATCGCCCTCCACAGCAGGCACCACCGCGCAACGGAAATCAGCCGTCGCAACAATGGCACCCGTATCCCTGTTGCAGTAGGCGTTGGCCAAGGTCAGAGATCGATCGACCCACCACTGCAGGGTGCTGTCGATCTCGGGGTCTCGGCGCTGTACGACAGTGCGCAGGGCTGCACTGTACGCCAGCCTATTGGGAGAGATCACCAATCCATCTCCCCCATTCTGGGTATACCAACCACGACGAAACTGCGTCACACCTGCCGCATCGGTGTTTCTGCCAATCACCAGGCCGCCTGTTGGAGAGCTGAGCTTCCAGATCAGGATTTCCGGCCCAGTCACTGACACAACCTCCGGCAACCGGATCTCAATTTCCTGTTCAGCATCAGATGGCGAAAGATCAGCCCCTGCAAGGGTCACGGACGCCATAAGCGTTGCATCGAGCGGCGGCATGCCGCCCGGGCCGCCAGGCATACGCTTGTAAATCTCCAGCGTCACAGACGGGAGGCGCGCGAAGTTCTGAACCCAGAACCGAAATACGTTCACGGCCAGAACCGTTCCCGTCGCCGACTGCTCACCGGCCGCCACAGCCGACAGGTTGCCCGCCTGCCCCCACATCTCTGAGCGTGCAACGTCCACCGCTGACGTTTCGCTGGTGGAAATGGCCACTGCGGCGTCTTCAGCTTCGCGCTGTGCTTCGGCGATGCCGAATCGTGTCGGGTTCCGGTCAGCTTTTTGGGTCAGCACATCCGGTGAACGCCATTCCAGACCAGCGGCGACCATCACGTAGCGGCCACTGTTGGGAACGGTCAGGCCAGACACGGGATCGGTATGGCTGCCGGTGTCGCCGATCACCGCCACCTGACGGTTCAGCGGAATCTGCCCCGCACCACCGGCCGCGCTTGCAGCCGCCCAGGTCGGAAACTCGATGGTGCTGCCATCGGCCAGGAATGCCTGGAAGTCCGTCTCGATGCCAGACCAGCTCTTGCGCGTCTGCCCCTTTCGGTCAAGCCAGGTTTGTCCCGGGCCATTGATTCCGGCATCCAGGTTCTGGGCGTTGTCGTACAAATCCTTGACAGCAGTCGACGGCACCGGATTCCCAGTGTTGAAGGTCGTCATCGTGGTGGTTCTCCGTTGGTGTTACGGCGCGTTCGCGTCGTCGTACTGGTAGAAGGCTGGGTCGTACTGCAGCGCGGAGATCTCCACCGAGCCGTCGTCGCCGGGGGTGATCTCGGAAAGCACTGCGTCATAGCCAACCCGAGAGCTGTCGCAGAAGATCAGCTCTGGCGGGTCAATCGTCGGGTCATCGAGGATCCATGTGCTGAATGCGTGCTCAGCTGGCAGAGACGAAGCGGAGATGGTCAGCGTGTGATCGTCCACCCGCGTGGGCACGATCACCGCCGACGCCGAGCCGTCCTGGAACCGAATCAGGCAGCGCGGCGCAGCCAGGCTCCAGTCCAGGTACTCGCCCACTTCGATCAGCACGCGCGTGCCCTGCAGCTCGGCATGGTCGATCACGCAGCTGGTGGTGCTGGACCCGGGGATGTCGTCGGTCAGCTTGACGCGGTCGCCGAAGTCGAACCGCAGGCCCATCAGCTCCGTCTTTGTGGTGTAGGTCAACCGCTGTCCCTGGTACTTCATCAGCCGGCGCATGCCGATCCGGTATGCCCTGGTGCGGCTCCCTACCCCCTTCAGCTCGAACGTTTCCACCTTAACCGGCGTATCGCTACCTGGCATGCGGCATTCCACGGTTTCGGCCGCCCAGGTGACCTCATCGATGTAGGTCACGTCTACCCCGTCGAAGTCATCCGGACCCGGTGCATTGAACGACGTGGCCAGCGGCTCCAACTGCCGCTTGGGAGAAATTGCGCCGCGCCAGGTCTTGATGCCCTCACGCCCCGCCGAGCACATGCCGTCGCTCAGCAGGAAGTAGCCCATGCCCGCCTGCGTAGCCAACTGCAGCACGTCCAGTGCGCTGCTGCCGGACTGCTCGGGGCTGTAGTCGAAGAACTCCCCGCGCGGCGTCCAGTAGGTATCCTCCAGATGCTGCAGCGTGTCCGTGTCGATCTGGTCCTCCGGCAGCCCCAGGGACCGCAGCACGTGCTTCATGGCGCCGCTGATGGTCCGCGCGGTACTGCCCTCGTACTGTCGCGTCGCCATGACGTTGAATCGCCGATCCGACTGCGCCGCCAGCTTCGTGCCGGTGGTCACGGTAAGCCCGATGGTGGTCAGGTCGTCGTAGCGGGTTGGCCGCTGTGACAGGCGCGCGCGCAGGCCCTGCCAGTAGCACGCGTCCCGTGCAGAATTGCCTCCGCGCTCGGTCACCCGCCGAACTCGCACCTCGACTTGCCCAGGCGTCCCCAGGTTGATGCGCTCGGTGAAGCCGACGGCATCCTCGGAGTATCCGGTGTAGGTGTGTGTGCGCACGGTCCATGGCGCGCCGGAGCCGAACACGCGATAGCCGACTCGCAGAGAAACGGTGAAGGTGCGCTTATTACCCTTGCTGGTGTACCAGATCAGTCCGCTGGGGAAGTTGAAGTCGTACTCGAACGCATCCGTGGTTTCGCCGTTCGGGCACACCAGGAAGGGCCCCAGCCACTCCTCGCCCTCTTGGAAGCCAGTGGCGCTGTAGTCAGTGGCCGTCCGGTTGGTCCAGCCCGGCCAGCTCGTGTCGACCACTCCCGCCTCAGTCAGCCGCTCCACGACCAAGGTGAGCCCGGACACGGCCGCAATTCGATAGTCGCTTTGGCCGCGCGACATTGCCAGCGACACCACACCGGGTGGTAGACCGCCGAAAGCAGTTCCGGCCGGGCCGTCGTAGGCCAACGTCACACGGGGCTGCGTCGCAGGTGTTCCGCCGCTCGTGGCCACGCCCGCAGTAGACGTTGGACTGCTGCCGAAGACTGACGCGGGCAGTCCGCTGTAGGTGATGCTCCCACCAGCAAACGGGCTGGCCGACTCCGCAATCGTGACCACACCGCCGGATTGGGTCGCCACCAAGCCGCTGTCCACCAACTGGTCGTTGATGGCCGTCAGAAGCACGCCCAAGGTGATGTAGTTTGCCTCCAGAGCAACGCTGTAGGCGATGCCGCGCCAGCTGATTCCGAAGGTGACCGGAGAGCCGCTGAAATCGAAGTTGCTCGCCGCGGCCGATCCCGTCACGCGGGCAGCACTTCCACCTACGCCGGGCACCGCGGGCGAGCCTGGGGCGTAGCTGGCCACGAACAGTGCATAGTCGGCGCCGTTGTAGGTCAGCAGTACCGGCATGCCCACGTAGGGCGCCAACTCTGCCACAGCACTGCCGGCGATGATCGAGTAAAGGCCGCTCGTGGTCGCGGTGAAGGAGGCAGAAATCTTGAGCGTGAGCACGGCGCCGACAACCCAACTGCTTGGCACGGAGCTGGTCGGCCGCTCGTTACCGTTCGCGTCGGTGACCGTTGCATTGTTCAGGGTGAGCACGTTCCCCGATACCGTCACCGAGTCTGCGTTGATTCCCGTAGACACGTCTGCCGTGTCGCTCAGATCCAGGCCGGCTGTGCCGGAGGCCGTCGCCCCGACCTCGGTGGAGTTCACCCAGTTCTCGGAGCGCACGTCGCCGCTCACATCCGCACCCGGTGGGTAGATGGTCATCTGCACGTCGCTGCCGAACGAGCTGATGGGCGTATTCCCCAGCCGCGCCGAGCCGACCGGGATGATGTGCTGCCCCTTGCCAACACAGACGAACATGTGGGTGCGGTAGGACTTTTCGCCTACGAATCGCGACACCGGCTGCACCAGGTAATCTGGATAGACGCGGTAACGGCCCAGCACCTCTCGGATAGGGCTGCCCAGACGTGCGTTGTTCGCACGCGCGGTGTCCAGGCTGAGCGAATCTCCCTGGCCAAACCGGTTGCCCGACGGCATGTTGCTGGCCATGTAGATGGCATAGGCTGCCGCAACCGCCACTACCACCCAGTACACGACCGCAGCGATACCCTCACCGTAGGCAATCGGGTAGATACGGACGTCGGAATCACCGTCCATCCAGGTGGTCGCCCAGGCTTCGGCCGGCACCGGCACGCCATCCAGCTCGACCTCAATCGGATGCGGTCGGTCTGCGGTGAAACTCGGCACCATGGATTGCAGCCACCCCTCGACAGTGGTCCGGCCGTGGGCGTGCGTCTCCAGTGGCTCACCGGGCATGCGCGACGGATAGATTCGGATCACGCGTAGTACTCCACTCGGGTGAAGCGGCGTTCGAAGCGCGCCACAGGCAGCACCGTCACGTCGTGGTGCTCATTGCATTCCAGCGCGCACAGGCGGCCATCTGCCTCGATCAGCACGGCCACGTGCTCAACCACGCTGCCCTGGTAGCAGAAGGCCACGGCCCCCTGCCGCAGGTCGCTGCCGCTGCGCTCGGTGGCTGCGCCTGCGGCGAGTTCCGGCAGTTGCACGACCGTCGCACCGGCATACTCCGGCCATGCCTCCAGCCCCAGATCCCTGCGCACCTCATTGACCACCCCGTAGCAGTCCAGCTCAGGGAACGCGCGGCCGCCGCGCACCCAGCGCACGTCAAGGTACTTTTCAAGGTTGATCTTCATCACATGTATCTCAGTCCGGGATGCTTCGATAGGACGTAGCGATCGCGCGGCCACGCCGTGTCCAGAACGTTCATGAAGCCAGCGGTGATCTGCACCTCGGTGGCCGTCCACTGGCCGCCCTTGATGACCACGCTGAAGGGACGCTGCGCCGGCGCCAGCAGGTCCGTGCTTAGGTAAAGGCGGAACGTGGCGATCATCTCCACCTTTGCGGCCAGCGCCGCGCGGATCTGGTTGCTGACGACGCCGGAGATGTTGCTGATGGCGAAGCGCAAGTCCTGCACACCATCCGCATTGCGCGCGGGCTTGGCGATGTCCATGCCGCAGGCGGTGAACGTCACGGTTTCGCCCGTCTCCAGCCTGGCCGTGATGTCGTCCCACCCCTTTGTCAGGTAGAAGGTCTGCGCACCCACCTGGATGGCCAAGGTCTCCAGCTCCACCTCGCGGCCACCCGAGGCATACAGGCGTTCGAGGATGCTCATGCTTCGGGCCACTCCTTGTTCGCCGCCAGATCAACGATGTCCGCATTGAAGATTGCGTCGGGGTATGCGGTGGATCCGTCCGCCAGCAGCGGCCGCCGGAACATCTCCAGCGTGGCGTCGAACCGCCAGAAGTCGCCGTCAACCAAGTAGGGGCCGTTGTAGAAGTCCGCAGTGAAGCGCGCTCGGTAGTAGTCCTCGCCGATGGGGGTCCTCAGTTTGCAAAGGAACCAGGCCGATCCATCGACCAGATCCTCCTGCACCCACTTCTCGAACATCGCGGCCACGCGATCCTTCAGCACCCACGACAGGGTCACCATCGAGGGCGTGCTGGTGGACCGGCGGCGTGTCAGAGATGCACCGCTCTGGAACCTCGACGTCAGGAGTGGTGTGACGGGCTTGAACCCATAGCCTTCGCGGAGCGGCAGGGGTAGCCATGCCGGATAGGGAACTGCAGCTGCCATTTGGGGCCTCGCATTGGCTGCGTCGGGTCAGCTGACCCGACGCGACACGTTGTTTCCTCTGCGCAAGCCCTTCCCGACCCGACCCTGTCCTGTGGTCAGTTCGGAGGAGATGCGGTCGTAGTTCTGCTGCATGCCGCGGCGCACGCTCTGTTCCACCATGGTCAGCGTCCGGGCATCCGGATCGCCGTTGATATGGATGGTCGGGGCATACACGTTGCCGCCACCGCCGGGACCGCCCGCTCGCGACGCCGCAATCCGGTCCAGCGTCGCGTCCATCTTTGCCGCGGTTCCTGCGGTCAGCACACGCTCGCCCTTGTTCAGCAGCCACGTGCCTTCCGTGGGCACCGAATGGATGCCGTCGTGGGCCATGCCCACCGTACTTGCGGCGGCAACCGCCGCCACATATGGCGCTGTTGCCGACAGGGCAGCCTGGGCTGCACCTGGTGCCATTGCCGGTCCTACGATGGGAATCGCAGCCGTCGATGCGTACGCAGCCAGCGCGGCCTGAGCGGCTGTCGCTGCTGCGTTGCCCACAAGCACGCTCGACGCCGACGCCTTGGTCGAATCACCTACAGCGAGCTGGATCGCCTTATAGACAAGCCACTGCGCCGCCATCTGCTCCAGAGCTCCGATCACCGCGTTACCCATGTCCACGGCGATGTTCTTGAACGATTCGCCCAAGGACTGATTGCCACGAATCAGCTCGTCAATCTGCGTCGCGATGCTGCTCGTGGTCGCCGCCAGCGTGCCCTGCACCGCGTCCTGCGCCTGCTGGTTGTAGTTGGTGGCGTCGAAGGCGTAGTTCTGCCATGCCACCTGTGCACCCAGCCGCCAGTCTCCCAGCATTGCCAGCCGCTGATCCTGAAACGCCCGCTCCTTCGCCAGCTCCTGATTGCGGAAGGCGTCGGCATTGGCCGCCAGCAGATCCCACGTGGCCTTGTCCTTGGCAACGTCGCGGCTTCCCAGCCGCTTCAGCTCGTCCTGGTACTCGCGCTGGATGTCCAGCTGCCGGCGCAGCATCGCCACGCCGTCGGATCCGCCACTCATGCCCAGCAGATCCAGTTCGTTGGCCCGCGAGCGGTTGCTGCCTGCCTGCGCCAGGATGGCCTGCTGCCGTGCCAGTGCCTCTGCCGCCTCCTTCTCCTTCGTGTAGGCCACGGCCTTCTGGCCGGAGGCGAGCAGGTCGTCCTTGGCTGCCTCCAGCAGCGCCCGGGTGGACGCCGTCATGGTGTTCTTACCCTTGGCCAGCACCTGCTCGATCGCCATCGCCTGGCGCTCGCTCTCGGTCACCTTTACGCCGGTCTCCACCAGCTGCTTGTTGGCCTCGATCTGCCGCTGGGCAGCGGCCAGCATGTTCTGCGCGGCGCTGTCGTCGCCGTTGCGACCACTCCCACCAACACCGGCCTTTCGCTTTGCGCTCTCCTCTTGCGACTTCATGTAGTTGGCGATGGTTGCCTCGATCTCCGCACGGGTTCGACCGGCCGCAATGCCTTCGGCTTCGATGCGCTCAATCTCTGCACCGATGCGGAACTCTTTGTCGTACATCTCCAGGCGACGGTTCCACTGGTCAGTGGCTGAAGCTCCCTGACGAGGGTCAGTTACCTTGGCGCGAGCAGGCCCCGTGTCTTCAATGTTCTCAGGGAGCCCGTTTGGGTTTCTAAGCCGCTTCGTGGCACTACCAGCAAGGTCACCGAACGAAGGAAGACCGGCCCACTTCAACGCGAGGTTCGTCGCCCCCAAGCCACCGCCGAGACCCATGATGTCTGTCAGTGTCGGCAACTTGGTCGCTTCGCCATACTTCCCGATGTACCCGGTGAGGGCCTGAGTCAGCCCGACAACTTGGCCCCATGCCCCACTGATCTCATCCTTCTGATCCCGCCACCACATCGTCATCATCGGCAGATTGGCTTCAGCTGTGTCGGCCATTTGCTTGGTGGCCTGCTCTGCCAGACGAAGGGCTTCAGTCACCGCCCCCAGCTCGTCGCCCTGCAGCTGAAGCTGGTAGACGTTGTCGATCTGAGCCTGTGTTACCCGCCCCCACTGCTTCTGCAGCTCCAGCAGACCGTCCACCGGGTCCTTGGTGATCTTGTCGAACAGCGCAACGGTACGGTCTGCCGAAACACCCAGCGAGCTCTCCATGCGTGCAGCGGATGCGGCAACCAGGTCGAGCTGCTGGCCGGCAAACTGGCCGGACTTTGCCACAGCGTTCAGAGCATCAACGGCCCCACCGCGGCTCACGCCTTGGATGCGATCGAGCTGATCAACCATTCGCTCGAACTGCCCGAATGTGACACCAACGTCTCGTCCGCTGAGGATCAGATTCCGTTGGAATTCGTAGAGCTCATCGCTGCCCTGCTTCAGAGCCAAAGTGAGGGCCGCCAGTACTGCCGCGCCCAGCGTCAACGGATTGATCAGCCCCAGCACATAGCCGCCAACGGCGCGCGCAGCCGGACCGATGCCGCCGAACTGGTCATTCAGCTGCCCGCCCTGCTGGATCGCCACCATCCACGCGGGCTGGCCGCTGATCAGGCTGGTGGTGATGTCGGTCACCTGCATGGGGATCATGCGCAGGTTGTTCTGCAGCTGCCGCGCGGACATGCCCATGCCGTTCTGCGCGCCGGTGGCATTGAGGATGGACGCGCGCGTGGCGTCGATGTTGTTCTGGTACTGCTGCCACACCTGGGGTTTGAGCAACCCCAGATCCCGTGCCCGCGCCAGCCGGTCCTGCTGGTCGGCCAACTTGTTCAGCGCTGCCACTGTCGGGTTGATCTGCCCGAGTAGCTGCTGCAGGTTCAGCTCATGCGCTTCCGTGGCAGTGGCCGCCTGCCGCGTGGCCATCGCAGCCCTCTGCTCAATCCGCTCCATCTCCTGTACGCGAGCGTTGATCTTGGCCTGCTCGTTGGCCCAGTAGGATGCTGTCTTGCTGGCAGCGCTCTGCGAACTCTCCAAACGGTCGGCTGCAGCGCCGGCCTTGTCAGCAGCCGCAGCGTTGTCGTCCAGGGCCTTGGTGCCTTCGACCAGGCCGCTACTGTCGATCTTGTAGCCCAGCTCGGCAATGTCGGTCATTTCCTGCTCCTCGCTTCCTCGATGGCGCGCTGCTGGGCTGCCGCTTGGTCTTCCCGAACCGCGATGAGGTAGGCGTCGTCCATGGCCATAAGCATCTCCACCTCCTGCGGGAGCGGGTCGACCAGCAGCAGCCGGGTCCATTCCCCAACGTCAGCAAAGGTCAATGCCTCTGGACCGCTCTTGCGACGTGCAGAGAGCTGCCAGAACCAATCCCAGACGTGCTCGCCCCTCTCGGGAACCCTCACCTCTGGGGATGGCTCCCCGAAGCGCTCATTGCGGGTGCGGCGGGTTTCCCCGTTTCTGTCCGGCACGTCGTACCGGACGGTCAGGTAGATCGCGTCAGCCAGCTTCCTGGTCAGCTCCGCGAAAGAACTCGGCGCGCTCGCCCAGAGCCGCGTCTACCTGTTCGGCCACCCAGGGCAGCTCCTTGAACAAGCTGCGCAATGTCTTCTCCTCGAAGGCAGGCTTCTCTCCATGGAAGTTGAGGTCGTCCTGCCACTCCCAGCCACCCACCGAGGCGACCAGCATGTCGATGCGCCCGGCTTCCATCTTCTCGGCGGTCAGCTTGCCCCGGCCAAGCATGCGCTCGTTGGTCAGTTTCCGGGACGCAGCACGAACCTGCGGACTGCTATCGGGAAGGATGGTCAGAACCAGGCCCACTGGGGCATCGGTGGCCGGGTGCTTGATGTCGATCGTTCGCGCGGCGGCGACGATGGTGCTCAGGTCAGTCATGTCTCTCTCATCCTGGAAAAGAAAAGGCCCGCATTGCGCGGGCCTCATTGGGTTTCGGTTTCTCGGTGCGCCCTAGGGCGTGGTGACCTCGGCGACGGAGTGGCTATCCACCACACCACCCCTCAGCACTACGCTGACGGTCTTCCCCTTCACGCGGCCCAGGCCGTTGGCCTTGGCGTAGGTCCACACCAGCACCCTGGTGCCATCGGAATTGGTAACCGTAGAAGTCGGGCGACCGAGCTGCGCGACGAGTTGCGCTTCGGTGGTCTTGCCCTTCGTGATGGCCGCGATGGACTCATCACTGATTTCCTTGCCCACGGTCGCGCAGCCTGCGATGGCCAGCGCCAGCGCCCCTGCCAGAATCCTCTTCATGGAAAGCTCCTTCGCCGAAAGCGGCGATGGTATCCCATGTGATCTGGCATCACCGGGCAACTGCAACCAGCCAAGGCCCGTCAGGGGGTCACGGGCGCGGGCACATCGATCGGCTGCTGGTTCAGCGCGATCGTGTAGGTGTTGAGGCGGAAGTCCTCGTTGCGGCCGCCCGGCTTGTTCGGGCCGGCCACCAGACCGCGCAGGAACTCGATGCTGCCGTCGGTGTTCTCGATCTTGAAGGCGTAGGCATCGGCCACGTCCGGTGCACCAGCGGCACGCATGGCCACCTGGCCCGGGTCAGCCAGATCCTCTGCCATCTCCACCGCAGGGTCGCCGGCGTTGGTGATGCCCTTGCCCTTCATCGAGACCAGGGTGTCCAAGGTGTCGTAGCTGACGATGTTGGTGCTGATGCCGCGCTCGCCGATGCTGCCGACCTTCTTCACCTGGACGTAGGTGAGGGCCTTGAACTCGGTTTCGGTGAGGTCTTCGTTCTGGGGGGTGACGCAGATGCTCAGCTTGCTGCCTGCGTTGGTCTTTGCTTCGGCCATGGCCGTATCTCCTCGCGATGGGCGTAAAAAAACCCGCCACGGGGCGGGGTCGTTGGAAAACGGAAAGGCCCGCTGGTGGGCGGGCCTCTGGAATAGATTCGGGAATAATTTGTAGTCGGTTCTGTCGTCACTTCTTGGCGGGGCCCAACTTCGCCGCCACCAGCTGCATGGCCTGCGGCCGGGTGAATCCCGCCTCCACATAGGCCAGGTATTCCGCCCGGACGAACCGCGCCTGCTCAGCGCAGAACTCGTCCAGCAGCTGCCGGTTCCGCTTCATGCGGGTGATGGCATCGCGCATGGCCTGCAGCTCACCCTCGTTCGGGATCTCGTTGCTGCTGACCAGGTGCAGGTTGGGCGGCTTGGGGCTCATGGCCGGAGTCTACCCCGAAACGAATCCCCGCCAGGGGATGGTCACCGGGTGCATGATCCGCTCCGGGTCCTGGATCAGACTGGAGGTCCACGGCCGGCGCTGCACCGAGACCCCGCCGAAAGCCGTGCCCTTGGCGAAGGCGGCGATGATCTGGTCCGTGATCGCAGTACCGACCATGATCCCCTGCCCCGGCCGGTAGCAGGCCGACAGCTGGCCGAAACCCTGCATCAGGAACGGGCCATCGTCTGCGATGCCGTAGTTCTCGGTCCGGTTGGGGAACCACTGCAGCTCCAGCCAGCGGGCATCCTTGCCGGTCGGCGGAGTGAAGCCCTTCCCAGGGTAGGCGCAGGCCAAGCCCTGCTGTACGGCGAACTGCCCCACCAGCGTGGCGAATGCGTCATAGATCGCGGTGTCGCTCATCCCATCCGTCCTTTCACGTCGGCGGTTACCTCGGCCACGATGAAATCCCAGCGCTGTGCGGCCGCGCGCGCGAAGCCCTTGCCGGCCTGAGCATAGGTTCTGCCCAGGCTGTCCTCGCCGAAGAACCCGTGCTCCATCCGCATGGCGTACTTTGCTGTCCATCCGGCCCACACGGTCTGGCCCAGCTCCATTGTGGCGAACACCAGCTCCGGGGCCTGCGCGCTGTCCGATGGCATGCCCTCGACCGATGCAGCGGCAGAGTTGCGCAGGAAGCCGGTATCCACCGGCATCTTCCCGCCCTGCCCCTCGGGCGTGCCGGCTTCCTCCATCAGCTTGGTAGCCGACTCACGGAAGATCGCTCCCTGCATGGCCTTGGCCTTCTCGGTGAAGGCCCGGACCTGGGCTCCGAATTTATTGGCCACGCCTCACCTCTGCCGCCATGTTCACCCGGTATTGCTTCATGCAGCGGCAGCCGATGGTTTCCTCCGGCCCAGCACCGAGCGAGGTGTCGCCCGGGAACCGCATCAACGCACCGCTGGGCGTCTGGAACGGTTCACCGAACCGGCGAACCTGGCCGTTCATCGCCTGGTGGCTGTGGCGGGTCCTGTCGTCACCGGTGGCTGACCAGGTACCTGTCACGTTCTCCGGCGCTAGGCGGCCGCTCTCGATCTGCTGCCGGAACGCCTCCTCCCTACCTGCGGCCATGGCCGTCAGCGACTCGGTGCGCGCGATCATCTCGCCACGCTGCGCCAGCAGCCGGTCCGCATATCGCGCGGCGATCTTCTCCACGTCTGCCGGCGCCACCGGCTGGCCCGCCTTGATGGCACGGCTGACGATCCCGTCCAGGCGCTTGTCGCGCCGCTTACGGCCGAAGTACTCCGCCATCTGCGCCGGATCACCGCTGGCCAGCTGCTGCCGGACGTTGGCCACGAACTGCGCCTGCTGCGCGGTGAGGCCGACGATACCGCCACTGCGGCGGCCGGTCTCTCCCACCCTGCCGACCAGCTCCAGCGCCGTCTGGCGCGGGTTGGCGCCGGCGGCCATGCCGCGCACCAGGTGCTGGCGCACCAGTGTTCGCTGGTCATCCACCATGCCGGTGATCAGGCGCGAGGAGTTCGTCTGTAGCCAACTCTCCACGCCGCGGTTGCGCATGTCGAACCCGAACCGCAGCAGCGGCGTGTCGTTGGCGGGGTTGTAGCGCCCGCGTATCTGCTGCCGCAGCGATAGCGTGGGCAGCTCCTTCATACCGACCTCCGCGCCGGCGGCAAACGCCTGGCGCACCTGCTCGGCCAGTGGCGAGAAGCGCTCACCGTCGAAACCCAGCGCCTCCAGCACAGCGTCTACCTGCCCGGCCTGCAGCAGGCTCGCCAGCAGGTCCAGCTGCACCTGCGATCGCACGGCGGCAACAGCCTGCTCGAACGCGCGGCGCATGGCCGGCTCCAGGCGTCGTGCCAGCAGTTCCAACTCGCGGGGTGTGTAGTCGGCCATCAGCGTCGGGCGTGAAACTCATAGAGAAGGACCTGGCCACCCGGGGAGAGCGGCTGCAGGTCGATGAGGTGATACAGCTGGCCACCCAGCAGCAGCCGGTCGTCCTTGCCGGGCTGGATGTCCACTGCGGTCGAGATCAGGCCCAGCTTGTCGCCCTGCTGCACCAGCGTGGTGTCGCGGTCGGTCAGGCTGTATTCCAGTTCCACCACCGTGCAGTCGTGCCGCGTCGGCGGACCCGGCTGCGGGTTGTGCGGAGGCCCGGTCGGTGCACCGTCGCGCTCCAGTTGGGTGCCGTAGCCGTAGCGACCGATCAGGTTCGCGGCGGTCGCCTGCATGCGGTCGTAGAAGCGGCTCATACGACGCGCACCGCAGGCAGAACCGCCGGCGTCCGCAGCAGCGGCGCCAGGATCTCATCGATGGCCGGCACCACCGGTCGGTTGGGCACCTGGCCAGCGGCGCTCGCGTCGGCGTAGGTGACCTCGATGGGACCGACCTTCTCCTTGGTCACGGCCTCGGTGGCCACGTAGTCCGGCGACAGACTCCCGGGGTTGGTCAGCTCGCGCAGCGCCGCCTCGTAGGTTGCGCGCTCCACCTCGTCGGGCACCTCATCCGACTGGATGGGGTCGCCGTCGTAGTCGATCGCACCGGTGCGGGGCCACTCGTTCGGCTGGCCCCGCCCGGCAGTGCGCACGCCGGGGAACATCGACGCCCAACGGCCGGATGCCAGCAGCACCCGGTACCGGCCGTCGATGTAATCCGTGGCGCGGACCAGTGCGCCAGTCCTGGCTTCTTCCGTACCAGCTGCCCAGGCGGCGTTACCGCGCGCCTGGTGGTATAGGTCTGCGCCTTCCAGCGTGCCGTACATGGTCAGCCCTCGCCGCCCGAATTGCCGCCGGCGGCCTTTTCAGCATCGGCGATTGCCGCCTGCAGCTTCGGCACACCCCAGTTGCCCTTCGCGTCGATGCCCAGCTCCTTGGCGCGCGCGATCAGGGCGTCCTTGTCGGCGCCGCCCTCGCCGCCCGAGTTGTCGCCGGCGGCCTGCCCGCTGCCGCTGGCGTCACCACCGGTGATGCTCAGGATCTCTGCCTTGATCCAGCCCTGCACCACCGAGTTCTTCTTCAGCTCCTCCCAGTTCGCGACCGGGGTCTGCTCGCCCGGCGGCAGAATCGTGCCGTCGGGCAAGCCCAGCGGACCATTGTGGTTGTTCTTGATCTTCATGCTTCGCTCCGATGTGGCCCCGGCGCGTGGCCGGGGCTGTGGGGATCAGATGCCGTCCAGGTAGACGACTTCCTTGGGCAGGCGCACGTCCAGGCCACCCAGGCGCATCACGCCGGGAATGTCCCAGCGCAGCGGGCCGCTCTGCCAGGCCGGCAGGAAGCGGTGCGGCATCGGCATGTGCAGCTTCAGCACCTGCGGATCGTTGCGGTACGCCACCAGGCGCGTGGTGCCGCCGACGCCGGCGGTGTCCAGGCCACGCACGCCGCGCAGGGTCAGCTGCTGGCCGGTCTGCACGGTGTACAGGTTGTTCTCCAGGTACCACTGGATGATGGTCTTGTCGCTGTGCTCGCTCATCTTGCGGGTGGCGAGCAGGTTGAACTTCGTCCAGGGCAGCAGCAGCGTGTTCGCGATCGACGCCGTGTTCGTGCCGTTGAACACGTTGAGCAGCGCCTGGTTGAGCACACCCACGATCAGCTCGGAGTCGGTAGAAACCGTCCAGTTGCCAGTCGGGGCAGCAGTCGGAATCACGCCAGCGGCATTGAACAGGCCGGTGAAGCCCTTGCTGGCATCGCCCAGAAGCGCGACGCGATCGACCATTTCTTCAGACGCACGGCGTGCGGCGGCTGCATCTTCGGTCGACAGGTTGATGCCCAGCATCTGGGCGCGGCCGATCTCTTCCCAACCGAACCCGTAGCCGATACCAGCGGTGTAGACCGGGGTCTCGAACTTCGAGCGGACAGTGCCAGCCTTCGGGATGTCATCGGCGTTGCCGTTGATCCAGTCGGCCTTGCCGTACTGGTCCTGCGACATGTAGGTCACCGACGTGGCGAACTCGCTGCCGGTGGTGTCAACGGGCACCAGGGTGCGGTATTGCACGTCCGGGTAGATGGTGCGGTAGATGCCCGGCTCGATGATCGAGGCCTGGGCGATCACGAAGCCCAGGGCTGCCTGGGCGTCGATCAGGGGAATTGCGCTCATGTGGTGGGCTCCTTAGCCGAGATAGACGACAGCCAGCTGACCGGCGGCGGTAGTGCTGGTGTCCCAGCGGGCGCCGGGAATGGCGGTGTTGTCGGTTGCCACGTTGGTGAACGCGCCGGCGGCCGTCAGGTAGACAGCGTCGCCTGCGGCCACCGCCACTGCGGTGGTCACCCACAGGTCGCCCTTGGTGCGGACACGGGCGGACTCGCCCACGCCGAACGCGTCGGTGGCTCGGCCGGTGACCTGGCCCGCCGTGACCGTCAGGCCCGATGCCGAACGATCCAGCATCGCGATGCCGACGTACTTGCCGCCGGCGAAGGCCTTCACCGACTTGTCGGTGGCGCCCTGCTCCACGGCCTTGCCGAAGGCGATTGCGGCACCTTCGACGGTGCGGGAGATCTCGGTAGCGGGCAGCATGGTGGCCGGCGCGCCAGCGATGGCGACCGGCTGGGTATCCGGGTAGTTGGTCTGCAGTGCCATGGCTTAGGCCTCCTTCTGGCCAGCGGTGCGGAAATCCAGGGCGGCAACGGCTGCGGCGTAACCGTTGTCCTGCACGGGCTGACGGTGGGTGGAGCGGTCGCCGAGGGCCACGGCCACCGGGTCGCGCGGCTTTGCCTGGGCATAGAGGCCGTCGAACAGTGCCTCGATGTAGGCCTCATGCTTGCCGGCGACGGCCGCGTCGCCGAGCTTGGCCACCACGGCCACCTTGCGGACGTCGGCGTCGCTCTTGCCGCTGTAGTCGGCGTCGTGCACGGCCTTGGCCTTCGCCACCAGGTCGCCGCGCAGCTGGACACGCTGGTCCAGGTCAGCATCGCTGAGGACCTGGCTCTTGAGCGCGTCGCGCTCGCCCTCGGCCTTGGCGATGGCGGCATCCTTGGCGGTGATGGTCGCCTGGTGGGCAGCTGCCGCGGTGCCAGCGGCGGTGTGTGCGTCCTGGAGCTGCTGCTGCAGCTTGGCGATGGCTGCGGCCGACGCGTCGGTGCACTCGACGGGCAGGCCGTCGACCACGACGATGCGAGTCTGCTGGTTGCTCATGTGGTTCTCCTGCGGTTGGGGATGGGCGCTCGGATCCGGTGCACCGGGGGTGCGCCCATCCCCGATGCGAAACTGGGAACCAGCCCGGCCACGACGACACATGGCCAGGTGGTTGTTGCGGATGTTGATTTGCTTGGCCTGGTAGGCCTCGCCGTCCGGCGTTACGCCGTCCTCCCATACGATCTCGGCCGAGTACCCCTGGGAGAGCTCGCGCTTGCCAGACTCCCAGTCCGCGATGGCAGCCTGGTCCATCAGAACCAGCGGGACGCGCACGCGGGTTTCGTCGTGCGAAACCTCGTCACCGGTCTGCCCTACCGCGTATTTCTTCCAGTTGTCGGCGGTGACCATCTCCGGCGGGTGGTCATTCGTCATGGGCCGGTGCGCAAAGCTGCGCAGCGTGGCGTCGGAGAAGACTTCCTCCGGTGGCCGGTAAACCTTCACCTTCAGCAGGTCGGGCCGCCCCAGCTCCTCACCCAGGTATTCCTGGATGCCGGTGCGGGCCACATAGGCATCGGCCACTAGGTATCCGTCCGCAGTGCGGCGTGGAGCCGACACCGAGACACGATCAGTCAGGAACACCATGGTCAGTCCTCGCGGATCTCTTCGAAGATTTCCGGGCCCAGCACGATGCGGCCGCGGTAGGGCTCGACCTTCGACAGGTCGACGGTCGCCTTGGTCAGGCTGATGTGCGGGGTGTATTCCGGCCAATCGTAGGAACCACCAGCGCGGATGATGCTTTCATGCCGCCAGGACAGCTGCGACGACGCGAACAGCAGCACGGCAGACATACCGCCCAGCGGCTCGACCGCGCGCGGGCCGCCCTCGGGGATGACCAGTTCGTCCTTGCCGCCGTTGCTCCATTCGTTGGCATTGCCGGCCTTGATCCAGTCGAAGGCCTGGCGCGAGTAGGCGATGGTCACATGCAGGTCGCCCAGCAGATCGGTGATGCCTTGCTCCTTCGCCCAGACCGCGATCTCGTCGGCATTCACCACCTTGCGGCTGACGTACAGCGACCGCGGCTGCGCGTCCTTCACCGGCATTGCCGCTGCGATCTGCTCGTCGTCGTCCTCGCCCGTTTCCTCCCGCGGCGTCGACTTGCCGTACTCCAGCATCTCGGCTTCCAGGCCCGGAGCAATTCCGGCCTCCGTAAGCATGTTCACTGCGACAGTGGCCAGCACGTTCTCCGGGATCAGCCTCGTATCGGCAATGATCTTGATGCTCTCGGCAGTGCTCTTGCCGATCGCTGCGCGCTCCGTGTCGGTGGTCTGCCACAGGCTGCGCCAGTTGTAGAACACCTCAGCCGGCCGGCTGCCAAGCGCCGAGCGGATCAGGCACTCGTCAAGCACTTGCAGAGCCGGCTGCAGCACCAGCTCTTGGTTGCTGCTGATGCGGTCGTAGTAGTTCCGCAGGTCGCTCTCGCCGCTGGCGTTGAGGCCGCCCGGCGACTGGCCCAGCAGGCGGGTCATCGGGATGTCCGACGCGCCGGAGGTCAGCTGCATGAAGCCCATCAGCAGGTCGATCAGGCCGCCGAACTGCGCCTGCTTCTGCTCATACTCTTCGCCGGCGTCCAGCAGCAGCGTGCCATTGATGCCCTTCGCCATGGCCGCCAGCTGCAGCCGCTGCAGCACCTGCTGCTCGTACTCCTTGTCCGCCAGCATGGACATGAAGTTCGGGATCTTGATGACGTCGACCTTCGCTTCGAAGACCAGCGAGGCAATGTTCGCGGCGCTGGCGTCGGCATCCTTGATGGCCTTGCTGATCGCCAGCAGCACCGAGTCGCCCCATCCGTCGCTGATCCCGAACTCTGGGTCCGGCTTCTCCGCACCGTGCAGGATCACCAGGCGCGACGGGTGGATCGGCACTTGGCCAGCCGTACCGCTGGTCAGGGTGTAAAAGGCCGGCAGGCCGTACCCCGGCGATTCCGGGTCAAGGTCCAGCTCGCCCGCCTGCAGTACGCGCTTCGAGAGCACGTTGATGTGGCGGATCCCGCCCTTGCCAATGGACTCAGGCTTC
Organism: Stenotrophomonas maltophilia; assembly: GCF_013464485.1. Taxonomy (GTDB): domain Bacteria; phylum Pseudomonadota; class Gammaproteobacteria; order Xanthomonadales; family Xanthomonadaceae; genus Stenotrophomonas; species Stenotrophomonas maltophilia_AW. Next base: position 32,395 of record NZ_RAUX01000045.1, read on the forward strand.
AGCGGCAACATCGGGTCCGATTGGCCCGTGCCGATGTAGAGCGCGGCGCCGCCAGTGAGCCTTGCGCGGATCATCGCCCTCAGCACCTTCTGCTGCAGGCCCAGCCGCTTCTCCTCTGCCTCGATCGCGGTGATCTGCTCCTGGTCTGCACTCCAGCCGCGCCATTTGCGGCAGCTGTCCATCGCCGGGATGTCGATCACCTTCCGCGCCAGCCAGGTGCCGCGGTAGGCGTTGTCTGCCTCCTGCTCCGACAACGTCGGCACGCCGTAGAAGGTGGCCGCCGCCTTGTCGCGCGGCGTACCCAGGTTGGCCACCAGATTGACCAGCCCATCTTTGAATTGCGTGAGCTTGCCCATCAGAGCGCGTTCCCAAGGTTGTAGGTGCTGCCGGTGACCAGCTCAGCGAAAGCGCCCGAAAGCGCGTCCACCTGGTCGTCGTGCTTTGCGTTGGGGAATTCGGCGATCTCATCCAAGAACGCCGCCACCCATGGGCCATTCACCAGCTTTATGTTTCCGGCTTCGGCCTGAGCCTCGACCGGCGTTGCCCGGACCTCCTTGGATCCGGATTCCAGCGCTGCCTTCACGTCCCAGCCGGCCAGCAGCTTGATCTGGTGCGCGGCGTTGCTCTTGCCGGCGGCGCCAGGGTCCTGCGGGATCCGGACCTTGATGGCCTTGCCATCCTGCAGCGCGGTGTTCTTCAGCATCGTCTCCACGCCTGCCGGCGACTTCTGGTCGCGCACGACGTCGAGAACGTAGTAAACGCCGCCGACTTCTCCCAACAGCAGGCCGACTGTGTAGTCGGGGTCACCCTTCTTCTTCTGCTGCTTAGGATCCGTGGCCGCGAAGTCCCAGCGGCGCACCTTCCGCGCTGCCAGGATCGCCGGCGCGGCCTCCACCACCTCGAACCATTCCCGCTTTAACTTGCCACCGTCGCGCGGGGTTGGTCGTTGCTGCTGCTGGCCGGCCACCGCGTAGCTGCCCAGGATCTTCTTGTCGCGCTCGACCACCGCGCGGGGGAAGCGCTCAGGGAACAGCAGCTCGCCATCCTCAGTGCGCGGATCCTCGAACCCGATAGACGTCCGGCAGCGCCGTTCTGGCTCGAACTCCATCGGCAGCATCAGGTGTTCATACCCGAGCCCGAGGTCCAGGATCTGCCCCGACACGTCCTTTTCGTGCAGGCGCTGCATGATCACCACGATTGCAGACGTGGCCGGGTTGTTCAGTCGGGTCGGTACCGACTCGCGGAATATGCGGGTTGTCGTCGCGCGCTCAGCCGGGCTTTCTGCCGTCTCTGTGGAGTGCGGGTCATCGATGATCACCCGGTCGCCGCGGCCGCCTGTCAGGCTGGCAAAGGCCATGCCCTCGCGGTTGCCCATCTTCGAGTTGGCGAAGGACATCTCGCCCGATCGGTTCAACTCGATCTCCGGCCAGAGACTGCGGAACCACTCCGACTGCACCAGGTCGCGCATGCGCCGGCTGTCGCGCTTGACGAACTTCTCCGCGTAGGAGGTCGTCAGGTAGCGCATCGACGGCAGGCCGCGCGGACCCCATTCCCATGCTGGCCAGAACACGCTGGCCACCAGCGATTTCATGGTGCCCGGCGGGATGTTGATCAGCAGCCGGGTGATCTGCCCGTCGGTGATGGCCTCCAGGTGCTGGCACAAAACGTCGATGTGCCAGCCGTGCACGTAGGGTTGCGCCGGCTCCAGAACAGGCCAGGCCTCGCGGATGAAGCCAGCCAAGGTCGTGCAGCGCTGCCTGATCGCCTCCCCATCGCGAGCAAGGCGCTCGCGCTCAGCGTCAGCCGCCCTCCTCGCCCGCTCCGCCCGGATCTCCGCCAGCGTCGGCAAGCGGACCGAGGATCTGTTCAAGGCGGTCGAGTTCATGGTCTGAAAGCTTGCTCAGGTCGTAGGTTCCAATCGCACCGCTGTGCTTGTGCTTCTCCACCAGCAGGCCGGCAAGCTTCCCCTTGCCCATCGTGGCAGTTACCGCCGCGCTGGCCTGTTTCTCCTTCAGCGCCAGCTTGCGGGCCTGTTCCAGCTCGTCCATCAGGCTGTCGACGGTGACCTCGGCCTTTTTGGCCACCTTCTTCTGGCCGGCGCGTACTGCGGCCTGGATACGCGGATCGGCCAGTAATCGGGAACCCTGCTGCTTCGCGGTCTTTGCGCTGTACCCGGTCCGGATGGCCGCCTGCGTGCCGTTGTGGTCCTGCAGATACTCCTGCACGAAGCGCTGCTGCTTCGGAGTCAGGCCGACCGCCTTGTCGGCGGTGGTCTTCTTCGCGGCCATGGGTCAGCGCTCCGGTACCGGCTTGCCCTGCACCTGTTCGATGGTGTCGAACTGCGCCTCGTACTGATCCAAGCAGCGCTTCCGGCTGTTGCTGACTTCGAACACCGCCGAGGGCTTGCCAGCCCGCACCCAGATGCAGCGCTTGGTCAGGGCCGCGTCGATGGGGACATAGGTGGCCACCGGCACCTTGACGATGTCCGGGGGCGGAGGATTGGTCTTGGGCGGTGCCGACTGGCATCCGGCCAGCAACAGCGCCGCAGCGATCAGAAAGACGCGCATGTCAGTACCCCTTCAGTGCCGGGCAGGCTGAGTCGAGCAGCTCCAAGGCCGCCTTGCAGGTATCTGGCCGCTGCTCATATCGACCGCGCCACGTCGCGGCGTCCTTCTCGGATGCTTCGACCTTGCCGGCCAATGCCCGCAGTGCCTCAGCGCTCTCCTTCCGGAGGGCTTCCAGCTTCTCGGCCTCCGTCCTCAGTGCGGCGGCGACTTCGGCCAGGCGCTGATCACGGGTTTCCACGTCGGCCTGCAGACGGTCGGCATCGGCCTTCCAGTCGGCACGAACCTTTACGACCTGGGCGCTCAGATCCTTGATCTGCTGCTCTTTCTCGTAAGCCGACAGGCCCGCGACCATGCAGCCGAAGGCCAGCACGCCGCAACAGACCTTCATGACGCTGCCAGGCTTGCGCAACCAAACCAGCGCGTCTGCGGCCCAACCGACCACCAGGTCCCAGATGGCCTTGAAGAATCGAATCAGCACAGTCATGGCTTATCGCCTCCGATAGCCCCGGTGGCCTTCTCCACCAGGCGCACATAGCCCGGCAGCAGCCGGCGAATCAGGACGCCGGAAAGGCCGGCCAGAGGTAGCTGCGGGGCGCCGGCCAGTGCTGGCCAGATTGAGGCAGCCACTGCGATGACCCAGGCGGCCACGATCGCGTAGGCCACAACGGCAACCGCCAGCGCAGCCCATCGCGCAGCCGTCTGCAGGAACCGATGGCCGCGCCGGCGGCTGGCATCTGCTGCAACCCGCTCCGCGTCCTTCTCCGGCAGTAGTAGAACGCCGATCAGCGCGCCGGCCATGGCCACCAGCAGCACGGACTGTGGCACGCCAAGAATGACGCGCTCAGCCTCGCGCAGGGCGTCCGCCGTCGCTGGCGCCACCACCGCGGCAGTGAACGTTCCGACGATGATTTTCATGGTGCTCACGGGCTCGGTCACGGCGCAACCGTCCCGCCGGCCTTCCGATAGGCTGCCAGCAGGTTGTCCAGCTTGTGTTCGTGCTGGCCGTAGCCAGCGCCCGGCAGGCTAGCCCAGATGTTGCTCACCGCCTTGATGGCTTCCGGAATCCTGCCCGCCTGGATCAGCGGTAGAGCGCGGCGCTCTCGGATCTGCTGCAGCGCGATCAGGTCCTGGCTCAGCGGGCTGAAATCCTTCAGGCCCAGCGACTTCCGGTACGCGTCGAAGTAGCGGCGCAGCAGCTGGTACCGGCCGGCAGCAGTCGACTGGATCTTCAGCTTGGGCAGGTCCACCAGCACGCGCGGGTGGTCCGCATAGCCGTTGAACAACTGTCCACCGACCAATACGTCGTAGCCGCGGTCCTTGGTTGCCTGGGTGCTCTTGTCCGTGCCTTCCGACCACGCGAGCATGTCCAGGAACGCCACGACGTTCACGCCGCCAGCCTGTTGGGGGGTGATCTGCGCCATGGTGGCTTCTCCAGCAAAAGGTGCCCGCCCCTCGACCGGCTTCTCTGCGCGGTATGGTTGGTCCGGGGGGCTGCGGGCGTAGAGGGCCGATCACCACCGCTGCCTAGGCGTCTCCCCGCGCCGTGGCGCCAGGGATGCAAACCGCCCGGTTGCGTAGACACCAGCCCCAATCGCCTCACGGCGAGCGGAGGGGGTTTCGGCGCGATGGTTGATCGGTGTTCGGGTCCCGGAAACGCAGAAGCCCCAGCGCAGGGCCGGGGCTTCAGGGACAATTCTTGACAGTTGCAGAATTCGACCATTTGCTGCCGTCACTGTCAAGCAGCGTCTGTCCACCTCATTCCACGAAGAAGATCCAACGCCCTCGATAGCTCGTACCGGTACTGGCGGGTAGTGAGTGCCGGAGGTTTGTCCTGCTGCCTTTCAGACAGCTCAATGCCAAGCCGAAGCGCCATTTCCTTTTCGAACAGTTCGCATGCCATGCGAGCCTTGATCGCTTGGCTTACGGCGCTAGTGAATTCCACTCTCACTATGATCGCCCTCAAGAGACTGTGGCGATGCAGTGACGACAGCGCTCGGTCCACCCATCGGAGTTCGTCAGGGATACCCACATCGACGGCAATCTCAGGATTGTCGTGGGGATGGTCAGCGTCATTGGATGCCCGAACCGGATCGGCTGCCCACATCGGTACGATGCGCAGCCCTTTCACCCCAGTGGCAGCCGCCATTAGGCGGCGGCGGTCAGCGCCATCGCGAGCGATCAGTTCGCGAAGTGCTCTTTCAGGAGTTCTCGGAGCAAAGTCACGAGCCTTGTCCAGGACATGCACGCCCCTTTCAGCGCGGCTCAGCGCAAAGCGATTCACCTGGGCGTGACCCCAGCGGCGCAGTTCTTCGGTCAGCGGATCAGTGTTGCGCATCGCGCATGCCCTCCAGTACGGCGTCATCGAATCGGAAAACCGGCAGCTGTCTGTCGGTGTCGCAGGTGCCGGCCCGGTCGGGCCAGCCCTTGCAGTGAAAACCTTCGGTGCCGGTGGCGCGGAACTGGCAGACGGAGCAGCGGCCGTGCTTCTGCACATAGGACCGGTACCGCTTCTGCATGCGCAGCTCGGCCGGCGTCACAGACCCTCCTCCTTACGGATGCGCTCGGCCAAGTCCCTGACCTTCCAATCGGAAACCCCGCTGGGGATCGTGACCATCTTCTGGCAGCTGGTGCACTTCACCTTCGTACGGCCCTGCAGCAGGCGAACATGGGCCGAAAGGAGAGACCAGCGCTGGATGAGACTGCTGTCCTCGCGGGCCAGCTGCGCCAATGCCCAGACCGGATTGAGCTTCTCGCCACAGTCCCGGCAAGTCACTTCCGAGGCGCGCTCATCCACCAGGAAGTGGCTGTGGGCGCAGCTGCCGTAGGTGCGGACGATCGTCAGTTCATTGGCCGGGGCGTCCTTCGGCTTGACCGGCAGCCGCACCACATTTTCGTCGCTCATGCTGCTACCCCCATGGCCAGCTGGTGCTCGGCCCAGAGTCCGATCAAGAGCGCGTCGGCGCGGCCGTTGTGCTTCTTCAGGTTCAGCAGGTGGGCGGCGTCCGGGAACCGCTTGATGGCCAGCAGACGCGCCGCGTCCTTGTCCTGACCGGTCAGTCCGAACCGGCGCTTCCAGCTGGCAGGCTCCGCACGCATGTAGGGAATGCCCAGAAGCTCGAATGCGGCCTTGGCCTTGCCGTAGTGGTCGCCGAAGTTGAAGGACGACTGAGGTCCTGCCCGCCGCTCTTCTTTGCCGTCGGCGCCCCGCTTCGGTGGCATCGCACGCACCCGCTCGATCACCCCGGATACGTCTGCGCCCGGGTTCATGTCTTTCGCGGCACGGATGAACACCGCGATGGCCCGGGCGTCGACCTCCTCGTTCTCCCCGACGGTCAGCAGCGGCATGTCGATCACCGGCCCTGCTGCTCCGTCGACGAGCGCGGCAATGGCGCCGGTCCTGCCGGGGTCGATGCTGATAATCAGGCGGCGGGTCGCCATGAGGTCTTCTCCAGGTGCTGTTCGATAAGGGTGTTCTGCAGGTCCAGCAGGTAGTCATCGCTGCCGACCTCCTGCCGAAACTTGCGGGGTTGACTGGCGTAGGACGGGCCGAACAGTTCCTCACAGCGGGCCGCCGACATCCCGCCGAATGGCTCGCCGCGGTGGGACCACGGGTTCAGGCCGATGGTGAAGTCGTGGCCCCGGCGCTTGGCGCCGTGCTTGCCGCCGACCGTCAGGTGGTGCACCTCGGCCGGGATTGGCCTGTCCCCCCAGTCGATGCCCAAGCTGTGAGCCACGATGCAGCCGATCTCGGTGATGGCGTCCATCCGCTGCTGCTGGGCTACCGTGGGGGTGGTGGTGCTGCGTCCGCGCTTCATGCCGCAACTCCCGCTCGCTTCGCCCGCGCCGTTGCCAGCACGTCGGCGTACGCTTCGGGGTGCTGCTTGTCGAAAGCAGGGATGCTGCCACGTGCCCAGCGGCCCTCGCCCAGCTGCTGGAGCCAGCCGTCGGATGCACAGAAGCGGCGCGGATCCACGCCGTGGGCGCGAACGCCCTTCGCTGTGGTGAATCCATCCAGTTCAATGTCAGCGAGCACCTTCAGCGCGCCGATCTTCCACGGCGTCAGACGCAGCGGCGCCGGAACACCAGCAGCCACCAGCGGCACTATCTCCGGCAGGACGCATCGGTGTGTGGGGTTCCAGTCGAACCACGCCGGCTGACCGTAGTCGTACAGATTCCCGGTCTCTGCGTCCCAGGGCGCCGGGCTCCGAAGGTCAGCGCGGTGCACTTCGCGCTGGATCTGTTCGCCTGGCTGCTGTCGCCACCGACCACTGCAGCTGTCCGGCACCAGCACCTGCACGCCGAGCGCCTCCAGCATCCTAGCAATGCCATAGTTCGCCTCGGTGGTGCACGGAACAAGCACCGCGCGGAAGTCCGGGCCATCGCCACCGGATCCTCCCCAACGATGTGGCAGGATTTGGTCGGCCACCTTGGCGTTTAGCTGAAGCTTCGCTTCTATTCCCAGCTGGTGCCCAGTAGCTTTCCAGACAGCGAGAATGTCGAAGTTTGCGGTTTCGGGGTAGATCTCCCAGCCCCCGGTCGAACTGAGGCACTCGATCAGCCTGTTGCACAGTGCAGCTTCTGTCGGGTACAGCGCTTTGATCTCTGCCGCCTTCATGCCGCCCTCCCCGGCAGCTGCCGGCCATTGACCATCCGCCAGTACTCCGCGCGCACGTCGTCCAGCATGACGTGCGCGTAGTGGTCACCGATCCAGGCGGTGATGCCCTTGAAGAAGGCAGCGAAGTCCTCCTCCTCCATCGAATCGAAGGCCAGGGACTGGGCGACCTTCACCGGAATGGTCCGGATCTCAGGCAGCACCGCCGCAAGCACCTTGCGCGCGCCAGCGCCCAGCACCGTCTCTGCGGCATCCAGCAGCGCCCTCACCACCGGGCTGGCGTCCATCTCCACCATCTCGCAGCAGATGCCCGACTCCAGCTGCACCTGTTTCAGCGCCGCATGCGCGTCCAGGTCACGGAACGCCTCGACGTTGTCGACCAGCAGGTGCCCGATGACATGGGCCAACCTGTGGAACGCGGCATTGCGCGAGGCCTTGATCTCCAGCCGGTACTCATGCCCGACGCGGTAGCCTCGGTCCTTGGCCAGCCTGCGATCGATGTCGTTGCTCGGGGCAAACGCACCGATCTCCTCGCCCGTGGCCGGATCGACCAGGCGCAGGCAGATGGCGTAGATTGGCCGGCTGGCCCGTTTCGCGCGGATCTTGCGCGCTGCTGCTGTCATCGCGGTCATGTGGCATCCCCGAGTTCATCGGCAGCGCTGCGGTTGACATAGGACGTCGAACCACCGTGCCAGGTCACCGGAACCACGCCGATGTTTCCGTGCCGGTTCTTCACCACGTTGATTTCTGCTGCTGTGCGCTCGGCTTGCGGGTTGGACAGGTCGCGCCACAGCATCATGATCTGGTCGGCTTCCTTCTCGATCTCCGAGCTGTCGGCCAAGTGCTTCATCTGCGGCCGCTCTCCATCGGCCTCGCGGTTCACCTGGGCCAGCGCCACCACCGGGATCCGCAAATCGCGGGCCAGATTCTTCAGGCTGCGGGTGATGCTGCCCACCTGCTGATGCTTCGGTGCGCGTGACATCGATGCGATCTCGATGCGCTGAAGGTAGTCGACGTAGAGCGCGCGGATTCCCAGCTGGTGCTTCCACCGGCGCGCCTCGCGTATCACCTCGGTGATGTCCGGCGACGGCCGGTCGTGGATGCGCACCGGGAGCGCGCCGTATTGCTCGGCGGCGTGCAGCAGCGAGCCGACATCGTCGTGGCGGAACTTACCAGCGCGCAGGCGTCCCACGTTGACGCCCGAGCCGGCAGCAAGCCAGCGCAGGCCCACCTGGTCGGCCGGCTGCTCGCCAGAGATCAGGCCGACCGCCCCACCCTTCGCGCCGGCGGCAGTGGCTCCCAGCAGGAAGCCGGTCTTTCCCATCGCCGGACGGGCGCCAACGATGATCAGGTCGCTGTCGTGGAAGCCGCCCAGCGCCTCGTCCAGGTCGAAGATGCCCGTGGAAACGCCGATCAGCTTCCCGCCGTTGCGCTGCGCCTCCATGGCCTGCGCCACCGCCGCATCGAGCGCCGACTGCGAGGTGTGCTCGTAGCTGCGGTCGGCGGTGTGCAGGGTCATCAGCCGCTGGATCGCGGCGTCCACCGCGTCCTCCTGCCGAGCCTGCGCGCCTTCCTGCAGCTCCCGCGCAATGGCCAAGGCCTCGCGGTCTCGCCAAGCGGCCAGAAGGATCGACGCTTGGTAGGCCGGCTGGCTGCTGGGGTACAGATCGCGGTCTACGCCGATCAGCATCGCCAGCTCGCTCAGTCGCGGGCTGCCCATGCGGTCGGCCACGTCTGAGATCGTCACCGCGTCCACCGGCTTTCCGCCGGCGTCCATGCTTCGGATCAGCTCCCACAGCTGACCGTGCGCCTCGTTGCCGAAGTGCCCCGGCTGCAGCGGCATGTCGGCGATGCTGGACGGACGGCACATCGCCGTGTGCAGAACTTGGCGCTCGACCTGGTGGATGGCGGCGCGGTGGTTGGCTTCGAGGGTCGTCATGCGCTCAGCCTCGGCAGTTCGCCCTTCTGCGGTGCCGGCGCTGTGCTCCGCCGAGTGGGCGCCTGGTTCTGCGCACGGCTGAGCCATGAGTTCACGAACCGCATGGCACCGCTGCGGGTCTTGCGGTTCTTGGGGTTGGCCATTGCCCAGGCCTTCAGCGCCCGCAGTTCCTGCAGGACAACGATGCCGGGGTACAGCCCTTGGAACTCGTCCAACTGCACCTGCGTCAGTCCGAACTCGGAACCGTCGTTCAGCAGGAACCCGATCACTTCCGGTGCCGGTGGTTCAACTGGCTCTAGCGGCAGCAGGTCGTCAGCCGGAGCCGGCGTGTCCGGCGCAGCGCCAGTGGTTTGGTTTGGGTTCTCTCTGGGTTGGGTTGGGTTGGGTTCTGTTGGGGTAACCGTTGGGGGAACCGTTTCTGCAACGGTTTGGAGAACGGTTCGGTAGTCGTTACCCAAGTGCTTGACGTACTTCAGGATTGCGCCGGCCACACGGACCTTTGCCTCCCCCTTCGGAAGCGCCTCGAACTCCGCCATGCGCGCTGCGGCCACGTTGGCGTTCGCGACCTTGTTCCAGCGCAGGAATCCGGGCAGAAAAACAACCCCTTCGAAACGGTATGCGAAACCGTTTCTAGACAGTTCGGCAAACCCTTCCGAAACCCTTTCCATTGACCAGCCGAGGTCGGCCATCACGTAGCCGTCGGGGCAGCGGTAGCAGCCCAGGCCATTCGAGTGGGGACCGGTCAGCAGGTAGGCGGCAAGCAGCTTGCCGGCGTCGGTCCATTGCTGGGCGTCTTGACTCTGCCAGAGCGCGCACTGGATCTGTCCGTACTCACGCATGGGATACTCCTTCCGGCAAGCCAACCACCGAACAAGGAGCTGATATGGATCTCAGAAACATTGCGCAGGTCGCCCACACTGATCGGCAAGAAGACGTTAACAAGATGCTTGAGGACGGCTGGGTGCTGCTGGCCACCTCAGGCGGCAAAGATGAAGAGGGATACCCAATTTTCTGGCACGCACTAGGGCGGCCAGAGGACCCAATCCTCTTTGCGATCGAGCTGCTGCAGAGCAGGGTTAAAGCCAAGGGCTGAATCATTTCGCGATCCCCAACACCAGCAGGCAGCCGGCGATATGCCAGAGCTGCCTGACTGCCCAGATGGCCTTCTCCGTAGCGTTCATACCCCACCCCGCTCTGCTGCAGCCTCGGCGTGCTGGCTGACCTGCACCAGCGCAGCGATCACCCGCATGACATCGCGAGAAACCTGATCCGACTCGTTGCCGGTGATGCGGTTGTCGGCCATGGCCTGGGCGATGGTCTCTGCCAGATCGCCCTTGGCTGCCGCGGCAGCCAGCATCGCGCTGATGATCGACCCTGCCTCGGGTGCCTTGACCGGTTGTGCCATGAATCCATGGGTGGCCGCCAAGGCATGGAGGATCCGGTAGTCGCCGGTCAGCCCCATCAGCCGATCAGCTTCGGCCAGCGTCAGGTGGTGGGACGTCGTGTTCGGGTTGACCTTGCTGTTCAGCACGGCCTCGGACATGGGCACACGCTCACCGTCCTTGTTGAGGCGGGTCAGTCGCTCAGCAAGGGGACCAGCACCGCCCGGGTAGTCGTGGACGGTGTCATAGGCAGCATCAAGTACGTTCATGGGCGGATTCTCTAAACGTGGTTTGGCGGACGTCAGCGGCGCACCATCAGCGCCATGGAGAACATCACGTCACGGATGAAGGGAGTCGCCCTCCTTGCGGTAGGCTGCGGTCACCACACGCACAGCCAAAGCCCACAAGGAGGGCGACATGGAAGAGAAACAAGCAGACACCGAAAGCGAACTCGGATCATTCATCGGGGGGAACATCGCGGGCTCGGCATTCGCCTTGGTCGCGCTGATCGAAGCACTCGCGGAGCAGCCTGGAATCGACGCAGAGAAGCTGGTCAAGGACTTCATGGAGCGCCTTCCGGCTCGGGGGTCTGCATCGCCTGGGGCGGAGCTGATCTACGACTCAATCGAAGGCTTGCTGCGGAGCGACAGCGAACCGGAAGAAGCTCCGCCGCCGCAGACCGCCTGACCTCTGCGACCTGGCTGTCCCTCGGTCCTGCGCAGTGCCGGGACCGAGCTTCATCCCTGCCCGGTTTCAGCAGCCAGTTGCGGACCCACAGCCTGGGATTCCAACGGTCAGGCAGCATGGGGCGCCTCCTGCTGGTCGTCGTTGGCGGCTGGCGGACCGAACACATCCGGCCGCAGCAGATGGCGGGACACACCCGTCGCTGCCTCTATGGCGAGGACGTGGCGAGGCGGAACGGGCCGGTTGCCGCTTACCCACTGATTCACTGCCTGGGGGGTAACCCCCAGAAGGCGCGCGACACCGGCTTGGCCGGTTCCCAACTGCTCGATGGCGGTGGCGATTGCGTTCATGCCGCCATCTTAAGCATCGCTTTAGTTTTAGGTCAAGCAATGCTTTCTTACATCATTGGTCCGGCCATCGGACAATCAAGCGATGCTTGACAACTCTGACATGGCGGCCGCCATTCGTTCGGCCATCGAAGAATCCAAACTGACCCAGAAGGGCATTGCTGATGCTTTTGGGGTCACCGAGCAGGCCGTATCCGGCTGGCTACGGACTGGCAAGGTCGACAAACGAAAGCTGCCGCGCTTGGCTCAGCTCACGGGCAAACCTCTATCGCATTTCGGAATGGGCGGTTTCGATCAACCCGTCTCGGCGCCTGCGACCCAGTCCGACTATGTTCGCGTCCAGCAACTGGATGCGGAGGCGGGAATGGGCGGAGAGAGAATTAATGACGACTTCCCGGAGATCATCCGGGCTATGGACTTTGAACCAGCCTACATCCGATCCATCGTCGGCTTTGTGCCGCCGCCTGGGCGGCTGGTGCTGGTCACTGGGCGCGGCGACTCAATGATCCCTGTTATCCAACCTGGCGAAAGCCTTATGGTCGACACTGGGCTCTCGCATTTCGATGGAGATGGGATCTATCTCATCAACACCGGAAACGGCCAGCAGATCAAGGGCCTACAGGATCGCGGCGATGCCATTTACGTCGTCAGCGCGAACACCGCCCTCTATCCTGCGTTTCCTCTGCCAGTGAGCGCAGTCATTGGCGGAAAAGTCTATCTACGCAACAGAATCGACAGACTGAATTGAACCGCTCTTCCCAGTATGGAGACGTAATCAACATGTACGTTGAACGACCCGTTCGCTTGGCATTAGGAGCACTGGTTGCGTGCACATCTCTTCTCGCCGGACAAGCCCTCGCCGAAGACGCGAAGTTTCTAGGATTCCAGTTGGGCCAGAGGTTTTCAGCGCCGGAATGCGAGTCCAGGGCTACGACCAGCTACTCAACCGAACGGGAGTACGTAAGCAAATTCCAGGCGGTTGCAACGAACTGCTGGCAGAAAACTCCAGATCCCAGTGGCCCAGCACCAAACCTTAGCGGCACAGCTAAGGTTAGGCTGGTCTCAACTCAAGAACCGTCAGGCCTGCGCCAGATTGAAGGCGTACTTATCGATGGCAGCCTCGAGGAGGTGAAGGTCTGGACGCATGGGATTGAGTACCAACGCTCCATCGCTGACCTGCTGCAAAGCAAGTATGGAAAGCCGGCATCAATGCGCAACAAGAGCGCCAAGAACGCAGTTGGCGGAACCTTCGAGATTGTCGAAGCGACCTGGAAGACGCCCGACGTGGTTGTAACGTTTCTCGGCGCTGTCGACAGCATCGACTGGGGCCTGATTGTCGTCCAGACCCCGAAGGGGGAAGCTTCTGCAGCTCGCGCGCTCACTGAAGACGCGCAACAGCGCGCGACCTTCTAGCTCATCCTCTCCCTGAACTTGCAGCGCCCCGCCCGGAAACCCGCGCGGGGCGTTTTTGTTCCCGATGCGGGGAGGAGATCGGCCCTTTCGCATCAGCCTAAAGCATCGCTTGACTAGAGGCTAAAGCGGTGCTTTACTTGGCCCGTCGACCAGCACCGTGCTGGACCGCCGGAGCCCGAGATGGACCAAACCGCCCACAACCGCAACGTCACCGACCTCCATCCGGAGGCAGACGTTCGCCGCCAGCGCCGGAACGTCCCGGTCCTGATCGGCAACCTGAAGAACTCTGGCCTGGGCATGCCCGGCGTAGAGACCGCCTATCGCGCAGCACTGTTCGCTGGCGCCACCGAAGAGATGGCCTGGGAGGCGGCTCGCCGCCACGCCCTGACCATGATCGGGTTCCCGGACGAGCTCTCCGAAACCGGCATGGACCTGAGCAAGGTCGAGTCCATGCGGAAGCGGCGTCAGGCCCTCATCGACACCTACCGTGCCCTGCCCAACCCGTTCGCACCGTCTATCGACGCGGAGCGTGCGGCATGAGCGCCCCTGTCGATGTGCTGGCGGTGCTGCGCCGCATGGCTGGAATGGCGCTGGAATCCGCCCTCGCCCGCGTCCGGGGAGGTGTGTAATGCACGTCTCATACCTTGGTCAGCCAGATCCGCGCGGGCCGATCGCTATGGTGGTCGCGGTCCGTGATCGAGCCGGTGGACATTACTACCTTGACCTGGACTGCGGACATGCTGCCAAGGTTGTAGGCCATTTCAGCTACCGCGTCGGCGAGTCGCACCGTTGCTATCAGTGCGGCAAAGCGCAGACCCGAGCTTGGTTCAAGGCGCACGATCCCGATAGCCAACTCGCCCGCGTCAAAGGCGGTGCCGTATGAGCGCCGTCGCCCTCCAGATCCTCGACGACGAAATCGAGGTCATCAGCCAAAGCCTCTCCCGCTACCGCAACCGCGCTGATCGCACAGCCGCGCGCAAGGGCGAGCGCGACATCCACGCCGACCGCGTCTGCGATTGGGCGGAGTACCGCCGCGACCGGTTGCGCGCCGCACGGGCCGAGATTGCCCACCTCATCGCCAGCACCCAGCACGCAACCGAAGGAGCCACCGCATGAACACCAACGTTCGCCAGATCCGCGAGTTCCAGGCCGTGCGCGACGCGATCGCCTGCACCGGCCTGAACCCTGCCCCGCTGTTCCGCCGTCTCAACGCCGAGCAGCGCCGCGGCAACCGTGGCCTGTCCGTGGTCGACAACGCGCTGCGCCTGCGCCGCCAGTTCCGCGACGAATTCACCAACCAGCCGGGCCCGGAGGCCGCATGAGCGACAAGACGCCCCAGTTTGAGGATCTGCTGTTGGCCGAATCCACCCGCATGTCTGTGGAGTTCATGGTCTACGGCGCACTGATCGGCTTCATCGTCGGCAGCACGGCTGTGCTGATCTTCCAGGACATGTTGCAGGCGGTGATGGCATGACCCGCGCCCAGCTTTCCGCAGTGCTGGCGGTCTTTGCCCTCGGCGTGCTGCTGGGTTCCGCCATCGCGGCCCTGTGGGTCTTCCGGAACGTCCTTTCTGCCGTCTTCGCCGCCGCCGCGTTCATCGCCTGGGTCATCTGGGTCATCTACGGCGCGTGGAAGCACCTGATCGAACTGCTGTCCCCTTCCACCAGCAGCCAGGGATCCGCCTCGCGTGAGCCGGCGGACGACCTGCAGTAACCCACTGCCGGCCTGCCCGGCTCAACCGAAGAGGTCCACATGTTCCACCTGAAGAAGATCCCTGCGACGGTCACCAACGTCAACCTGCGAATCGAGAAACATGGCGATGAGCGTCACTTGGCGGTCGACATTTCCATCACCACCAGCACCAGCAACCTGGTGCTGGACCACTTTGACAAGGAACTTCGCAAGGCGCTGTTCCGCAAGCCGGGCAAGGGCGAGCAGCAGTCGCTGCCGACCATCGGCGACCACCTGACCGAGATCAAGATCCCGAGCCTGGAGCCCATCAAGGTGGGCCACGAATTCAAGGGCTTCGAGCTGCAGATCGACGGTGAGCTCGACAACACGCAACCGATCTTCCTGGTGGACGTGAAGCTCAAGAAGTTCGTCATCGCCCCGAAGGAAGGCGGCAGCGTCGAGCTGACGTTCAAGGCCTCGACCAGCGTCACCCCCGACGAGGTGGCCGAGCTGACCGAAGCGCTGATCCGCGAAAACGTGGTCCTGACCCTGCAGCCCGGCCAGGCCAACGAAACCACGCAGCAGGAAGACCTGGCTGCCTGATCCCCCGCCCTGCGCTTCCCCCCTGTGG
Source organism: Stenotrophomonas maltophilia (assembly GCF_013464485.1). Taxonomy (GTDB): domain Bacteria; phylum Pseudomonadota; class Gammaproteobacteria; order Xanthomonadales; family Xanthomonadaceae; genus Stenotrophomonas; species Stenotrophomonas maltophilia_AW. The sequence goes on from NZ_RAUX01000045.1 coordinate 47,641, forward strand.
CGCATGGCTGACAGCCCGGAACAGACGGGCACCTCTCTAACCGCCCTGGAGCACAACATGACCAGCACCACCCCGGCCACCGGCCGCATCCAGCTGTTCGACGTCGACAGCTCGCAGATCCATAGCATCGGCCACGACGCCGACACCAACACCCTCGCTATCCGCTTCACCAAGGGCTATGGCGACAAGCGCGGCCCAGGCTCGCTGTACCACTACGCCAACTTCAGCGCCGAGGAATTCCAGGCGTTCAAGGACGCCGAATCCATCGGCAAGCACTTCGGCGCGTACATCAAGCCGTTCCCGGAGAAGTACCCGTACCACAAGGTCGCCGAGCAGCAGCAGGCCGCCTGACGTCTACGGAGAGGAATGCGCAGGCTGATGCGCAGCTACGGTCCGCCTGATTTGCCCCCGGCACCAGATCGAGCCGGGCCACTGCCGAAAGGGTGACGTCCCTCCGGTCAGGATCAAGAAAACACTGCAGGCAAGCCGGAGATCAGCACCGGCCCTCTCCACCAGGAAAGTGCCGGTTCGATTCCGGATGGTTGGCCGACGGCTTGGTAGCGACGAGGTGCGGTTCGAGTCCGTGATCTGTCTAGGTAGGCAAAGGCCCGCGTGGCCCCGGCGATACGGGGCACCCCATTCCACCATCACCGGCGCTGCCGGTCGGAGATCCATAGACATGAACGTTCCCGCCGCCCAGCAGCAGTCGCAGACCGCGATTGCCGCGCAGCCCCGCCAGCAGTTCGACCTCAGCCCGCAGACCTTCGAGCAGGCGATTCAGTTCTGCGACTATCTCGCCGAAAGTGACCTGGTCCCGAAGGACTTCAAGGGCAAGCCGGCCAACTGCCTGATCGCCATCCAGTGGGGCGCCGAGCTCGGCCTGAAGCCGCTGCAGGCGCTGCAGAACCTGGCCATCATCAACGGCCGCCCGGCACTCTGGGGCGATGCGGTCATCGCACTGGTGCGCAGCTCGCCGCTGTGCGAGTACATCACCGAGGCAGACGACGGTGGCACGGCCGTGTGCCGCGTGAAGCGCCGCGGCGAGTCTGAGGAAGTCCGCACCTTCAGCATGGACGACGCCAAGGTGGCTGGCCTGCTGGGCAAGAGCGGCCCCTGGACGCAGTACCCGAAGCGCATGCGCCAGATGCGTGCCCGTGCGTTCGCCCTGCGCGACGTGTTCCCGGACGTGCTGCGTGGCATGCCCATCGCAGAGGAAATCATGGACATCCCGCAGGCGGGCGCTGCCAGCGGTGAGCAGCAGCGCGCCGCCATCGAGGGCCAAGCCGACAAGCAGCTGCCGCTGTACTCGGAAGCCGACTTCGCGGCCAACCTGCCGAAGTGGTGGGACATCATCGCCAGCGGCAAGAAGTCCGCCGAGGACCTGATCGCCATGCTGCAGACGAAGGCTCGCTTCACCGCCGTCCAGCTGCAGGAGATTCGCAACCCGCCCAAAGACCAGGCGGGTGGCGAAGACGAACCGCAGCGCGACGTGGATGCCGCTGCCGGCGGCGTTACCCAGACTGCGGTGGAGGGCTGAGCATGCGCACCGTAAACCTCATCCAGGGCACCCCCGAATGGCATGCCCACCGCGCCAGCCACTTCAACGCCAGTGATGCCCCGGCGATGATGGGTTGCAGCCCCTACAAGACCCGCAGCCAGCTGCTGCGCGAGTTCGCCACGGGCGCCACCATTGAGCACGACGCTGCCACGCTGCAGCGCTTCGCCGACGGCCACCGCTTCGAAGACCTGGCCCGGCCGCTGGCCGAGCGGATCATCGGCGAGGAGCTGTATCCCTGCGTCGGCGTCGACGGCAAGTACTCGGCCAGCTTCGACGGCCTGACCCTGCTGGAGGACAAGGCCTTTGAGCACAAGTCGCTCAACGACGACCTGCGTCTGGCCATGCCGGTGGACGGTGGCGACGCCTGCCTGCCGCTGCACTACCAGGTGCAGATGGAACACCAAGCCATGGTCAGCGGCGCCGAGCGCGTGCTGTTCATGGCATCGAAGTGGAATGGCGACGACCTGGTCGAGGAGCGCCACTGCTGGTACATCCCGAACCCCGAGCTGCGCGCCAAGATCGTGGCCGGCTGGGCCCAGTTCGATGCCGACGTGATGGCCTATGACCCGGCACCGGTGGCCGAGCCGGTGGCCGCTGGCCGGGCGCCGGACCAGATGCCGGCCCTGCGTATCGAAGTGACCGGCATGGTCACCGCGTCGAATCTGGCCGAGTGGAAGGAGCAGGCCATCGCCGTCTTCCAGGGCATCAGCACCGAGCTGGTCAGCGACCAGGACTTTGCCGACGCTGAGAAGACGGTGAAGTGGTGCGGCGACATCGAGGACCAGCTGAAGGCCGCCAAGCAGCATGCCCTCAGCCAAACCCAGAGCATCGACCTTCTGTTCAAGACCATCGACGCCATCGCCGATGAGGCCCGCTCCAAGCGCCTGGCGTTGGAGAAGCGCGTCAAGACCCGCAAGGACGAGCGCCGCACCGAGATCGGCAATGCGGCACGCCGCGCGGTGCAGCAGCACGTGCTGGCCATCAACGAGTCGCTGGGCGAGCACGCCATCCCGATGCCGGCCACGCTGATTGCCGATATCGCCGACGCTATGAAGGGCAAGCGCTCGTTCGCCAGCATGCAGGAAGCTGTGGACGCCGTGGCGGCCAACGCGAAGGTCGACGCCAGCCAGTCGGCCGAGCGGATCCGCGCCAACATTCGCGTGATGGAGATGGAGGTGGGCACGCATGCCGCCCTGTTCCCGGACCGCGTGCAGCTTTGCTCCACGAAGTCGGCGGAGGATCTGCGCAACCTGATGGCCGCGCGCATCAGCCAGCACCAGCAGGCCGAGCAGAAGCGCCTGGACGACGAGCGCGAGAAGATCCGGAAGGAGGAGGAGGCCCGCGCCCAGAAGAAGGCAGCCGACGACGCGGCAGCTGCTGCAGCTGAGCAGGCCGCCCAGGTGGCACAGCCGGCAGCGGCCGAGCAGCAGCCCGGGCCGGTGGCAGCCGCGGCGGCAGCGGTGCGCACCGCGCCGACAGCAGTGGCCAGCGCACCGGCACCGGCGGCCGCAGCGCGTGAGGTCGTCAAGATCAAGCTGGGCGACATCAACGCGCGCATCGCCCCGCTGTCGATCAGCGCCGACGGGCTGGCCATGCTGGGGTTCAAGCCGATCAACGCCACCGGCGCGGCCAAGCTGTACGACCAGGCGCAGTTCCCGGCCATGTGCCGGGCCATGATCGACGGCCTGCAGGACGCGGCCAACAGCTACCCGCTGGCCGCCTGATGGAACTCTGGCGCACCAGCGAACTGCGGGTACTGCGCCAGATGGAGGGCCGCGACGCGATGACCGTCGCGGCTGCCCTCGGGCGCTCGCCCCGCGCGGTTCAGGACATGGCCCGCTGCCAAGGGATGCGGGTACCGCGCCAGCCTCACGGCCGGTACTGGCCGGTCACCACCAAACGCCGCGCCCGGCAGCTCCGGGCCAGCGGCAACACCGTCAACCAAATCAGCGCCGCGCTGGGTGTCCCGTTCGGGACCGTGCGCCGCTGGGTCTACGAAGGAATCGAAGCATGAAGATCATGCAGATCACGATGTGCACGGCGCTCGGCAATGTCATGGCGAGCCCGCAGTCGTACGAGAACGACCTGTCCCGCTGGTCGAAACCCAAGGCAGCGTCCGTCGCGGCGCATGCCATGCAGCAGCTGGCAAAGGCATTCGAGGCCGACAAGGCAACCCACGAGTCGAACCTGCCAGCGATCGAGAACAACCTGGCCATCGTCGAGCGGATCACCTCGCTGATGGATGACATCGGGATGCCGAAGCGCTGGAGCGAGCGTGACAGCCGCTCGCGGTCTCGCTATCCCAAGACGATCAGCCACGACGCTGGATACCTCACCGACCTGCGCCGCGAGGTCAAGGTCGATGATGGCTGGACCTACCGCCAGCAGCAGCATGCTCAGCTGCTTGAGCGGTACCGCGCGTACGAGGCGCAGGCCGCTGAGGCAGACGCCCGCAGCGCTGCGGCGGCCGAGCGGGAGCGCCAGGCTGAGGTCGAGCGGCGGAAGGCCGACATGGAGCTCGCAGCGATCCTCCTGCGCTACGAGCTGCCGATCGAATCGAGCTGGGCCGACGTGCTGGAAGCGCTCCGTAGCCGCAACCAGCGCCTCGACTTGGCGGTGGCCATGCAGCAGACACGCTGCGACTGGAGCGAGGGTCCCTGGCGAGTGCGTAACGCAGTGGACCGCTTCACCATGGAGACCGATGAGGACAAGGCGATCATCAACGATGTCATCGACGGCTTGACCGACTTCGAAGATGGGCGGGTGTTTCGCGACTGCACCTGGAACTACGACGCCCTGTTCGGCAGCGTAGAGGATCAGCAGCTTGCAGCTGACGTGCAGCTCGCCTTGGGGAACGCAACATGAGCCGCCACATCGCCCGCCGCGCGCCCAAGGAAACCCTGGGATTCGCCTGGGGCCGGTTCCCGACGACGGACGGCAGCGCCGTCACCTGGCGCCTATACCGCCGAGACCACCGCCGTGCGCTGCACATGCACGTGCTGACCTTCTTCGCCCATGAGGACCGCGCGGTGATCGCCGGACACCTGCGCCGCGCGCGCCGCTACCTGCGCGACAAGGTGGACGACATCGACCTGGTGGCGATGGGGGTGGCGGCGTGAAGCAGGCCTCAGAAGTCAGTCTCAGCGAGGCCGCCCTGGCCACGCGTCGCCCAATGCTCGGTCACCATTCGAGCTTCCCTAAGTACGTCGAGGAAGGTCCGGAACGCACGCGTAACCGAAGCGAGATCAGTTGCGACTTCATCCAGTGTGAGGTTTTCAAATCGACTCAGATCCAAGAGCGTCCGATTGATGTACCAGCTGCTGAGTGCCGACAAAAGGGACGCAGCCCCTTCTGTCCCGAAAGCCTCCAGGTCGTCTGCGAAGCGGGTGAGCATAGGCAGCGGATCCGAGGGCATTGCCTTGAACGCAAACGCGAGAGCTTCAGCTGGGTCTACTCGAGGCATTGGCCCGGACAGAAATTCAACCAGTTCCCTTATTTCGCCACCGAGCATGTAGATCTCGTGGTCCAGAACGATAGCTCGGGCAACAGCCTTGTCGCGCTCAGCCTTCGCTCGTGCATGGCGATCCTCATCCCGCATGCGCCGCGCTTCGTCCAACGCCGTGCGACTGGTACGCATGGCCACCACCACTGCCCAGAGCGTGGCTCCCGCAGCGACCACTGCAACAGCTACCGACCAAGCGTCCCACCACACCTCGCACTGCGGTCCTGGAGGCCAGCACTGGGAAAAACCTTTAGTCCATTCGTAAGCCATGTGATCCCCCCTTATCAGGAATCCATTCTGTCATGACCTACATCCATCCGAACGACCGGGTCTACGCGCTGGAGCGAGCTCTGGCCGCGGCCGTCGCTCAGGGCGAGGAGCGCAAGGTGCAGGACGACCTTCGCGAGATCCTGGCCGAAGCCCGTCGCGAGGCCCGGGGATGAGCAACCTGGTGCTGGTGCCGGCGCCGAAGGATCCGGGCGTCCCGTCTCGCATGCGGCAGCCGACGAAGGACGCATATCGGCAGTGGCTGACCCAGGCGAACGAGCAGATCGAGCAGCTGCAGGCCGAGGTGGCCGAGCTGCGCGCCGGCCGGACTTCCACTCGCCGGTAACCCATTCGAGGGAACTGCATGCGCAATCAACTCGACATTTTCGACGACGACCCGGCGCGCCTCGCACAGGCCAACCGTGACGCAGCCGATCAGGCCGCGAAAGACATGCAGTTCCCTCCAAAAATCCGCCAGGAACGAGTGGACCACTACACCGCCGAGGCGGTGCGCTTGGAAGCTCTGGCAGCTCTCTGCAGTCCAACCCGCGCCGCCGTCGGCGGCACCCACAGCAACGCGAGGAACGCACGTTGAACGCCATCACCATCCGCACCAAGGGCGACACCGAGATCCAGCTCGCCCTTTCTCCTGCCGCGATCACCAACCTGATCGAGCTCGCCGCAGATCCTGTCGTCGCTGAAAGCGTGGTCGCCACCGGCCACACCAAGCTGTTTGCCGACGGCACCAGCGCTGCGGGCACCGACCCGCGCACCGACCACGTCGCGGTGATCGACCACGCCACCGGCCTGATGTGGGCGGTCAAGTCCATCGGCGACAGCGGTGGTGACCCGATGAGCCAGGCCGACTGCGAGAAGGCTTGCAGCGAGCTGCGACTGCTGGGATTCGACGACTGGCGCCTGCCGATCCGTACCGAACTGGCCGCCCTGGTCGACGACACCCGCCATGAGCGGGCGATCGATACCTCGCTGTTCCCCGGCGTGCTGCCCCGCTGGCACTGGACCAGCACGCCTTGCGCCTGGTCCTCGGCGTCCGCGTGGCTCGTCAGTTTCAACGGCGGCAGCGTCAGCTACCTCCGCCGCAACAGCCTCGGGTTCGCGTTGGCCGTGCGTCGTGCCGGTCAGTAATTGGCCCTTTTGACCCTTTCCCTGGAGCAACCATGAGCCCCATCACGTTCAAGAAGATCGCCGCCGACGGTTCCGAGCTGCCGGACACTGCCACCGACCACGTCGCCGTGCTGCTGCCCGACTACGGACTCACCTTCACCGCCACCAACATCGTGGACAGCGACGTTCCGCACGCCGAGTGCGAGGCCGCCGCCAAGGCCCTGGACCTGCTCGGCCACACCGACTGGGATCTGCCGACCATCGAGGAGTATCAGCTGCTGATCGACCGCAGCCGCTACTCGCCGGCCATCAACACGGACTTGTTCAAGGACATCCAGAACGACTGGTACTGGTCGAAGACCCCGGCCGCCTGGTCCTCGGCGTCCGCGTGGTTCGTCGATTTCTACGGCGGCAGCGTCGACTCCAGCCACCGCGGCGGCGACGGGTTCGCGTTGGCCGTGCGTCGTGCCGGTCAGTGATTTGATCTTCTGCTGAGGCTTTCCCGATGACCTCCCGTTTCCAGCCCCCACCCATCATCAAGGCCGCCGAACGCATGGCGGTCGAGATCGAGAATGCCGTGCGCCGGTTCGCCCGCTACCACCGCTATCAGATCGGTAGCGACCTCCGCGCGCGTGCCCAGCAGGTGTTCATCAACGCCAACAATGCCTGGCGCGAGCGCGCCGAGCAGGCGCGGTGGGTGGCGGTGCTGGTGCGGGATATCGATGCTCTCAAGCAGCTCCTGCAGATCGGCAAAAGGGTTGGCGCCTTCGCCAGCTTCCGCCAGTTTGAAATGCTTATCCGCCTGGCCGAAGAGCTGGGCATGCAGGCCGGCGGCTGGCGCCGGCGCCTGCGCCTGCGCGAAGTCTCCCATGCCCAGAATGCGCAAGCCGATGGCGTCGCGCAGCGCGGCAAGAAACTGAGTACCCGTACCGCCCTTGCGGGGGCCAACTCATGACGAAGCCGCGCTATTCGCATCCGGGCTGCGCGGCCTGGTCGCAAGTGTATGGGGAGGCGGCCGCCTGGTCCTCGGCGTCCGCGTGGAACGTCAATTTCAACAACGGCAACGTCAACAACAACCACCGCAACAACAACGGGTTCGCGTTGGCCGTGCGTCGTGCCGGTGAGTTTCAGGGAGAGGTAGGCCTGCAGGAGTTGTACCAGGCATGGCGGCGCGCGCGCCGCCAGAAGGTTCCGAGCTTCAACCAGCTGCGCTTTGACCACCGCTGGAGCGATGGGCTGCTGCAGCTCCAGCGCGAGCTGCTGGCCGGCACTTGGGCACCGCGCACGTCGACGTGCTTTGTGGCCACCCGGCCCAAGGCCCGCGAGATCCATGCACCTGACTTCGCCGACCGCGTGGTGCACCACTGGCTGGTGCCGCAGCTGGAAGCGCTGTGGGAGCCGACGTTCATCCACGACAGTTACGCCAATCGCAAGGGCCGCGGCAGCCATGCTGCCGTTCGCCGGGCCCAGCAGTTCGTGCGCCAGGTGCATAGCGGCCAAGGCGGCGGCTGGTATCTGCAGCTGGACGTGGCGAACTTCTTCAACAGCATTCACCGCCCCACGCTATGGCGGATGTTGCGCACCAGGCTGCAGCGCCGGGGCGCACCGCAGGTGGTCCAGCAGGCCACGCACGCGCTGCTACGCCGCTCGCCGCTGCATGCCGGCGTCCAGTACCGAGCCACGGCCGACGAGCAGGCCCAGGTGCCGCCCCACAAGCGACTGGCGAACGCACCGGTCGGCCGCGGCCTGCCCATCGGCAACCTGTCCAGCCAGTTCTTCGCCAATGTCTACCTGGACGCGCTGGACCAGTTCGCCAAGCACGCGCTCAAAGCCAAGCGCTACCTGCGCTATGTCGATGACTTCGTGCTGTTCCACCACGACCGCGAGCAGCTGGCCGCATGGCGAGACCAGATCGAGGCCTTCTTGCAGGACCGGCTCGGCCTGCGCCTGAAGGCCGAGCAGAAGCTCTGTCGCCTCACGGATGGCCTGGACTTCCTCGGTTACGTGATCTACCCAACGCACACGCTGGCCCGGCGCCGCGTGGTCGGGCACCTGCACACCGCGCTGGCCGAGTGGGAAGGCATGCACGTTCAGGGCGACAAGCTTCGCGCCACGCCGGCCGACTTCCGCGATCTTTCCAACCGCATCGCCAGCTTTGCCGGCCATCTGCAGCACGCCAGCAGCCACCGGCTGATGCGACGTGTCCATGCCCGATTCCCCTGGCTGCGCTCAGCAGCCCGTCCGCGACGGTTCAGCCACAAGGCAGAGCGGCGCATCCATTCGATCAAGTGGCACCAGCACAAGGAGCAACAGGCATGAGTAACGATATCAAGACCCTGGCGGACGCGCAGCCCAGTGGGAGGGTGAGGCTGGGGGATCAGGCCCGCGCCACCATCAGCGACGACCTTCTGAGCAGAATGGCCTACGCGATCCCCGGCGCAGTCAAGACGACCGATGTGGCAAAACAGGTCGCAGCGCGGGTTGTGGAAATATACCTCTCCGCCCATCCCTCCCCGGGTGGTCGGGGGGATGCGTTGAACGGCCTTCAACGCTACTCGCCGGACCCGGAAAACACCGAGTACGGCTGGATGCAAGGCATGAAGGAAGACACGTCAATGGGTGAATGGGTCCACATCGAAGATGTTCGCGCCCTCGCCGCCCGCCAGCCGGTGGGGGCGCCGGTAACCGTTGAGGCTGTGGCGACCGTTCGATGCAACGGCGATGGCGACCGCTACATCGACTGGCTGACAGAGGGCGGGATCGCCGATCTGGATGTGGGCGACGTGCTGATGGTGTCCGACCGAGCAATCACCGATGAAGACGGATCGGGCGAGGTCTACGCCGCCCCGCCCGCACAGGCCGTGGACCTGGCGCCTGCCTCGATCCCCAACACGCCGGAAGTGCGTGACATTCTCGGACGCCCCAACTTCTGGTGCAGCCCCTGGGCCAACGTCCTGCGCATGCGCGGCGACGAGATTCCGAACAAGGCCGAGGAAGAACAGGCCGCAGTGATCCGCTTCATGCTGAATCACTACCTCGCCAACGGCACGGCATGGGCTGAAACCGCTGGGGCCGAGTTGGACGCGATTCGGAAGGTCGACAGCAAGGCGGTGGGCAATGGCTGACCCCTACCGCGACTTCCTCGAGCGCAAGGTGCGCGTCGCCCCATCGCTTGGCTTCGACGTGCAGCCGGAGGACGTCTCCCCGATCCTGAAGCCCCACCAGCGCGACAGCGTCGTGTGGGCGTGCCAAGGCGGCCGGCGCGCCCTGTTCCAGCGCTTCGGCCTGGGCAAGAGCGTGCAGCAGCTGGAGATCTGCAGGCTGGCCCGGCAGCATCAGGGCGGCCCGGTCGGCATCGTGATTCCGCTGGGTGTTCGGCAGGAGTTCCGCCGCGACGCAGCGATGCTGGGCATGGCCACCCGGTTCGTGCGCACCAGCGGCGAGGTCGACCCCGAGTTCGACGGCGTGCACCTGACCAACTACGAATCGGTGCGAGACGGGAAGCTTGACCCCAATCTGTTCACGGCGGCCAGCCTCGATGAGGCATCGGTGCTGCGCAGCTTCGGATCGAAGACCTACCAGCAGTTCCTGACCCTGTTCGATGACGTCCGGTACCGGTTCGTCGCCACCGCGACACCGAGCCCGAACCGCTACAAGGAGCTGATCCATTACGCCGGCTTCCTGGGCGTCATGGACACCGGCCAGGCCCTGACCCGCTGGTTCAAGCGCGACAGCACCAAGGCGAACAACCTGACGCTGTACCCCCACAAGGAGCGCGAGTTCTGGCTGTGGGTGGCCAGCTGGGCCCTGTTCCTGCAGCGCCCCTCCGATCTGGGTTACAGCGATGAGGGCTATGACCTGCCAGCCCTGCAGGTGCACTTCCATGAGGTGCCGGTCGACCACGGCAGCGCCGGCACCGAACGGGACGGCCAGGCCAAGATGTTCCGCGATGCCGCACTGGGGGTGATCGATGCCGCGCGCGAGAAGCGCGACACCTTGCCGGCGCGCGTGGCGGCGGTACAGGACATCGTCGGCGCCCGGCCGGATGATCACTGGCTGATCTGGCACGACCTGGAAGCCGAGCGCCACGCCATCGCTGCAGCGGTACCGGAGGCGGTCAGCATCTACGGTGACCAGGATCTGGATGAGCGCGAGGCGGCGGTCGTGGCCTTCAGCGACGGTAAGACCCGGATCCTGTCGGCGAAGCCGGTCATCGCCGGCAGCGGCTGCAACTTCCAACGGCACTGCCACCTGGCCGTATACGCCGGCATCGGCTTCAAATTCAACGATTTCATCCAGTCGATCCATCGCATCCAGCGGTACCAGCAGCAGCACGGCGTCGAGGTGTGGATCGTCCACGCTGAAAGCGAGCGCGAGGTGCTGGCCAGCCTCATGGAGAAGTGGAAGCGGCACGAACAGATGGTGGAGAAGATGAGCGAGATCATCCGGGAATACGGCCTGAGCAAGGCCGCCATGGCGCAGGTGCTCCAGCGCTCGATCGGCGTGGAGCGGATCGAGGCCAGCGGCGAAGGCTGGACGGTGGCCAACAACGACTGCGTGCTGGAAGCGCGCGGCATGGCAGAGAACAGTGTCGACCTGATCGTGACCTCGATCCCGTTCGCCAACCACTACGAATACAGCCCCAGCTACAACGACTTCGGGCACACCGACGACAACGCGCACTTCTGGGCCCAGATGGACCACCTGGCGCCGGAGCTGCTGCGGGTCCTGAAACCGGGCCGGATCGCCGCCATCCACGTGAAGGACCGGATCCAGTTCGGCTCCGTCACCGGCGCGGGTGCCCCCACCGTGAGCCCCTTCCACGCCGAAACGATCTTCCACTACCGCCAGCACGGCTTCGACTACATGGGCCTGATCACCGTCGTCACGGACGTAGTGCGCGAGAACAACCAGACCTATCGCCTGGGCTGGTCGGAGCAGTGCAAGGACGGCACGAAGATGGGCGCTGGCTCCCCCGAATACATCGTGCTGCTGAGGAAGCCACAGACCAACCGGTCGAAGGGCTATGCAGACGAGCCGGTGCGAAAGGAGAAGGCCGCGTACACCAGGGCACGCTGGCAGGTCGACGCGCATGCGTTCTGGCGCTCCAGCGGCAACCGTCTGATGACCGCCGATGAGATGGCCAAGCTGGGCCCAGACAAGCTGGCCAAGATCTTCACCGAGCACAGCCTGGCCGACGTCTACGACTACGAGGCCCACGTGCGCATCGGCGAACAGCTGGAGGCACGCGGCGCGCTGCCGTCCGATTTCATGTCGCTGGCACCCGGCAGCCACCATCCGGACGTCTGGCACGACGTGAACCGCATGCTGACCCTCAACGGCGACCAGACCAAGAAGGGCTTGGAGAACCACATCTGCCCCCTGCAGTTCGACATCGTGGATCGCCTGATCGAGCGCTACAGCAACCTGGGCGAGCTGGTGTTTGATCCCTTCGGCGGCCTTTTCACGGTCCCCTACCGCGCCCTGAAGCTGCGTCGGCGCGGCCGGGCCGCTGAGCTGTCCACCGGCTATTTCCTGGACGGCGTGAAGTACTTGCAGGCTGCCGAGCGGGAGATGTCGATGCCGGACCTGTTTGAGGGTCTGGAACCGCCTATGGATGAAGCAGCATGAGCACCGACCTGCTGCAGGGCACCGACGTGCCCGACTTCCGCGAGGTGGGCCACGTGCTGGCCAGCCTGTCCGGGGTCGACCTCACCAAAGCCAGCAAGGCCACCGTGCGCGCGTGGGAGGCACGGGGCCTGGCCCTGATCGAACTGTCCCGTGGGGATCGGGCCGAAGCCGAGCGGATCATCGCCCCCGTATCGAAACGCCGCCGCAGCGGCACCAATCTGGCCGCCGCCGGCGCGCCGAAGGAGGAAGCATGAGCACCATTGAAGATCAGGACACCGCCGCAGGCGACGCCGTCAATGCGCCGATGCCCCTGCCCCGCGCGCCCAACCTGCTGCGCCTGAAGGAGGTCAGCGCAAGGACCGGGCTGGCCAAGAACACCATCTACGACCGGATCCGCCGCGGCGAGTTTCCTGCGCAAATCGACCTCGGGGGCAACTGTTCGGCGTGGTCGGAGGATGAAATCAACGCGTGGATTTTGTCCAAGATGGAGGCCCGAAACGTCGATGAGCGCGGTCTACCCAAGGCAGCATGACGCGGGGGCACATCTGGGGGCATGTCACCGCCCCCATATCTCAAAACCATTGTGGCGCAATGGATTCACCGCATAACGGGATTCCCCTTGGCTCCACCACTATTCAGAAGAACCCGTAGATCTCCGTGATCTGCGGGTTTTTTCTTTTCAGCGCCCGCGGCTCAGGCCGGCTCCTCGCCGCCGTCCTTGCGCTGCGGGCTGCGCGAGTGCGTATCGCGCACCTGTTGATCGCGCTGCCCCGGCCGCTGCTTGGCCACGTCGTCCTGCTTCCTGTCCTGGCGGCTTTCCTGGATGCCCTGCTTCGGGTCCTGATCCTTGCCTCGCTCGTTCATTGAAATCTCCCTCGCCGGCGGAACGCCAACGTTGCCCATCACGCTAGAGGTTGCCGGGTAAGCCACAGGTCAGTCCTGTGCCAACGTCATGTGCAGGCACTGGCTTGCCGCTGCGGCCCCCGTGCAGCCAGAATCCGAGGCACCACGCCCACCGGTATGCCATGCCCTCTTCTGTCCAGCACGCAGCACACGCCGTGCCGATGCGCCTCGATGCGACCGACGGCAGCATCCAGCTCGGCAATCTGCCGACACTGATCGGCCCCACCCTGTCACGGGATGAGGCGCGTATCGCGTTCGCCACGCTGGTGCGAGGGGAGCACGACGTCGGCACCGGCTATCACTGGCTCAGCCTGCACCGGCTCAGCCTGGGTGGTGCGCCCGCTGGCATCAGCCTGTGCTTCCACGGGCAACAGCTCGACATGGTGACGATGGGCGTCGATCTACCCGGTGCAACACTGGAAGACGGCTGGCCAACCCATGCAGCGATCGATGCCGAAGTCGCGTTCATGCGCCGCACCTTGGCCACGGCATTGGGGCGAAAACTGGCCGGTGGCTGCGCCCGGTTCAACTGGGGCGAAGCCTGGGCCCGTTTCGATCCGAAAGGCTTCATGGCCAGCAGCGGCATTCGCTACTCACCACGCACGTGACCGCGCTCAGGTTCGGGTGATCGACACCCCACCCTCCACGCGCATCGCGGTACCCGTAACGAAACTGCTCTCATCGCTGGCCAGGAACAGCGCCGCATTGGCGATCTCCTCCGGCTCGGCGAGGCGCTTGAGTGCGTGCAACGAGCGCACGAAGTCGCGGGCATCTCCGGTCGGTGCGGCCTGCCGGCCCATCTCCGTATCGGTGCCACCGGGCAGCAGTACGTTGCTGCGCACACCGCGCGCACCGTATTCGGCAGCGATCACCTGGCTCAGGCCGATCAGCCCGGCCTTGCTTGACGCATAGGCCGCCATGCCCGGGAATCCCACGGTGTGGCCGACGAAGGTACCGACGAACACCAGCGAGCCGCCGCCGCGCGCCAGCAGTGCCGGCAGCTGCGCGCGTGCCGCATGGAAGGCGGCGTCGAGATTGGTGGCCATCACCTCGCGCCAGGCATCCACCGGAAACTCCGCCGCCGGCACGCCCGGGCCGAGCATGCCGGCATTGTTGAGCGCGATGTCCAGGCCGCCGAATGACTGCTGGGCCAGATCGACCAGCGCCTGCGCCGTGCCCGGGTTGGCCACGTCGGCGGCATGCACCACGGCTTCGCCACCGGCAGCACGAATCTGCTCGGCCAGCGCCTGCAGCGGCTCCGGCCGCCGTGCGTTGAGCACCAGCTTTGCTCCTTCGGCGGCGAAGAGCAGCGCGCTGGCGCGGCCGATACCGGCGCTGGCACCGGTGATGAGAGCGATCTTGTTGTTCAGGCGCATGGTCGTGGTACCGGTTGTGAAGTGGCCGCCACGATGCCGCGCGTTCGGCCCGCCAACACTCCGTTTCCGGGCCTCACAGGTGAGTGCAGGAAACGGAGTTTCCGCAGCACTGGCACGTGCCAGAATCCGGCCATGGACAGTACCGCCACCACCGCCCTCGATGACCGCATCGAACGGGTCTGCCGCCACCTGCAGACCAGCCTCGACGAACCCTCGCTGCAGGAACTGGCCGATATTGCTGGCTGCAGCCCGACGCGCCTGCATCGCCTGTTCAAGCAGTCCACCGGGCTGACCCCCAAGCAGTACGCCGCCGCGCTGCGCGCCGACCGCCTGCGCACCGGGCTGGAACAACAGGAACGCATCACCGACGCCTTCCACGATGCTGGCTTCGGATCCAGTGGACGCTTCTACGAGAACGCACCGAAGTTGCTGGGCATGACGCCCAAGCAATGGCGCGCAGGGGGGCGCGGCGAAGTCATCCACTTCGCGCTTGCCGAAAGCTCACTGGGCAGCGTGCTGGTGGCCAGCAGCGGGACCGGCGTGGTCGCGATCCTGCTCGGCGACGATCCGGAGACACTGCTGCAGTCGTTGCAGCAACGCTTCCGCCAAGCCGAACTGGTCGGCGCCGACCAGGGCTACGAGCAACTGGTGGCACAGGTCGTAGGCCTGGTCGAGGATCCTTCGCGAGGCGCCACGTTGCCGCTGGATATCCGTGGCACCGCGTTCCAGCAACGGGTGTGGCAGGCACTGCAGCAGATTCCGCGCGGGCAGACTGCCTCGTATGCGGATATCGCCGCGCGTATCGGCGCGCCGCGCTCAAGCCGTGCCGTCGCACGCGCATGCGCAAGCAATCCGTTGGCGGTGGCCGTGCCCTGCCACCGCGTGGTGCGCCGCGATGGCGACCTGTCCGGCTATGCCTGGGGCGTAGCGCGCAAGCGCGAACTGCTGCGCCGGGAAAAGGCCTCGACTGCCTGACGTGGGTGCCGACCTTGGTCGGAACACCCAGCTTCCCGTAGGTGCCGACCTTGGTCGGCACACTCAGCTTCCCGTAGGTGCCGACCTTGGTCGGCACACTCAGCTTCCCGTAGGTGCCGACCTTGGTCGGCACACCCAGCTTCCGGTAGCTGCCGACCTTGGTCGGAACACCCAGCTTCCGGTAGGTGCCGACCTTGGTCGGCACACCCAGCTTCCGGTAGCTGCCGACCTTGGTCGGAACACCCAGCTTCCGGTAGGTGCCGACCTTGGTCGGCACACCCAGCTTCCGGTAGCTGCCGACCTTGGTCGGAACACCCAGCTTCCGGTAGGTGCCKACCTTGGTCGGCACACCCAGCTTCCGGTAGCTGCCGACCTTGGTCGGAACACCCAGCTTCCGGTAGGTGCCGACCTTGGTCGGCACACCCAGCTTCCGGTAGCTGCCGACCTTGGTCGGAACACCCAGCTTCCGGTAGGTGCCGACCTTGGTCGGCACACCGCCAAGGCCTCAATCCAGCTTCACCACCAGCTTGCCGAAGTTGCGCCCCTGCAACAGCCCGAAGAACGCATCCGGCGCATTCTCCAACCCTTCCACCACATCCTCGCGGTACTGGATGCGGCCGTCGCGCAGCCATTGCGGCATCTCGCGTTCGAACTCCGGCCACAGATGGTTGAAGTCGTGCACGATGAAACCACGCACGGTCAGGCGCTGGCGCAGGATCTGGCTGAACAGCGCGGGCAACCGGTCCGGGCCGGGCTGCTCGACGCCCCGCTCGTTATAGGTGGCGATGGTGCCGCACACCGGAATGCGGGCGAAGTCGTTGAGCAGCGGCAGCACTGCATCCAGCACGTGCCCGCCCACGTTCTCGAAATACACGTCGATACCCCTGGGCACCGCCGCACGCAGCTGCGCGGCGAAATCAGCGGCGCGATGATCCAGCGCCACGTCCACGCCCAGCGTCTGCAGATAGGCACGCTTGGCTTCGCCACCGGCGATGGCGACCACGCGCGCGCCCTGCAGCTTGGCGAGCTGGGCCACGGTCGCGCCCACCGGCCCGGTCGCGGCAGCCACCACCAGCGTCTCGCCCGGCTTCAAACGGGCGATTTCATGCAGGCTGGAATAGGCGGTGAAGCCGGGCATGCCATACACGCCCAGCGCGGTACTCAGCGGCAGTCCGGCCGGGTCCAGGCGGCGCCCCAGTGCCTTGGCCGGCAGCACCGCGTGGGTCTGCCAGCCACCCGGCGCCAGCACCAGCTCACCTGCGGCTACGCCCTCGGCGTTGGACTGCAGCACCTCGGCCACGGTCTGCCCTTCCATCACCGCGCCCACCGCCACCGGCGCGGCGTACGACGGGCCCTCGTCCATGCGTCCACGCATGTACGGGTCCAGCGACAGGTAGCGGTTGCGCAGCAGCACCTCACCATCGGCCAATGACGGCAACGCAACCTGTTCCAGGCGGAAGTTGGCTGCACTTGGCGCCCCCTGCGGACGCGACGCAAGCACGATGCGGGAGGTGGTCGAGGGATCGGACATGGCCAGGTCTCTGCTGTTGCCAGCATCAGGAGAAGAGTGCCGACACTACGCGGCAGCCATCCCCGATGGCGGCCACGAAAACAGCGTTCCATCACCCGGACCGGCGCGGGTCCGGCGCAGCCCTTGCCCTTGCAGCTTTGGCGATCGCGGCGATCTGCTGATTTCCACCGCAGACGATGATCGACTGGCCACGCCCCGCCCAAGGACGGAGGATCAAGCACTTGCGAGCGCGCAGACGACAATGTGAAGAAATCTTGGCAAAACGCTTGCCGAAGGCAGCCGACCTCCGTAATATACGCGTCCTTGGCAGCGACCTCGCTGCAACGAAACATGTGGCCGAGTAGCTCAGTTGGTAGAGCAGGGGATTGAAAATCCCCGTGTCGGCGGTTCGATTCCGTCTTCGGCCACCA
>NZ_RAUX01000046.1 GCF_013464485.1 Stenotrophomonas maltophilia
CCCCCAWGKWKGGGTTCACGGCGTCCCCCGCGACGCCCACCCGCCCGGGGCAGCCCAGGAATTTGCGATTCGCGCCCAGCCACGAGGGGCTCCGCCGTTGGCTGGAACCCATCATTCCACGACGGAATTGGCGCACCGGCCCCGCTGGGCCTACCATCGGCGGTCCCCMCCCCCACCGCCCCTTCCATGTCCGCTCCCGCTTCCGCCGCACCGCGTCGCTGGTTCGTCTCCGGCGACTTCAACGGCTTCTTCGGCCTGGTCGTCGACAACCTCTCCATCCTCGGTTTCATCGCCATGGCCCTGGTCGGGATCTTCCAGTTCCCCGCCGACGTGGTGTTCGGCCGCATGTTCCCCGGCACCGCCTTCGGCGTGCTGGTTGGCAACCTGCTGTACACCCTGATGGCACGCCGGCTGGCCGCGCGTACCGGCCGCGATGATGTCACCGCCATGCCGCTCGGCCTGGATGCACCGACCAGCATCGGCATGGCGTTGCTGGTGCTCGGCCCGGCCTTCATCGCCTTCAAGCAGCAGGGCATGGACCCGCATGCCGCGGGTATCGCGACCTGGCAGCTGGGCATGGCCGCGCTGGTCATCATGGGCGTGCTCAAGTTCGTGCTGTCGTTCTTTGGCGAGGCGGTCACGCGCGCGCTGCCGCGTGCGGCGCTGCTGGGTTCCATCGCCGGCATCGCGCTGGTGCTGATGGGCCTGCTGCCGCTGCTGGAAACGCTGCGCTCGCCGCTGGTCGGCTTCACCACGCTGGGCTTGCTGCTGTATGTGCTGATCGCCAAGGGCAAGCTGCCGGTGCGTGGCCCGGGCGTGCTGCTGGCCTTCGTGTTCGGCACCGTGCTGTATTACGGGCTGGGCCTGGCCGGGCTGGGCGCGCCGGGCTTCCATGTGCCGGCGTGGATGCCGCCGCAGGTGGTGCTGCCGCTGCCGACGCTGGGCTTCCTCGACGGCCTGCCCACCGCGATGACCTACCTGCCGCTGCTGCTGCCGTTCGGCCTGCTGATGGTGGTCGGCGGCATCAATGTGTCTGAAAGCGCGCGCGCGGCCGGTGACGACTACCGCACCCGCGACATCCTGCTGGTGGAAGCGGTGGCCACACTGGTAGCCGGTGTCTGTGGTGGCGTGGCACAGACCACGCCGTACATCGGCCAGCCGGCCTACAAGCACATGGGCGCACGCAGCGGCTACACGCTGCTGACTGGCCTGTTCGTCGGCATCGGCGGCATGCTTGGCATCATCTCGGGGCTGGTGCAGTGGCTGCCGCTGGCGGTGCTGGCACCGATCATCGTGTACGTGGCCATCGACATCACCACCCAGGCCTTCCAGGCCACGCCGCGCCACCATACCGGTGCGATGGTGTTCGGTTTCCTGCCGTCGGTGGCCTACCTGCTGGCGATCAAGGCGCCGGGTTGGATCGCCCCGGACCAGCTGCCGCAGCTGCTGACCAAGCTCGACGGCCATGGCCTGCCTGAGCTGGCGGTGATCTTCACGCTTGGCAATGGCTTCATCATCACCTCGATGCTGTGGATCTCGGCGGTGGCGGCGATGGTCGATGGTCGCCTGCGCCGCGCCTGCGGTTTCCTGCTGGTGGCGGCGGTGCTGACCCTGTTCGGCCTGATCCATTCGGTGGATCCGCGCGGTGGCATCTACCTGCCGTGGGACCTGGACGGGCTGGCGCGCATCATCAGCTGGCAGTTCGCCGGCGCCTACGTGGCACTGGCGCTGCTGCTGGGCCTGCTGTCACTGCAGAAGCAGGCGGTGAAGCCGCTGGGTGAAAACAGCTGACCCCAGAGTAGTCCCGGCCGCTGGCCGGCATCCTCATGGGCTTCGGATACAGTGTGCAGCTGCCGGCCAGCGGCCGGCACTACCGCTCTCCATCCAGTTCCGGGTAGTGGCGGAAGATGCCGTTGGTGTTGAACGGCAATCGCCGTTCCGAGTCCAGATAGGAGGCAATGTTGGGTCGTTTCGCCACCCGCTCCTGCAGCGCGCGCAGCAGGGGCAGGGTCGGTTCCAGTGCCTGCATGCGGCGTGGGAACATGTAGTTCAGCCCGCTCAGCAGCTGGAACAGCGACAGATCTACATACGAGTGCTCGCGCAGTGCATGGCGGCCACCATTGGCCGCCAGCACCTGCTCGAAGTAGCTGAGGAACTTCGGTAGCCGTTCGCTGCGCAGCGACGCGGCACGTGCCTTGGCCTCGGTCTTCTGCTCTTCGTAGTAATTCGATGCAGCGATCGGATGGTGGGTGTCATGCACCTCGGCCACCAGGTCGGCGATGGTCAGCTGCAACTGCAGCGCCTGCATCCGCCGCGAGGCTGCCTGTGGCACCAGGTCCAGCGTCGGGCCCAGGAAATCCAGGATGGCCGCGACTTGCGCGATGACCTGGCGACCGGCCTTCAGGAACGGCGGCGCGAAGGGCTGCGCACCTTCACTGCTGCCATCGAGAAACGGCTGCATCAATGCATCGCCGTGCACCCGCGCCATGTCGATGTAGTCGGCACCGGCATCCTCCAGCGCCAGGCGCACGAACTCGCCACGGCCCTGGATGCCGGTCCAGTAATACAGCGCGTACTGCATGGCTGTGTCTCCACGGGACAGAATGCATAGCGTCGCGCTGCTCGCGCAAAGCGGGCGTGAGTGCAATGCCTACCTGGCGTTGGATGTCGGAGTGTTCAGGCCGATGGCGCGACGGTGATGATGTCGTGTTCATTGACGCTGCCAGCCAGCGTGTAGCGATATCCCTTGGCCAGGACTTCAACGTAGCTGTCATGTGCGGCAAGGATGAAAAGCTGCAGGTCGTGGACATTGCGGGGATCGTAGTGCGCGAGCAGTGCCGCCAGGCCAGGATCGTGGATGACCCGGTAGAAGCCGGGGAAAGGGCAGAGACCGGTTTGCCGCCAGTGCGCGGTTTCATCGGCTGGTCCGGTTTCCTCGAAGATCTCGCCGTGGCGCATCTCGTGAAAATTTCCGCCCCGGCAACGCGCTTCATGGACAAATTCGAAATCCACCTGCAGTGAGCGGTAACGCATGCCCGGCTGCGCTGCATAGTCCTCCAGCGTCTGTGCCTCCACGTTCACCTGTGCGCTCGCGTTCTGCTCTCGATACACCAGTGTCAGGTCGAGCGTGCTGATGCGGAAAGGCACCGGTTCCGGGCGAAGCTCCATGGGTCGTTCGTCGAAGGGGCTGGACTGCTCATTGGGCCGCCCGTCGCACTGCGCTGTCAACGCGTTTCCCGAACCTTACCGGAACGGGTGGGGAACCCACGGAAATCAGCCGGGTCACACCTTGTCCATGCGTGTGAGAACGAGGTGCTGCATCATGCAGAGTGGAAAAGCGGTTTGGCCCTGGGTGTTGGGCGTGGTGGTGATCGGTGGCGCGGGCGGTTGGCTGTTCCGCGATCAGCTGAAGAGCCTGGCAGACGGTGTTTCGGTGCCGGTGCAATCGCCCCCCGCCAGTACCGGCACACCGGCACAACCGAAGGCGGCTGCGGAACCCGCCCCAACACCACCCCCGATCAAGCATCCGCTGGATGCCGAGGCTGCGGCCGACCCTGCATTGCCCGAGCTGGCTGACAGCGATGCGGCGGCCTGGGGCGCGCTGAGCCAGTTGTTCCAGGGCGAAGGGCCGCTGACCCTGCTGCTGCGCGATCATCTGATCCAGCGCCTGGTTACCCAGGTCGACAACCTGGACAAGCCCAGCGTGCCGCCGACCGCGCTGGCCGCGCGCCCGCTGCCAGGCAGCCTGCAGGTCGAGCCCGGTGAGGGCGGCGAGCGGATCGCCGCCAGCAATGCGGCGCGCTATGCGCCCTACGTGCAGGCATTTGCCGCGCTCGACCCGGCGGCAACGGCTACCGCCTACAAGCGCTTCTATCCGCTGATCCAGCAGGCCTATGTGGACCTGGGCCGACCCGACGGATATTTCAATGATCGCCTGGTGGCGGTGATCGACCATCTGCTGGAAACCCCGGAATTGGCCCAGGCGCCGCTGGTGCAGCGCGATGAGCGCGGTCGTTACCGCTTCGTCGATCCCCCCCTGCAGTCGCGCTCGATCGGGCAGAAGGCCCTGCTGCGCATGGATCCGGCGCAGGCGCGGGCGGTCAAGCAGCAGCTGCGGGCGATCCGCAGCGCGATCACCCGTTGAACCCTTCCACCGCGCGGAACTGATCGGGATCAACGCGCCGACCACACCCGTTCCGGCATGCTGGCCGCAGGCTGACTGGCCTCGGGGTGCAGTCGCAGCCACCCTTGAAACGGGGTGGGGCAACCGCATCTTTCCAGCATCGCCGGCGCGGGCCGGCCCTGATGACCGATGAGGATTCGCAATGCGGATGGACAAGCTCACCTCGCGTTTCCAGCAGGCGCTGGCAGACGCACAGTCGCTGGCCGTGGGCCGCGACAACAGCATCATCGAACCGATTCACCTGTTCAGCGCGCTGCTGGACCAGCAGGGCGGCAGCACGCGCCCGCTGCTGGCCCAGGCCGGGGTGAACGTGCCGGTGCTGCGCGAGCGCCTGACCGAGGCGCTGGATGCGCTGCCCAAGGTGTCCGGCCAGGCCGGCAACGTTTCGATGGGCAATGACCTCGGCCGCCTGCTCAATCACACTGACAAGCTGGCCCAGCAGAACGGCGATGCCTTCATTGCCAGCGAGTGGTTCGTGCTGGCCGCGCTGGAAGACAACGGCACGCTGGGCATGGCGCTGCGCGCCGCCGGTGCCGACAAGGCCCGCCTGCAGACCGCCATCGACAAGCTGCGCGGCGGCGAGAACGTGCAGTCGGAAAATGCCGAAGAACAGCGGCAGGCGCTGGAGAAGTACACCATCGACCTGACCGCGCGTGCCGAGAGCGGCAAGCTCGATCCAGTGATCGGCCGTGACGAGGAGATCCGCCGCACCATCCAGGTGCTGCAGCGCCGGACCAAGAACAATCCGGTGCTGATCGGCGAACCCGGCGTGGGCAAGACCGCGATCGTCGAAGGCCTGGCCCAGCGCATCATCAACGACGAAGTGCCCGAAGGCCTGCGCGGCAAGCGCGTGCTGTCGCTGGACATGGGCGCGCTGATTGCCGGCGCCAAGTTCCGTGGTGAATTCGAGGAGCGGCTGAAGGGCGTGCTCAACGACCTGGCCAAGAGCGAAGGGCAGATCATCCTGTTCATCGATGAGCTGCACACCATGGTCGGCGCCGGCAAGGCCGACGGTGCGATGGATGCCGGCAACATGCTCAAGCCGGCGTTGGCACGCGGCGAGCTGCACTGCGTGGGTGCCACCACGCTGGACGAGTACCGCAAGTACATCGAGAAGGATGCCGCGCTGGAGCGCCGCTTCCAAAAGGTGTTCGTGGGCGAACCGTCGGTGGAGGACACCATCGCCATCCTGCGCGGGCTGAAGGAAAAGTACGCGGTGCACCACGGCGTGGAAATCACCGACCCGGCCATCGTCGCGGCGGCCACGTTGTCCAACCGCTACATCACTGACCGCCAGCTGCCGGACAAGGCCATCGATCTGATGGACGAGGCGGCCTCGCGCCTGCGCATGGAGATCGACTCCAAGCCGGAGGAACTGGATCGTTTGGAACGCCGGGTGATCCAGCTGAAGATCCAGCGCGAGATGCTGAAGAAGGAAAAGGACGAGGCCTCGCGGCAGCGCCTGGCCGATCTGGAGAACGACATCGATGCGCTGGAGCGCGAGTTCTCCGACCTCAATGAAATCTGGAAGTCGGAGAAGGCCGCGCTGCAGGGGGCAACCAAGATCAAGGAGCAGGTCGAGCAGGCCAAGCTGGAGCTGGAATCCGCGCAGCGCCGCCAGGATTTCGCGCGCATGAGCGAGATCCAGTACGGCCTGCTGCCGCAGCTGGAGAAGCAGTTGGCCGCCGCCCAGGAAGCCGAACACAAGGACTTCAAGCTGGTGCAGGACCGGGTCACCGACGAGGAGATCGCCGAGGTCGTCTCGCGCTGGACCGGCATTCCGGTCAACAAGATGCTCGAAGGCGAGCGCGACAAGCTGCTGCGCATGGAAGAGGTGCTGCACAACCGCGTGGTTGGCCAGGAAGAAGCGATCAAGGTCGTCTCCGATGCGGTGCGCCGCTCGCGTGCCGGCCTGTCCGATCCGAACCGTCCGGCCGGCTCGTTCCTGTTCCTCGGTCCGACCGGTGTCGGCAAGACCGAACTGTGCAAGTCGCTGGCCGAGTTCCTGTTCGACAGCGCCGACGCGATGATCCGCATCGACATGAGCGAGTTCATGGAGAAGCACAGCGTCGCCCGCCTGATCGGTGCGCCCCCGGGCTACGTCGGCTATGAGGAAGGCGGTTACCTGACCGAGGCGGTGCGCCGTCGCCCGTACTCGCTGATCCTGCTGGACGAAGTGGAGAAGGCGCATCCGGATGTGTTCAACATTCTGCTGCAGGTGCTGGACGATGGTCGCCTGACCGATGGCCAGGGCCGCACTGTGGACTTCCGCAACACCGTCATCGTGATGACCTCGAACCTGGGCTCGCACCAGATCCAGGACATGAGCGCCGACGACAGCCCGGAGGCCTACACGCAGATGAAGGCGGCGGTGATGGGCGTGGTGCAGGCGCACTTCCGTCCGGAATTCATCAATCGCCTGGACGACATCGTGGTGTTCCATCCGCTGGACAAGCAGCAGATCAAGCAGATCGCGCGCATCCAGATGCGTGGCCTGGAAAAGCGCCTGGCCGAGCGTGGCTTGAAGCTGCTGGTGTCCGATGCAGCGTTCGACCTGCTCGGCAACGTCGGTTTCGATCCGGTGTATGGCGCGCGTCCGTTGAAGCGTGCGATCCAGGCGCAGCTGGAAAATCCGCTGGCGCAGAAGATCCTGTCCGGGGCCTTCGTCAACGGCGACACCATCGAAGTCGGCAACGACGGCGGCCATCTGGTATTCGCCAAGGCGTGATTCACACGGGGCGCTGCCTGACCGCAGCGCCCCGTTTCCTGCGGAGCATGCCGGGCCATGCCCGGCGCTCACTCAGAAGCGGTGCGTATAGCCGCTCATCAAGCCGAACTGGTTCGCCTTCTGCACGATCGGGCTGTCGGCCGCATCGCCCAGCAGACGGGTGCCTTCGGCCGAGATGTACCAGTTGCCATTGCGGCCCACGCGGTGGCTCCACTTCAGGCCGAGACCGGCGCTGACCAGGCCGGCCTTCGGCTTGTGCTGGGCAAAGCCGGTGCGCGCCGCCTGTTCCGGGCTGACGCCGTACCAGGTCTGCATGTAACCGCGGTTGCCGTAGTCGGTGGAAACACTGCCGCTGACCACGCCACCGGCCAGGTCGAACAGCGGCATGCTCAGGTTCAGATGGATCTGCTGGGTGGCCAGGCCGTTCTCGGCCTTGTCCTCATCCTTGCGGGTGAACTGCCAGGAACCGCTCAGCACGGCTTCGCCCAGCGTATAACCAGCGGAGAGGCCGACCAGGGGACGGGTACGGATATCACCCATGCCGCGCAGGAAGTCCGAGCCACCGAGGGCCGAGTCCCTGTCGCGGCGGCTGCCGCTGGCACCGATGTAGGCGCGCACATGCGTGTGTTGGCCGATGCCCGTGCCCCAGCCGATGCCACTGGTGCCCAGAAACCAGCCACCGGGTGACATGGCATCGAAGGACAGCATGGGCGACGCCTGGTACTCCTTGCTGCCGCTGTAGCGTGGGGTCGCACCGGCACCGGCGGCGACTTCGAAGGTCCAGTGGTCATCCTTGGCATGGGCGATCGGCGCGGCAAACAGCGGCAGCAGGGCCAGGCAGAGCAGGGACGGAGTACGGCGAAGCTGGGACATGGAAACTCTCGACAATGGGAGGAAAACAGCACGCGCATCCGGCGTGTGCTGCAGGGTTGCCAGCGTGGCGATATGCCGGCGACCGATCCCTCCGCAGTTGTGCGGGAGTTGTAATCAACTGTAATGGCGCCCTTGGGCGTTCAGCTGGCAGCCAGCGGCCAGTGCATTTCCAGGCGCGCACCGCCCAGCGTGGCGCGGCTGATGCGCAGCTCGCCACCGTGGCGGGCGGCGATGCGGCTGACAATGGCCAGGCCTAGTCCGAAGCCGCCGGTGTCGCGGCTGCGGCTGTCGTCCAGGCGGGTGAATGGACGCATCACCTTCTCGCGATCGGCTTCGGCGATGCCGGGGCCGTCGTCATCCACGCGCAGGCAGGCGCGGCCGCCGACATCGACCAGCGAGACTTCCACCTGCGAATGCGTGTGGCGCAGCGCATTGCCCACCAGATTGCTCAGTGCCAGCTGCAGCAGGCGCGGCTCGGCATCCACCCGTGGCAATGCACTGGGCTGCACGCGCAGGACCACGCCGGCACGTTCGGCATCACGAAGCACATCGGCCAGGCAGGCCTGCAGCCAGTCGTTGGCTTCGATGCGCTGTAGCGGTTCGCCTTCGCTGGGATGTTCCAGGCGCTCATAGGCCAGCAGTTCGCTGACCAGCCGGTTGAGTTCGGCCAGGTCGCCGTGCAGGCCCTGTGCCAGCCGTTCGCGGCGTTCGCGATCGTCACTGTCCTGCATCAGGTCCAGGCCGAAGGCCACGCGCGCGATCGGCGTGCGCAGCTCATGCGAGATCGCATGGGTCAGGTCGCGTTGGCGCTGCACCAGTTCGGCCACGCGCGCTGCCATGCGGTTGGAATGTTCGAGGATGACCCGGATCTGCGAGCGCGGCGACACCTGCGCGCGTGCCTGCAGGTCGCCGGCGCCGATGCGGTCGGCGTGCAGGCGCAGTGCTTCAAGATCGCGCCAGAGCAGGCGCACCCAGGCATACAGGCTGGCGCCGACCAGCAGCAGGATGCTGAGGTATGCCGCGATTGTCATGTACGTCGTCATCTGCACAGCGCCAGGCAGGCGCAGGTGCAGCCAACGGCCATCGCTGCCCTCGATGGGCAGCAGGACCTGCTGGTATTGATCGCGCACGATGAAGCCATCGGCCTTCACGGCTGCCTGTTCCTGGGGGGCGAGCGCGGGAGGACTGTCGAGCAGGGTCAGAGCGATGCCGTAGTGTGGCTGCCACTGCTGCAGGCGCTCACGCTGCTGGCCGGCGTCCAGGCCGGCCAGGCCACTGCGCAGGGCGTACACCTGCCCGCGCACCTGCTGGACGAAAACGCGATCCTGCACGGGCGTGTAGATGCCGTCCAGGATGTGGTTGAGGAAGAACACTGAGGCCAGGAAACAGGCGCCGGTGATGATCCATAACCACAGGAACAGCCGCTTCATGCCGACCAGGCCGACGGGTTGAACTGGTAGCCACGGCCCCACACGGTCTTGATCCGCCGCGGTTCGCGCGCGTCATCGCCCAGCTTGCGGCGCAGCTTGCCGATGCTGACATCGACACTGCGGTCCAGACCGTCGAAGCCGATGCCGCGCACCGCCTGCAGGATCTGGTCGCGCGACAGGATCTGCCCCGGCTGGCTGGCCAGCAGCCACAGGATCTCGAATTCGGTGGTGCCCATGTCTATCGGCTGGCCATGCAGATGCACCTCGCGCTGCATGCGGTCGATCAGCAGTTCGCCGTGCATCAGGCGGCAGGGCGTGCCGGTGTTGCTGCTGCCATGGCGGCGGCGCAGCAGGGCGCGCAGGCGGGCCAGCAGCAGGCGCGGTTCGATCGGCTTGTGCACGTAATCGTCGGCGCCGGATTCCAGGCCCAGTACCTGCTCGATGTCGTCCTCGCACGCGGTCAGCATCAGGATCGGCACATCGGAGAAGCTGCGGATCTGC
Organism: Stenotrophomonas maltophilia; assembly: GCF_013464485.1. GTDB lineage: Bacteria > Pseudomonadota > Gammaproteobacteria > Xanthomonadales > Xanthomonadaceae > Stenotrophomonas > Stenotrophomonas maltophilia_AW. Next base: position 9,716 of record NZ_RAUX01000046.1, read on the forward strand.
CTGCACACGTCGATGCCGCCGAGGCCGGGCAGCATCAGGTCCAGCACAACCAGTTCCGGCGCGTGCTGGCGGCAGGCCGCACCGGCGAGGTCGCCACGCGCGACGTGCTGCACGGCGAAGCCATGCTCGTGCAGGTAATCGCTGACCAGCTCGGCCAGGCGACGATCGTCTTCCACCAGCAGGACCTGGGTCGGTGCGCCGCTGGCGGTGGGTGTCCAAGGGGAGGGCTGCATGCGCGTTGGGCTTCCGTGCCCGGGCAGGAGCGCCCGGCGGCGAAGCCTAGCAACGCCTCGTGACCGCTGCCTGAATCGCGGCCAACTTGATAACCGGTGGTACTGGCGTCATCGCCAGCAGCTTTCAGCGCGTGGATCTGGCTGGCCTATGGTGGCGGTTTCCCCGGATGGAGCCTGGCGCAATGAGCGACCCGCAGTGGCAACTGGAAACCCTGGCCGTGCACGGCGGCTACCGTCCCGACCCGACTACCCGCGCGGTGGCGGTGCCGATCTACCAGACGGTGGCGTACGCCTTCGATGACACCCAGCACGGGGCCGACCTGTTCGACCTGAAGGTGCCCGGCAACATCTACACGCGCATCATGAACCCCACCACCGATGTGCTGGAGCAGCGCCTGGTCGCGCTGGAGGGGGGCATCGGCGCGCTGGCACTGGCCTCGGGGCAGGCTGCGATCACCTATGCCATCCAGACCATCGCCGAAGCCGGTGACAACATCGTTGCCTCCAGTGCGCTGTATGGCGGCAGCCTCAACCTGCTGGCACACACGCTGCCGCAGTACGGCATCCAGGCGCGCTTTGCCGACCCGGCCGATCCGGCCGCGTTCGCCGCGTTGATCGACGAGCGCACCAAGGCGGTGTTCGTCGAATCGATCGGCAACCCGCGCGGCAACGTCACCGACATCGCCGCCATCGCCGAAGTCGCTCACGCGGCGGGCGTGCCGCTGATCGTAGACAACACCGTAGCCACCCCCTTCCTGCTGCGCCCGTTCGAGCACGGCGCCGACATCGTGGTGCATTCGCTGACCAAGTACCTGGGCGGCCACGGCACCAGCCTCGGCGGCGCGATCATCGATTCCGGCCGTTTCGACTGGGCCGCGCAGCCGAAGCGCTTCGCGCGCCTCAACCAGCCTGATCCGAGCTACCACGGCGTGGTCTATACCGAAGCACTGGGGCCAGCGGCCTACATCGGCCGCGCGCGCGTGGTGCCACTGCGCAATACCGGCGCGGCACTGTCACCCTTCAATGCCTTCCTGATCCTGCAAGGCATCGAGACCCTGGCCCTGCGCATGGCGCGCATCAACGACAACGCACTGGCCGTTGCGCAGTTCCTGAAGGCGCACGCCAAGGTGGCCTGGGTCCGATACGCCGGGTTGGCCGACGATCCGGAGCATGCTGCCGCCCAGCGCTACCTCGGTGGCCACGGCTCGGGCGTGCTCACCTTCGGCCTGCCAGGCGGCCGCGATGCCGGCGCACGCTTCCTCAATGCGTTGAAGCTGTTCACCCGGCTGGTGAACCTGGGTGACGCCAAATCGCTGGCCACCCATCCGGCGTCCACCACCCATCGCCAGCTGGATGCCGCTGAACTGGCCAAGGCCGGCGTCAGCGAAGACACCGTGCGGCTGTCGATCGGCATCGAGCACATCGGCGACCTGCGCGCCGACCTGGAACAGGCCCTGGCCGGCGCCTGATAGCCACATGCTTGGTCGTCATCGCTACAGGCGATCACCACCGGCACCGCGATGCGCTACGGTGGAACTGCCTCTCCAAGGCATGGCAACGTGGCGATCCAGATCCCCGGTCGATGCGGGTCGACCGGGGATTTTTTTGTTTCCGGGGTCAGATGCACCGCCGTGTCGACCAAGGTCGACACCTACCAACCGCCGCAGGAAATTGTCGAAGGCAGGGTGGGCCCGGTTGCAGGGGCGTGAGCGCCATGGATGGCGCGACCGAGCCTCCATGGACGGATTCACGGCGTCCCCTGCAACCGGACCCACCCCGCCATCCCACGGAATGCCAGCTTTTGCTTTTGTCGTTGCCGTTGCTTCAGCAGGTGCAGGGCTGCAAGCCCTGCCGCACCCACACTCCTCACACCACCGGAATACTGTGCTGTCCCAGCCCGCGATACGGCGGCGTGGCCATCACCATCTCGGCCAGCGAGTACGCCAGCTCACGCTCGGCCATCACCGTGCCATCGGCACCATGCTCCAGCAGGTGCTTCACCTCCGCATCGCTGTGTGCTCGCGCCAGCAGGGTCAGATCCGGATTGATCGCACGCAGCTTGGCCAGCGCCTCACCGGCTTCCAGCGGCTGAGGAATCGCCAGCACCGCAATCTTGGCGCGCTCCGGATGGGCCTCGGCCAGCACCCGGTCGGCGGCGGCACTGCCACGAATCGCCGCCAGGCCCTTGGCGTGCGCCTGTTCGACGTGTTCCTTGTTGTCATCGATCACCAGCACCGGCACGCCACGGTCGCGCAGCACCTGCGCCAGTTCACTGCCGACCCGGCCGTAACCAATGACGATGGCGTGGTCATGCAGGTCGCGCGAGGGACCGGTGGCCTCTTCGGGCTCGGCGGCCTGGGGCGACTGTTCCTGTTTGGCCTGCCAACGGTCAAGCAGCCCGAACACCAACGGGTTGAGCATGATCGACACCAGTGCACCGGCCAGTACCAGCGACTGGCCTTCCTTTGGCAGGATCTGCAGCGCCACGCCGAGGCCGGCGATGATGAAGGCGAACTCGCCGATCTGCGCCAGGCTGGCCGAGATGGTCAGCGCGGTGCTGGTCGGATGCCCGAACGCACGCACGATGAAGAACGCTGCCGCCGACTTGCCGAACATGATGATCAACACCGTGGCCAGCACCTGCCAGGGATGCTGCACGATGATGTTGGGGTCGAACAGCATGCCGACCGAGACGAAGAACAGCACCGCGAACGCATCGCGCAGCGGCAGCGAATCGTGCGCGGCCTTGTGGCTCAGCTCCGATTCGTTGAGCAGCATGCCGGCGAAGAACGCGCCCAGCGCGAACGAGACGCCGAACAACATGGCCGAGCCGAACGCCACGCCCAGCGCGATCGCCAGCACCGACAGGGTGAACAGTTCGCGCGAACCGGTACCGGCGATGCGTTCCAGGATCCACGGAATGACCCGGCGCCCGACCACCAGCATCACCGCCACGAACAGGCCCAGCTGCACGAAGGTCCAGCCGATGTCGGCCAGCACGCTGCCCAGCGAATGCGATTCCTTGGCCGCATCCGGGCCGAACACGCCGGCCATCACCGGCATCATCACCAGTGCCAGCACACAGGCCAGGTCTTCGACGATCAGCCAGCCGACCGCGATCTTGCCGCGCATCGTCTCCAGCAGGCGGCGTTCCTCCATCGCCCGCAGCAGCACCACGGTACTGGCGGTGGCCAGCGAGAAGCCGAAGATGACGCCATGCAGGGCTGGCCAGCCCATCAGCGAGGCTACGCCCCAGCCGAGCAGGGTCGCCACCGCGATCTGGCCGATGGCACCAGGGATGGCGATGGCCTTGACCGCCATCAGGTCCTTCAGCGAGAAGTGCAGGCCGACGCCGAACATCAGCAGCATCACGCCCAGCTCGGCCAGCTGGTTGGCCAGCGCCTGGTCGGCGACGAAGCCGGGGGTGAACGGGCCTACGCAGATGCCAGCAACCAGGTAACCAACCAGAGGGGACAAGCGGAGCTTGTTGGCCAGCGCGCCGAAGATGAAGGCGAGCCCCAGGCCAACGGCAACGATGTTGATCAGGTCGGTGTCATGGTGCATCGGCACTCGCAGAAATCAGGGGGATGCTCCAATTTTCACCGATGAGGCCAGATACGGCAAACCCGCCGGCCACGTGCCGTGGCCGGGGGGGTGCCCACGCATTTCTCCTCTACCCCCGCCTTCGGCGCGCCCCTTCAACAGGAAGGGGCTCTCCTCCAGATGCGGCCCAGGGTTGCCGGCCAGCGGCCGGCACTACCGAAGCGTCGGGGCCCCGCTTACCAGGTGTACTTGATGCGGCCATACACATACGCGCCGTTGAAGCCGAACGGCGAGTAGTTGCTGTACGGCAGCATGCCGAAGGTCGAGTTCTGCAGGTCTTCGGTGCGGTCCGGGTACTTGTCCAGCAGGTTATCGGCGCCCACGGTCAGCGTCCAGTTGCTGCTCGGCTTGTAGCTGGCCGAAGCATCCACCACCCAGGCATCGCCGTAGGTCTGGTCACGCAGCGCGGTGGCCGAGTTGCGCACGGTGAACTTGCCGTAGCGGGTAGCGGCCAGGCCCAGTTCCCAGTGATCCGAACGCCAGGTGCCGCTCAGGATCGCCTTGTCGCGCGGGTAGCTGTCCTCGATGCGGCCGATCTCGTCGCGGCCGATCAGCGACTGGTTCAGGCCCAGCGTGCCGAACACCGCCGGGGTGCCGCCGACGCGACGCACTTCGGTGTCGTTGTAGCTGTAAGCCGCGGTCAGCTCCAGGCTGCTGGCGCTGAACGGCACGGTGTAGCTGGACACGAAGTCGACGCCCCTGGTACGCGTATCCAGGCCGTTGGTGAAGTACGAGAACGCAGTCACCTGCGGCAGGCCCAGGGTGCCCAGCAGCGCGCTGGTGGCGGCGTTGGTGGTGATGCTGGACGACAATGCGATGCGGTCATCGATGTCGATCTGGTAGGCGTCGACGGTGATGTACAGGCGATCAACCGGCTGCAGCACCAGGCCGACGCTGTAGGACGTGGAGGTCTCGGCCTTCAGCGGTGAAGCGCCCAGTGCCTGCGCGGCCTGGCTGGTGGTGGGGAAGGTGCCGCGCTCGACGAACACGCCGTTGGTGAACTGGCTGGTGACCGCCTGGTAGCCCTGCTGCGCCAGCGACGGTGCGCGGAAGCCGCTGGAGGCGGTGGCGCGCAGTGCGACCTTGTCGGTGAACGCATAGCGCGCCGACAGCTTGCCCGAGAAGCGGTCGCCGAAGTCGGAGTAGTCCTCGTAGCGGCCGGTGATGCCGGCCGAGAACTTCTCGGTCAGGTCCGCTTCCAGGCCCGCATAGACCGCGTAGTTGTGGCGGTCGGCATGCACTTCATTGGTGGGGGTGAAGCCACCGAAGCCCTGCGCGCCACTGCCGGTGTACGAGTTCAGTTCGCCCGGGTTCTGGTCCCACTTTTCCTTGCGGTACTCACCACCGAAGGACAGCGTGACCGGATAGGCCAGGCCCCAGTCCAGCGACTTGGTGAGGTCGGCGTTGAAGATGTCCTGCTGGTACTTCAGCGTGCCGTCGTAGAACGAACGCGGGCTGGTCGCGCCCAGGCTGTAGTTGATGCTGTTGCGGGTGTGGAAGTCCAGGGTGTTCTCGCCGTGGTTCAGGCTCAGGTCCCAGGTCCAGCCGTTGTCGGTGTTGCCCTTGACCCCGGCCACCAGCGAGCGGTCCTTGGAGTACTGGTTGATCTCCGGCACGAAGCCGTCCGGGTAGGTCTGCGCCAGCAGTGCGCCCTGGCCGTTGTGGTTGCGCGAGCGGTAGAACGCGAACGAGGTGATGTCGCGGTTGCTCAGCAGCGCGCTGGCATAGCCGGTCACGTGGTCGCTGAAATCGAAGCTGGCATTGGCCGACGCCGCCGTGGCATCCACGCGCGGGTCGCCGACGATGAAGGTCTTCTGGCCGATGCTCGGGTAGTTGCCGGTATTCGGCGTGGTGCCGCGGTACGGGCCGGCGCGGTTGCTCTCGTCCTGCTGGCTGATCTGGCCGGCCACGTGCACGCGGCCACGGCCGTTGCCGAACTCGACGCCGGTATCGCCGGAGAGCTGGTACTTGTTGCCGTCACCGGCCGAATACTGGCCGTAGTCCACGGCCAGGCTGCCGCCACGGCCGCTGCCCTTGAGCACGATGTTGATGACGCCGGCGATGGCGTCCGAGCCGTACTGCGCCGACGCGCCGTCGCGCAGCACTTCCACGCGCTCGATGGCAGCGATCGGGATCGCGTTGATGTCCACCGCCGACGAGCCACGGCCGATGCTGCCGTTGACGTTGATCATCGCCGAGGTGTGGCGGCGCTTGCCGTTGACCAGCACCAGCACCTGGTCCGGCGACAGGCCACGCAGCTGCGCCGGGCGCACACCGCTGGTGCCGTCGGTCAGCGCCGGGCGCGGGAAGTTCAGTGAGGGCAGGGCGCGCGACAGTGCGGTGGCCAGCTCACTGGTACCGGTGGACTGCAGGGCTTCGGGGGTGATGATGTCGATCGGCGACTGCGACTCGGCCACCGTGCGGTCGGCCACGCGGGTACCGGTCACGATCACCGTGTCCAGGGTGTTGGCGGCGGTGCCGGCCTGCTGGGCAGCGGCAACGAACGGAGAGCCACCGAGTGCGACAGCGACGGCGGCGGCGATCAGGCTGGTCTTGCGGGTCATCGGGACGGAGCTCCGGTTGGCGGGGGCGGCACCGGAATCGACATCACGGGGGTGAGGCGGACGGCGGTTGTTGCGGTGCGCAAAGCAGGAATTAACGGGATATTCAGTGCCTGTCAAATGCCGGTCATCGGGAAAAACGTTGCAGCAGCAACCATTTAGCCCGGATCGGCACTGGCGGGGGAGGGAGCCCGGGACGCGCGCGGCGAGGACGTGGGAGAGAGGAACGCCGGCCGCCGCGCATCCCGGGACGCGTCAAGTATTCGTTAACGCTAGAATTGCGTCGCAGGAACAGTGCTCACCAGCACATTCCATTCGGTTATATGGACGCCTCCCCCGATGATCTCCCTTCGTAATTTCGCCTTGCGCCGCGGCGAGCGGCTGCTGTTGTCCAATGTCGACCTGACCCTGCACGCCGGTTACCGGGTGGGTGTGGTCGGCCGCAACGGTGCTGGCAAGTCCAGCCTGTTCGCGGCAGTGAAGGGTGAGCTGGAGGCCGACAAGGGCGATGTCGATCTGCCCGGCAAGGTGCGCATCGCCAGCGTTGCCCAGGAAACCCCGTCGCTGCCCGACCCGGCGCTGAGCTTCGTGCTCGGCGGCGACATCGAGGTGGCCGCGGTGCTGGCTGCCGAGGCCGAGGCGACCGCCCGCGAAGACTGGGAAGCGGTGGCCGAAGCGCATACGAAGATGGCCGAGCTCAATGCCTACGACGCCGAAGCGCGTGCCGGCAAGCTGCTGCATGGCCTGGGCTTCCCGGCCGAGACCCACCACCGCGCGGTGTCCTCGTTCTCCGGCGGTTGGCGTGTGCGTCTGAACCTGGCGCGCGCGCTGATGATGCCCAGCGACCTGCTGCTGCTGGACGAACCGACCAACCACCTGGATCTGGACGCGGTGTACTGGCTGGAACAGTGGCTGCTGAAGTACCCGGGCACGCTGCTGCTGATCTCGCATGACCGCGAGTTCCTCGACAACGTGGCTACCCACACCCTGCACCTGCACGGTGGCGGCGCCAAGCTCTATCCGGGCGGCTACACCGATTTCGAGCGCCAGCGCGCCGAGCAGCTGCGCCAGCAGCAGATCGCGCACGAGAAGGAACAGGCCGAGCGCGCCCACCTGCAGAGCTTCATCGACCGCTTCAAGGCGCAGGCCAGCAAGGCCGCGCAGGCGCAGAGCCGCATGAAGCGCCTGGCCAAGCTGGCCGGCACCGAAGCGGTGCGCGCCGAGCGCGAGTTCCGCATCGAATTCGCGCCGCCGGCCAAGCTGCCGTTCTCGCTGATCCGCCTGAACCACGTCGAGGCCGGTTACGGCAAGGACGCGGTGATCCTGCACAACGTCGGCTTCGGCCTGGAAGCGGGCCAGCGCATCGGCCTGCTCGGCCCGAACGGCGCTGGCAAGACCACGCTGGTGAAGACCCTGGTGGGCGAACTGGCACCGATCGTTGGCGATCGCATGGCGCACCCGGACCTGAAGATCGGCTACTTCGCCCAGCACACGGTGGAGTCGCTGCATGAAGGGCAGTCGCCGATGGAGCACTTCCGCGAAATCGCCCCGGATGCACCGAACCAGTCGTTCCGCGATTTCCTTGGCAAGTGGAATTTCCCGGGCGACCGCGCGTTCGAGCCGGTCGATGGTTTCTCCGGTGGCGAGCGCGCACGCCTGGCGCTGGCCCTGATCGCCTGGCAGCAGCCGAACGTGCTGCTGCTGGACGAACCGACCAACCACCTTGACCTGGAAATGCGCGAAGCGCTGGCCGAAGCACTGGCCACCTTTGAAGGCGCGATCGTGATGGTCTCGCACGACCGCCACCTGATTGGCCTGGTCTGCGATACCTATTGGCGCGTGGCTGATGGCGTGGTCGAGCCGTTCGACGGCGATCTGGATGCCTACGCCGCGTGGCTGCGTACCCGCCCGCAGGCACAGGGCACCAAGGCCCGCATGGAGCAGGTGGAAGAGCCGGTGGTGGTCAAGACCGCGCCGGTGGCGCAGGTGGTGCAGAAAAAGCCGGTGAACCCGCACAAGCTGGCCGCCGCCGAGGCCAAGGTAGCCGAGCTGGAAGGCGCGCTGGCCGAGCTGGACCGCCAGCTGGCCGACCCGGCCAACTACGCCGATGCCACGCGCATGGCGGTGATCGGCCGTGACCGCGAAACCGCTGCCGCGCAGCTTGAAAAGGCCGAAGCGGCCTGGATGGAACTGCTGGAGTCCTGACCGGCAACCGAAAAAGGGGACGGAGGGGATTAAGTCGTTTGTGGCACAAACGACTTAATCCCCTCCGTCCCCTTTTTCATCCCTGCGCCTGCAGCCATTCGCGGAAGCGCTTGGCCGGCTCACGTTCGGCGCGCGAGCGCAGCCGTGTCAGCCAGTAACGCCCCAGCTCCAGCGTGGTGCCAAACGGCTGCAGCAGACGGCCTTCAGCCAGTTCCTGCTCGAACATGCGCAACGGCAGCAGCGCCACACCGGCGCCACCGGCGGCCGCCATCGCGACCGTCAACGAGGAATCGAACACCGGCCCGCGCGCCTCCACGCCGCTGACCCCGGCTGCCTGCAGCCAGCGCGGCCACTCGTCGCTGCGGTAGGAGCGCAGCAGCGGCAGCGTGCCGAGGTCACGCGGCTGCTTCAGGCGTCGTGCCAGCGCAGGCGCACATAGCGGTGTGAACGGCGCATCGAGTATCGCCGAGCACGCCTGGCCCTGCCAGTCGCCATCACCGAAGCGGATCGCCAGGTCCAGCCCTTCACCGGCCAGGTCGATGCGGTTGTTGTGGGTCTGCAGGCGCAGCTCGATGTCTGGATGCGTGCTCTCGAACGCAGCCAACCGTGGCAGCAGCCAGCCGGTGGCGAAGGTACCGACCACGCCCAGGGTCAGCACCTCGCGCGCCGGTCCACCGGTATAGCGCGCGATGCTGGCCGAGATGCGCTCGAACGATTCGTTGAGCACCGGATACAGCGCCGCGCCTTCGTCGGTGAGCGCCACGCCGCGTGGCAGGCGATGGAACAGGCGGATGCCGAGCCTGTCTTCAAGCCCACGGATCTGGTGGCTCAACGCGGCCTGGCTGACACACAGCTCCAGTGCGGCGCGGGTGAAGTTCTGGTGGCGCGCGGCCGCTTCGAAGGCGCGCAGCGCATTCAGGGGCAGGGTAGGGTGCAGCATCGGCGAGTCGTGAGCCAGGATGATGGCGGATCGTACCCCCTGAGGGGGGATGTCTGGAATCTCAATGGGTTGATTGCGTCATGCGTGAATTTTTCTCATGTCTTCCGCTGAATTTTCGCGCTGGTCACTCCCGCAATGGATTTCAATAATCGGACGGCCAACAGGAGAACCCCGCATGCTTGCCCGTCGCAGATTCCTGCAGTCCAGTGTTGTTGCCGTTGCCTCTTCGCTTTCCCTGCCATTGCTCGCACGTGCGGCGGTCACGCCCCCGGCCGCCGCCGCGACCGACGCCGCCGTCGCCGCCGCCACCGACTTCGCGGCGCTGGAGAAGGCCTGCGCCGGTCGCCTGGGCGTGACCCTGCTCGATACTGCAAGCGGTCGCCGCATCGGGCACCGCCAGAACGAGCGGTTCCCAATGTGCAGCACCTTCAAGAGCATGCTGGCCGCCACCGTGCTCAGCCAGGCCGAGCGCACCCCTTCGCTGCTCGACCGGCGCGTGCCGGTGCGCGAAGCCGACCTGCTCTCGCATGCGCCGGTGACCCGCCGCCACGTCGGCAAGGACATGACCGTGCGCGACCTGTGCCGGGCCACCATCATCACCAGCGACAACACCGCTGCCAACTTGTTGTTTGGCGTGGTCGGTGGGCCGCCAGCGGTCACCGCGTTCCTGCGTGCCAGCGGCGATACGGTCAGCCGCAGCGACCGGCTGGAGCCGGAAATGAACAGCTTCGCCGAAGGCGACCCGCGCGACACCACCACGCCGGCGGCGATGGCTGGTTCGCTGCAGCGTGTGGTGCTGGGGAAAGTGCTGCAGCCGGCATCGCGGCAGCAGCTGGCCGACTGGCTGATCGACAACGAAACCGGCGACACCTGCCTGCGCGCGGGCCTCGGCAAGCGCTGGCGGGTAGGCGACAAGACCGGCAGTAATGGCGAGGACGCGCGCAACGATATTGCCGTGTTGTGGCCGCGCGCTGGCAGCGCGCCGTGGGTGCTGACCGCCTATCTGCAGGCCGGTGCGATCAGCAACGAGCAGCGCGCCCTGGTGCTGGCCCAGGTGGGCCGGATCGCCGATCGACTGATTGGATGAGGTAACCGGGGTCATTCAAACGTGGCTTGCCGGATCGGTTCGGCGCGCGCATCCTGCGCGCGTTCGAACCCCACGGAAGACCCCGATGAGCCATGAATTGATCTACCTGCTGCTGATCTTCGCGCTGCTGGTGATCCCGCGAGCGCTGCAGCGCTTCAGCCTGCCCGCACCACTGACCTGCCTGCTGTTCGGCATCATCGGCATGCTCTGGCTGGGCGACCAGGCCCACGATGCGGTGATCGGCCTGCTGGCCACGCTGGGGATTTCCTCGCTGTTCCTGTTCGCCGGCCTGGAAGTGGACCTGCAGGCGCTGCGCCGTGGCATGTGGCCGCTGCTGGCGCATCTGGTGATCCGTACCGGCACGCTGTTCGGCGTGGGCTGGCTGGCCTGGCGCTACGCGGGTTTGCCCTGGCAGGCTGCAGGCCTGCTGGCCCTGGCGCTGCTGACGCCCTCTACCGGTTTCATCATGGATTCGCTGTCGCGGCTGGGCCTGAGCGAGGACGAGCGGTTCTGGGTGACCAGCAAGGCCATCGCCGGCGAACTGCTGGCGCTGGCGGCGTTGTTCATCGTGCTGCAGGCCGGCGATCCGGGGCATATGGCGCTGTCGAGCCTGGCCCTGCTGGCGATGATGGTCGGCCTGCCGCTGCTGTTCATCGGCCTGGGCCGTTGGGTGGCGCCGCACGCGCCGGGCTCGGAATTTTCGCTGCTGGTGATGGTGGGCATGGTCGCGGCGTACATCACCTACCTGCTGGGCGTGTACTACCTGGTCGGCGCGTTCATCGCCGGGCTGGTCGCGCGCCTGCTGCACCAGCGCATGCCGCTGCTGGCCTCGCACGAGAACCTGCATGCGCTGCGCCTGTTCGCCTCGTTCTTCGTGCCGTTCTACTTCTTCAACGCCGGCACCAAGGTGCCCGCCGAAGCCCTCAGCTTCGAGGCGCTGGGGCTGGGCATCGTGATCACCCTGGTGGTGCTGCCGCTGCGCATCGGCGTGGTCTGGCTGCAGCGCCGGGTAATGTTCGGCGAGAGCTTCCGCAGCAGCCTGCGGGTCTCGCTGGCGTTGGCGCCGACGCTGATCTTCACCCTGGTGCTGGCGGCGATCATGCGCGAGCGCTTCCAGATTCCGGCAGTGCTGTTCGGCGCGCTGCTGCTCTATGCGGCGTTGACCACGCTGCTGCCGTCGCTGGTGTTCCGCACCCCGTTCGATGTCGATCCGGTCGAACAGGAACCCGCGGGTGAAGGCGAAGCCGCGCCGGTGGCAGCCACAGAAACACTGCCGGCGGCATCTCCCCTCGATCGCTGAGCGGATGCTGCGCGTGCGGTTTGCGCACTTCGGCCATGACCGTTAGGGTTGGGGGATGAAACTGCCTGCCGCCGTCACCGCTTCCGTCCTCCTGCTCAGCCTCGCTGCGTGTTCGCAGCGCTCCGATACGGTCGCCCATGATCTGGCGACCGCACCGGCCGATGCCTTCATGGCCGCCATCGCCGCGCATTGCGGCCAGGCCTATGCCGGCAAGGTGGTGGAAGATACGCCGGCACCGACCGGGAAGGACCCGTTCGCCGGGCAGCGCCTGGTGATGCACGTGCGCGGCTGTGCCGACCCAGCACATGAGCTGCGCATCCCGTTCCATGTCGGTGATGACCACTCGCGGACCTGGGTGCTGACCCGCACGCCGAACGGGCTGCGCCTGAAGCATGACCATCGCCATGAAGACGGCAGCCCCGACGCGATCACCCTGTACGGTGGCGACAGCACGCCGCCGGGCACTGCCGGGCGCCAGCAGTTCCCGACCGATGCCGATTCGGTGGCGATGTTCCGCCGCGCCGACATGCTGGCCTCCACGCACAACACGTGGGCGATGGAAATCGATCCCGACCAGACGTTCGTTTACGAGCTGACCCGCCCGGAAGGCCGCCGCTTCCGCGTGCAGTTCGATCTGAGCAAGCCGGTCGACCTGCCGCCTGCACCGTGGGGCGACGACAAAGCATCCGCGCCGTGATCCCGGGGTCGGATCCCTCCTGCGGAGGGTTCTGACCCCGACCCTGTAGTCACCGCGTACCGAAACGCGCGCGGCAGCCGTTGCTCACCCACACCTGGCCACGTGAGTAGCCCCAGCTGCGGCCTTCCTGGCAGGCACTGCCGGACAGCTGCTGCTGCAGCACCGGGCGGCCCTGGCGCTCATCCCAGTCGCAGGTCTGCGAGCGGTTGTTGTTGCTGCTGCAGGTAACCGAGTAATTGCTGTTGCCGCCGCCCCAGCCACCGCCACCACCGCCCCAGCCGCGGGCTTCGGCGAATTCGGCACGGCAGCCGCCACTGACCCAGACCGCGCCGTTGCGCACGCCCCAGGTACGCCCTTCGTTGCAGGGGCTGCCGGACAGCTGGCGGACCAGGCGGGCATTGCGCCAGCCGACCGGGCAGCTGCGCTCGCGGTTGTTCTGGCTCTCGCAGCGGATGGTCTCGCCAGGCCGGCCGTTGTTGCCGCCCCAGCCACCGCCATTGCCATTGCCATTGCCGCCGCCCCAGCCACCGCGGGCCTCGACGAATTCGGCGCGGCAACCGTTGGTGACCCAGATGCTGCCGTTACGGCTGCCCCAGGTGCGTCCTTCATCGCAGTCCGAGCCGGACAGCTGGCGCACCAGCTGCGCATTGCGCCAGCCGGTGTTGCAGACCCGTTCGCGGTTGTTCTGGCTTTCGCAGCGGACCACGCCGCTCTGCGCATGCGCGGAAGGGGCGGGCAGGGCAAGGGTGCCCGCGGCACCCAGGCTGAGGGTTACGGCCAGGCTGGCCAGGGACAGCGGTTTCATGGCGGCATCCCATACGGTGGCAGGTGCCCGACTATAGGGAGGGGGGCGATCAAGCCGGTGTGACTGGCCGGATTTGCCCCGGCCGGGGCCTCGGCCGCAGAATACGAGGCTTTCCGGCCCCCATCCGGTGCCGGCGTTCTCCAGCGGAGCTTCCCCCATGCGTACCCACTTCTGCGGCCTGGTCGATGAGACCCTGATTGGCCAGACTGTCACCCTCGCCGGTTGGACCGACGTGGCCCGTAACCAGGGCGGCGTCTGCTTCATCGATCTTCGAGATCATGAAGGCATCGTGCAGGTGACCGTGGAAGTCGACAACGCCGACGTGTTCGCCGTGGCCGCGTCGCTGGGCTACGAGGATGTGCTGCAGGTGGAAGGCGTCGTGCGTGCCCGCCACGCGGTGAACGACAAGATGCGCACCGGCAAGGTGGAAGTGATCGCCACCGCCATCACCGTGCTGAACAAGGCCGCGCCGCTGCCGTTCCACGCCCACGAGAATCCGGGCGAGGAAACCCGCCTGAAGTACCGCTACCTGGACCTGCGCCGCCCGGAAATGCAGCGCATGCAGCGCACCCGCATCAAGCTGGTGCAGGCCCTGCGCCGCCATCTGGACGAAAAGGGCTTCCAGGACATCGAGACCCCGATCCTGACCAAGGCCACCCCGGAAGGCGCACGCGACTTCCTGGTGCCGGCGCGCATGCACCCGGGCGAGTTCTACGCCCTGCCGCAGAGCCCGCAGCTGTTCAAGCAGATACTGATGGTGGCCGGCTTCGACCGTTACTACCAGATCGCGCGCTGCTTCCGCGACGAGGCCCTGCGCGCCGACCGCCAGCTGGAATTCACCCAGCTGGACATGGAATTCGCCTTCGTGCGCGAGCAGGACGTGCAGGACTTCGTCGAGTCGATGATCCGCGCGATCTTCAAGGAAGTGGTCGACGTCGACCTGGCCGCCACCTTCCCGCGCATGACCTGGGCCGAGGCGATGCGTCGCTACGGTTCGGACAAGCCGGACCTGCGCATTGCGCTGGAACTGGTGGACGTGGCTGAACTGGTCAAGGACAGCGAGTTCGCCGTGTTCACCGGCCCGGCCAACGATGCCGACGGCCGCGTCGCCGCGCTGCGCATCCCGGGCGGTGCAGCGCTGTCGCGCAAGCAGATTGACGAGTACGCCGCGCATGCCGCCAAGTACGGCGCCAAGGGCCTGGCCTACATCAAGATCGCCTACAACGGCGAAATCAGCTCGCCGATCCAGAAGTTCTTCAGCGAAGCGTCCTTCGCCGCGCTGGTCGCCCATGTCGGTGCCGGCAACGGCGACATCGTGTTCTTCGGCGCCGGTGGCTACAACAAGGTCTCCGACTTCATGGGCGCGCTGCGCCTGAAGGCCGGCAAGGACTTCGGCCTGGTCGCCGACGGCTGGGCGCCGCTGTGGGTCACCGACTTCCCGATGTTCGAGTGGGACGAGGAAGAACAGCGCTACGTCGCCCTGCATCACCCCTTCACCGCACCGGCTGTGGACGACATTGCCGACCTGCGCGCCAACGCCCGCACCGCCGTTTCGCGCGGCTACGACATGGTGCTCAACGGCAATGAAATCGGCGGCGGCTCGATCCGTATCCACCGCCCGGACATGCAGAGTGCGGTGTTCGAACTGCTGGGCATCGGCGCCGAAGAGGCTCGTGCCAAGTTCGGCTTCCTGCTCGACGCGCTGAACTACGGCGCGCCGCCGCACGGTGGCATCGCCTTCGGCATTGACCGCATCGCCGCGCTGATGGCCGGCACCGAGTCGATCCGCGACGTCATCCCGTTCCCGAAGACCACCGGTGCACAGGATCTGATGACCGACGCGCCGTCGCCGATCGTCGACGCGCAGCTGGCCGAAGTGCACATCCAGGTTCGCCCCAAGACCAACTGATCAGGAGATCCAGGCAATGACCGAGTTCGCGTTTTCGCTGGAGTGGGAAAAGCTGGGCAATGAAGGCGCCGAGGCCAATCTGGTCACCGAGCGTGCACGCGTGTTCGGGGGGTGGCTGGTCCGCGTGGGTACCAACCCGGCGGCGATGGCCCTGACCTTCGTCGCCGACGGCGAAGGCCGCTGGGACGGTGAAGACTTCGGCGTCGAGGATTACGAGGACGACGAAGAGGAAGAGTACGACGAGGACGGCGAGGAAGAAGAGGAAGAAGAGGACGAAGAGGACGAAGAGGACGAAGAGGACGAAGAGGAAGAGGACGAGGAAGACGAAGAAGCGGAATCGCCGGAAAAGGCTTGACCGCCCCTTCGCGCTGACGTCAACTTCCCGTATGTATTCGATCCGCCGCGCCACTGTGGACGACGCGCCGACCCTGTCGGCACTGGCCGCCCGCACGTTCACCGAAACCTTCGGCCATCTGTACCCGCCGCAGGACCTGCAGGCCTTCCTGGAGGAGGCCTACACGGTCGAGCGCCAGCGCGTGATCCTGGCCCACCCGGATTACGCGGTGTGGCTGCTGGAGCTGGACGGGGAGGCGGTCGGCCATGCCGCCGCCGGCCCCTGTGGCCTGCCGCACCCGGACGTGAAGCCTGGTGACGGCGAACTCAAGCGCCTGTACCTGATCAAGACCCAGCAGAGCTGTGGCTGGGGCAGCCGCCTGCTGGAAACCGCGCTGGCCTGGCTGGAACACGAAGGCCCACGCACCCTGTGGCTGGGCGTGTGGTCGGAAAACTTCGGCGCACAGCGCTTCTACGCCCGCTACGGTTTCGAGAAGGCCGGCGAATACCTGTTCCCGGTGGGCGACACGAACGATCTCGAATTCATTCTTCGCCGCGCACCGCGCGCGGCCTGATGTTCACCGCCGCTTGCTGCGCGCGCGTGTTCAATCACCGTACGTTCCTGCCCCGCTGACTGCCAGGCTGTTTGCATGACTCCCCCCGTATTGCTGCTGCATGGCATCTGGAATGCCCGCGCCTGGGTCGGGCCGCTGGCCTGGCGCCTGCGCGCGCGTGGCTTCCAGGTGCACGCGTTTGGTTATTCCTCGGTGTTCGGTGGTCCGGACGTGGCCGTACCGCAGCTGCTGGAGCGGCTGGCTGACGCCGGCCCACTGTCGCTGGTTGGTCACAGCCTGGGCGGGCTGCTGGCCCTGGAAGCGCTGCGACGCAATCCGCAGTTGCCGGTGCAGCGCGTGGTCTGCCTGGGCTCGCCGCTGCGCGGCAGTGGCACCGCGCGCTCGTTGTCCGATCATGGCTGGGGCCTGGCGCTGGGCCGCAGCAGCGAGCTGCTGCTGGACGGCCTGCCGGACTGGCAGGGCAAGGCCGAGGTTGGGCTGATCGCGGGCTCAGTGCCGCATGGGCTGGGCAGCCTGCTGGGCGCGATGGACGACGCCTCTGATGGCACCGTGGCCCTGGCCGAGACCCGCCTGCCGGGATTGGCCGACCATTGCGTGGTGCGTACCAGCCACAGTGGTCTGGTGGTGTCGCCCGACGCTGCCCGGCAGACCGCGCATTTCCTGCGCCACGGCCAGTTCGACCACAGCCGCGACGCCGCCGCCGCGTAGGCAGGTGCGAACCGTCCTGCCTTGGTGGGTGCGAACCTTGGTTCGCACGCGCTTCACCGGGCCATGCCCGGCGGCATCCCTCCGCCCTAGACACGGTTGCAGCGCCTGATCAGGTAGAATCCGCGCCTTGATCCTGAAGCAGCCAGACGGTAGCACCCATGGGTAGAGGCCCCTCCATCGAAGCCCGCAAGAACGCGTCCGACGCGAAGCGTGGCAAGATTTTCACCAAGATCATCCGTGAGATCGGCGTTGCCGCACGCGGCGGTGGAGGCGACCCCAACAACAACCCGCGCCTGCGCGTGGCGATGGACAAGGGCCTGGCCGTGAACATGTCCAAGGACGTGATCGAACGCGCCATCAAAAAGGCCACCGGTGAACTGGAAGGCGTCGATTACGAGGAAATCCGCTACGAGGGCTACGCCCCGGGCGGCGTGGCCGTGATCGTCGACTGCCTGACCGACAACCGTGTGCGCACCGTGGCCGATGTCCGCCATGCGTTCAGCAAGTGCGGCGGCAACATGGGCACCGAAGGCTCGGTGGCCTTCATGTTCAAGCGCCTGGGCGTGCTCAGCTTCGCCCCGGGCGCCGACGAGGAGGCCATCACCGAAGCGGCTATCGAGGCCGGCGCCGATGACATCGTGGTCTACCCGGACGATGGCTCGATCGATGTGGTCACCAGCCCTGACGCGTTCAACGCGGTCAAGGACGCAATGACCGCTGCGGGCCATGTCGCCGACCACGCCGAGATCACCTTCCGCGCCGACAATGACATCAAGGTCGAAGGCGACGTCGCCCTTCAGGTCAAGAAGCTGCTGGACATGCTGGAAGACCTGGACGACGTGCAGGACGTGTACTCCAACGCCGAACTCGGCGCCGACGCCTACGCCTGAGCCGTCTTCGACGGCCTGGGCGCGGGCCGTTGAACGGTCACCGCGGACAGTCATGAGCCCATACGCCTGCCAGCGCTTCCCGTTCCGCCCCGCCAGGAGCGTCGCATGACCCGCATCCTCGGCATCGACCCCGGTTCGCAGCGGACCGGGGTCGGCATCATCGATGTTGATGCCGCCGGCCGCGTCAGCCACGTGCACCACCAGCCGCTGGTGCTGCTGGGCGCCGACGACTTCCCACAGCGCATGAAACTGCTGGTGCTGGGCCTGGCCGACCTGTGCCGCGAATACGAGCCACAAGAAGTGGCCATCGAACGCGTGTTCATGGCCCGCAACCCCGATTCGGCGCTGAAGCTGGGCCAGGCCCGTGGCGCGGCCATCTCGGCCGTGGTGCTGCGCGACCTGCCGGTGCACGAGTACGCTGCCAGCGAGATCAAGCTGGCGGTGGTCGGGCGCGGTGGCGCCGAAAAGCAACAGGTTCAACACATGGTCGGGCTCATGCTCAACCTGAAAACCAAGCTGCAGGCCGACGCGGCCGACGCGTTGGCGGTGGCGATCACCCACGCCCATGTAAGGGCGACGGCCAACCGCCTGGGGCTCAGTGCCCGCCAGGCGTGGGGCCGCAAATGAGGAGCTGCACGCAATGATCGGTCGACTGCGCGGCATCGTCGCCTACAAGGCGCCGCCGTGGCTGGTGGTGGACGTGAACGGAGTGGGCTACGAGCTGGAGGCGCCGATGAGCACCTTCTACGACCTGCCCGAGCTCGGCCGCGAGGTCACCCTGTACACCCATTACTCGCAGAAGGAAGACAGCGTCTCGCTGTATGGCTTCCTGCGCGAGGGTGAGCGGCGCCTGTTCCGCGACGTGCAGAAGGTCAGCGGCATCGGCGCGAAGATCGCGCTGGCCGTGCTGTCCGGCGTCAGCGTCGAGGAGTTCGCGCGCATGGTCCAGGCCGGTGACATCACCGCGCTGACCCGCATTCCGGGCATCGGCAAGAAGACCGCCGAGCGCATGGTGCTGGAGCTGCGTGACCGCGCGGCCCAGTTCGGTGCCGGCGGCGCGCTGCCCACCGGCAGTGGTCCGGCCCCGGCCGACCCGCTGTCCGACGCCACCGTGGCGCTGCAGCAGCTGGGCTACAAGCCGGCCGAAGCGGCGCGCATGGCCCGCGACGCCTTCAATGAAGGCGACGAAGTGGCCACCGTGATCCGCAAGGCCCTGCAGTCGGCGCTGCGCTGAGCCGCTTTCCCTCCCTTCAACGAACCGCCTGAGCTTCGCCAGGAGTCCCATGTCCAGCAGTCAAACCCCGCACGCAACCGCCCCAGGCGGCCACGGCCACGCCCCTCCGGCCGGAGGCATGGCGCTGATCATCGGTGCGATCGGCGTGGTCTTCGGCGATATCGGTACCAGCCCGCTGTACACCCTGAAGGAGGCGTTCTCGCCGCATTACGGGCTCAACAGCGACCATGACACCGTGCTGGGCGTGCTGTCGCTGGCGTTCTGGGCGCTGAACATCGTGGTCACCCTGAAGTACGTGACCATCATCATGCGCGCCGACAATGATGGCGAAGGCGGCATCATGGCGTTGATGGCGCTGACCCAGCGCACCCTGCGCAACGGCTCGCGCTCGGCGTATGTGGTGGGCATCCTCGGCATCTTCGGCGCCTCGCTGTTCTTCGGCGACGGCGTGATCACCCCGGCCATTTCGGTGCTGGGCGCGGTTGAAGGCCTCGAAGTGGCCGCCCCCGGCCTGCATGCGTTCATCGTGCCGATCACGGTGGTGGTGCTGCTGATGGTGTTCGCCGCGCAGCGCTTCGGCACAGAGAAGATCGGCAAGGCGTTCGGTCCGATCACCTCGGTCTGGTTCATCTCGCTGGCGGCGATCGGCATCTACAACATCGTCGACGCGCCGGAAGTGCTCAAGGCCTTCAACCCGTGGTGGGCGATCCGCTTCTTCATGGAGCACAGCTGGCACGGCATCTTCATCCTCGGTGCGGTGGTGCTGGCGGTGACTGGCGGCGAGGCGCTGTACGCCGACATGGGCCACTTCGGTGCCAAGCCGATCCGCCACGCCTGGTACTTCTTCGTGCTGCCGTGCCTGGTGCTGAACTATCTGGGGCAGGGTGCGCTGGTGCTCAACCACCCCGAGGCGGTGAAAAATCCGTTCTTCGAAGCGGTGCCGTCGTGGGCGCTGTATCCGATGATCATCCTGGCCACCATGGCCGCGGTGATTGCCTCGCAGTCGGTCATCACCGGCGCGTTCTCGGTCTCGCGCCAGGCCATGCAGCTGGGCTACATCCCGCGCATGCGCATCAAGCACACCTCGCACGACACCATCGGCCAGATCTACATCCCGGGTATCAACTGGGGCATCGCGGTGATGGTGATCGGCCTGGTGCTGGCCTTCCGCAGCTCCTCCAACCTGGCGGTGGCCTACGGCATCTCGGTGTCGGCCACGATGCTGATCGACACCCTCCTGCTGGCCCTGGTGGCGCGCTCGCTGTGGCCGAAGGCGCGCGCCTGGCTGCTGCCGCTGTGCGTGGTGTTCTTCATCATTGATCTGGGCTTCGTCATCGCCAACGGCGCCAAGCTGCTGCAGGGTGCCTGGTTCCCGGTGGTGCTGGGCATCTTCCTGTTCACCATGATGCGCACCTGGCGCCGTGGCCGCGAGCTGCTGCGCGATGAGATCCGCAAGGACGGCATCCGCCTGGATACCTTCCTGCCGGGCCTGATGCTGGCACCGCCGGTACGCGTGCCGGGCACCGCAGTGTTCCTCACCGCCGACCCGACCGTGGCCCCGCACGCACTGATGCACAACCTCAAGCACAACAAGGTGCTGCACGAGCGCAACGTGTTCCTGCACGTGGTCACGCTGCCGGTGCCGTATGCGCCGGAGGGGCAGCGGCTGAAGATCGAATCGGTGGGCGACGAGTTCTACCGTGTCTACGTGCGCTTCGGCTTCATGGAAACCCCGGACGTGCCGCTGGCGCTGATGCGCTCGTGTGACCACGGCGGCATCTACTTCGACCCGATGGACACCACCTTCTTCGCCAGCCGCGAAACCATCGTGGCCACTGCCAACCGCGGCATGCCGATCTGGCGCGACAAGCTGTTCGCGCTGATGCACCGCAACGCCGCGCCGGCGACCGGCTTCTTCCGCATTCCCGGCAACCGGCTGGTGGAACTGGGCGCGCAGGTGGAGATTTAATCTCCACCGTCGATCCATCCAACCTACCGTGTCGACCAAGGTCGACACCCACCAAAAGCAGGTAGAGTCGGCCATGCCATTCCGGCAGATTGCGGAGATCTGTCGAAGGAGGGGTGGGTCCGGTTGCGGAGGCGTGAGCCGCATGGATGCGGCGACCGAGCTTACATGGACGTACTTGCAGCGTCCCCCGCAACCGGGCCCACCCCGTCATTCCCCAGGAAGTCAGCTTTGGCTGTTGCTGTTGAGGTTGCCGGCCAGCGGCCGGCGCTACCGCGCTTCCGGCCCCGGAATGCACCCATTTACCGCATAATCACGGCATGACCGACGACCGCATCATCGGCGCCGGCGCCACCCGCGAGGATGACGCCGCCGACGCCAGCATCCGCCCCAAGCGCCTTGCCGATTACCTCGGTCAGGTGCCGGTGCGCGAGCAGATGGAGATCTACATCCAGGCGGCCAAGGGGCGTGGCGACGCGCTCGACCACGTACTGATCTTCGGACCGCCCGGCCTGGGCAAGACCACCCTCAGCCACGTCATCGCCAACGAGCTGGGCGTGGCCCTGCGCGTAACCTCCGGCCCGGTGATCGAAAAGGCCGGCGACCTTGCCGCGCTGCTGACCAACCTGCAGCCGCACGACGTGCTGTTCATCGACGAGATCCATCGCCTGTCGCCGGTAGTCGAGGAAGTGCTGTACCCGGCGATGGAAGACTTCCAGATCGACATCATGATCGGCGAGGGCCCCGCGGCCCGCTCGATCAAGATCGACCTGCCGCCGTTCACCCTGATCGGCGCCACCACCCGCGCCGGCCTGCTGACCGCGCCGCTGCGCGACCGCTTCGGCATCGTCCAGCGCCTGGAGTTCTACAGCGTCGAGGAACTGACCCGGATCGTGCGCCGTTCGGCCACCATCCTTGGCATCGACTGCACCGCCGATGGGGCAGGGGAGATCGCACGCCGCGCGCGTGGCACCCCGCGTATCGCCAATCGCCTGCTGCGCCGCGTGCGCGACTACGCCCAGGTCAAGGCCGGTGGCCACATCGACGAGCCGGTGGCCCAGGCGGCGATGAAGATGCTCAAGGTCGACCCGGAAGGCTTCGACGAGCTCGACCGGCGCCTGCTGAAAACGATGGTGGACTACTTCGATGGTGGCCCGGTCGGCATCGAATCGCTGGCCGCCGCGCTGTCCGAAGAGCGCGGCACGCTCGAAGACGTGGTCGAACCCTACCTGATCCAGCAGGGCTTCCTGGTGCGCACCGCGCGCGGCCGCATGGCCACCCACAAGGCCTACCGGCACATGGGCCTGAAGCCGAAGAACCCGCCGCAGGACCTGTTCGCGGAGGTTCCTGATGTCGGTTGAGCCGCGATTCAGTTGGCCGACACGCATTTACTGGGAAGATACGGACGCAGGCGGGGTGGTCTACCACGCCCGCTACGTGGCCTTCATGGAACGGGCCCGGACCGAATGGATGCGCGCGCTGGGCTACGGCCAGGAGCGCATGCGCAGCGAGCACGGCATGGTGTTCGCGGTGCGCTCGATGCAGATGGACTTCATCAGGCCGGCACGGCTGGATGACACCCTGCAGGTGAGCGCCACCCTGGTCCAGCTGAAGAAGGCCAGCATGGTCTTCAACCAGCAGATCCTGCGCGACGGCGAGCTGCTGCTGTCTGCGCAGGTCCGCATCGCCGCACTGGAAGCGGCCAGTTTCCGCCCGCGTGGCATGGACGAGGCCGTCCTTGCTGTGCTGCAACCCCACCTCCACCCCGAATCCGAACTTTGAGGAACAACGGATGATCGCAACGCTCCTGGCCCTGCAGGCCACGGTCACCGAGGCACTGCCGGCCGATGTCAGCAACGCCGCGACCCAGACCCTTGCCCAGGCCACCACCGGCGGCGGCATCAACTACCTCGAACTGATGGCCAAGGCCAGCCTGCCGGTGAAGATCATCGTGCTGCTGCTGCTGGTCGGCTCGTTCGTCAGCTGGGTGATCATTTTCCGCAAGGCCCGCGTGTTCAAGCAGGCCACCCGCGAGGCCGACGAGTTCGAGAACCGCTTCTGGTCCGGCGCCGACCTGGGCAAGCTGTACAGCTCGGCCACCGACCGCAGTCGCAATGTGGGCGGCCTGGAAGCGATCTTCGAAGCTGGCTTCCGCGAATACACCCGCCTGCGCGACAAGCGTCGTCTGGACGGCCGCGCGCAGCTGGAAGGCGCGCAGCGCGCCATGCGCACCACCTACACCCGTGAAGTCGACCAGCTGGAGCGCAACCTGGAACTGCTGGCCAACATTGGCTCGACGGCGCCGTATGTGGGCCTGGTCGGTACCGTGTTCGGCATCATGGTGACCATGCACGACATGATCAGCAGCGGCGCGCAGGCCGGTATCGCCGCCGTTGCCCCGGGCATCTCCGAAGCGCTGTTCGCCACCGCCATCGGCCTGTTCGTGGCCATTCCGGCGGTGTGGGCCTACAACCGCTTCACCACCCGAGTGGAGCGCATGTCGGTCCGCTTCGAGACCTTCGCCGAAGAATTCAGCTCCATCCTGCAGCGCCAGAGCGCTGGCGACGAGTAAGCGCCTGACCCGGGAGTCCAAGCCATGTCCGCTGCCATCGGTCGCCGCAAGCGCCGCAAGCTGAAATCGGAAATCAACGTCGTTCCCTACATCGACGTCATGCTGGTGCTGCTGATCATCTTCATGGTCACCGCGCCGCTGCTCACCCTGAGTTTCGACGTCGATCTGCCGCAGTCCAACGCCAAGGCGCTGGAAAGCAAGCAGGACCCGGTGATCGTCTCGGTGCGCCAGGATGGCCAGCTGAGCCTGAAGCTGCCCGACGCCAAGGAGCCGTCCGCGGTCTCGGCCGAGGAACTGGAAGGCCGTCTGGCCGGCATCGCCGCCCAGGACAAGGGCGTGCGCGTGATCGTCGCCGCAGACCGTGCCGTGGCCTATGAAAAGGTCATCGCCGCAATGGATGTGATCAAGCGCGCCAAGGTAGACAAGGTAGGCCTGGCCACCGATGCACGCTGACGCCCTGCCACCCCCGCAGCAGCGCGAACCCGGCTGGGGCCTGCCCCTGGCGCTGGCAGTGCTGGTGCATCTGCTGGTCGCGCTGATCTTCATCGGCGCCTGGCTGTGGTCGCCCGAACGCAACACCGATGCCGCCGCAGGCGATCCCTCGGTCGAGGCCAGCCTGGCGCTGTCCGCGTCCGAGGCGTCCGCCGCGCGCCAGGCCTTGCGCCAGTCGGAAAAGCTGGAAGACCTGCCGCCGCCGGTGGCCGAGCCGATCCCGGTGCCGGAAGACACCGTGCCGCCGCCGCAGCCGATTCCCGAACCGCGCCCGCAGGACGCGCCCACGCCGCAGCAGCAACAGGCGCAGGAGCGTGTCGCGCAGCCGGACACCAAGGACCAGGAAGCGGCCAACGCGCTGGCCATCTCGCAGGAGAAGGCCAAGCAGGAGCAGGAAGCCAAGCGCCGCCAGGAGCAGATCGACCTGACCGAACGCAAGCGCCAGGAAGAAGCGGAGCAGAAGCTGCGCCTGGCCAAGCAGCAGGAAGAAGACGCCAAGAAGAAGCTGGCCGACCAGGCCCGTCAGGCCGCGGACAAGGCCGAGGCGGAAAAGCAGAAGAAGATCGCCGAGATCCGTGCCCGCCGCGAGCAGGCCGAGAAGGAAGCCAAGCTGGCCGAGCAGAAGCTGCGCCAGGTGGCCGCCGCGCGTAATGCCGCCGGTACCGCCGCTGCAGGTGCCAGTGGTGCCGCACAGCCGGCCGCCGGTGGCGGTGGCAACAGCGATGACCTGACGGCCAAGTACGCCGCGGCGATCCAGGCCAAGGTGCGTGACACCTGGACCCGGCCGGACAGTGTGCCACTGGGTCAGAAGTGTCAGGTGACCATCACCCAGATCCCGGGTGGGCAGGTGCTGCAAGCCAAGGTCGGCGCCAACTGCCCGTACGACGAGGCCGGCAAGCGCTCGATCGAGGCGGCGGTGCTCAATGCGCAGCCGTTGCCGTACCGCGGCTTCGAGTCGGTGTTCAATCGCACGCTCAACCTGACCTTCACTGCGCAGGATTGATCGGGCAGGGGCATGGGACTGCCCCTGCCTGCTTTGTCGCATCAGCCTCTGGCGGTCCCGGTTTCGACCGGGCAATCTCCTGCTGCTCGGAAATCCCGCTTGGCGAGGCCGGATCGCCCAGCCGGGACGGGTTCGGTTCAATGCAGAGGATTGATTGTCTCCAGGCGGCGACGCCGAGCGAAGAAGCGGAAGAGGCCGTCCAGAAGGCTGCGTATGTTGAGGCAATCCGCGCGCAGGTCCTGGCTCAGTGGGTGAAGCCTTATACGGTCCATCGAGGTCAGCTGTGCCCGGTAATGATCCATCAAGCGCCGGGAGGGCATGTCATTCAATTCAAGGTGGAGGCCCCTTGCGAGTTCGAAGCGGAAGGCATGAACTCGTTGGAGAGAGCTGTGCTGGCCTCAAGCCCACTTCCCTACTACGGATTCGAGCAGGTGTTTTCGCCTCGGATCCGGCTGCGGTTCCTGGCCGAGTAGGGGCCTCACAGACGGGGGGCGAGCGAGGTCTGCCCAGCGTTGTTAGCCGTGACGTTAACGACATGTGAGAAGACGGGCTGGAACTGACCCGGAATTCACGTACCCTTGGTTCATGATTGCGAAGCGGTTCACTTCCGCTTTGCTATCCCTCGTTCCGGTTTCCCCCTATTGAGCGCTCCATGAAAAAGATGCCTCGCTGGCTTGCCGTGTTTGCGGCCCTGTTGCTGCCCTTTGCTGCCCTCGCGCAGCAGAAGGGGCTGGATATCGACATCATCGGCGGCAATGCCTCCGCGCTGCCGATCACCATCGTGCCGATGCCCTACCAGGGTTCGGCGGCTGCACCGCAGACCGACGTCGCTGGCGTGGTCCGTGCCGACCTGGAGCGTTCGGGCCAGTTCCGCACGCTGCCGGAAGCGCAGATCGTCGAGAAGCCGGTGCGCGGCGGCGACATCCAGTTCGCCACCTGGCGCGCGCTGAAGCAGAACTACATCGTGGTCGGCCGCGTGCTCGACGCCGGTGCCGGTGCCTACCGCGTCGAGTACGAACTGTTCGACGTGCCCAAGGGCGAGCGCCTGCTGGGCCTGGCGATGACCGCCCGTGGCAATGCCATGCGCGACGTCGCCCACCAGATGGCCGACGCCATCTACGAGAAGATCACCGGTGTGCGCGGCGCCTTCTGGACCCGCATCGCCTACGTGACCGCCAGCGGCAAGGGCGACGCCATGCGCTATGCGCTGATGGTGGCCGACTCCGATGGCTACAACCCGCAGACCATCGTGCGTTCGGCCGAGCCGCTGCTGTCACCGTCGTGGAGCCCGGATGGCGGCAAGCTGGCCTATGTCAGCTTCGAGCGTGGCAATTCGGCCATCTACATCCAGAACATCGCCACCGGCGCGCGTGAGCTGGTCACCAGCTTCCGCGGCATCAACAGCGCCCCGGCCTTCTCGCCCGACGGTCGCAAGCTGGCCTTGACCCTGTCGCGTTCGGGCAACCCGGAAATCTACGTGATGGATCTGGGCAGCAAGCAGCTGACCCAGCTGACCAACCACTTCGCCATCGACACCGAGCCGACCTGGGCGCCGGACGGCAGCGCGGTGTATTTCACCTCCGACCGTGGCGGTCGTCCGCAGGTCTACAAGGTCGGTGCCGGCGGCGGCAGCGCCGAGCGCGTGACCTTCCAGGGCAACTACAACGCCAAGCCCTCGGTGTCCTATGACGGCAAGAAAATCGCCGTGGCGCAGGGGTCGGGCAACAGCTACAAGATCGCGATGATGGACAGCTCGCTGGGCTCGCCGCGCTGGAGCACGCTGTCCCCGGGTTCGCTGGATGAATCGCCCAGCTTTGCGCCCAACGCAAGCATGGTGCTGTATGCCGCCCGTGAGGGTGGCCGTGGTGTGTTGTATGCCGTTTCGGCCGATGCGCGGGTTCGCCAGCGCCTGGTCCTGGCCGATGGTGATGTGCGCGAGCCGGCATGGTCCCCATACCGTACCCAGCGCTAAAAGAGTGTTAATATTTTCGCTGTCTTGAACCCCTCATCGGCCTAGGAGCCACAAAGGTATCGCCATGAACAAGTCCACCCGCGTTCTGCTTGTTTCCCTGCTGTCTGTGGCCGTCCTGGCCGGTTGCTCGAAGAAGGTGAAGGAAGAGCCGCAGGCTCCGGTCGACACCGGCACCTCGACCACCACCCCGACCGCTCCGTCGACCTCCGGCCTGTACGGCCCGGGCGACCTGGACACCGACGCCTGCCTGCGCCAGCGCGTTGTCTACTTCGACCTGGACAAGGAAGACGTGAAGCCGGAATTCCAGGCCATCATGGCGTGCCACGCCAAGTACCTGCGTGACCGTCCGTCCTCGCGCATCACCCTGCAGGGCCACACCGACGAGCGCGGTTCGCGCGCGTACAACCAGGCCCTGGGCGAGCGTCGTGGCAACGGCGTCAACTCGGCCCTGCAGGCCAACGGTGGCTCGGCTTCGCAGCTGACCGTCGTGTCCTACGGTGAAGAGCGTCCGGTCTGCACCGAGTCGAACGAGTCCTGCTGGTCGCAGAACCGTCGCGTCGAAATCGTCTACACCGCGCAGTAATCCATGCGCATTGGCATCAAACTGATGCTGGTCGTTGCGGCAGCCCTCGTGGCTGCCGCACCGGCGCATGCACAGCGACAGAGCCTGGCCGATCGTGTCGGCGCGCTCGAGCAGCAGATGTACAACAACAGTGCCAACCAGGACCTGTTGAACCAGATCAACCAGCTGCGGCAGCAGGTCACCAGCCTGCAGGCCTCGATCGAGCAGTTGCAGCACGACAACGCCCAGCTCAAGCAGTCCGCCCAGGACCAGTACCTGGATCTGGACAGCCGCCTGAACCGGTTGGAAGGGGGCACTGCCGCCCCGGCCCTGCCGCCCGTTCCGGCGAGCGCGCCGAAGGCCGCGCCGGCCCCGGCAAAGCCCGCAGCGGCGGCCACTTCCGAGCGGCCGCCTTCCGTCCATGGTGATGCCGGCAGCCTTGCCGCCACCGGCGACGAGCGTACCTCCTACAACGTCGCCTTCGATTCGCTGAAGGCCGGCAAGTACGATGATTCGGCGCAGCTGTTCCTGAGCTTCCTGCAGCTGTACCTGAACGGTGTCTACGCGCCGAACGCGCTGTACTGGCTGGGCGAGAGCTACTACGCCACCCGCAATTTCCCGATGGCCGAGACCCAGTTCCGTGAACTGCTGTCACGCTATCCGACCCACGACAAGGCCGCTGGCGGCCTGCTCAAGGTTGGCCTCTCGCAGTATGGCGAGGGCAAGGTCGATCAGGCCCAGCAGACGCTGGAGACCGTCGTGGCGCAGTACCCGGGCTCGGACGCTGCGCGCACCGCCCAGGACCGGCTGCAGTCCATCCGCCTCGGCAAGCAGATCCGCTGACCGAGCGTACAATAGCTGCCCCGTAGAGCCGAGCCCACGCTCGGCTGCTTTCGTTTCCGGATCGGCAAGCCCGCCCGGTTGCTGCTGTAGAGCCGAGCCCACGCTCGGCTGCTTTCGTTACCGGCCGCGGTAGCCCACCCGCCACGTGTCCCACCAAGAAGTGCCCGCCATGACCGCCGTTACCCCGTCCAACGCCGTCGCCACCCCCAGCGACATCGTGCAGTCGCCGCTGCCGCGCCTGAAGATCACCGAGATCTTCACCTCGCTGCAGGGCGAAGCCGATACCGCCGGCTGGCCGACCGTGTTCGTGCGCCTGACCGGCTGCCCGCTGCGCTGCCAGTACTGCGACACCGCCTATGCCTTCCACGGAGGCACCTGGTGGGACATCGATGACATCGTGGCCGAGGTGCTCGCCCAGGGCGTGCGCCACGTCTGCGTGACCGGCGGCGAGCCGCTGGCGCAGAAGCGCTGCCTGGTGCTGCTGCAGAAGCTGTGCGACGCCGGTATGGACGTCTCGCTGGAGACCTCCGGCGCACTGGACGTCAGCGCGGTGGACCCGCGCGTGTCGCGGGTGCTCGACATCAAGACCCCAGGTTCGGCGGAAGTGGTGCGCAACCGCTGGGACAACCTGCCGCTGCTGACCGCCCGCGACCAGATCAAGTTCGTCATCTGCAGCCGCGAAGACTACGACTGGGCCAAGGCCCTGTTGGCCGAGCACGATCTGGTGAAGCGCTGCACCGTGTTCTTCTCACCCAGCAAGGGCGAGATCACCGCACGCCAGCTGGCCGACTGGATCGTTGAAGACCGGCTGCCGGTGCGCTTCCAGATGCAGTTGCATAAAATCCTGTGGAATGACGAGCCGGGCCGATGAGCCCAGGCAACGTTCCCTGATGTAACTCCGGCGCGGGACAGCGTGCTGGCTTTCCCCTCCCAACCGGATGTTCTACCCATGAAGAAGGCAGTCGTGCTTCTCTCCGGCGGCATGGATTCAGCCGCCGTCATCGCCATGGCCCAGGAACAGGGCTTCGCCGTGCATGCCCTCAGCGTGCGCTACGGCCAGCGCCACACCTCCGAACTGGACGCCGCCGCCCGCGTCGCCAAGGCCCAGGGCGTGGTCGCGCACAAGACCGTGGACGTGGACCTGCGCAGCATCGGCGGCTCGGCACTGACCGACGACATCGACGTGCCCGAGGCCGGCGGTGCCGGCATCCCGATCACCTACGTGCCGGCGCGCAACACCATCATGCTGTCGCTGGCCCTGGGCTGGGCCGAAGTGCTCGGCGCCAACGACATCTTCTGCGGCGTCAACGCCGTGGATTACTCCGGCTACCCGGACTGCCGCCCCGAGTTCGTGGCCGCGTTCCAAGCGCTGGCCAACCTGGCCACCAAGTCGGGCGTGGAAGGCGCGGGCATCAAGGTACATGCACCGCTGCAGTTCCTCAGCAAGGGCCAGATCGTCAGCGAAGGCGTGCGGCTGGGCGTGGACTTCGGCCTGACCGTGTCCTGCTACAACGCCGACGCCAACGGCGCCGCCTGCGGCCACTGTGATGCCTGCCGCTTGCGCGCGCAGGGCTTCACCGAAGCCGGCGTGCCGGACCCCACGCTGTACGCCTGATCGCTCGGTAGAGCCGGCCGCTGGCCGGCTTCCTCTGTGGGTGCGAACCTTGGTTCGCACGCCCTTCGCCGGGCAGGTCTGACTCTGGTGGGTGCCAACCTTGGTTGGCACTGTGCGCCTGGCACGGCCCGGCGCTACCGCTGCTGCAACCACCCCGACGCTTCAATAAACGCCTGCACTACGGCCGGATCTGTGTAATCCAGCTCGATCATCCGCGCGATCCCTGCCTTCTCATCGGCCTGCTGGCGCATGTACTCCTGCGCGATGCGGTACCCGGCGTAGTACCCCAAATCACTCACCCCAAACGGATTGCGGGCGCTGTTGTACAGCCAGTTGTCCAGACCCTCGCCGTCCATTTCGGCGACGAAACGCGCGCGGATCTGCGCCTCGTGCGCGGGCCCGTAGCTGTACATCGGCAACGTCGGCCGACGCCCACTCAGCCGCTCCGCCACATACTCGGCCACACCCTCGCGCACCACGTACTGGGCCAGGCTGCCGGTGGTCTCACGCTGCTGGGTGTGTACGTACTCGTGCAGATTGTTCTGCGCATTGTTCATGCCCGGCCGGCTGTCGTAGTAGATCCGCAGGCGGTCGCGCATCTTCTCGGGCAGCTCGCTCACGTCCACGCGCTCATCGCCCAGCGCCATCTCCGCACCGATCAGTACCTTGTCATCCAGCGTGGTACCGCCGGTACGCAGCACGCCAATCGCGTAGGTGATGGTGGCCGGGCGCAGTGCAGGGTAGAGCAGCCGGAAGGCGGCCACATCATGCTCCAACGTGGCGCTGGCCTGCTGCGCATTGGCGGTGAGCGGCCGCACCGATGTCCAGAAGCGTGGCCACGCGTTCATGGCTTCGGCGTACTCGCGGGCAGTGTAATTGCGGACCTGCATCAGCGCATGCAGGCCCGGGCTGCCCGGATCGATGTAGAGCTGCTGGACCAGTGCCAACCGGCGCTCGGCACCGGGCTCGGCGCGCACCGCATCGTAGGTGGCCCAGAAGCGGGCGATGTCGTCGGTGACGACCTGGGAGGGGGCGGCCACAGCGGCGCAGGGCAGCAGCAGGGCGGTGATCAGGTGGAAAAGAGGGCGCATCCGTGGCTCCGGGCGGGTACAACGGATGGGATGCGAGGTTGGCCGGAAAGGTTTAGATCGGGTTGGCTGGGCTGGCGCTGCACGCTGGGAAGCCTCCGCAGCTCATTGAGCAACACCGCAGAGTTTCGCGCGGGCAGCAAAGTAGGCTAGAATGCGGACCCCGCCGAAAGGCCGGGGCAAGGCACCGGGCCGTTAGCTCAGTCGGTAGAGCAGAAGACTTTTAATCTTTTGGTCGAAGGTTCGAATCCTTCACGGCCCACCATTGCATTGATGATCAAGGCGCCCCCTGGGCGCCTTTTTCATTTCTCGTTGCAAGCACTCCTGCAGCGCCGGGACGTGCCGCGGAAGGGGGTGAGGAAACTGTCGATCCGATTGGCTGCGCATGCCCTCGGATCGGGGCGAAGCGTGTGGGACAGCCCGAAGGCTGATTCCTTGTAGCTGCCAATGTCGTACCAGTGATGCTACGACATCACTTAAAAGGTAATTATTGGGTAACTTTTGGTAATTGATGTCCAGCCTGATCCGGCCATCTGCGGCTGGTCAGCGGGCATATCAGCCGTAGTGTGCGCGCAGCAGCCCGGCGTCGTGGAAGGAAATGCCCTCCCGGATGCACTCCTCCGCGCGTTCCATGTCCTTGTGTAACTGGATCAGTGCATCGTCGGCGAGCTGCTCGATGTTGACCACGCCGCAGCATGCCTGGTCGATCACATGTTGCATGGGCTCGCCCCAGCGCCGGCGTACGTTGCGGATCATGCGGCAATGCCACTCGCGCATGATCGCGTCCATGCGCCTCTCGCCGCGGATCGCAACTGCGTCTCCGGCCACCACCCGCAATGCCGGCGCCGGGTTGCGCTCGCCGCGCAGTTCCTGGGTCCTAGCGGCCAACCGCTGTGCGAGCTCCTCGAGTCGCGTGTGAGTCATCCTTCGCCTCCCTGATCCGTTTTGCCAGAAGCTTCGTCAGGTCGAGGACATTGTCCGGCGCAGAAGGCTGACCGAACTCGTCTACGACCATGAATGCGGTCTCCAGCAGCACGGGGTCGTAGATCCATTCCGGTGGATCGCCGACAAGCTCCAGGTAGTGCGAAAGCACCTTGACCGCAGCGCTCATTTTCTCGAAATCCAGTCCCGCAGATTGAGACTGAAGCGACATCTCACCGTCCTGATCGACGCGATCCAGTGTTCCATGTGGAAGCTGCATCACCGATTCAAGATCGCGAGCAAGACGATGGCCGATGCTCTTCGGGTTGCTCTCGGAAATCCACTGGCTGACTTGGGGCTGCGCCCAGCGGGTGCCACCGAACAGGCGGGCCCATTCGGCCGGGCCCCCGGCGGCGGCCACGCGGAGGCGCATGTTGAGGGTGCGAGCGGTACTGGCGTCCATCCGTAGATGGTGCGCTGCATTACCAATCCAGCAAATGACCAAAACGGTATTGACGACGCATTACCTTGGCGGTAATGTGCGGGCCATGAACCTCATCGACTACGCCATCTCCCAGGGGGGCTACGGCACCCCCAGCTGCCCCGTCATGCGCCGCCTGGCTCACCAGACCGGTTGTGCGCTGCGGACCCTCTACATGATCGCCCGCGGCCACAAGCTGCCCGGCGCGCGACTGTGCCGGCGCATCGAGCTGGCCACTGCGGGCGTTGTCCGCCGCGAATCCCTGCGCCCGGACGTGTTCGGTCCGGGCCCGTCGCCCCTCAAAGGAGAAGCCCCCCATGCAGCTTGATACGTTCGGTGAGTACGTCCGCAGTCGGCTGGAACACTGGGGCGGCGAATATGCCCTGCATCGCGACTGCGAATACCTCGGCTTCCAGTCGCGCAACCTGCTGGCGGTGCTTATCGAGCATCGCGGTGACATGCCTGGCCGGGCCCAGGGATACAAACCTCTGGAAACAGACCAGCTTGCGCAGCAGATCGAGGACATCATCACTGCGGTTTCGCGCGACAACGTGGCGATGGCCTGTGCACTGCGCGGCTACTACTGCGGGCGTGGCCGTCGCAAGGTCGAACGGTTCGAAACGGCGAATCTGCTGCTGGCCAACTGCGGGCAGCGACCGGTGTCCAACCGGCATTACCTCAACCTGGTCGAACTCGGCTTCCAGCGCGTGCGTGGCTGGATGGAGGGCATCGCCCAGGCCGCATGAGCGGCGGATCCAATCTTCCGCCCGCCTCCCGACCGGAACAACCCTCGTGCCGAGCCGGCAGCGAGGCGGGCACCTCTTCCGGCCACGTCGATGCGACGCGGCCTGCAATCCCTTCAGGACCCATCATGAAAGAAGAAATCATCAGTACGGCCGGCGCGGCGGCCATCAAGTCGGCGCCGCCGGTTACCGTCGCCGGTGCGCTTGCAGCCGGTATCACCCTGGACCGGCTGGTCGTCGTCCTGACCATCATCTACCTGGCTGCGCAGATTGCCTATCTGGGCTGGCGCTGGCTGCGCGAATGGCGCCGCAGGGAGCGCGAATGAGCCGGCCCACCAGCACCCTGCCGGTACGCAGCCTGGTCGCTGCGCTTGCACTCAGCGCGGCAGGCCTGATCGCCATCGTCGACCGCGAGGGATACACCGACGCCGCAGTGGTACCCACGCGCAATGACCGTCCAACCTATGGCTTCGGCTCGACCGTTCGCGAGGACGGCACGCCGGTGAGGCTGGGCGATCGCACCACGCCGGTACGCGCGCTGCATGCCGTACAGGCTCATCTGGCCAGGGAAGAAGGACAGTTCCGCGCGTCGCTGCCCGGCGTGGCGCTCAGCCAGGGCGAGTACGACGTCTATGTAGATTTCCTCTACCAGTACGGCATCGGCAACTGGCGCGCGTCATCGATGCGCCGGCATCTGCTGCAGGGTGAGTACCGCCAGGCCTGTGATGCCTTGTTGTTGTGGAAGCGGGCAGGGGGCTACGACTGTTCGACCCGTGTTGATGGGCGCCCCAACACCGTGTGCTGGGGTGTGTGGGAGCGCCAGCAGCAGCGCCATGCGCGTTGCGTGGCGGAGCAATGACCCATGCCGCGCATGCTGGTCGTGATGGCGTCGCTGGTGCTGTGGTCGCTGCTGATGTTCATGACCGGCTGGCGGTGGCGCGGTGATCGCAGCGATCTCGCGATGGCGCGTGCCGATGTGGAACAACAGGCCGGAGCGGTGCAGTCCGAACGGCGGTTGCGCCGGGATCAGGAAGAACGGAGCGAGGCGATGGCCTCACTGGGGGAACAACATGAACAAGATCGTGAGCGCGCGGCCGAGGTGGATGCCGATGTGGTGGCTGCCCTGCGCGCTGGCACTCTCCGCCTGCGCGACGACCTCGCCGCGTGCCACACCGGCCGTCTGTCCGAGGCCGCCGCCCGCACCGGCGAACGTGATGCGGGCGCCCAGTTACGAGCAGAGGTTGCGGCAGCGCTTGTTCGAATCGGACGTGATGCCGACGACCAGCTCCGTGCCTGCCAGGCCGTGATCGAACTGGATCGCCGTTGAGGGCGCCGGCGCAGTTATGCTGGCCGTCCTCTCTAAAATGGAAGTTCGCATGCGTGTCGCTGTCTTGTCCGTCTTGATCCTGCTGGCAACCGCGGGGCCAGGTGCTGCCGCTGTTCCCGCTGTGCAGGCGACGTCGCCGGACCCGGTCACTGCGGCGGCACCGTTGGTGATCGGCGAGACCTTCACCATGGAGTCGAAGGCGCTGGGCGAAACCCGTCGCATCACTGTCTACCGCCCGCAGCCCTGGGGCCTGGACCCGAAGGCGCCGCTGCCGGTGATCTATATGCCCGACGGCGGCATCGGCGAGGATTTCCTGCACGTGGCAGGGCTGGTGCAGGTGCTGAGCGGCAACGGCAGCATGCGCCCGTTCCTGCTGGTCGGTATCGAGAACACCGAGCGCCGTCGCGACATGACCGGCCCGAGCAGCGATCCGCAGGACCAGAAGATCGCGCCACGCATTGGTGGATCGGCGGCCTATCGCAGCTTCCTGCGCGATGAGCTGATGCCGCAGGTGCGCCAGCGCTACCCGATCACCGACGAACGTGCGCTGATCGGTGAATCGCTTGCTGGCCTGTTCGTGATCGAGACACTGCTGCAGGACCCGACACTGTTCAACAGCTATATCGCGCTGGACCCCAGCCTGTGGTGGAATCATGGCGCCTTGCTGGCTGGTGCGACCAGGCAGCTGCCGGCAGTGACGCGCGCACAGCCGCGGGTGTTCCTGGCCAGCAGCGGGCAGCCGGAGCTGGCGGCCTCTGCCGCGCAGTTGGCGGAGCTGCTGCAGCAGGCGTCGCCGTCGCCGTTGGTGAAGTACCTTCGGCTGCCAGAGGAAACCCACGCCACGATCTACCATCCGGCCGCATTGCAGGCGCTGCGCACGCTGTTCCCGGCGCCGCCGCCGGCCTCGCCCTGACCGCACTGGCAGCGGCTTACGCACCATGCAAGGATGCGGCAGTGGCGCCATCCGATGCGCCGCCCGCAACGGGAGAGCGTGGATGCAGCGTGTGTGTGGATGGAGTTTTGCGGTCTGTCTGGCCGTGAGTGGCTGTGCGATGTCGGTGGCGCCGCCGGCAGCGCAGAGTGAAGCGAAGGAGAGCCCGGCCGCCGCTGTGTCGGGCGTGGTACTGCCGGATACCGAAGCGCTGCGTGTACATGATCCGATCGGCCGAGACTATCCGATCTGGGTGTCGTTGCCGGCCGATTATGCTGCCCAGCCGGAAAAGCATTATCCGGTGCTGTACGTGACCGATGCGCTGTACAGCTTCCCGCTGGTGCGCAGCGTGCGCAACCTTGTCGGGCAGCAGGGCGTCAACATCGAGAACTTCATCCTGGTCGGGTTGCCGCCGCAGGAAGGACTGACCTCAAAGCAGAGCCGCTCACGTGACTACACGCCCAGCAACCCGGCGCGCACGAGCGATGGCTACTACAGTGATGACGTCACCTACGGCGGTGCTGCGCACTATCGCGATTTCCTGGCAGCGCAGGTGTTGCCGATGATCGATGCGCGTTATCGCACCGATCCCGCCCGGCGCGTGTTCGCCGGTCATTCCTATGGCGCGCTGTTCGGCACCTACGTGCTGACGACCCAGCCGGACATGTTCAGTACCTACATTCTGTCCAGTCCTTCGCTGTGGTTCGACCAGTTGCTGCTGCCACGCATGCAGGATGCTGCCGTCATCCCGGCACAACCTACGCGCGTGCTGCTGTCGGTGGGCAGCTACGAGACGGATAAACCGGGGCCGCGCTATTCAACCGGCAACGACATGCTGCGCCAGACTGCCGACTTCAGCGCTCAGCTTGAGCGCAGTGGCCGCAAGCTGAAGGTGGACAATGTTGTGATCGACGGCGAGGACCATCTCACGGTCTATCCGAGGGTGATCACCCGTGCGCTGCTGGAGGTGATGCCGGGTGAGGGGCCATATACCGGCGGTTGATGGCCGGTTCCATCCATGCAGGGCGCGGATCCACGCCAGTACACGCCGTAGATCCACGCCATGCGTGGATGATTGCCTCACGCCGCCTGTGCATCCGGTCCGGTCAACATGCCCACATCGGCGTGCCGGAAGCACAGCCGGATGGCATCGAGCAGCTCGCTCATGTTGTAGGGTTTGGGCAGGAAATGGATGCCGTCGCGCAGCTGCGGCAACACCTGATGCTGGTCCATGCCCGACGTCACTAGGATCGGCAGCTGGGGATGGAGGCCGCGGACCCGGTTGGCGACTTCAATCCCGCTGATCGGGCCCAGATTGACGTCGGTGAACAGCAGATCGAAACGCTCACCGGCGGCCAGCAGGCCCAGTGCCGCTTCGGCAGAGCTCACGCCCACCACGTGGCAGGCCTGGCTTTCCAGCGCAAGACGGCTCAGCTCGCGGGTTTCCTCGGCGTCCTCGATGAGCAGGACGCTGGGTTCAACGTGGCGCTTGGACAGCAACATGACGCTACAGCTCCGGAAAGCAGCAATGAAAAGGCGCGCAAGTATGCGCAAGCCGGGGGTGATCCCGGCGTGCACGCCAGGCTAAGTGGGCGTTACAGCCGATGCTGGTGGCGTCGTACCCGCCAGGCCAGCACCGCCACCGCCAGCAGGGCCGTGCCAATGCGCAGGCTGGTGGCCTGCCAGCCCAGCGCGACGGCGTCATCGAGGCTGAACACGTTCCAGGCCAGGTTCATCGATACGTGCAGCACCAGGCCGCACCACAGGGTGTTGCCATCCAGATGGTCCAGCCAGGCGAAGATGAAGCCGCCCAGCGCGATGACCGCGCCGACGAACAGGGCGTTGCCGCCGCCGTCGAAGCCGCCGAAACCCAGCCAGTGCACCCAGCCGAACAGCAGCGCCTGCGGCAGCGCAAGCAGGGCCCACGGGCCGCGCATGAGTTTCACCAGCAGCACGAAGCCGAGGCCGCGGAACAGCACTTCCTCGGCCAGCGGGAACAGCACGGCGAGCATCGTCGCATCCAGGGTGGTCAGTGCGGTGTTGGGCGTGCCAAGCAGCGCCAGGCCCAGCCAGCAGGGCAGGCTGGCCAGCAGCACCCACAACGGGCCACGCCAGCGGTTTCCGTGCAGTCCCAAGCTGGCCATCAGGCCCACCCCACGGGGGCGCAGCAGCGCAGCCAGGAGCAGCGCCAGCAGTACGGCCAGTGCGTTGTCGAGCAGGCTACCGCCGTAGGCAATGGGCAAGGCGGGAATCGGCCTGCCGGCGGCGGCCGCGATGTCGCGCAGATTCAGGCCAACGCCGACGCCGAGCAGCACCAGCAACAGGCGTAGTGGACTGGGCAAGCGGGACAGGACAGTCATGTACGCACTCCTTGCGGGTCTGGGCGCAGTGTGCGGGCGCAGCGGCGGCCGAGGCGCACGCCGGAAGTCCCTGTGCCATCGGTCATGCGTTGCCGCACAGTCATCGCGGTGCAGGTACAGTCAAAGCCAGACCGACAGGAGCGATGCCCATGCTGTGCCCCGTGTGCAAGACCCAGACCCTGCAGATGGCCGAGCGAAACGGCATCGAGATCGACTACTGCCCCGGCTGCCGCGGGGTGTGGCTGGACCGCGGCGAGCTGGACAAGATCATCGAGCGCGCAGGCGCCGGTGCTGCCGTGCCGCCGCCCGCTCCGGTGCAGTCGCAGCCGGCCGCCGCGCCACCGCCGGTGATGCACCGCGATACCCGCCACCTTGGCCAGCGCTACGAGGACAACCGTGGTCAGCAGTACGGCCACGGCTACAAGAAAAAGAAGAAGGACAGCTTTCTGTCGGAGCTGTTCGACTTCTAGGCGCTTCGCCGCGCGGTCACGGCCGACGCAGGATGAACTCGCGGTCGTGGGTGTCGCCGACGATGAAGTCGTACTCGCCAACCTTGCTGCAGCCGTAGCGCGCGTAGAAGCGCTGCGCGCCGAAGTTCTCTTCCCACACGCCCACCCACAGGGTGCGGCGCTGTGGCTGGTCCAGCCACTCCATGAACGCCTGCATCAGGCGCGCGCCGTGGCCGCCGTTCTGGTAGTCGGCCAGGATGTAGAAACGCTTCAGTTCGATGTCGCCCCCTCGGGCCTCCGCATGCGGCAGGGTGTTGGCGCCGGCGGCCAGGTAGCCGACCACGCTGTCGCCGTCCATCAGCAGCCAGACCGCACTGCGCGGATCGGACAGCTCGGCGCGCTGCGGTTCGCT
Organism: Stenotrophomonas maltophilia; assembly: GCF_013464485.1. Classification (GTDB taxonomy): domain Bacteria; phylum Pseudomonadota; class Gammaproteobacteria; order Xanthomonadales; family Xanthomonadaceae; genus Stenotrophomonas; species Stenotrophomonas maltophilia_AW. The sequence continues at coordinate 48,533 of NZ_RAUX01000046.1, forward strand.
GCTGTAGTGCGCCTGCAGGAAATCCTGCAGCTCCTGCGCCGGATACGAGTCGCCCCAGGTTTCGTTGTAGGTGGTGATGGCAATGGCCGACAGCGCGTCGACATCGGCGAGGGTGGCGCGGCGGATCTGCAGCGACATTGGTGGGGCCTGCATTGGAACGTGGCGCAGTGTAGCCAGCCCCGGCGGCTGCCGGGGCTGGCCAATGCTCACGTAACGCTGCTCAGAACCACATGCGCACGCCGGCCACCCAACGCGTGTCGCGTGCGTGGTCGCCGGCATAGTCGGCGGTGTCGCCGAAACTGCGTTCGTGGCTGATACCGATGTACGGCGCGAAGCGGCGGCTGAACTCGTAGCGCAGGCGCAGCCCGGCCTCGACCGTGTTCAGGCCGCGGCCGATACCGTATTCCGGCTCGTCCTTGGCTGCCAGCGTGGCTTCCAGCAGCGGCTGCAGGATCAAACGGTTGGTCAGCAGCACGTCGTACTCGACTTCGGCCTTGGCCAGGACCTGGCCACCGGAACCCATGTACAGCGTGGCCGAGCTTTCGAACTTGTACGGCGCCAGGCCCTGGATGCCGATCGCCGCCCAGGTGCGCGAGTCGGCGGGGCGGAAGTCCTGGCGCACGCCGACCAGCACGTCCCACCACGGCGACACGCTACGGCCGTACAGCGCCTCCAGCGATGACGACTCGGTTCGGCCACGGCTGCGTTCGCCATCGGTGCGCAGCCACAGGCGGTTGATGTTGCCGCCGATCCAGCCGGTGGCTTCCCAGGCCTGGCCGTTGCTGCTCTTGCCATCCCAATGCTCGAGGCGGTCGATCAGCAGCAGGCTGTTGATCTCCGGCGCATGCTCCATCGCACCGTGGGCGATGGGCGGGAATGCAGCGGCACGGTCGGCATCGGTCGGGACCGGGATCGGTTCGCGCGGTTCGGTCGGCGCGGGCGTGCTGTGACCCATGGCGGCGTGGTCCATCTTGGAATGGTCCATCGTCGCCGGCTGCATCGCGCCATGGTCCATCTTCGAGTGATCCATGGTCGAGTGATCCATCTTCGAATGATCGACCGGTTCGGCCGGCGTCTTCGCGGTCTTCGCCTGCGCGTCCATCGCGGCCATGTCATGGCCTGCGTGCGACTGCGCGAACACCGGCAATGCGGCGGCCAGGCCCAGCGCCAGCAGGCAGGGGGAAAGCAGTGAGCGGCTCATTCTTCGATCCTCACTTCGCGCATCATGCCCGCTTCCATGTGGTACAGCAGATGGCAGTGGTAGGCCCAGCGGCCGAGTGCATCGGCGCGCACGCGGTAGCTGCGTCGGGTGCCCGGCGGCATGTCGATGGTGTGCTTGCGGACCTGGAACTCACCTTGGGCGTTTTCCAGATCGCTCCACACGCCGTGCAGGTGGATCGGGTGCTGCATCATGGTGTCGTTGACCAGCACGATGCGCATGCGCTCGCCGTAGTTCAGCCGCAGCGGTTCGGCGCTGGCAAACGGGACGCCATCGAACGACCAGGAGAATTTCTCCATGTGGCCGGTCAGGTGCAGCTCGATCTCGCGGCTCGGCTCGCGGCCATCAGGATCCTCGAACAGGCTGCGCATCGCGCCGTAGGTCAGCACCTGGCGGCCGTTGTCGCGCAGGCCGATGCCGGGGTCGTCCAGCTTCGGTTCGGTGGCCGAACTCTGCATGTCCACCAGCGGGTTGTTACGTTCGCTGACCGGATGCTTCGGTGCCTTGTTGGCGGTATCGCCGCCGTGCGCGCCGTGGCCCATGCTGGCGCCGCAGCCGCCTTCCATGCCTTTCATCGCGGCCATGTCGTGGCCGCCATGACCGCCGCCACCCATGTCATGCCCCATGTCGCTCATCGTCAGCAACGGGCGCGGGTCGCGCGCGGGAATCGGAGCCTGCAGGCCGTGGCGTACCGCCAGCGTGCCGGCGGCAAAGCCGGTGCGGCCCATGTCCTGGCAGAAAATGGTGAACGCGTCCTGCCCGGTCGGTTCCACCAGTACATCGTAGGTTTCGGCCGGGGCGATGCGGAACTCGTCGATGCTGACCGGATGGATGTACTGGCCGTCGGCGGCGACCACGGTCATCTTCAGGCCGGGAATACGCACGTCGAAGTAGGTCATCGAGGCGCCGTTGATGAAGCGTAGCAGCACCTTCTCGCCGCTGCGGAACAGCCCGGTCCAGTTGCCGGCCGGCGCGGTGCCGTTCATCAGGTAGGTGTAGGTGTGCGCATTGATGTCGGAGATATCGGTGGGCGTCATCCGCATCCGGCCCCACATGCCACGGTCGGACAGCGCGGCCGACCAGCCGTCGCGCTTCACGTCACGCAGGAAGTCGGGCAGGGTGCGCTTGTAGTAGTTGTCGTGCTCGGCGAGCTTCTTCATGCGCCGGAACAGCGCGCCCGGATCCATATCGGTCCAGTCCGAGAGCATGATCACGTGCTCGCGGTCATGGTGATACGGCGCCGGTTCGACCGGGTCGATGATCAGCGCGCCGTACAGGCCGGCCTGCTCCTGGAACATCGAGTGGCTGTGGTACCAGTAGGTGCCCGACTGCTTGAGGTCGAAGTGGTAGTGGTAGGTTTCGCCGGGGCCGATGCCGTTGAAGCTCAGGCCGGGCACGCCGTCCATGTTGGCCGGCAGCAGGATGCCGTGCCAGTGGATCGAGGTCGGGTGGCGGTCCAGCGTGTTGCGCACGAACAGATCCACCGTCTGGCCTTCGCGCCAGCGCAGGATCGGCGCGGGCAGCGAGCCGTTGACGGTGATCGCCGGACGGGTGCGGCCGGTGAAGTTGGCCAGCGATTCGCCGATGGCCAGTTCGATGCGGGTATCGCTGAGTACGGCCGGGGCGCCGGCCAGGCGTGGGGTGGCGCTGGCCGCTGCAAGCGCGCGCTGCTGCACGCCGACGGCGGCGATGCCGGCGACCACGCCACCGGCGGCCAGGCCCTGTACGAACAGGCGGCGCGACGGCATGGGCAGGGCGCCCGGGCCGGGGGGATTACGGGTATTCATGAGGATGACTCCAGACACGGAAAGACGCCGGCAGGCCGCCGGCTCCGGTGCGCAGCGCGCACGCTGCGTGGGGAATCAGCCGATGGGAGGGCGCGAGATCGGCGGCAGTGGCGGTGCCGGGCGGCCAATGGCCGGCATCGGCTGCGGTGCCAGCGACAGGCCGGGACCGGCCAGGTACGGCAACGGCTGCACCACCAGCAACGGATGCTGCGTGCAGCTGCGCACGCAGTCCTTGATCTGGCAGTGGGCGTCGTGGGCGGGGGCCTTGGCCTGCGGGGCCTCGTCGGCCTGCATGGCGGCGTGGTGGTGGCAGTCGGCGTCGCCGCCTTCAACCGTGGCGGCCATGGCATGGGCCATGCGCCCCATTTCCTCATGACCGCTGGCCATGGCCGCGTTCAGCCCGTTGAGCAACAGGCTGAGCATGAGCACGACACGGAGCAGGGTTGAGGCGAGGGACATGGCACTAATCTAGCCGCAAGCGGCCGTGGATGCACTTCCGGCTGAATGGCCGGTTCAAGGTTGGACCTGCACCAGTGTAGAGCCGAGCCTACGCTCGGCTGCCGTTCGCGCAGAAGCAGCCGAGCGTAGGCTCGGCTCTACAGGGGCACCAGCGCACGGTTGGCCCGGCGCTACCCTTCTTCGCGCACGATTTCGACCAGGCGTGGGCCGTAGCGGCTCAGCTTGGTGCCGCCGATGCCGCCGACCCGGGCAAGTTCATCCAGGCTGGTCGGGCGCTGTTCGGCGATGTTGCGCAGGGTGCTGTCGTGGAAGATCACGAACGCCGGCACGTTCTGTTCGCGGGCCAGTTCGGCACGCAGGCCGCGCAGGGCGTTGAACAGGGCGAGATCCTGCGGCAGCACCGACAACCCGGTGCGCTGCGCGCTGCGCTCGCGCCCGCTGGTGCTGCTGGCCGGGTCGCGGCGCATGCTGATCTGGCGGCGGCCGGTCAGCACGTCGCGGCTGGCGTCGGTCAGGCGCAGGCCACCGTGGCCCTCGCTGTCCACTTCCAGCAGGCTGGCGGCGACCAGTTGGCGGAACACGCTGCGCCAGGTGCGTGCATCCAAGTCGCGGCCAATCGCATAGGTGCTGAGCTTGTCGTGGCCCTGCTGCTTCACCTTCTCGTTCTCGCTGCCACGCAGGACGTCGATCAGGTGGCCGACACCGAAGCGCTGGCCGCTGCGGTAGACACAGCTCAGCGCCTTCTGCGCTGGAATGGTCGCGTCCCACGAGGCCGGCGGCGTCAGGCAGTTGTCGCAGTTGCCGCAGGGCTGCGGATAGGTCTCGCCGAAACCGGCCAGCAGCACCTGGCGGCGGCACTGCATGGATTCGCAGTAGCCCAGCAGGTGGTCGAGCTTGCCCCGCTCCAGCTGCTTGCGTTCTTCGCCGGCCTCGGACTGCTCGATCATCTGCTTGAGCAGGACCACGTCGCCCAGGCCGTAGCACAGCCACGCTTCAGCGGCTTCGCCATCACGGCCAGCGCGGCCGGTTTCCTGGTAGTAGCCTTCCATCGACTTGGGCAGGTCGGTATGCGCGACAAAGCGCACGTCCGGCTTGTCGATGCCCATGCCGAAGGCGATGGTGGCGCACATCACGATGCCATCCTCGCGCAGGAAGCGGCGCTGGTTGTTCGCGCGCACTTCCGGCGGCAGGCCGGCGTGGTAGGGCAGGGCATTGAAACCCTGACCGCACAGGAACTCGGCGGTCTCCTCGACCTTTCGCCGCGACATGCAGTAGACGATGCCGGCCTCGCCACGATGGCCGCGCAGGAAGTCGGTCAGCTGCTTGCGGGCGTTGTCCTTCTGCACCACGGTGTAGCGGATGTTGGGGCGGTCGAAGGAGCTGACGAAGTGGCGCGCTTCCTGCAGGTCGAGGCGCTCGGCGATTTCGCGCTGGGTCGGCGGGTCGGCGGTCGCGGTCAGCGCGATGCGTGGAATCTGCGGCCAGCGCTCGTGCAGCACGGTCAGCTGCCGGTATTCCGGGCGGAAGTCGTGGCCCCACTGCGACACGCAATGTGCTTCGTCGATGGCGAACAGGGCGATGTGGCTGCGCGACAGCAGCGACAGGAAGCGGCCGGTCAGCAGTCGCTCGGGGGCGACATAGAGCATGTCCAGCTCGCCGGCCAGCAGCTCGCGCTCGACGCGGCCGGCGGTCTCGGCGTCCAGGGTGGAATTCAGGTACTCAGCACGCACGCCGAGCTGGCGCAGGGCTTCGACCTGGTCCTGCATCAGCGCGATCAACGGCGAGATGACGATGCCACATCCGTCACGGAGCAGAGCCGGGACCTGGTAGCACAGCGACTTGCCGCCGCCGGTGGGCATCAGCACCAGGGCATCGTGACCGGCAGCCACATGCTCCACGATGTCCTGCTGGGGACCACGGAAATCGTCGTAACCAAAGACGCGTTGGAGCAGGTCGTGCGCGGGACGGGAAGCCATCCAGCTAGTTTACCCCGGCGGGGGTGGTAGGGGTTCGGCAGGGCTGCGCCCTGCACCGCTGTAGAGTCGAGCCATGCTCGACTGAAGCAACGTCAAAAGCGGGCTATCCGTGGGTTGGCGGGGCGGTGTCGGATTGCGAGGACGCCGCAAGTACGTCCGTGTAGGCTTGGCCGCSGCATCCATGCSGCGGACACCCCGCAATCCGACACCGCCCCGCCTTCGACAGGTTCACGCGGCTGTGGGTAGGTGTCGACCTTGGTCGACACATCTGTCAGATATCGAATGAACAAAATGGGGTCGGRGCCCTTTTACSCAVGAAAAAVGCTC
>NZ_RAUX01000047.1 GCF_013464485.1 Stenotrophomonas maltophilia
GGCAATGTCGCGGTGCTTCCGACGTTCATGAGGTTGCCGGCCAGCGGCCGGCACTACCGAAGCGGCGTGGTAGATCCACGCTATGCGTGGATGCACCCCCACCCGGTACAATCACCGCTCTGTTTTCCCCCAACGCACCGGAGCGACCCATGTCCCGCCAGATCATCAACACCGAAAAGGCTCCCGCCGCCATCGGCCCGTACTCGCAGGCCGTGCGCGCCGGCAACACCGTGTATTTCTCCGGCCAGATTCCGCTGGACCCGGCCACCGGCGATATCGTCGGCGCCGGTGACGTCGAAGCGCAGGCCCGCCGCGCCTTCGACAACCTCAAGGCGGTGGCCGAAGCCGCTGGTGGCTCGCTGGACAAGGTCGTGCGCCTGGGCCTGTACCTGACCGACCTGGGCGAGTTCGCCAAGGTCAATGCGGTCATGCAGGACTACTTCCAGGCCCCGTACCCGGCCCGTTCCACCATCGAAGTCTCCGGCCTGCCGAAGGGCGCCAACTTCGAGGTCGACGCGGTGATGGTCATCGACTGACCGCCACGTGGCACGCAAGGCGGCGGTCACCCCGGTCCTGTCACCGTCCGGCGAAGCATCCCTGGCGATGCTCGCCGGCGTCGGTCCGGCCGTGGCCGCCAAACTGCAGGCGCGTGGACTGGCCACCCTGCAGGATCTCTGGCTTCACCTGCCGTTGCGCTATGAAGACCGGACCCGGCTGACCCGCATCGAAGACCTGCGTAACGGCGTACCAGCGCAGGTGGAAGGGCGGGTGGTCGCGGTCGAGCGCGGCATGCGCTACCGGCCGATGCTGAAAGTGGCGGTGGAGGATGAGGGGCAGGGCACCCTGGTGCTGCGCTTCTTCCACTTCCGCCAGCAGCAGGTCGGCCAGTTCGCGGTCGGCAACCGGCTGCGCTGCTTCGGCACCCCCAAACCCGGCCACCTCGGCCTGGAAATCGTCCACCCCAGCTACCAGGTGCTGGGCCGCAATGACGATCCCGAACTCGGCGACCGCCTCGACCCGGTGTATCCCACCGTGGAAGGCGTTGGCCCGATGACGATGCGCAAGCTGATCGGCCAGGCGCTGGACCGCCTGCCCGAGGAAAGCACGCTGGAACTGCTGCCCAGCGGCTGGCTGGATGGCCTCGGCCTGCCGTCGCTGCGCAGCGCGCTGCTCACTGTGCACCGGCCGCCGCCGGATGCCGATCTGGCCGCGCTGGCCGCCGGCACCCATCCGGCCCAGCGCCGCCTGGCGATGGAAGAACTGCTGGCCCACCACCTCAGCCTGCGTCGCCAGCGCATCGCGTTGCAGGCGCACCATGCGCCGCCGCTGGCCGGCCCGGGCAAGCTGGCCAAGGCGCTGCTCAAGCAGTTGCCGTTTGCGCTGACCGGCGCACAGGCGCGCGTGTTCAAGCAGATCCGCGAGGACCTTGCACGGCCCAGCCCGATGTTGCGGCTGGTGCAGGGCGATGTCGGCTCCGGCAAGACCGTGGTCGCCGCGCTGGCGGCGATGCTGGCGGTGGAGCAGGGCAAGCAGGTTGCGTTGGCCGCACCCACCGAGCTGCTGGCCGAGCAACACCTCAACAACCTGCGCGGCTGGCTGGAACCACTGGGCGTGCGCATCGCGTGGCTGGCCGGCAAGGTCACCGGCAAGGCGCGCGCCAAGGTGATGGAACAGGTCGCCACTGGCGAAGCGCAGGTGGTGGTCGGTACCCACGCGCTGATGCAGGAGGCGGTGGTGTTCCAGGACCTGGCACTGGCCATCGTCGACGAGCAGCACCGCTTCGGCGTGCACCAGCGGTTGGCGCTGCGCGACAAGGGCGCAGGCGGCAACAGCGTGCCGCACCAGCTGGTGATGACCGCAACACCGATTCCGCGCACGCTGGCGATGTCCGAGTACGCAGACCTGGATGTCTCGGCCATCGACGAACTGCCGCCGGGCCGCACCCCGGTGCAGACCGTCGCATTGAACAACGACCGTCGCCCGGAGCTGATCGAGCGCATCGCGCTGGCCTGCCAGGAGGGGCGGCAGGTGTACTGGGTGTGCACGCTCATCGAGGAAAGCGAAGAACTGGATGCCACGCCGGCGCAGGCCACCTACGAATCGCTGCAGGCGCTGCTGCCCGGCGTGCGCGTGGGGCTGGTGCATGGCCGCCTGAAGGCGGCGGAAAAGCTGGCGACGATGGTGGCGTTCAAGGCCGGCGAGATCGACCTGCTGGTGGCGACCACCGTGATCGAAGTGGGCGTGGACGTACCGAATGCCTCGCTGATGGTGATCGAGAATGCCGAGCGCCTTGGCCTGGCCCAATTGCACCAGCTGCGCGGCCGTGTCGGTCGTGGTTCGGCGGTGTCGCGCTGCGTGCTGCTGTATCAGGCGCCGCTTTCGCAGATGGCGCGCGAGCGATTGCAGACCATGCGCGAAACCAACGATGGCTTCGTCATCGCCGAAAAGGATCTGGAGCTGCGCGGCCCCGGCGAACTGCTGGGTACGCGGCAGACCGGCCTGGCCGGTTTCCGCATCGCCGACCTGGCCCGCGACGCCGGCCTGCTGCCCGGCGTGCACGACCTGGCCGAGCGCCTGCTGGCCCAGCAACCCGCGCTGGCCGACCGCGTGGTACAGCGCTGGATCGGCACCGCCGTGCGCTACGCCTCGGCCTGATCCCTGTAGAGCCGAGCCCACGCTCGGCTGCCGTTCGCGCTGCGCGCGTGCGTCGAGCATGGCTCGACGCTACAGACAGCCTTTTCGATCATCTGGTGGATATGTCGACCAAGGTCGACACCCACCAACAGCCGCAGGAAACTGTCGAAGGCGGGGTGGGGCCGGTTGCGGGGGCGTGAGCCGCATGGATGCGGCGACCGAGCTTACATGGACGTACTTGCAGCGTCTCCCGCGACCGGACCCACCCCGCCATACCCCAGGAAACCAGCTTTCGACGTTGCTGTTGCCTTTACCGTTGCTCCGGTCTCGGCGGGTGCAGGGCGCAGCCCTGCCAGAACCCCCGTACTTGCAACGGTCATCATCCCGGTCCACACTTCGTTGCCGATCTGAAGACGGCAACGATGACCCACAAGATCCCGCTGTTGATCGACACCGACCCCGGTGTGGACGACGCCCTGGCCCTGCTGATGGCCTTCGCCGATGAACGGCACGACGTGGTCGCCCTGACCATCGCCGCCGGCAATGTCGGCCTCGACTACACCGTCCGCAACGCCCTCAAGCTCTGCGACATCGTCGGTCGCACCGACGTGCCGGTGTTTGCCGGCAGCCCGGATCCGCTGCTGCATCCCTCCGTCGACGCTGCCCACGTGCATGGCCGTGATGGCTACGGCGACGTGGACCTGCCGCCGCCCAGCCGCCAGGCCGAAGCCGAGCACGCCGCGCTGGCCATCCTGCGCCTGTCGCACGAGCACGCCGGCGAACTGATGCTGGTGATGCTCGGCCCACTGACCAACCTGGCACTGGCGCTGAAGCTGGACCCGACCCTGCCACAGCGCATCAAGCGCATCGTGGTGATGGGCGGCGCGGTCACCTGCCACGGCAACATCACCCCGGCGGCCGAATTCAACATCGCCTTCGACCCGGAAGCGGCGCACGTGGTGTTCACCTCGTTCAAGCACCTGCTGGTGTCTGACTGGGAAGCCACCGTCGCCCACGGTCTGCCGCTTGAGCAGGCCGAGCAGTGGCTGCAGGCCGATTCCGATCGCGCCCGCTTCTACGAGCTGATCTCGCGCAAGACCCGCGCGCTGTCCGAAGACGCCAAGGGTGGCCTCTGGTACACCGCCGATGCGGTGGCCATGGCCTGGGCGCTGAACCCGGAAGGGCAGCTGCAGGTCGAATCGCGGCCACTGAACGTGGAACTGAACGGCACGTTCAGCCGGGGTGCCACCATCGTCGACTGGAACCGCCAGACCGGCCAGCCGGACAACTGCGATCTGCTGATGGCCTACGACCAGCAGCGTTTCGAGGCCCTGGTGCGCCGGGCCCTGGGCGCGGACTGAAGTCAATTGCCCGGCACCGGTTGCCCCGGGCGGCAACCGGTGCTTATAATGCCGCTCTTGACCACCAGCCCATTTACGGTGTGAGCCCATGAAGGCCGATATCCATCCGAACTACCGCGACGTCGTCTTCCATGACGTCACCTCCGATTTCAAGATCCTGACCCGCTCGACCATGGCGACGAAGGAAACCATCAAGTGGGAAGACGGCAACGACTACCCGCTGGTGAAGGTTGAAATTTCCTCGGCTTCGCACCCGTTCTACACGGGCAAGCACAAGGTCATCGACACCTCGGGCCGTATCGACAAGTTCCAGAAGCGCTACGCGCGCTGATCTGTCGATCCAGCTTCGAACCGACGGCCGCGCTCTGCGCGGCCGTTTGTTTTTMCCCAACGCCAACCCAACGGGCGTTTGGATGGACGGAACACTGCGTTCGTGTGACAACGCTTTTGCCGATCCCGGCCGCTCAGCGGCCGGCGTCTGGCCGCCTGTCGTATACGACTTCCGTCTAGCACCCGACAAATGCTGCTGTGCGATAATGACCTGATCCCCGGCACAGGCCGAGGACGTCATTCACGTGCCTGACCAATGCGCTTGGGCAGGCGCCTTCCCATGAAGGAGCGCACACAGTGTCCGATCTTGATCAGGTCACGCTCAACGCCGGCGATAAGTCGGTCGTTCTGCCGGTCATCAAACCCACCCTTGGCAACGACTGCGTCGACATCGCGAAGCTGACCAAGGAAACGGGGTATTTCACCTACGATTCCGGCTTCACCGCGACGGCCAGCTGCAAGTCCGCCATCACCTACATCGACGGCGACAAGGGCGTGCTGCTGTACCGCGGCTACCCGATCGAACAGCTGTCGGAAAAGTCGAGCTACGTCGAAGTGGCCTACCTGCTGATCAACGGCGAGCGCCCGAGCGCCGAGCAGCTGAAGGCCTTCACCGATGAGCTGGCTGCCGAAGCCAACGTCGACGATTCGATCAACACCCTGATCGGCAGCTTCGCCAAGGATGCCCACCCGATGGCCATCCTCGCAGCAGCCATCGCGCAGCTGTCGGCCATCTACCACGACTCGCTGGACCTGTCCGACGCCGAACAGCGCCGCCAGGCCGCCGTGCGCCTGATCGCCAAGGTGCCGACCCTGTCGGCGCTGATCTACCGCCACGGCAAGGGCCTGCCGGCCAACAAGCCGGACACCTCGCTGGACTACGTCAGCCGCTTCCTGAAGCAGACCTTCGAGTCGGCTGACGGCCAGTACGATCTGAACCCGGACGTGGTCAAGGCGCTGGACCTGCTGTTCATCCTGCACGCCGACCACGAGCAGAACGCCTCGACCTCGACCGTGCGCCTGGTCGGCTCGACCGGTGCCAACCCGTACGCGTCGGTCGCCGCGGGCGTTACCGCGCTGTGGGGTCCGGCCCACGGTGGTGCCAACGAAGCCGTGCTGAAGATGCTGGAAGAGATCGGCACTGCCGACAACGTCGAGTCCGCCGTGGTCAAGGCCAAGGACAAGACCTCCGGCTTCCGCCTGATGGGCTTCGGCCACCGCGTCTACAAGAACTTCGACCCGCGCGCCAAGGTCATCGGCGAGATGACCAGCAAGGTGCTCAAGCAGCTGGGCGTGCAGGATCCGCTGCTGGACGTGGCCGTGAAGCTGGAACAGGCCGCGCTGCAGGACGAGTACTTCGTCGCCCGCAAGCTGTACCCGAACGTCGATTTCTACAGCGGCATCATCTACAAGGCGCTGCAGATCCCGACCGAAATGTTCACCGTCATGTTCGCCCTGGGCCGTACCTCCGGCTGGGTGTCGCATTGGCTGGAACAGCAGGTCGACCCGGAAATGAAGATCGGCCGTCCGCGCCAGGTCTACACCGGCGCCGACGTGCGCGACTACCAGGGCTGATCGCCTGCGGTAAGTCGTGAGAAGAACGCCCCGCATCGCGGGGCGTTTTTTTTGTAGCAGACCTGGTAGGTGCGGACCGTTGGTCCGCACGATTTCGGTATTTGCGCAAAACCATCCACGCATGGCGTGGATCTACTGACGCCGATCCATGTGCTCGCGCCAAGACCGCGTGATTCAAGGGTCTCATCAGTTTCACAACCGCTCGCGCAGCCTCAGCATGCACGCTGCACCCGCAGCCGTTGATACGGAGCGTCCACCCCATGAGTACCCGATTCGATCCACCCGAGCGCGGCCCGCTCGGCCCTGACGTCGCCACTGTCGTCACCGCCCCCATCGTCGCGCCACCCAGCGAAAGCGCCGTGTCCTGGGGGGCGATCTTCGCCGGTGCCGCCGCGGCCGCCGCACTCTCGCTGGTCCTGTTGATCCTCGGCGTCGGCCTCGGCCTGTCCTCGGTCTCGCCGTGGTCATTCGAGGGCGTCAGCAAGGAAACCTTCGGCTGGTCAAGCGTGGCCTGGCTGACCTTCACCGCGCTGGCCGCCTCCGGCCTGGGCGGCTACATCGCCGGCCGTCTGCGCACCAAGTGGACTCAGCTGCACGGTGACGAGACCTACTTCCGCGATACCGCACACGGCTTCGTGTCGTGGGCCGTCGCCACCCTGCTTACCGCTGGTCTGCTGACCTCGGCCATCGGCGGCGTGCTGGGTGCTGGCGCCAAGGTTGCAGGTGCCACTGCGGGTGCTGCAGCGTCCACTGCAGGCGTTGCTGCCGCTGGTGCCGGTGCGGCGACTGCGGGTGCGCCGGAAGGCGACCTCAACTATTGGGTGGATTCGCTGTTCCGCAATGCAACCACTCCGGGCCCGGACGCCGCCGCTGCGCCGCCTGCCCCGGGCGCCGCCCCGGGCAATGCGCCGATGGACCCCGCTGCACCGCCGCCGGTGGCCGCAACTGCCGGTCCGCGTGACGCCCGCATGAGCCCGCCGCCGCGCCCGATGCCGGGCAACGGCCCGATGGGTGACCGTCGGGAAGTTCGTGCCGAGGTGAACCGCATCATCGTCAACAGCCTGCAGGGCGATGGCCTGGACCCGGCCGACACCCAGTACCTGGCCAGCCTGATCGCCCGCGAAACCGGCATGAGCCCGGCTGAAGCCCAGGCCCGCGTGACCGACGTGCAGACCCGCATGCGTGCCGCGCTGGAGAAGGCCAAGAACACGGCCAAGCAGGCGGCTGACGACGCCCGCAAGGCCACTGCCTATGCCGCACTGTGGCTGTTCATCACCCTGCTGATCGGCGCGTTCTTCGCCAGCCTCAGCGCCACCTGGGGCGGCCGCCGCCGCGACCTGTAACCCACATTCCATGAAAGGAGATCTGCCATGAAAATGATTCTGCTCTGGTTGCTGGGCGTACCGATTCCGCTGTTGATCCTGTACGCGATCTTCTTCTGATATCGCGACGTTGAACGAGCACGCATCAGGCCGCCGAAAGGCGGCCTGATGTTTTTGGGGGAATGTCCGGCGGCGGGGCATGACGCCGCCCGACAGTAGAGCCACGCCATGCGTGGATGCTTTGCTGCGCGCTTTGGGTATCTGCGAAGAGCATCCACGCGTGGCTTGGCTCTACTGCAGTACGCGCGGTGCGCTTTGAACGTCGCAATTGACCAGCGTCGTCGCTCCACCATTCGGTCTGCAATGCATTTAATTGCATTCTTGATTAAGGAAAGTTGTATCTCTCGAAATATTTGATCGCTTTCAAAAGTCGCGCTTAACAGGCCCGCATTTAGGAATCGTTGAATAGATTCGGAAGCCAGAGAATTCCTACCATTCTCCCCGTCACCCCCCCCACCTACGGCGGGCGTGGCGATGCTCCCCTCCCACCCTCCTTCCTCCGGGAGGGGAGCCCTTTTCTTTTCATTGTCCGAGAGAGACAACACCGATGAATACCCTTCTGAAGAAGGCCGCGCTGGTTGCAGCGCTGGCCACCGCTTCGCTGTCCGCGCATGCCGCGGAAGTCGATATCTCCGTCTGGGCTGACGTTGACCCGACGCTCTCGCTCATGAAAGCCGACGGTACCGCGCTGGATGACTCCGTGAAGCTGTCCCACGACGCCGCAACAGGTCTTCTGATTCCGTGGAGCGTGCCGGTGCGCATCCATAGCAACGACACGGACAAGGACATCGAAGTCCGCCTGGGCTTCGACCCTACTCTGCAGCGTGATACCGGCGGTGGTACCGCGATCCCGCTGGCAGTGTCGCTGAACGGCCTGGCGGTGACCACCACCGTCCGCACTTATGACGCGAATGCCCTCTTCGACGGTTCGCTGCCCGGCCGTTCCATTCCCATGGCCCTGCGTATTGCTCAGGGCAACACCACCGCGATTGCAGATGCTGGCAAGTATGTAGGTATCGTGCGCCTAGTGATGAACCAGGCCGCCGGCACCCCGTAACACTACGCGCTGAAACACCCCGCGCCGGCCCAATCACCGGGCCGGCCGCTCCAGGCACCCCACCCATGAAAGCTTCCGCACCCGCCGTCACCCGGCTGGCGGTCGCGCTCGCCTTGTCGTTGGCCACGCCGCTGGTCGCGGCTCGCGGCGTTCCCGTTGGTTTCGAGGATCTGGTCGAAGGCCAGATCGAACAACTCGACATCCGCCTGTTCGGCCGCAGCGCCGGGCTGTCGCCGGTGCGGGTCACCCTGGAACACGTGCAGCTGGAAGACCCCGCGCGCGTGCTGCAGGCGCTTGATCTATCGCCTGAAGCACAGGCCGCACTGCTTCCCGCGCTGTCGCAGCCGATGCCGCGCAACAGCCATCTGGCCTGCCGCTTCGGCGGCGCCGAGGCTGGCTGCGGCTACCTCGATCCGCCGGAAGACCCCAACACCGTGCGCGCGCTGTACGACGAAGGCGAGGGCGCCGTGCGCCTGTTCGTGGCCAAGCAATGGATCACCGCCGAGCCTGCGGTCGAGCGCTTCCACCAGATCAGCAGCAATGCCGAAAATGCCTTTCTGCACCAGCAGACGCTCAACGTCAGCGGCGGCCGTGGCTACCAGGCGCTGACCGCGCAGGGCGCCGGCGTGCTGGGCCTGTTCCAGCGCGGCCATGTGTCGGTCGATTGGAACTTCAACAGCCAGCAGTACCGCGGTGGCCATCGACGCCACGATTTCCAGTTCGACAATGCCTATTACCGCCATGACCTCGGCCCGCAGCATTACCTGCAGGCCGGGCGCATGGACCGCCGCAACCTGTCCAGCCCGCAGGGTGGCACCTTCAGTTTCAGCATGCTGCCGATGGACCGCTTTGCCGGCCTGCGCATCGGCACCACCCAGGCCTATGTCGATACCGAAGCGGCCATACAGACCACGCCGCTGACCGTGCTGCTGGCCCGCGATGCGCGTGTGGATGCCTTCGATGGCGAGCGCCTGCTGCAGACCTTCTACCTGCAGGCCGGCATCAACGATCTGGATACGCGGCGTTTCCCGTTCGGCAGCTACAGCGTCACCCTGCGCATCTGCGAAGACGGCGTGCTGGTGCGCAGCGAAGAAGCCCCGTTCGACAAGGGCGGTGACTGGGCCAACAGCAGCGTGCAGTGGTTCATGCAGGGTGGCCGCCGCAACGAGCGCCGCAGCGATCGGTTCGATGGCGAAGCGGCCGCGATGGCCGGCCTGCGCGTGCCGATGGGGCGCGATGCAGCGCTCACCGCCGGCGTGGCCGACCTGGGCGGCTTCAGCTACGGCGAGCTGCGCGTTGACCTGCGCCACATGTTCAAAACCCAGGACGTGCGCGCCAGCTTCAGCGGCATGCGCGGCAGCGATGGCAGCAACGGCCAGCAGCACCAGCTCTCCTACCGCCGCAAGGCCTCCTGGAACCTCTACCAGCAGCGTCTGCGCGGCCGCGCCTGCCAGTTTGAAAACGATACCCGCGACCGCCTAGCCTGCGCCGATTCGCTCAGCGCCTCGATGTCGCTGCCGGTGGCCGGTGGCAGCGCCTACCTGGCTTTCACCCGCCGACAGACCTGGAGCCGCGGCACCGTGCTCAACAACGATCCCGACGACCCGATGGCCGCGCTCGACCCGCTGCTGCCGTGGGAACCGCGCTACAGCCGCGAACCCAACCTCACCCGCACCTGGCAGGCCAGCTACAGCCGCGTGCAGCGCTGGCAGGAATTCAGCGTGTCCACGCGCGTGGGCGTCTGGCAGCAGGGCACGCAGAGCAGCCTGCGCGACAGCCGCGACCGCGGCATCTTCATCAACCTCAGCCTGACCCGCCTGCAGCGCCGCGATATCGGCAGCACGCAGCGACGCTATGCCGTGGATGTGCGCCAGCCGCAGCATGCCCGCCCGGATGTGAACTACAGCGCCGGGCAGACCATGCGCCAGGAAGTGGATGCGCAGTACCGCGATGCCACCTTTGAACTGCGCGGCAACAACAGTGATCGCTATAGCGCATCGCTGGGCGCGCAGACCCAGAACAAGTACGGCCACACCGGTGCCAGCGTGGCGACCTTCCAGCAGCGCGGTGGCAGCGAACTGACCTACAGTGCCACGCACAGTTCCGGGCTGGCGCTGGGCCGCCGCGGCCTGTACTGGGGCGGTGGCCTGGGGGCCGACGCCGGGCTGGCCGTGCAGGTCGATGGCACCGACGATCTGGAACTGACGGGTGTGGCCGCCGAACTGCAGGTGGGTGGCCAGCGCCGCCAGCGCCTGGCCCTGGGCGAGCGCCGCCTGATGCCGCTGCCGGCCTACCAGCAGAACCGCGCCGAAGTGCAGGACGCCAGCGCACTGGACAGTGATGCCGCCATCCGCGTGACCGGTGTGGGTGGCGCGCGCCCGATGTTCCTTGCACCCGGCCGCCTGATGCGCATGCCGGTGCCGATCGAGGTGACCTACACCTTTATCGGCAACGCACGCGACGTGGCCGGCGTGCCGCTGGGCGGCGCCCGCATCCTCAATGCGCCCGTGCCGGGTACCGGCAGCAATGGTGGCTTCGTGGCCGACTTCCCGCGCCGCGAACGCACCTTGTACCTGCTGCAGGACGACCGCCTGCTGCAGTGCCCGTTGCAGGTGCGCGAGCGCCGCAACGTGGTGATGCTGGTGGGTGCGGTGCACTGCGAGCCGCTGGCCGTCGCCCAGCTGCCGGCTGACATCCGCCAGCAGGCACGGGTGACCCGGCTGCTGCAGGAACAGGCATTGATTGCAGGCACGCAGCAGACCGCTGCCGCAGGAGGTACGCCATGAAGCGCGCGCTGCGTGGATTGATGTGGGTGATGTTGAGCACGGCGTTGGTGGTGATGGCGCCGCGGGCGTTTGCGCAGCGGCCGCCGGAGACGCATCCGGTGAGTGAGCATCGAGACATTGTGATGAGTTGGGATCGCTCGGCGATGCCGGGGGATGTGGAGCTTTGGGCGCCGCGAACCCTTCTTGCTTATGCGAGCGCGAATACCTCTCTATATGGAAAAGCACATCTTGTGTGTACCTCCGAAACAGATACAAGCCAAGGCCGCTGCCCTACAACTGGGCTTGAAGCTGGCTCTAGCGGCGACGGAGAGATACATCTGCAGTTCACCGAAGTTCGATCAGGCATGCAAACAGACGTAAGACTGCTTGGTAGTCACCAACGGCCAATGAATGAGAATGTCTGCTGGTTGGACTTCTGGGATCGAGGGATACGACCGCTCTGGGCAGCCAACCGAGCAATCTGTGGTCGAAGCGAGTCGGCGGGGATTGGTGTGCATCTAAGTCTGCTGCAACACGATCTTCTCCGGCTGGTCGCAGGAAAATGGAAGGCGAGGTTGCTACTTAAGCTGCACGGAACGGTAGGTGGCGCGGAGCTCACAGATCACAGTTTCGACTTCGACTTCACCATCACCGACCGCGACGCAGTAGCTATCTACTTCCCGCACTTCGACGAAATCTCGCCGCACGTCGGCATGAACCTCCGTTACGACCCCATCACCCAGACCGTGGGTGGCGGAACGACCGTGGACATGTGCCTGTATGACGGACTTGGCTCGCAGGCGCCGTACCTCGGCGTAACTGTCCGCGACTCTGGTGGGCGTGCACCAGGCCCCAGCGGCTTCTCCGCATGGCATCGCGACAGCGGCGGCACCGGCGACAGCGAGCGCCTCGATTACAACGTCACCCTCGACTACAACGGCGCGCCATTGCCCATGCGCAACGGCGTGGAAGAACAACTTACCGGCATCGATACCTCCAAGTTGAAGCTGGTGGTGCTGCCCGGCATGAGCCAGCCAGTGTTCTGCGTGGATACACCGCTGCGGCTGGAAATGCCGCGCGTCCCCATTGCCGAGAAACAGGCGGGCTATTACCGCGGCGACCTCAAGGTCGAACTGCGCGTCCCCACCGGTGTGCCCTGATCCCACCAGGAGTGTCCATGAAACGTCTTTCTTACTGTCTACTGCCCCTCTGCCTGCTGCTGGCGGTGCCAGCCCAGGCCAACCTCACCGTGCATCCCATGCGCACCTCGGTGGATGCCAAGCGTGGTTCGCAGATCCGCGTCTATTCGCAGTCCACTCAGCCGCAGTACATCCAGGCCTCGCTGCGCCGCATCGTCGATCCCGCCGGCCCTGAGGAATCCGAGGTGGAGGTTGAGCCCGGTGACGCGGCCATCGCCGTAACGCCCGGCAAGTTTGCGTTGTCCGGTGGCGGCAACCGTCTTATCCGTGTCATTCCTCTGCAGCCGGTCGAGCGCGAAACGGCCTACCGCGTGTACTTCGAAGGCGTTGCTGGACCGGAGGCATCGTCCGCGGAATCGAAGGAACAGGCCGAGGCAAAGGTCGGCGTGAACCTGGTCTGGGGCGCGCTGGTGAACGTGCTGCCGCACGACGGCACGGTGCTGCCACGTGTGCAGGGCAACAGCCTGCGCAATGACGGCACGCTGCGCCTGGGCATCACCAGCATTGCCGATTGCGTGGGCAGCCGCTGCTCTGCGCATGACGTTTCAAAGAGTCTATACCCGGGCAGCACGCTGGAGCTTCCGTTTGCCGTTGAAGCCGGGCACACCGTGCAGCTGCGCTACCGGCTCACCCGCGATGGCTACCGCGAGCACGTGCAGACCCTCACGCCCTGATCCCCACACCCCGCCACGCGCTGGGCGCGGGCGGGTTTTTTCTGTATTCCCTGTTAAGGAGACACCTGATGAACAAGATCTATCGTCGCCTCTGGTCCACTGCCCGCCAGTGCTGGGTAGTGGCCAGTGAATTGACCGCACCGCGTGGCAAGGCAAGCCAGACAGTTGGCGCGGGCCTGCTTGCCGTGGGCCTGCTGACAGCTTCATCTGCAGCATTGGCTGCTGAGCCAATTGAGGACGAAGCGCTGGCCATTGAAGACAGTCGACTGCTGTGGGCGATGCAGGCCGCATTTGGGGCGCGCAGCCTGTCTGTCTCATCCATGGAGCCATCATCCATAGGTACGCTAAGCAAGGTCTACACCCAATTTGCGCTGACGAGTGATGACAACTATCGCGACTCCACCATTATTGGTAACCATCTGCTGATTCTAGGTTCACGCTCGTGGCTGTCCGGCAGCCAGTCGGTGGCATATGGGAATTTAATCGTTAGTCGTGGTGACAACAACACAGCAATAGGCCACGGCGTACAGATTACCGGTGGAGGGTATGCAACTGGTGTTGGCGCAGCGGCAGTGGCCAATGGCATCGGTACAACTGCGTTGGGTAACAATGCCAAGGCTCATACCCGGAACTCGATCGCTGTTGGCAGTGGCTCGCAGACGGACAGTGGTGCGGGCATTTCAAAGATCGCCATCGGTGGTGATGCGTATGCAGGTACAGGAGGCTGGAGCGGTGCGATAGCGCTGGGGGGCTCCGCGCGTGCCGAGTATGACAGCGTTGCAATCGGCTACGAAGCGAAGGCAAGCGCCACCATGTCGGTGGCGCTGGGTAGAGAGTCCATCGCTACGGAATCCAATACCGTTTCTGTTGGCTCCGCTGGCAAGGAACGGAGAATCGTCAACGTGAAGGATGGCGCCATCAACGGCACCAGCACCGATGCGGTGAACGGGCGGCAGTTGAGCAGTGCGCGTGATCTGGCGCAACGGGGCATCAACGATGCCGCAGCCGCGCAGCGAGTTGCCAATGGTGCCAAGTCCACTGCGGACCAGGCATTGGCTAACACCATGCTTGTGACGCAGACGTCTGCGGCAAGCGGCATCCGCATCGGCGGCGAGAACACAGGCAGCGCTCTCACTGTCAGCAACAAAAACGGCGATCTGCGATACGTCAATGGCGTGCGAAATGGCACGTTGAGTGCCACCAGCAACGATGCGGTTACCGGGCAGCAGCTGTTCGCCACCAACAACACGCTTGGCACCGTGCAGTCTACGGCCACTGCCGCGAAGGCAACCGCAGAGCAGGGTCTGAACAAGGCCAGCTCACTTGGTCTGTTGATCAGTGGTGGACCCACGGGCGGGATGCAGATCGGTGCGGGAAACACCGGCAGCGAGATTTCAGTTCGCAATAAGACGGGAGGGCGCCGCTCCATCACCGGGCTACACGACGCCGAGCTAAGTGAGCAGAGCACGGCTGCGGTCTCAGGCCGGCAGTTGTTTGCCACAAATAATCAACTCGCTGCCGCTACCGCCCGCTTGGACGCACAAGCGCCAGCGCTGGGCAATGGCGCGGTAGCAGAAGGCGCGGGCGCCAATGCGGGCACGGCAGTCGGGCAGGCCAGCAAGGCGTTCAACAACCGCTCTGTTGCCCTGGGTAACGACGCAAGGTCCGGCGTGGACGCGGCGGGCAACAAGCTCGATGCCGGTCATGGAAGTGTCGCCCTCGGCGGTGGTACCCGCAGTGGCGAGTCCGCCACGGCAGCTGGCAATGGTGCACAGGCGGTGGGCAGGCAATCCGTTGCAGTGGGTGCGCAGGCAAAGGCTACCGGGCTGCTGTCCACTGCACTGGGCTATGGAGCACAGGCAAGCACTGGCCAAGCAACAGCGCTGGGCCGTGAGTCCGCTGCCTCGGGTTCCTACTCGACTGCCGTCGGTAATCTTTCCAAGGCAACGGCGGAAAGCGCAGTGGCTTTGGGTGACCGCGCCGAGGCAGGCCACTACCGCTCAGTCGCGCTGGGTCGGCAATCGGCCACCACGAGCAGCGACCAAGTTTCAGTGGGCAATGCGAGCCTCAATCTGCAGAGAAAGATAGTCAACGTGAAAGACGGTGCAGTCGACGCAGCCAGCACCGAAGCCGTGACCGGCAAGCAGTTGTTCGCCACCAATGGGAAGGTCCAGGCGAATGAGGGTGTACTTGCAGGCCACACCAGTGATCTTGCGGCGCAGTCTGGCCGCATTGCCGACAATCGTCGCGATCTGGATGCGTTGCGCTCTGAGTTTGAGGACTTCGATCCGGACCTGGATGGCGTGGTGAAGTTTGCTGCCGATGGGAGTGTGGATTTTGCTGGAGGGAAGCTGCGTGGTGTGGCTGCGGGTGACATCAGTTCAGCAGCGAGTACTGATGCGGTGAACGGCGGGCAGCTCTTCGTTACGAACTCTCGGATTAGCGGTCTTGAGTCCGATGCTCGACTGATTGCTCTGGGCAGAGAGACGGGCGCAGAAGCTGCCCAAGCAGGAGACGCGGGTGTTGCTATCGGCAATGGTGCACAGGCTTCCCTCAGTAGTGAGGGGGGGACTGCGGTTGGTGCATTCTCAAGCGCAATGGCTGCGAACTCTGTAGCCTTGGGCAGAGGCGCATTGGTTCGAGAATCTGCAATGCTTGGCTTCGCTCTCGGGGCAGGTACTGAGGTGAGTGCTGAGTTTGGTGCTGCAATAGGTGCATATGCGGTCGTGGGCGCTGCCGGTCAAGGCTCAGTTGCACTCGGTTCATACTCAGAAGCTAATGAGCCCGATGTTGTATCTATCGGGAACTCGACCTACCGGCGGCGAATCATTAACGTTGATCGAGGACGAAGCGCAAACGAAGGCGCCACGGTTGCCCAAGTCAGTGAGGTGGTTGCCCTGCTTGGTGGTGGGGCATCTGTTGATGGCAATGGTGGGATTATTGCTCCAACCTACGACGTCCAAGGCGGCACTCAGAACAACGTTGGCGATGCCCTGGCCGCACTCGACAGCGCCGTGGTCACTGCGGACAGCCGCGTAGACAACCTTGAAGGCAAGTTGCGCTCCGCATTCCAGGATGGCCCATCGGTGCGTGCTGATGGCCTGAATCAGCTGGTGCTGGCAGGCGCCAACGGTTCGGTGCTGACCAATCTGGCTGATGGCCGCATTGCCGCAGGCAGCCGTGACGCTGTGACCGGTAGCCAGCTGTTTGAGGCAAAGCAGGAGATCGACCGCAACCGCAATGATCTGAATGACCTGCGCGGTGAGCGTGATGGGCTGCTGTCGCGCGGGCTGATGGCGGCGGAGCAGGGCAACGTGATCGACTATGGCGGCGCGCGGTTGACGGGTGTTGCTGATGGGGTGGTCTCTGCGGATAGTCGAGATGTGGTCAGTGGGCGACAGTTGTTTGAGGTAGGTGGCCGTCTATCTGAGGTCGAACGCCAGAGTCAGTTCGTGAGCGTCGGGGTGGATGAGCTCAGTGAGAGATCTAAGGCTGAGTTGTTCGGAGTTGCCATTGGTGAGTCTGCTGAAGCAGGTGCACGCGGCAAGAATGGTGCGACGGCTATTGGATATTTCTCAAGAGCACTCGCCGCTCGGAGTATTGCGTTGGGCGCATCAGCCTATGTGGCGGAAGTCGCCGACGACGGCTTTGCGGTTGGCACAGGGGCCAATGTGTTCAGTAGGAAGTCGATGGCTATAGGCACTGCCTCTCGTGTCGTGGCCGACCTAGAGTATTCAATCGCACTGGGGCACGACTCGGTTGCAACTGAGTCATATGTTGTCTCTGTTGGAGCGTCCGAATTCCAACGCCGCATCGTAAACGTAGCCAACGGCCGCAACGCCACCGATGCCGCCACCGTCGGTCAGCTCCGCGGCGCCCTTTCCACACTCGGCGGCGATATCGACGCCAATGGCAATATCATCCATCCCACCTTCAACATCCAGGGCGGGCAGCAGTCCACCCTCAACGAAGCCCTGTCCTCCCTCGACTCCGCCGTCGTCACCAGCGGCAACCGCGTCGACCGCGTTGAATCCCAGCTCAACGCCGTCTTCCAGAACAGCCCCACCGTCCGCAACGACGGCCTCAACCAGCTCACCTTCGCCGGTGCCAACGGCATGGTGCTCTCCAACGTCGCCAACGGCGTCGTCGCCGCCGGCAGCCGCGATGCGGTCAATGGTGGCCAGCTGCACTCCATGCAGCAGCAGCTGAACGGCCGCATGGATGGGCTGGAGCATCGCATTGACGGCCAGCCGCAGTCCCGCGCCCTGGCCACCGTTGCTGGCGATGAGCCGTCGGCGCCGACGCCGCCGGCAAGCGCCGGGGACAAGGCGCTGGCAGACAACGGCAACACGCCGAAGTCCGCGCCGCAGCCGCAGGCCGATACGCCCAAGCCCGAGTCGCCCAAGCCCGAGTCGCCCAAGCCGCAGGTGGACACCGCCGAGCTGGAAAAGATGCTGGCCCGTGCCAACGAGTACAGCGATGGCGTCTCGCGCGAGGTCGACCGCCGCCTGGACAAGATGGACAAGCGCTTCAACCGCATGGCGGCGATGAGCAGTGCGCAGAGTGCGATGGCGATGAACACCGCCGGCCTGGCCACCTACAACCGCCTCGGCGCGGGCGTGGGCTACAGCGAGGGTGAATCGGCCATGGCCGTGGGTTACCAGCGCGTGTTGAACGACAAGGGCTCGGCCACCTTCAGCCTCAATGGTGCCTTCACCAACAGTGGTGAACGCAGCATGGGCGTGGGTGTGGGCATCGGCTGGTAAGCCATGCAGCCCCGGCGTGACGCGCGTAATGAACCCCGCCGCGCCGGGGGCCTTGCCGAGGAGATGGCAATGTACCGATGGGTGAGTCGATTCGTCAGCTACCGCACGTTCTACGTTTGGCGGGCACGGTACTACTACTACACTCGCCATCTGGACGTCTGGATGCTGGCCTGTGTGCTGTGCTTCCTGGGGGTAGTGGCGTTGCTCTGGTACTACTGGCGGTTCACCAATGTGCCGCTTCCGCGCATGCATCCGCAGGTAGCGGCGCTACGGGTGGAGGGCATCACCAACGAGGCGATCCACCGCATTGTTCTGGTGCGTCACGGTGGCAGCACGCCGGGCCAGCCATTCACCACGGCAGAGGATATCCGCGCCAGTACGCGGAGAACAATGCAGGTGCGGCAGGTGCTGGATGGCGAGGTAGCATGGCGGCTGAAGGCGAACCTGCTGGCGGATATCGCCGATTACATCGAGGCGACCGCGGGCTGCGTGCCGTATCAATGCACACGGGTGCAGGCGCACATCAGCCAGCTGCGTGGGGCCGCGACGGAGAACGCGGGCATCAACAGGGCGTTGCAGCCCATTCTGGATGGCCCGCGTGATCTGGTGCCCGGTCTCACGAGCGTCGATCGCCAACGGGTGAAGAGCGGCTGGTCGGATTCGTTCAGTGACATCTTTCACCAGGTGTGGCTGTTGAACGATCTGCAGATCATGCACGCGCGGATGATGGCGGAGTATCCAAAGCGCGCACCCGCACCGTGGTTGCCGGAGTGGTTGATTGGCCCGGAGCCGACAACCGGTAATGGCATGCCTCTGTAGAGCACTGCCATGCTGGGTGGCGCCCGCGGATGCCACCCTGTAGAGCCGAGCCCACGCTCGGCTGCTCTTCGGTCAGGTATCCGGAAGTCTGAAATGCAGTGCGGACCACCGGTCCGCACCCACCAGGACCGGCGCTACCGTCACCCGCCGATATACGCGGTGATCTCTGCTTCGGCCAGCACCTGCCGCAACTGCGCCACGGACGCGCGCCGCATCGGCTTCTCATCCACCGGCGACAACGGTGCCTGACGCAGGGCGTCATACGGCAGCACGGCCAGGTCGAAGGTCAGCTCTTCGGCACTGAACACCCACACCGGTACGTCGAGATTGCGCTCGCGGTCCAGGCGCAGCCGGCGCACGCGCGATTCGGCGGGAATGCCGTGTTCGTCCAGGAAGCGGTGCACGGCCTCCGGGTCGTCGCTGTGCAGGTGCAGCTGCACGGGGCTGTTGGCGTCGGCGGTGCCATCCAGCACCGGGCCGGCCAGGCGCGGGGAGAAGCCGTGCAGGAACTCCAGCGCACGCATTGCGGCCTCGCGACGACGCTGCAGTTCGTTGCCGTGCCGGGGCCCGGAGAACAGCCGCTGGTACTCGCGCAGGGCGTCTTCGATCTCGGTGTTGCGGGGCAGGGAGGCATCGTCGTGGATGCCGAGCCGGCTGGCGGCCTTCAACTTGGCCTGGTGGTAGTCGCGGATGCCGCCTTCGGCCATCAGGCGGGCGGCTTCGTGGGCGAGGCGGTGGCGCCGCTCGCGGGTCTGGCTGGCAGCATGCTGACGGGCGCGATGCATGCGATGACTCCCTGTTGCGACCTGGCTACAGACTAGCGCACGGATGTGACATCTGCGTGGGTATTTAACGCAGGTGCCAACCAAGGTTGGCGTCTGCCCGCGCAACAGGGCGCCGTTGATCCTGTAGAGCCGAGCCCATGCTCGGCTCAGGGGCGTGCGGTAAAGCAGCCGAGCATGGGCTCGGCTCTACAAAGGCGTGGATGCATCGGTGCCAACCCGCGGTTGGCACCCTCCAAACCCTTCCTCAGAAGATATCGAACGCGGCGGCGTCGGCCTGCGGCGTATTGAGGTTCAGGTCGTAGTCGGTCAGGCGGTCCATGTCCTCCACCTTCACCCACTCGGTCGCGCCGTTGAGGGTGGCCTGGACCATGCCGCTGGGCGGCTCGTTCTGCGCGATCGGGGTGTCCTTCAGCGCGGTGCGCATGTAGTCGATCCAGATCGGCAGGGCGGCCTTGCCGCCGTATTCGCGGTAGCCCAGCGAGCGGAAGTCGTCGCGACCCACCCACACGGTGGTCACGTACGGGCCACCAAAGCCGGAGAACCAGGCGTCACGGTGGTCATTGGTGGAGCCGGTCTTGCCACCCACGTCTTCGCGGCCAAGTACCTTGGCCTGCACGCCGGTACCGCGCTGCACGACGTCGCGCATCATCGACACCAGCTGGTAGGCGGTGCGGGCGTCGATCGCGCGCGGGGCGGTGCGGGCATCCGGGTTGACCGGGGCCGCCGGGGTCTCGGTCTTGGCTTCGGCCTTGGCCGCAGCGGCCGGGTCCACCTTCGGGGCCGGGGCGCCGAAGTTGAAGCCGTCCACCACCTGGTTGACCGGCTGGTCGCTGCTGCCGGCGCACTCGCGGCA
Organism: Stenotrophomonas maltophilia; assembly: GCF_013464485.1. Classification (GTDB taxonomy): domain Bacteria; phylum Pseudomonadota; class Gammaproteobacteria; order Xanthomonadales; family Xanthomonadaceae; genus Stenotrophomonas; species Stenotrophomonas maltophilia_AW. The sequence goes on from NZ_RAUX01000047.1 coordinate 20,201, forward strand.
GGCCAGGGCAGGATTTTCCTTGAACACCAGGTTGCCGTCGCGGTCGTTCACCTGGTCGATCAGCCAGGTGTCCACGCGCGAGCCGCCGTTGGCGAACACGGCGTAGCCACGGGCCACCGACAGCGGGGTGAGCGAAGCGGTACCCAGCGACATCGACAGGTTCGGCGGCAGCTCCGATTCGGCGAAACCAAACTCGCTGATGTACTTGCGTGCATAGTCCACGCCCATGCCGTCCAGCAGGCGCACCGACACAAGGTTGCGCGACTGCACCAGGGCTTCGCGCAGGCGCATCGGGCCACGGAAGCCGCCGCCGTCGTTCTGCGGGGCCCAGGTCTTGCCGCGGCGGTCGCGGAACACGACCGGGGCGTCGAGCACGATCGAGGCCGGGTTGTAGCCCTTGTCGAAGGCGGCCGCATAGACGAACGGCTTGAAGCTCGAACCCGGCTGGCGACGGGCCTGGGTGGCGCGGTTGAACTTGTTGCCGGAGAAGCTGAAGCCACCGACCAGCGCCTTCAGCGCGCCGTTGTGGGCATCCAGCGAGACCAGCGCGGACTGGCCGCGCGGAATCTGGTCCAGCAGCCACTCGCCCTCCTTGGCACCGGCACGCACGCGCACGATGTCACCGCGCTGCACCAGCTTGCCCGGGGTCTTGTTGGTCCACTTGGCGGCACCGGCCGGCAGCACGATCTCGGTGCGGTTGGCCAGCACCACGGTGGCGCTGCCATCGGCGCCGGTGCTGGCGACGATCGCCGGCAGCAGGCCGGCCTGGCCGAACATGCCGCGCAGGTGCTCGGCCAGGGCGGCGGCGTCTTCACCGGCACCGACCTGGACCTGCTTCTCCACGCCGTGCCAGCCGTGGCGGTGGTCGTACAGCAGCAGGCCGTCGCGCACCGACTGGTTGGCGGCGGTCTGCAGGGTCGAGTCGATGGTGGTGGTGACGTGGTACCCCTTGTTGACCACATCGCCGCCGAAGCGGGCGATCATTTCCTGGCGCACCAGCTCGGCCACGTACGGGGCATCGACCTGCACCGGCGGCTCATGCGCGGTGGCGTGCATCGGTACGGCCTTGGCCGCATCGGCCTCGGCCTGGCTGACGAACTTCAGGTCGGCCATGCGCTGCAGCACGTAGTTGTCGCGGCGCTGGCGGGCACGTTCCGGGTTGGAGATCGGGTTGCCCGAGGAGGGGAACTTGGGGATGCCTGCCAGCGAGGCCATTTCGTCCAGGTCCAGCTCGTTCAGCTTCTTGCCGTAGTAGAACTCGGCCGCGGCGGCCACGCCGTAGGCACGGTTGCCGAAGAAGCTCTTGTTCAGGTACAGCTCGAAGATCTCGTCCTTGCTCAGCTCGGACTCGATCTTGCGCGCCAGCAGGATCTCGGCCAGCTTGCGGGTGTAGCTGTACTCGGAGCTGAGGAAGAACTGGCGGGCCACCTGCTGGGTGATGGTGGAGCCACCCGGCACGCGCTTGTCGTTGGTTGTGGCCAGCAGCCACACCGCACGGCCGATACCCATGTAGTCCACACCGCCGTGCTCGTAGAAACGGGCATCCTCGGTGGCCAGGAACGCCTGCTTCAGGCGCTCGGGCACGTCCTTCATCGTGATGGGGGTACGGCGGGTCTCGCCGAACACGGCCATGAGCTTGCCGTCGGCAGCATAGACGTACATGGGCTCCTGCATTTCCACGTCGCGCAGGGTCTGCACGTCAGGAAGCTTGGAGGACACGGCGTAGTACAGACCGCCCACGGCGGCCGCGCCGATCAGCGCCAGGACCAGGACAATCAGGAAGATCCAGCGCAGCCAGCGGCGGAGTCGAGTCATCGGGTTCAGATTCCGATTGCGAATTTCGTGGTCGCAGAGTATAGATTACGCAAGGTGGCGGCTGGGGTCGGCACCGGGGAGCGCAAGGGGAACAGTCAGGGGCTGCATCGTGAATCCGTGAGGAACTTCACAGCAGGGCCGTTGCCATTTGCTAAGAATACGTTATTAATGCTCGGGCGCAGGTCTTGCGTCCAAGTGCCCGTCGGCAGGGGAGAAACCGTGGGGCTCATCCCAAAAAGTCAGTCGCCGCTTGTAGGCGTCGACATCAGTTCGACTGCGGTAAAGCTTTTGCAGCTGTCCCGCAGTGGCAATCGTTTCCGTGTGGAACACTACGCTGTGGAACCTCTTCCGCCCAATGCGGTGGTGGAGAAGAACATCGTGGAAGTGGAGGCCGTGGGTGAGGCCATCCGCCGTGCGATGAATCGTTCAGGCAGCAAGGCCAAGCTGGCCGCTGCCGCCGTCGCCGGGTCGGCGGTGATCACCAAGGTGATCCCGATGCCGGCCGAGCTCGACGAAAACGACATGGAAGCGCAGATCGAGCTGGAAGCGGTCAACTACATTCCGTACCCGATCGAGGAAGTGAACCTGGACTTCGAGGTGATCGGGGCGATCCCGAACAACCCGGAGATGGTCCAGGTGCTGCTGGCCGCGTCGCGTTCGGAGAACGTGGAACTGCGCCAGTCCGCGCTGGAACTGGGTGGCCTGCAGGCCAAGGTGATGGACGTGGAGGCCTTCGCGGTCGAGAACGCCTACGCCCTGGTCGCCAGCGAGCTGCCGGTATCCATCGACGGCGTGGTCGCGCTGGTCGACATCGGCGCCACCATGACCACCCTGAATGTCCTGCGCGGTGGCCGCAGCCTGTACAGCCGCGAGCAGGTGTTCGGTGGCAAGCAGCTGACCGACGAGATCATGCGCCGCTATGGCCTGAGCTACGAGGAAGCCGGCCTGGCCAAGCGCCAGGGCGGGCTGCCTGAAAGCTACGAGATGGAAGTGCTGGAGCCGTTCAAGGAGGCCACGGTCCAGCAGATCAGCCGCCTGCTGCAGTTCTTCTATGCGGGCAGTGAGTTCAACCGCGTCGACCACATCGTGCTGGCTGGCGGCTGCGCCGTGCTGGGTGGCCTGCCGGAGATGGTCGAAGAACAGCTGGGCGTGCCGACCGTGGTCGCCAACCCGCTGGCACAGATGACCCTGGGCCCGAAGGTGAACGCGCATGCGCTGGCCCAGGATGCCCCCGCGCTGATGATCGCCACCGGTCTGGCGCTGAGGAGCTTCGACTGATGGCACGCATCAATCTATTGCCCTGGCGCGCCGAGCGGCGCAAGCAACGCCAGCGCGAGTTCTACGCAATGCTGGGCATGGCCGCCATCGGTGGCCTGCTGCTGTCGCTGCTGATCTGGTTCTACTACGACCGGCAGGTGAGCGGCCAGATGGACCGCAACGCCTATCTGGAAGCTGAGATCGAGAAGGTCAAGGAACAGAACAAGGAGATCGATCGTCTCGACGCGCAGAAGGACCGCCTGCTGGCCCGCAAGAAGGTGATCGAGGAGCTGCAGGCCAAGCGCTCGCAGATGGTCCACCTGTTCGATGCTCTCGTGCGCACCATTCCCGACGGCCTGGTGCTGACCGCGCTGAAACAGGAAGGCGACGTCCTGACCCTGGAAGGCCGTACCCAGTCCAACGCCCGTGTTTCGGCCTACATGCGCAATCTGGAGACGTCCGGCTGGATGACCAACCCGGAACTGTCGATCATCGAGGCGCGTGATCCCGAGAAGGACAAGGACGGCAAGGTCGGCCCGCTTGCGGACATCAAGGCGCTGCCCTACGTGTTCGTGGTCAAGGTGAAGCTGCCGGCACAGAGCGAAGAAGTGGCCGGCACGCCGGGCCTCAACGCGGATGGCTCGGTGGCCGCGCCGGCCCCGCCTGCGGTGACACCGCTTGCGGCAGGCCCGGACGCAGCGGCACCGGCAGCCCCGGCGGGCAGCCAGCCTGCTGCAGCCCCGGCTGCCCCCGCGACAGCTCCGGTGAATGCTCCCGCCACCGCACCGGCCGCACCGGCCGGGCCGAACCAGCCGGCAGCCCCGGCCGCCAAGCCTGCTCCGAAGCCTGAGGGCAGCCGCCTGGCGCAGCCGCCACAGGCGTTCAATGCCCCGCTGCAGGGGGATCGCGCATGAGCCAGAAAATCGATCTGAAGAACCTGGATTTCAACGACATCGGCAACTGGCCGCAGAAAGCCAAGATCGTCTTCTGCTCGCTGTTGGCGCTGGTCATCATGTTCGTGGCGTGGATGCTGCTGATCAGTGGCAAGCGCGAGGAACTGGCCGGGCTGGAATCGAAGGAAGTCGAGCTGCGTGCCGAGTTCACCAAGCAGCAGGAGCGCGCGGTGAACCTGGCGCCGCTGAAGCAGCAGCTGGCGCAGATGGAGCAGGTGCTGCAGCAGATGCTGCGGCAGCTGCCCAGCAAGACCGAAATGCCTGACCTGATCATCGATATCTCGCAGACCGCGTTGTCCAGCGGCCTGACCAACGAGCTGTTCGAGCCGGAGCAGGAGCAGGTCAAGGAGTTCTACGCCGAAAAGCCGATCAAGCTGCGGATGGTGGGTAGCTATCACCAGTTCGGTGCATTCGTCAGTGGCGTGGCGTCGCTGCCGCGGGTGGTGATCCTGACCATGCACGACATCAACCTCAAGCCCAAGGACAAGGCCGGCGGCAACGTCCGCAGTGGTGCGCTGGAACTGTCCGGCACGGTCAAGACCTATCGTTACCTGGATGAGACCGAGGTGCAGGCCCAGCAGGCTGCTGACGCCGGCAAGGAGGACAAGAAGTGATCCGTTCCTTCCTTACGCGTTGTGGCATGGCAGCCGTCGTATTGATGCTGGCCGCCTGTGGTCGCGGTGTGACCAGTACGCCGGGTGATGCGCCGAATCTCGAAAAGTGGGTGGAAGGCGAGCGCGCCCGCCCGGCGCAGCCACTGGAACCGTTGCCGGTGATGCAGCAGTTCGAAACCTTCGAGTACTCCGCACAGGGGCTGCGCGACCCGTTCACCGATGCCTGGACCAATCCGCAGGGGAATGGCGGAATGCGGCCAGATCCGAACCGGCGCAAGGAGCCGCTGGAAGGCTTCCCGCTGGATGCGCTGGACATGGTCGGTACCATCGGTACCGGCGCCGCCACCGTGGCGCTGGTGATGGGGCCGGACAAGGTGACCTACCGGGTACGCCCGGGCGGGTACCTTGGGCAGAGCGACGGGCGGGTCACGGCGGTCTTCGAAGACCGCGTGGAGCTGATCGAACTGGTGCCGGATGGCGCGGGTGGCTGGCTGGAACGGCCGGCAACGCTCTCGCTTGAAGATCAATGATCGTTTACTGGGGATAGCACGATGACCTTTCACCAAGCCAAGGGGCTGCGTCCCATCCGGCGCTCTACCTTGAACCGTGTCAGCGCGTTGGGAGTCGCGCTGATGCTGGCCTGCGCTCCGGCGCTGGCCGCCGCACCGGCCGAGAAGCCGGTGGGCGCTACCGTGGCACCGGCGGCAGCGCCGGCGGGCCTGTCGGTGGCCAAGATCGATTTCAAGCGTGGCGATGATGGCGCGGGTCGCCTGATCGTCCAGTTCGACGGCCAGGGCGCGATTCCGGACCTGCGTACACAGGGCAACAGCGTGGTGGTCGACGTCGGCAATGCCCGGCTGCCGGCCAACCTGCAGAAGCCGATGAACGTCACCGATTTCGCCACGCCGGTGCAGCGCATCGACGCCAAGCCGTCCGGCGCCGGTACCCAGCTGGTGCTGAGCACCGGTGGTGCCGTGGAGTCGCTGGCCTACCAGACCGGCAACGAGTACGTGGTCGAGATCAGTCCTCGGCAGGCGCCAGCCGCCGTCGGCGCGGTCACCGCCGGCAGCGTCACCCAGGCCGCCAAGGCATTGCCGCAGCGCGGCTTCACCGGCAAGCCGGTGACCTTCAACTTCCAGGACGTGCCGGTGCGCACCGTGCTGCAGTTGATCGCCGAGGAGTCCAACCTCAACGTGGTGGCCTCCGATTCGGTCCAGGGCAACGTCACTCTGCGCCTGGTCAACGTGCCGTGGGACCAGGCACTGGATATCGTGCTGCGCGCCAAGGGCCTGGACAAGCGCCGCGATGGCAGCGTGATCTGGGTTGCTCCGCAGGCGGAGCTGGCCAAGTTCGAGCAGGAGAAGGAAGACGCGCGCATCGCCATCGAGAACCGCGAAGACCTGGTCACCGATTACATCCAGATCAACTACCACAGCGCTACGCAGATCTTCAAAGCGCTGACCGAGGCCAAGGGCATCGGCGGCGGCGGTAGCGGCGGCAATGGCGGTGGTGGCGGTGGGGGTTCGTCGCAGGAAGACAGTGGTTTCCTGTCCTCGCGCGGCCGCATCGTGGCTGACGAGCGCACCAACACGCTGATGATCAGCGACATCCCGAAGAAGATCGCGCGCATGCGTGAATTGATCGGTGTGATCGACCGCCCGGTCGACCAGGTGCTGATCGAAAGCCGCATCGTCATCGCCACCGATACCTTCGCCCGCGAGCTGGGTGCGAAGTTCGGCATCAGCGGCAGCCGCGACAACGTGTACTTCAGTGGCGACCTGGAATCCAACCGCTTGACCCGGGAATCGCAGGTCAAGACCGCGCAGGATAACGCCAAGGCCGAACGTGACTGGATCGCAGGTGGCCGCGTCGGCCCGCCGCCGGTGCCGACGAGTTCGGGCATTACCCGTGGGCTGAACTGGAGTCTGCCGGTAGCGGCGGCCAGCAATCCGGGTTCACTGGCGCTGTCGATCCTCAATGCGGGCTACTTGCTGGACGTCGAACTTTCGGCGATGCAGGAAGAATCCCGTGGCGAGGTGATCTCCAACCCGCGCGTGGTGACCACCAACCAGCGCGAGGCGCTGATCAAGCAGGGCAAGGAAATCGGCTACGTCACCATCAGTGGTGGCGGTGCAGGTGGCGCTGCTACGCCGAACGTGCAGTTCAAGGAAGTGGTGCTGGAGTTGAAGGTCACCCCCACCATCACCAACGACAACCGCGTGTTCCTCAACATGCAGGTGAAGAAGGACGAGGTGGACCAGCTGATCCAGCTGGAAGGTTACGGCACGGTACCGTCGATCAATCGCCGCGAAGTCAACACCGCGGTGCTGGTCGAAGACGGCCAGACCGTGGTTATCGGTGGTGTGTACGAGTTCACCGACCGCAGCAGCATCAGCAAGGTGCCGTTCCTGGGTGACGTGCCGTTCCTCGGCAACCTGTTCAAGAGGCGCGGTCGCAACAAGGACAAGGCCGAGCTGCTGGTGTTCGTGACCCCGAAGGTGCTGCGCGTGGCCAAGCAGAACTGAGCCATCGCCACCTGCAACACGAAGAAGGGCCGCTCAGTGCGGCCCTTCTTCGTTTCTGCCGGTAGACCTGCGCCATGCGTGGAGAATCAGTAATCCACGCCATGCGTGGATGGGCCGTTCAGCCGTTCTTGATGCCAATCCCAAGGCACCCTGCGATGATGTCGGGAACCCGTGCCGTCCCGCGCCGGTCAAAGGCCCCCATGAACCTGCCACCGCCGATGCCCGAAACCGTCTCGCCGCCGCCCGCGCCGGCCAGCTCTCGCCTGCATGGCGCCTTCAACCAGCTGCGCGACGCGCTGTCGGCCGAAATCGTCGGCCAGGCGGCTTTGGTCGAACGCCTGTTGATCGCATTGCTGGCCGACGGGCACCTGCTGGTGGAGGGCGCCCCGGGCTTGGCCAAGACCACGGCCATCCGTGCGCTGGCTTCGCGCCTGGAGGCGGATTTCGCCCGCGTGCAGTTCACCCCCGACCTGCTGCCGGCCGACCTGACCGGCACCGAGATCTGGCGCCCGCAGGAAGGCCGCTTCGAATTCGTACCCGGCCCGATCTTCCACCCGATCCTGCTGGCCGATGAAATCAACCGTGCGCCGGCCAAGGTGCAGTCGGCCTTGCTGGAAGCGATGGGCGAGCGCCAGGTCACCGTTGGCCGCCACACCTATGCATTGCCGCCGCTGTTCCTGGTGATGGCCACGCAGAACCCGATCGAGCAGGAAGGTACCTTCCCGCTGCCGGAAGCACAGCTGGACCGTTTCCTGATGCACGTACGCATCGGCTACCCGGACCAGGCGGCCGAATCGGAGATCCTGCGTCTCGCCCGCGAGCGTGCCCGTGGCGCACTGGGCGAAGCGGCACCCGCACCGGAGAAGCTGCCGATGCAGGATGTGTTCGACGCCCGCCGCGAAGTGCTGGACCTGCATATGGCACCGGCATTGGAACGCTATCTGGTCGAACTTGTGCTGGCCTCGCGTGATCCGTCGCGTTATGACGCCGGCCTCGGGCGCCGCATCGCCTGGGGCGCAAGCCCGCGCGGCTCCATTGCGTTGGAACGCTGCGCACGTGCACGTGCCTGGTTGGCCGGCCGCGACTTCGTCACTCCCGACGATGTGCGTGCGGTCGCCGCCGACGTGCTGCGCCATCGCGTGTTGCCCAGCTACGAAGCCACCGCCGAAGGCTGGGATGGCGAGCGCCTGGTGCAGGAGCTGCTGGCCCGGGTGCCGGCACCCTGAGCCTGCGCATGATCGATCCATCACTGGAAGCCGCATCCACCGTCAGTGATGGCGACGGATTGCGCCCGCACTTGTCCGAACTGGTGGCCCTGCGCCGGCTGGCACAGCGGCCGCCGCCGCCGCGCCGTGGTCGCGCCGGCCATGCCGGCCAGGCGCCGTCGCCGTTGCGTGGGCGTGGCATGGAGTACGCCGAGTCACGCGAATACGTGGCCGGTGATGATGCCCGGCATATCGACTGGCGCGTGACCGCACGGACCGGCCGTGCCCATACCAAGCTTTTCCAGGCCGAACGCGAGCGGGTCAGCCTGATCGTGGCCGATACTTCGCCGGCGCTGTACTTTGGCACCCGCGTGCGCTTCAAGTCGGTGCAGGCGGCCCGCGCGGGCGCCGTTGCCGCGTGGTCGGCGCAGCGTCGCGGTGATCGCGTGGGTGCCCTGCGCGGCAGCGACCGCGAAGCGCCGATTGCACCTGCCGGTGGGCCGCGTGGCGTACTGCGCGTGCTCGACGCACTCACCCGCTGGTACGCGCAGCCGCCCGCCGACGATCTCGGCCTGGAGCGCGCGCTGGACCATGCCGCCCGCGTGCTGCGCCCCGGGGCGCGCATGCTGGTGCTGGCCGATCCGCAGCAGGCCGCGCGGATTCCCGTCGTGCGCTGGAGCGCGCTGGCCCAGCACCATGACCTCAGCCTGGTGCTGCTGGTCGATCCCCTCGAACTGCAACCACCCTCGGAGGCCCTGCAGTTCCAGACCGCGCAGCAGCGCGTTGGCCTTGATCTGCGGCGCAGCGAAGTGCAGTCGCACTGGCAGGCGCACTTCGTCGAACCGCTGCAGGCGCTGCGCCGCCAGCTCGGCGCACGCCGCGTTGACGTGCAGGTGTTGTCCACCGACGCGCCCAGCGATGCCTGGTTGGCGCCGTCGGCGACCGAGGTACCGGCATGAGCGCCAACCTTCCGCTGCGCGATGTACAGCTGCCGCCGGCACCGTCGTGGTGGCCGCCGGCCCCCGGCTATCTGATGATCGGCGGCGCGGTGTTGCTGGTGATCCTGGTGCTGGCCCTGCTGTGGTGGAAACGCCGCCGCCGTCGCCAACGCTGGTTGCAGGCGTTCGACCAGGAGCTGGCCACCACCACCGATGCCACCGCGGAACTGGCGGTGATTGCCGGCTTGCTTCGCCGCGCCGCGCGGCAGGCACAGCCGGGCAGTGAATCCCTGCGCGACGATGCCTGGTGGCAGCGCGTGGATCCGAAGGGCACGTTGCCCGACGCGCGCCGCAGCCTGTTGGCCGAAGGTGCCTATCGCCCCCGCGTGGACGCCTGCGAAGTGGCGGCCGTGCGCAGCTGGGCCCGTGAGCGCTACCTGGCGATGCTGCTGGAGCGCCGCCGATGAGCCTGTTGGCGAGCTACTGGCCGTGGCCGGACCTGCAGCTGGCGTGGCCGCTGGCCCTGCTGGCGTTGCCGCTGCCACTGCTGATGCAGTGGTGGAAGCGCCGCACCGACCCGGGCGCGGCACTGCGTGTGCCGTACGCGGCAAGTGAACTGGAAGCGCTGTCCGGTGGTGGCCGCGTGGACGTGTCGTGGCTTCGCACGCTGCTGCTGTGGCTGGGCTGGTGCGCGCTGTGCATCGCGCTCGCGCGCCCGCAACAGCTGGGTGAGGCCATCACGCCACCGCAGCAGGGGCGGCAGATGATGCTGGCGATGGACGTATCCGGCAGCATGGGCGAGGGTGACATGGTGCTGGGCGGGCAGGCGGTGGATCGCCTCACCGCGGCCAAGGCCGTGCTTGCCGACTTCCTGGATCGTCGCGCCGGTGATCGTATCGGCTTGCTGATCTTCGGCGACCGCGCTTACACGCTCACGCCGCTCACCGCCGATCTGGCCAGCGTGCGCGACCAGTTGCGCGACAGCGTGGTCGGTCTGGCTGGTCGCGAGACCGCCATCGGCGATGCCATCGGTCTGGCGGTGAAGCGCCTGCGCAGCCAGCCCGAAGGCCAGCGTGTACTGATCCTGCTGACCGACGGCGTCAGCAATGCCGGCGTGCTCGAACCGTTGCGTGCGGCCGAAGTCGCGCGCGCCGAAGGCGTACGCATCCACACCGTTGCGTTTGGTGGCGATGGCAGCATGCGCTTCCTCGGCATTCCGATTTCCGCTGACCAGGACCCGGTCGACGAGGCCACGCTGAAGAAGATCGCCAGTCTGACCGGCGGCCAGTTCTTCCGCGCACGCGATACCGCGCAATTGGCCGGCATCTACGCCGAACTGGACCGTCTTGAGCCGATCGCGGCGAAGGGACCAAGCCTGCGCCCGCGTGAGGAACGCTACGCATGGCCGCTGGGCCTGGCATTGCTGCTGGGTGCATTGGCCTGGACGTGGCCGGAGCGTCGTCGATGATTGCTTTCGCTTCCCATCTTCCGGACTGGAACGCGCTGCACTTCCTGCGCCCGGAATGGCTGTGGACATTGCTGGCGCTGCCGGTGATTGTCGCCGTGTCGCTGTACCGGCAGCGGCGCAGCGATGCGTGGCGGCAGGCGGTGGATGCACACCTGTTGCCGCATCTGCTGGCGGCCGGTGCGCGCCGTCGCGCGCGCCTCCCCTGGGCGATTGCGCTGGGCTGGACGCTGGCATCACTGGCAATGGCCGGACCGAGCTGGCGGCAGCAGGCACAACCGATGTTCCAGCCCAGCGCACCGCTGGTGGTGGTGCTGGATCTGTCCAGCCGCATCACTGCCACCGATCTGCCACCGTCACGCTTGCTGCAGGCGCGGGCGAAGGTCGGCGCACTGCTGCGTGCCCGCCAGGGCGGTCAGGTGGGACTGGTGGTGTATGCCGAAGATGCCTACACCGTGGCGCCGTTGACCGATGACGGCAGCAACGTCGCGCTGTATCTGGATGCCTTGTCACCGGATGTGATGCCGCGCGACGGCCAGCGTGCCGACCGTGGCATCGACTGGGCCACGCGGCTGATGCGGCAGATCGCTGCACCGCAGGGACAGATCCTGCTGGTCACCGACCAAGCCGATGGCGAATCTGCATTGGCAGCGGCGCAGGCACGTGGGCTCGGCCTGCAGGTGTCGGTGCTGGGGCTCGGTACACCGGCGGGTGTGGCGTACCGTGACGGTAGCGGGCAGATCCGCCAGGCAGCTCTGGAAGAGGGCAGCCTGCGTGCCGTTGCGACGGCAGGTGGCGGCCGCTATGCGCGCATTGCCGCCGATGACAGTGACCTGCGTGCGCTGGGCGTGCTGGATGCGCGCGAGGGCGCGGCCGTGCAACGGCCGGGCGAAGGCAAGCAGTGGCGTGACGAGGGCTTCTGGCTGTTGCCGCCGCTGATGCTGCTGGCGCTGCTGGCCTTCCGCCGCCGCGCAGTGCTGGCGGCGGTGCTGGCGGTGGGCCTGTTGCCGTGGATGAGTGATGCGCAAGCGCAGGTGCCTGCCTCGCAGCCGCCGCAGGGCACCCTGTGGAAGCGGGCTGACCAGCTGCAGCACCAGCGCCTGGCCGACGGCGTGCAGGCTTATCGCAAGGGCGACTTCGTCACCGCGCGCAAACAGTTCGAAGGCATCGACAACGATGCCGGTTGGTACAACCTGGCCAACACGCTGGCGCGCCAGGGCAGCTACGATGAAGCCATCGCCGCCTACGACCGTGCGCTGGCGTTGCATCCCGGCATGCCCGATGCGGTGGCCAACCGCGCGGTGGTCGATGCCGCGCGCAAGCGCAAGCAGTCGGGGGGGCAGGGCCAGGACCCGCAGAAGCCGCAGCAGAACGGGCAGCAGAAGCAGCAGAACCCGCAAGGCCAGCAGCCGCAGCAGGGCCAGAAGGATCCGGGACAGGGGCAGCCACAGTCACAGCAGGGCCAGCAGGGCCAGCCCAGGTCGGGTGACGAGAGCACGCAATCGAAGCCGCAGTCCGGCGAGCGCAGCCGCGATGGCCAGCAGGCGCCGCCGCAGGTTGAGGATGCCAAGGCCCAGGCGCAGGCCGACGAGCAGCAGCGCCAGCGCATGCAGCAGGCGATGCAGCAGGCGCGCGAAGGCGAGGCGGACAAGGACGGCAAGCCGGTGCCGGCCGGTGACGGCCGCACCCCGCGCCAGCGCGAGGAGCAGCAAGCGGTGGAAGCGTGGATGCGGCGTGTTCCGGACGATCCGGGCGCGTTGCTGAGGGCCAAGTTCCAGCTGGAAAACGAACGCAGGAAGAGGGAAGGGCGATGACGCGGGCGATCAACATGCATGGGCGCTGGCCACGGCACGTACTGGCGGCGCTGCTGTTGTGGCTGCCGCTGCTGGCCTGGGCGCAACCGAGGGCTTGGCTTGACCGTGACCGCATCGCGATGGGTGACACGGTCACTCTCAACGTTGAGAGCGATCAGGGCGCGCCGGACTTCACCCTGCTGCGCAACGACTTCGACCTGAGCGGGCAGACCAGCAGCCGTCAGGTGGAATGGAGCAACGGCAGCATGCAGCAGCGCAATCTGTACGGTGTGGCGCTGACGCCACGGCGCACCGGTGCGATTGTGATTCCGGGCCTGCAGGTCGGCAGTGCACGTACCGCGCCGCTGACTCTGCAGGTGGACGCGGCTGCCGTGGCGGGTCCCGACAGCAATGCAATGGCCTTCATCGAGACGGTTGTCGATGATGAGACGCCCTATGTGCAGCAGAGTGTGGGCGTCGTAGTGCGCCTGTACTTCGCATCTCAGCTGGCGTCGGGCGAGCTGGTGCTGGATACACCGGCCGGTGCGTCGCTGCAGCGTGTGGGTGATGACCGCACCGATGTGCGCCAGGTCAACGGCCGCCGTTACAACATGGTCGAGCGTCGCTTCCTGCTGATCCCGGAGCGCAGCGGCACCCTGCGTCTCGCAGGTGCGCGCTTCAACGGCCGCAGTGCCGGTGGCTTCTTCGACGACTTCTTTGGCGGCGGCGACGGGCGGATGAATGCCACCGGCGCCGACCGCACGTTGCAGGTACAGGCACAGCCGGCACAGGCGCCGCAGCCATGGCTGCCGCTGCAGGGCCTGCAGCTTCGCTACACCAGTGCACCGACCAGCGCACGTACCGGTGAGGCGGCCAACGTGGTGGTCGAGGCGATTGCCGACGGTGCCACCCGCGCGCAGTTCACCGACCTGCCGGTGCCCGACGTCGGCAGCACCGCGCAGGTGTTCGCCGAACCGGCGCAGTACGAAGAGACCTTCAACGGCAGTACGCCACGGCTGAAGATCACCCGACGATACTCTATCGTGCCGCGCCAGCCGGGTTCGCTGGTGGTGCCGGGGCCGCGCCTGCCGTGGTGGGACGTGCGCAATGGCAAGGCACAGGAAGCGAAGCTGCCGGACCTGACGCTGGCCGTGGTGGCCGGTAACGGGGCTGGAAGTGCGTCACCTGCACCGCTGCCGCCGATCGACACCGATGCGGCGCTGCCGGATGGCGATGGCCAGGACAGCCGTATCGCGGCGACCGATCCGCGCGCCAGTGGTTTGTCCGAGCGGCCATGGCCGTGGATGGGCGCCGCCATCGGCCTGGCGTTGCTGTGGCTGCTGACGCTGTTGTGGGGCTGGCAGCGAGGCCGTCGCCCGCGCGTGGCGGCGCCCGTGGCGGCCAAGGGCGCTGTGCCGGCCGTGGCGACTGGACGTGCCGGCGTGGCCGAACTGCGCCGCGCGCTGGATGGTGAAGGGTTTGATCAGGTGGAAGCACAACTGTGCGCGATGGCCGGCGTCGAACGCATCGAGCAGGTCATCACGCGGCTCGATGACCCGGCCCAGCGTCAGGTGCTGCAGGAACTGCAGCAGGCCCGATGGGGCGGGCAGGGTGATCTTGCGCCGCTGCGCACGCGCCTGCGCGAGGTCTTCCGTGACGGACCGCACTGGTCGGCGGCAGCAAAGACCGCTGACACTGGCCTAGCGCCGCTGTATCCGCCGCGGCGAACCTGAACCGGCGCCGCTTGCGCGCTTTGTTAGAGTGCATTCATTTTTCGAGGAAACCCGCGCATGACAGCAGCTGCTGCCGACAAGAAGAAGTTGCCCCTGCATTGGAAGATGGGCATCGGCTTTGCGATCGGCCTGATCCTGGGACTGATCGTGCACGCACTGGGCGGCAGCGTCGATGGTCTGCAGGCCGGTGCCAAGTGGGTAATGGACTACATCACCACCCCGGCTTCGGGCCTGTTCCTCAACCTGATCTTCATGCTGATCGTGCCGCTGATCTTCTCGGCGCTGATCATGGGTGTGTCGGAGATGGGCGACATCCGCGCCCTTGGCCGCATCGGTTGGAAGACCCTGGCCTATACCGTGCTGCTGTCCGGCATTGCCGTGGGCATCGGGCTGGTGCTGGTGAACCTGCTCAAGCCGGGTGTCGGCGTCGACCCGCAGGTCGCTGCGATGATGCTGTCGGAGAACGCCGAGCGCAGCAAGGAGATTGTCGCGGGCATCCACGGCACGCCGAAGGGCATGGACATGCTGCTGTCGATCGTGCCGAGCAACGTGCTGCAGGCCGCGTCTGACAACGGCGCGATCCTGTCGCTGATGTTCTTCGCGCTGATGTTCGGCATCGGCATGGTGCTGACCGACAACGAGAAGGTCGCGCCGCTGCGCCGCGCCATCGAAGGCGTGTTCGAAATTTCGATGACCCTGATCAACCTGGTCATCCGCCTGGCCCCGTATGCGGTGGCCTGCTTCATGTTCAACCTGGCCGCGCTGTTCGGCTTCGAGCTGATCATCCGCCTCGGTGCCTACGTGGGCGTGGTGGTGCTGGCACTGGGACTGCACATGGTGGTGACCTATGGCACCGCGGTGTGGCTGTCCGGCCGTTCGCCGCTGTCGTTCTTCCGCGATACCCAGGAAGCGACGGTGATGGCGTTCTCCACCGCGTCCAGCAACGCCACTCTGCCGACCGCGCTGCGCGTGGCCGACCAGATGGGCCTGCCGCAGCGCGTGTCGCGCTTCGTGCTGACCGTGGGCGCCACCGCCAACCAGAACGGCACCGCGCTGTTCGAGGGCGTGACGGTGATCTTCCTGGCCCAGTTCTTCGGCGTGGACCTGAGCATCGGCCAGCAGATCATGGTGATGGCGGTCTGCATCCTCGGTGGCATCGGTACCGCTGGCGTGCCATCCGGTTCGCTGCCGGTGGTCGCCATGATCTGTGCCATGGTCGGCGTGAATCCGCTGGGCATCGGCCTGATCCTGGGCGTGAACCACTTCCTGGACATGTGCCGTACCGCGCTGAACGTGACTGGCGACCTGGCCTTGACCACGCTGGTGGCCAAGGGCGAGTCGCATGACGGCCCGGCGCTGGCGCCGCACCAGGACTGAGTCCGGATTTCCGCCCCCGGACTCCGGGGGCGGTAGTGCCGGCCGCTGGCCGGGTACGCGTCATCGCATGCGCGCTGCCGCTCCCACGTTTCGCGATGCGAATCGCGGGCCCCCTTACCGGCCTCCACACCCCGGCGCCCATGGCGCAGCCCCCGAACTCCGGGGGCGGGTAGTGCCGGCCGCTGGCCGGATACGCGTCATCGCATGCGCGCTGCCGCTCCCACGTTTCGCGATGCGAATCGTGGGCCCCCCTTACCGGCTTCCACACCCCCGCGCCTATGGCGCAGCCCCCGGACTCCGGGGGCGGTAGTGCCGGCCGCTGGCCGGCAACTTCATGATCTTCATTGGATTCTGCGCAACTGCCGGCCAGCGGCCAGCACGACCGGGCAAGGTGAACCGACCCCCCGCCCGGCGACTATGGGACAATAGGCCGCCCGCACGTCCGCGGCCGCCTCCCGATTCCGACAGAACCATGACGCAGCCTACCCGTCGCCAGTTGGCCAACGCCATCCGCTTCCTTGCCGCCGATGCGGTTGAAACCGCAAAGTCCGGCCACCCCGGCATGCCCATGGGCATGGCCGACATCGCCGAAGTCCTCTGGAACGACTATCTCCGCCATAACCCGAGCAATCCGCACTGGTTCAACCGCGACCGTTTCGTGCTGTCCAACGGCCACGGTTCGATGCTGCAGTACGCGCTGCTGCACCTGAGCGGTTACGACCTGCCGATTGAGCAGCTCAAGCTGTTCCGCCAGCTGGGCAGCCACACCGCCGGCCACCCGGAACGCCACGAGACCCCGGGCGTGGAAACCACCACCGGCCCGCTGGGCCAGGGTTTCGCCAATGCCGTGGGCTTCGCCCTGGCCGAGAAGCTGCTGGCACAGCGCTTCAACCGCCCGGAACTGGAAGTGGTCGACCACCGCACCTGGGTGTTCATGGGCGATGGCTGCCTGATGGAAGGCGTGTCGCATGAAGCCGCTTCGCTGGCCGGTACCTGGGGCCTGCACAAGCTGGTCTGCTTCTGGGACAACAACCACATCTCCATCGACGGCAACGTCGAGGGCTGGTTCACCGACAATACCCCGGAGCGTTTCGAGGCCTATGGCTGGAACGTCGTGCGCGATGTCGATGGCCACGACCCGGAAAGCATCAAGGCCGGCATCGAGGCCGCGCTGTCGCAGAGCGACAAGCCGACCCTGATCTGCTGCCGCACCACCATTGGTTTTGGTTCGCCGAACAAGGCGGGCAAGGAATCCAGCCATGGCGCACCGCTGGGCAAGGACGAACTGGAAGCCACCCGCAAGCAGCTGGGCTGGGAATACGGTCCGTTCGAGATTCCGCAGGCGATCTACGACGGCTGGCGCGCCAATGGCGCCGGCACCCTGCGCCAGGCCGAGTGGGAACAGCTGTTCGACAAGTACGCCAGCCAGTACCCGGCTGAAGCGTCCGAGCTGACCCGCCGTTCGCACGGCGAGCTGCCGGCCGACTTCGTTGCCAAGGCCGATGCCTACATCGCCCAGGTGGCCGCTGAAGGCCCGACGATCGCCTCGCGTAAGGCCTCGCAGCTGGCCATCGAAGCCTACGCCCCGCTGCTGCCGGAAATCGTCGGCGGCTCGGCCGACCTGGCGCACTCCAACCTGACCCTGTGGAAGGGCAGCAAGTCGGTTGCCAGCGACGACGCCAACGCCAACTACGTGTACTACGGCGTGCGCGAGTTCGGCATGACCGCCATTGCCAACGGCCTGGCCCTGCACGGCGGCTTCATTCCGTTCGACGCCACCTTCCTGGTGTTCAGCGATTACGCCCGCAACGGCGTGCGCATGAGCGCGCTGATCCCGGCCCACGCCATCCACGTCTACACCCACGACTCGATCGGCCTGGGCGAAGACGGCCCGACCCACCAGCCGGTGGAGCACCTGGCCTCGCTGCGCTACATCCCGAACAACGACGTGTGGCGTCCGTGCGATGCGGTCGAGTCGGCGGTGAGCTGGAAGGCTGCGATCACCCGCCAGGACGGCCCGAGCTGCCTGGTGTTCAGCCGCCAGAACCTGCCGCACCAGCCGCGCAACGCCGAGCAGATCGCCCAGATCGAGCGCGGTGGCTACGTGCTGGCCGATGCCGCCGGTACCCCGGACGTGATCCTGATCGCCACCGGTTCGGAAGTTTCGCTGGCCACCGAAGCCAAGGCCCAGCTGGATGCGGCCGGCCTCAGGACCCGCGTGGTCTCGATGCCGTCCACCGACGTGTTCCTGCGCCAGGATGCGGCCTACCGTGAATCGGTGCTGCCGAACGCCGTGCGCAAGCGAGTGGCGGTGGAAGCCGGTGTCACCGGCTTCTGGCGCCAGTTTGTCGGCCTGGACGGTGCGGTGATCGGTATCGACACCTTCGGTGCCTCGGCCCCCGCCGACCAGCTGTACAAGCACTTCGGCATCACCACCGCCCACGTGGTGGAAGCGGCCAAGGCGCTGTAAGCAGCCTCGCGAAGCAGGGAGGGAAAGGCCGGCGCACGCCGGCCTTTTCTTTGCTCGAGAGAAAAGGGGACGGAGGGGATTAAGTCGTTTTTGCACAAACGACTTAATCCCCTCCGCCCCCTTTTTTCAGGCGGTGCGTGCCAGTGCGAGGCGCAGCAGTCGCGCGTCCAGGCGTTCGGCGAAATCCTTCGGTGCCTGCAGGCCCATGCGCTGCAGGTACACCGCATCGCCGTCGCCAGCCGGTTGCCGCAGCGCTGCCCAGACGGTACGCAGCTTGTCGCCGCGGGTCTGCGTGTTGGCCTTCAGCCAGCCAAGCGCTTTCACCAGCACCTGCTCGATCTCGTTGAAGTCGCTGCCCAGCGGATAGTCCGGCAGGCTGCCATCGGCGCGGAACGGTGCCAGCGCCGCCGCCAGCGCCTGCGGCGTGTTGCGCTGCTGGCGCTCCGGATCCGGTTGCGTGGCTGCCAGCAACTTGCGCGAGGCCTGTGCCTGCTGCAGCAGATCGCCCTGGAACGGGGCTTCGGTGATCGCGGTCATCGCATGCACGCAGTCCTCGTCGGTCAACCCGCGCAGGTCCGCGATGCCGTACTCGTTGAGGTAGATGTCGCGCAGGTGGCGCGGGATGGTGGTGTGCCCATAGTTCCAGCGCACGTTGGATTCGCGCCGGCCCTTGTCATCGCGCGCGGCGCGGAACATCAGCACGCTGCGGGCTTCCGGCAGGGCATGTGCCATCGCCACGAAGTTGTACTGGCCGCCCACACCGGACACCACGCGTCCATCGTCCAGTGCATCCGACACCGCCGCGCCCAGTGCGGTGGCCATCATGCAGGAATTGAAGAAGCGCGCATGACGGCGCTGAAGGCGTTCCAGCGCTTCGTTGCCGCCGTACAGCTGGTTGATTTCGCTGATCCGGCGCATGCCGATAGCACGGCACTCGTCATCCGGCAACGTGCGCAGCCACTCGTAGAATTCCGGCGAGCCCAGGTAGAACGCGCCGTGCAGGTACTCACCTTCGGCGGCCAGGGTGGCGTGGTCGATCGACAACGTGCTGCCGTTCTCGATGCGCTGCATCAGTGCGAGGTCGTCGTGCACCTTGCGCTTGATCACCCCGGTCTGTACCAGCCGGCGGAAGCCCTCGTTGAGCATCTCGCTGCAGCCGTACAGGCCCACTTCGAACGGATCCAGTCCGCCGATCTCCTGCACCAGCGGGTGGCTGGCCAGCTGCGGATCCAGCGCGTGCAGCACGCGACGGTAGCGCGCGTTGTCGGTGTGGCGCAGCACCAATGCGTGGCTGAGTGCATCGGCCAACGTGCCGATACCGATCTGCAGTGTGCCGCCGTCGCGCACCAGCGTGCTGGCGTACAGGCCGATGGCGTAGTCGGCATCGCCGACCGGCTGCCGCGGCAGCCCGAACAGCGCCGGGTACGGCGGCGGCGGGGTGATCACCAGATCGAAGAACGACACGTCGACCGTCGCCGAGCCGCCCAGATAGGGCAGCTGCGGATCGATCTCGGCGATCATCAATGGGCGCGGCAGGCCGCGCGCGGTCATCGCATCCAGCGTGTCCTGGGTGATGTCGTTGTTGCAGGACAACGACAGCCGGCGGTCATCCGGCCGCATCGCCACCTTCTGCACGATCACCTGCGGCGCGCGCTGGGCGACCGCATCGGCGGCGTGGGTGTAGTTCAGGCTGGTGTAGCTGGACTGCGCCTGGCGCGAACCGAGAAGGGCGCCGGACTGCATGTAGAACTCTTCCACCTGCACATGTGCCGGCAACGCGTCGCGCGCGATCGCATCGGCATAGGCCAGGCGCGGGAAATCGTCGCCGAAATGGCGCTGCGCGAACGGCGCCATGAAGCGCGCTTCCAGACCGTTGCCGCGGGCCTTCGGCGGGTTCAGCGACAGCGCGGTATACAGCTGCAGCGGCCGCGAAGGGTCGTGCTCGACGCGTGCGTAAAGGGCATTGAGCAGCCGGTGTGGCTTGCCCAGTGCCAGCGGTGCCCCGATCCGCAGCGGCCCGTCCACGCGCGCAAACAACCAGTCGACGGCGGCGTCCAGGTCGGTGAGGTGTTCGGTCATGCGGGGCGGTCCTGCGTGTGGGGGGAGTGCTGGCATTACAGCATGTCGGGCTTGAACCGCCGTCGACGCGAGACTTCGGCGCCGGCCACCATGAACTGCCCATCGCCGCGGTAGTGCACCGTGCGCGGTAGTTTCGGCCGTGGCGCCACGTGTGCACGCACGATTTCCCAGATGAACAGGTTGCTCGATTGCACTTGGCTGTCGTCGTAGAGACGGCATTCGAAGCAGGAATGGCATTGCCCGACCAGCGGCGCGCCAACCTCGCGCGCAGGTACGGCATCCAGCCCGAAACGCGCGAACTTGTCGACCTCGCGGCCGCTGCAGTTGCCGATGTCGACCATGGTATCGAGCAGCTCCACGCCGGGTACGTTGATCACGCACTCGCCACTGCCGACGGCCAGTGCATGACTGTGGTTTTCATTCCAGAGGTAGGTGGCGACCAGCGACGGCGAAAAGCCCATCACCATGTGCCAGCCCATCGTCATCAGGTTGCGCTGGTCCTGCCACGCGGTACTGACCAGCACGATCGGGCCGGGTTCGAGGAAGCGGCGGGCCTGCTCGACCGGGAAATCCTTCTTGGACAGCGCTTTCATCCGGGGGCCTGGGGCGGGAGGAATCGATGCTGGCGCAGCCGGGATGAACCCGGAGTCGAGGGGCTTGACAGGCAGATCGATTACGCGCGTAATCAAATTGTCGATTACGGATGTAAACCATGATCCCGATCAGCGAAGCCGAAGCCGTTGTGATGGAGGTGCTGTGGCAGCAGGCACCGCGTAGCGCCGATGACGTGGTGGCCGCGCTGGCCCACCGCGACTGGGCCGAGCCGACCATCAAGACCCTGCTCAACCGCCTGTTGACCAAGGGGGCGATCGCCGCAGAGCGCGATGGACGGCGCTACCTGTACCGGCCGCTGCTGCAGCGCGAGGCATGGGTGGAGGCGCAGAGCCAGGACTTCATCGGGCGTGTTTTCGAGGGGCGCGTGGCGCCGCTGGTCGCGCACTTCAGCGAGCGCGGCCAGTTGAGCGCGCAGGACATCGCCGAACTGAAGAAGCTGATCCAGGAGCTGGAGCATGACTGAGCTGCTCGACGGACTGTTGCAGGCCAGCCTGTGGCTGGCGGTGGGCGCGATCCTGCTGGCGGTAATGCGACCGCTGCTGGTGCGGATGGGCGGCGCCGGGCTGGCCTACCGCAGCTGGTGGCTGCTGCCGATGCTGCTGGTGGCACTGATGCTGCCGTTGCCGCAGGTTGCGTTGTTGCAGCAGGTACCCACGCTGCCGCTGAAAGTGATGCCCGGTGCCATCGATGCCCTGAACGGGCCGTCGTTGCCATGGGCCAGGCTGTTGCTGGTGCTGTGGGCACTGGGCACGGGCCTGTGCCTGCTGCGCGACCTGCGCGCACAGCGTCGTTTCGAACGGCAGATGGGCCCACTGAAGCCGCGCGCCGATGGCAGCTGGCAGGCCAGCGGCGACCCCGGCCTGCCAGCGCTGGTTGGTCTGTGGCGGCCGCGCATCGTGGTCGGTCCGGCATTCGACCAGCAGTTCAGCGCACAGGAACAGGGGCTGATCCTGCAGCACGAGCGCAGCCATCGCCGCCATGGTGATCACTGGGCCAACGGCGCGTTGCTGCTGGCGCGCGCGGTGTTCTGGTTCCACCCGCTGCTGCCATGGGCCGCACGCCGCTTCCTGCGCGATCAGGAATTGGCCTGCGATGCCCGCACCATCGGTCCGCAGCCTGCGCTGCGCGGCCTCTATGCCAGCACGCTGCTGAAGGCGCAGCTGGTCCACCCGGTTGCGCCCGCGGTTTGCCATTGGCGCAGCCAACCCGTATTGAAGGAGCGTATCGCCATGTTGAAGCAGTCCAAGCGGAAGGCATTGCCGTGGGTGTCCGGGCAGGTGCTGGTGGTCGGGTTGTGTGTGGGCATGGGGGCGGTGGCATGGGCCAGCCAGGGCGGTGCGGCCGGTGGCACCCGGATCGGTGTCGAGCCGTTCGAACATGCGCAGGACGATGCGGCGAAGGCGGGGTTGGACCGGCCGATCCAGGTGGACAAGATGCCGCCGCCGTCCTATCCGAAGTCCGCCTTCGAGCAGCGCCAGGTAGGCGTGGTCAATCTGCGCATCGAGGTGGATGCCCAGGGCCATCTGACCGATGTGAAGGTGCTCAGTGCGACCAATCCGGGGGTGTTCGACGCCGTCTCCATCGCCGCCGCGCGCAGCTGGACCTACCGCCCCGCGGTGAAGAACGGCAAGCCGGTGGCCGGTGCGGTCCGTGTTCCGATCACCTACGCCATGGATGACACCGAGGACGCGAAGTGAAGTCCGCGCCGCTGTTGATGATGGCGGCGATGCTGGTGGGGTGTGCAACCCAGGATCGCCTGACCACCGTCGATACCCGCAGCGAGAATGTCGGTCACCAGCGCCTGCAGCCGCAGGCGGGCGGCGGCAGTGGGCAGGTGCAGGTGTATTCGCTGGGTGCGACCGAGGGCTACCGGATGCCGCAACTGTACGCGGCACCGGACCCGGAGGTCGGCGATCGCGACCCGCGCGCGGAACTGGCGCCGACCACCATCTGCCTGCAGGTGGTGGTTGATGCCAACGGCGGCGTCGAGCGCAGCCTGCCATTGACCGATCGCCCGGAGTGCGCGGCAGGTGCTGCGGGCGAGAATGCGCCCCTGCTGCAGGCTGCGCAGGAGGCCGTGGCGATGTGGAAGTACTCGTCCGCAGCGGTCTGCCACTTCGCGGCCGGCAAGGTGCCTGCCGATCGCGGTGACTGCCGGGGCGCCGAGCGTGTCGAACCGGTGGCGGTCACCCTGCAGTACGCCTTTACCTTCGAGATCGTGAAGGGCCAGCACGTGGTGCGCACGCAGGGAAAATGATCGCTCGCGATGACCAGGGGAGCGCCGGGCCATGCCCGGCGGGCGCAGCGGTGTGGATCAGGCCCCGCCCTGGATGTTGGCCTTCACTGCGGGCTGCATCAGCTTCGGTTCTTCCAGCGTCGCATCGCGGGCCTGGCGCACGCTGACGAACTCTGCCTCGGCCACGCCGTCGTGCACGTGGATGTTGTGCGCGCGCTGTTCGCCGATGGTGGTTTCGTTGGCGAACCCGCGGCCACCCGGGCCGTAGTCGTGGCAGACAAACACGCGCGTCGCATCGGGCAGGGCCAGCAGACGCTGGATCGAGCGGTACAACTGCGCGGCATCACCGCCCGGGAAGTCGCAGCGGGCAGTGCCGCCGTCGGGCATGAACAGCGAGTCGCCGGTGAACAGCGCATTGTCGATCAGATAGGCGATGCTGTCGCTGGTGTGGCCGGGCACGGCGATCACCTGGCAGCGCAGTTCACCCAAAGCGAAGGTTTCGCCATCGCTGAACAGGTGGTCGAAGATCTCATCGGCCGCGGGAAGCTGCAGGCCATAGCGCGGTGCGAACGTGGCCTGCACCGCGCGGATGCCTTCACCGATGGCCAGCGTGGCCTGTGGGAAGCGTTGCTTGAGCCGGCGCCCGGCCGACACATGGTCGGCGTGGGCATGGGTTTCCAGCAGCCAGCGCAGCTGCAGGCCCTGTTGTTCGATGGCCTGCAACGCGGCATGCAACGGCGCTTCACTGCTGGCGTCGGTATCCGGGTCGTAGTCCAGGACCGGGTCGATCAGCGCCGCCTCGCCGCTGGCCGGGTCGCTGACCAGGTAGCTGAAGGTGTTGCTGTCACGGTGGAAGAACGACTGCACCTGGACCGACATCGGAACTCTCCTCAGCGCGTGCCGAGCACGCGGTTCAGCAACTGCGCCAGGTTCTCACCGGCCAGTCGCAGCTGCGCTTCGGCCAGCGGCCGGTAGCGTTCGGTGTATTCGTCACCGATTTTACGCGTGGCCGGATAAACGCCAGCTTGCATGGAGATGCGGCAGCTGGCCTCGGCCCACGTCTGCGGGTCGCGCTGCGGGTTGGACTGGCGCGCCAGCTTCGGCGCGCGCTGGATCTGCAGCAGCGGCAGATAGCCCGCATCGTCCAGCTTGCGGGTATTGAGCATGCCGCTGTCCCACAGCGAGTGCAGGTTGGTACCGCGGTTGCCGAACTGCAGCTGGAAATCGTTGCCGCCCTTGTCGTGGGCGTAACCGGCGTGCATCGGTTGGTGGATATCGCCGACCAGGTGCACCACGAACTTCAGCGCCTGCAGGCGCTCGCCGTTGGTCAGGCTGCGATCGCCGAGGATGGCGCTCTGTGCCTTCAGGGCCTCGACGATGCAGTTGCCGTTTTTGCAGTGCTTCGGTGCTTCGTAATGGCAGTTGTCTTCGGCGATGTTGACGTAGTGCCAGCCGGCCGAGCGGCGGCCCAGGCCCGGGTCCTTGGCGCGCAGCTGGTCGGCCCACGGCGCGATGCTGGCCAGCGTGGCGTCCGGTTCGGTGGCCAGCAGGCGGTCCACTTCGGCGCGGGCGGCGGGGTTGAGGCGGGCGTCTGCGACCTCGGCGACAAGGCGGTGGCCTTGTGCGCCCCAGGCATGAGCCGGGGCGGAAGCGGACAGCAGGGCCGGCGCCAGGGCGGCGGCGAGGAACAGGGAGTGCAGGGCTTTCATGCGTACATTCTAGCGGTGTGGGGCTGGCGCGGGCTTTACCGGGCCGGGTGTTCGCCACACGGTCTTGATGAATTGGTCGCTAGGGTGAGCCGGGCATACGCGGGGGAGGGGCTGATGGCGATCACGGACAGGCGCATCATGGTCGATCATCCGGATGACGGCGGATTTGCCGACGCGTTCAATGCCCAGGTGGTCTGGCGCATGCGCTGGGCCTGCGCCGTGGCAGGCGCGTTCTCGCTGGGCTTTGCCGTGCTCGATACCTACTGGCTGCCGCCGGACGTGCACGCGCCGGTGCTGCGCTGGCGGCTGGGCGTTCTGCTGCCGGCGCTGCTGCTGGGCGTCGCGCTGACCTTCGTGCCGGTGTTGCGGCGCCACCTGCAGTGGCTGGGCGGCAGTGTCGTGCTGGTCAGCGGGCTGGCGCTGGTGACGATGATCTGGACCGCGCACCGTGCAGGCGTGAACTACCCCTACGAAGGCATCAGCCTGTTCCTGTTGTTGAACTACTTTCTGTGCGGGCTGCGTTTCGGGGTGGCGACGCTGACCGGAACCCTGATCGCGCTGGCGTTCATGCTGGCCGAGCTGCAGGTGGGCCGGCACTGGGCGCAGATGCTGCAGAGCGTGATGTTCGTGCTGGCCAGCAACCTGGCCGGCATTGTCGGCAGCTACATTTCCGAACGGCAGGCGCGTGCAACGTGGCGGGCCGAGCAACGCCTGTATGCATTGGCAAATCATGATGGCCTGACCGGCCTGCTGAACCGGCGTGCCTTTGACCGCCAGGCCAACCAGATCTTCCAGCGCTACCTGCGCACGTCGCATGCGCGCGGCGCGCTGCGCATCGCCATGATCGATATCGACTACTTCAAGCGCTACAACGACCACTACGGCCATCCCGCCGGCGACACCGTACTGAATGCAGTGGCAACCACCCTGGCCGCACAACTGCGCGGTAGCGACTCGGTGGTGGCGCGCTACGGTGGCGAAGAGTTCGTGGCGCTGGGGCACTGGGCGCCGGGGCAACCGGAATCAGCGCCGTTCGAGCAGCTTCGGCAACAGGTGCAGGCGCTGGCGATCGCACATGCCGATTCGGATGCGGCCCCGGTGGTGAGCGTGAGCATCGGCGTCGCGCGCTGGCATGACGATGGAGGCGATTCGCTGGAGCAGGCATTGGCACGTGCCGATGCAGCGCTGTACCGTGCCAAGGAAAGCGGCCGCAACCGGGTGGAAGTTGCGCCGGATCAATAATCGACTGAAAGGCGGCCCGTTCATGCTTCTGTAGAGCCGAGCCATGCTCGGCTGCTCTTCTTCGGGTATCTGCGTGCTCCGCGCGATAGCCGAGCATGGCTCGGCTCTACAGAAGAGCGCGCCTACGCATGCTTTCCGAAAAAAAGCCCCGGCAAAGACCGGGGCAACATGCTGCGAGGGTTTTGCGTGTAGCAGGGGAGCAGGGACGAAGCCCCGCGCCCAGCGCATGATTAGAACTTGAAGACGTACGAGGCGCCGTAGACCAGCGGATCGATGTTGACCGTGCCGATCTTCTCGCCGTTCAACTTCACCTTGCTGTCGATGTCGATCCAGCGCATGTCCACGCGCAGTGCGCCCTTCTCGCCGATCGCGAAGTCCACGCCCGCATGCGCGGCCAGGCCCCAAGAATCCTGCAGCTTCAGGCGGCTGTCCTTCAGCGCACCGGTGGTGTCTTCGCTGAAAAAGGTGGTGTAGTTCACGCCCGCACCGATGAACGGCGACACCTTGCCCTTGCTGTTGAAGTGGTACTGCACGGTCACCACCGGCGGCAGCTGCTTGGTGTTGCCCACGCGGCCCAGGCCATTGATGTTGATATCGTGCTTGAACGGCAGCGCGGCCAGTACTTCGATGCCGAGGTTGTCGGCGATGAAGTACTCACCCGTGATGGTCGGCTTGACGTCGTTGTCGACGTCGACCTTCAGGGTGTGGTTGGCCAGCCAGCCATTGTTCGACTTCGGGGCCACCTGGTGCACGCCGGCGGAAATGGTCCAGTCGCCCTTGGACTGAGCCATGGCCGGGGCGGCGGCGAGCGACAGGGCGGCGGCCAGGCTGGCCACGATCAGGGGGGAGGTCTTGCGCATGGGGGTGATCTCGTTGCTGGGTGGATGTGGCCAGTCTCGGCCTCACGCCGCGCTAACGCTTTGATCCGGATCAAATCCTGTCTGCCGGCCCGCTGCCCGCCGGGGCTGGCCCGCGGTGGCCAGCCCCGGTTTGCTAGACTTGTGGGCCCTATCCATCCCGCCGCACCCGTCGCGGCCGCAGGAGCTTGAGAACATGGCAATCAAGGTTGGTATCAACGGTTTCGGTCGCATCGGGCGTAACGTCCTGCGCTCGGCGGTGCTGAACTTCGGCGACGACATCGAAATCGTGGCCATCAACGATCTGCTGGAGCCGGACTATCTGGCGTACATGCTCAAGTACGACTCCGTGCACGGTCGTTTCAAGGCCGACGTGGCGGTGCAGGGCAACGACCTGCTGGTCAACGGCAAGAAGATCCGCCTGACCCAGGAACGCGACCCGGCCAACCTGAAGTGGAACGAAGTGGACGTGGACGTGGTGATCGAGTCCACCGGCCTGTTCCTGACCAAGGAAACCGCGCAGAAGCACATCGATGCCGGCGCCAGGAAGGTCATCATGTCGGCCCCGTCGAAGGACGATACGCCGATGTTCGTCTACGGCGTGAACGACAAGACCTACGCCGGCCAGGCGATCGTCTCCAATGCTTCGTGCACCACCAACTGCCTGGCCCCGCTGGCCAAGGTCATCAATGACAAGTGGGGCATCAAGCGTGGCCTGATGACCACCGTGCATGCGGCTACTGCCACCCAGAAGACCGTCGATGGTCCGTCCAACAAGGACTGGCGTGGTGGCCGCGGCATCCTGGAGAACATCATTCCGTCGTCCACCGGTGCGGCCAAGGCCGTCGGTGTGGTCATCCCGGAACTGAACAAGAAGCTGACCGGCATGAGCTTCCGTGTCCCGACCTCGGACGTGTCGGTGGTCGACCTGACCGTCGAGCTGGAAAAGGAAGCCACCTACGCCGAGATCTGCGCTGAAGTGAAGGCACAGAGCGAAGGCCCGCTGAAGGGCATCCTGGGCTACACCGAAGATAAGGTGGTGGCCACCGATTTCCGCGGCGAGACCTGCACCTCGGTGTTCGACGCCGAGGCCGGCATTGCCCTGGACGGCACCTTCGTCAAGCTGGTCACCTGGTACGACAACGAGTGGGGCTACTCAAACAAGTGCCTGGAAATGGCCAAGGTCGTCGCCGCCAAGTAAGGCCGGCCAAGATCGCACGCGGACCCCGGCTTGGCCGGGGTTCGTCGTTTATGGGGCCAGCCCTGTCGTAGCATGGGCCGGTCGACCGCTGCCGCTGGGGCGCGGGATTGCAATGGAAGCATGCAATGGAAGCATTGATAGCCCTGGTGGTACTGGTCCTGCTGGCCATCCCGCTGCTGCTGGTGGTGGCGCTGGTGATGATTGCCGGCCTGCGCCGCCGTGTGGCCGCGCTGGAAAGCACGCTGGCGGCCGCACCTGCCCCTCGACCGACCGCCGCTGCCGCCGCAACGGACGCGGCGCCCGAACGGCCGGTGGCGACGCCCTTGGCCGGCGCCGATCCTCCGTTCCTGCGGCCGGTCGCTGCGGCGACGCCACAACCGCCGGTGCCGGAAGCCCCGCCTGCTGAGACACCAGCCCCCCGTCCGGTCGCGCCGCCGCCGGTACCGCCGTCGTCACCGGCACCGCCACTGCCTGCCGAACCGGCGCTGCCAAACGTCATCGAACGCGGCATCGGTGCGGTCAAGCGCTGGTTCACCGAGGGCAACGTGCCGGTCAAGATCGGCATGCTGGTGCTGCTGGCCGGTGTCGCCGCGCTGCTGAAGTACGTCAGCGACCAGGGCTGGCTGGTGCTGCCGATCGAGCTGCGTCTGGCCGGCGTCACCGTGGGTGCGCTGGGTCTGCTGGCGTTCGGCTGGCACCAGCGCGAGCGCCGGCGTCTGTTCGCACTGGCGCTGCAGGGCGGCGCCATCGGCGTGCTGCTGCTGACCATCTTCGCCGCGTTCAAGCGGTTCGAACTGCTCAACGCGGGGATCGCCTTCGGCAGCTCCATCGCACTGGTGGCCGGACTGTGCGTGCTGGCGGTGGTGCAGAACTCGCGCACCCTGGCAGTGCTGGGCATCCTGGCCGGCTTCATGGCGCCGTTGTGGCTGTCCACCGGAAGCGGCAACCACGTGGGGTTGTTCAGCTACTACGCGGTCCTCAACGCCGGCATCTTCGCCATCGCCTGGTTCCGCCCGTGGCGCGCGCTGAACCTGCTGGGTTTCGCCTTCACCTTCGGTATCGGTACGTTCTGGGGCGTGCTGCAGTACGCCCCGGACAAATTCAGCAGTACCGAGCCGTTCCTGCTGCTGTTCTTCGCCTTCTACCTACTGATCCCGCTGCTGTACGCACGCCGGCAGCCCGCCGGACGACGTGACCTGGTTGACGGCAGCCTGGTGTTCGGCACCCCGCTGGTCGCGTTCTCGCTGCAGGCGGGCATGCTGCATGAGCAGCCGATGACGCTGGCCCTGTGTGCGCTCGGCCTGGCCGCGATCTACGCGGTGCTGGCGTGGGCGTTGATCCGGCGTGCGTCGTACACCGTGCTGGCGCAGTCGCACGCGGTGCTGGCGGTGGGCTTCGCCACGCTGGCGGTGCCGCTGGCGCTGTCGGCACGTGCCACCGGTGCCGTTTTCGCGCTGGAAGGTGCTGGCCTGGCCTGGCTGGGCCTGCGCCAGAAGCGCTGGCTGCCGCAGGTGTCTGGCGCGTTGCTGCAGATGGGCGCCGCGTTCGCCTTCGTGGCCGGCGCCGACCATTGGCTTGAAGATGTCCGCTTCCTGCTCAACCCGACCGCCATCGGCGCGCTGCTGCTGGCGCTGGCAGGTTTCGCCTCGGCCTGGAGCTACCAGCGCCGGCCGCGCCATGAGATCGCACTGGTCTACTACCTGTGGGGCCTGCTGTGGTGGCTGGGTGGTCTGGTGCACGAGATCACCCGGTTCTTCCCCTACCGCATCGAAGTGGATGCGCTGCTGGTGCTGGCTGCTGTCACAGCATGGCTGGTCGCCGAAATGCAGCGCCGCCAGCCGGCGCGTGCGCTGGGCGTGACTGCGCTGGCGATGCTGGCGCTGGGCTTCCCGCTTGCGCTGATGCAGAGCGACGCGCACCAGCAGCCGTTCGCCGGCTACGGTGCGTTGGCCTGGGCGATATTCGCCGTGCTCGGTGTGCGCACACTGCTGTGCCTGCGCCAGGGCGGTGACAGCGTGGCGCGCATCGCGCAGTTCCTATGGTGGCTGCTGTGGCCCTCGCTGCTTTCGTTGCTGGCCCTGTGGGGCGGCGGCGAGGCCGGTCTGGCGCAGGGCTGGACGACGCTGCTGGTCACGCTGCCGTGGCTGCTGATGGCGTCGCTGTCGCTGTGGCGCTGGAATACGCTGCGCTGGCCGCTGGGTGAAGCGTTCGACCGTGTGCGCACGCCGCTGCAGTGCGTGCTGTTCGGCCTGCTGTCGATCGGCTGGCTGCTGGGCCAGCTCTTGCCGGGCGATGCTTCCCCGTTGCTGTGGCTGCCGGTGCTGAACCCGGCCGAGCTTGGACAGTGGCTGAGCCTGTTGCTTATTGCGCGCTGGCTGTACAGCGATCAGGCGCCGAAGACACTGCTGGGTATCCGCATGCCACTGCTGTCACTGGCAACGTTTGTTGCGCTGACCAGCGTGGTGCTGCATGGCGTGCATCAGTGGGGCGGCCTGTCGTGGAACGCGTCGATGCTGCGCTTCAGCCTGGCGCAGACCAGCCTGACCGTGCTGTGGAGCGTACTTGGCGTGATCGCCTGGGTGTGGGGCTCGCGACGTGGCCAGCGCGTGCTGTGGATGGTCGGTGCCGTGCTGATGGGCGTGGTGCTGGCCAAGCTGGTCATTGTCGATCGCCAGCACCTGGGCAACCTGCTGGGTATCGCATCGTTCATCGCCTACGGCCTGCTGTGCACGGTCGTGGGTTATCTGGCACCGGCACCGCCCAGCGCGGCGCCGACCGTGGAGGAAAAGCAATGAAGACGTGGAGCAGGGCGCTGCTGCCGGCGATGTTCGGCCTGCTGGCCGCCGTCGTAGCGCAGGCCGCCGATTACCGCACGCAGTACGCCGAACAGTGGCCGCTGACGTTGTCCAGTGCACAGTCCGGTGCTTATCGCGTCGTGCTGGAACCGGCGATCTACCGTCGCGCCGGTACTGCGGACCTGAGCGATCTGCAGGTGTTCAATGCCGCAGGCCAGTCGCTGCCGTCCGCCTTGCTGGCGCCCGATCAGCCGCTGGCGCAGCCACCGGTGCAGCGTGAACTGCCTTGGTTCGCACTGCCGCCGCTGGCCGAAGCGCAGCGCAACGATCTGCAGTTGCTGACCGAGCGCGATACCGATGGCCGCGTGCGTCGCGTCGAGGCACGCGTGAGTGGCGGTGCAGTGGCGAACGGGCAGGGCGGTTGGCTGATCGACGCCAGCGTGCTCGGCCAGCAGCCGATGGCGGCCCTGGTACTGGATTGGGCCGACAGCGGACAGCCGTTGCAGGCACAGGTGCAGCTGGATGCCAGCGACGACCTGCAGCACTGGCGCCCGATCGGGCGTGATATCCCGCTGGTCGACCTGCAGCGTGCTGGCAAGCGCCTGCTGCAGCGCCGCCTGCAGGTGGATGGTGAAGCGCGCTATCTGCGCGTGCTGGCGCAGGGCGATGCGCGTCTGCCGACGCTGCGCAGTGTACTGGCCGAGCTGCCGCCGGCACCGGCCACACTGCCGTGGGAGTGGTTGTCGCTGAAGCCTGCCTCAGCGGGCAAGGGCGAGTACACCTTCGAAATGGATGGCCGCTTCCCGGTGGCACGTGCCGACGTGGCCAGCACCGACAACAGCCTGGTGCAGTGGACATTGTTCAGCCGTGACGACGAGGGCGCGGAGTGGCAGCGCCGCAGCGCGCCGTGGATCGCCTATCAACTGCAGCAGGGGGCGCAGGGCCAGCGCCAGCAGTCTGCCGCGCAGCCGTTGGGCGGCGTGCACCGCGATCGCTACTGGAAGCTGGTTGCAAGCCCGGCCGAAACGGCAACTGCACCGACCCTGCGCCTGGGCTACCAGCCCGAGGTACTGGTATTCCTGAGCCAAGGGGCGGCGCCCTATGCACTGGCGGTGGGCAGCTCGACCGCGCGTCGCACGGAGGCCCCGATTGGTGTGCTGATAGAGGAACTGCGGTTGCGCAACGACCCGTCGTGGCAGCCGACGCTGGCGCGCCTGGAAGGCAACCCGGAGCCGCTGGCGGGTGATGCGGCGCTGCAGCCGCAGCGTGACTGGAAGGCGTGGTTGCTGTGGGCACTGTTGGGTTTGGGCGTACTGGTCGTGGGTGGCCTCGCGGTCAGCCTGCTTCGGCAGAAGCCCGCGCCTTCGGCGTAGGTTCCGGCGAACGGCGCAGCCCCTCGTGGGTGGGGTTGGTCGTGTAAAGCAACAGCCGTGCTTGGCCGGGCGGGGGGGGGGGGGGGGGGGGGGGGCGGGGGGGCGGGGGGGGGGG
>NZ_RAUX01000048.1 GCF_013464485.1 Stenotrophomonas maltophilia
CCCAACAGCTGGCGGTGAAACCGCTACGATAAAGCCGGGCTCCAAACAGCTCCGCTACTGAAAGCGGGGGGACGTCGGTAAGAATGAACTGCCACGTGGACGCGCCTCTTGGCAGCACCATGGTGCCACCTGCGCATCAGCCCTCTCGGAGTGTAACGTGAGCGATACAGCATGAGGCCATCATTCAATGAGGAGCAGAACTGGTACCGCCTTCGGGACGATGAAGTCATTCGAGTGCGGCTCTTCTCTGCCAAAGGCATGTATCCCCGCGGGCATCTGGCCCTTCCGCAGGGCTTCTTCCACGCAGACGAGGACATTGCCACGCTTGTGACGAAAGGCTTTAGCTGGACTCACTACTTTGAGGAATCAAGCTTTGACGAGTTCGGCTGGCCATTCCCCGAGGAGATCCGCTTTATGGGAAGCATGGTGCTCTGCGAAAAGCAGGGTGAGGCAACTCCCTTGCTGTACCCACTCCAAGAGCCGACGTTCTTGCTCAACCCGGCAACTGTCGATCTCCGCAGTTCGCAAAATCGACATTCAATCGTTGATCTACTTAAAGATACAAATCGGTGGCCAGCGCGATCGCATTTTATTGACAAATTCTCCCAACGAGGTAAGCAGGAGATCCCGCTCTTTGACGCCGCGAAACTTGAGCTGGAACGCCTGGAAAGCACATGGGAGCGCATGCGCCCAACGGACTTCGTTCTATTGAGAGGCCTTTCTGCGCTAATCAAGAGCGACATGCTGTCGAGGCACTCAGAATTTGGCGCAGAAGCTCTGATGAGCCTATACGTAGCACTGGAGTGCTCATTTCAGCTGGTCCTGCAACACCTGAGGGAGCGCGGCAACGCCAATCCATCTGCCAACGATGCAGCTCGGTGGATGCACGACACCTTCGACTCACACTTTGACTTTGATCCTCCCGACGCCTCATACAAGTACTTCGAAGAGTTCTACCAAGGGCGCATCGCAGCCTTCCATCCACGGAACCGATTCGGCGACTTCCCATTCTCACCGAATTTTTGGGATGACCTTATTCACTTGCGAAGATCTCTTCCAAGAATATTTGCCTTCATTCTACATGGGAACCACAGCTCTTCATTCTTTGCTGAAGTAAGAGAGTTTCATGGAAAATGGGAAGCGGCACCTTAGAGGTGCCCAGTGCCCCCGAGAGGATTTAGCTTACTTGATTGGCCGCGACGCTCTGCTACTCCACCGAAGCCAGCTGCAATTTTAGCGCCATTGGAACGGGCAAGGCTTTGGATGCAAGCCCATACGTCAGAAGCAGGCGGTTCACGTCCTTACGATAGAAGCCACCAACTGGGACGGACGCTTTTATGTGCGCACTAATGTGCCCGGCCTTGTGAGGCGCAGTATCGGATTGTAATTCATCGCGAAGGGAGGAAAGTCCCTCGCTCAGCTTGAATAGATCTGCTGGGGAATCTTTCAGCGCAGCAAGCAAAAACTGCGCTAGCACATCACGGACTGAAGCAATCCGCTCCAACGCTTCTGAACCAAGAGAATCGTCAGATATTCGGAGGCGGATCTTCACTCCCTCCAAGAAATCCGCATTCGCGGACCATTCGTCTGTCGTTACAACATGGCGCACGCCATCTGGCTCGTGCAGGATATTCCACATAGCATCCATCTGACAGTAGACGATTGAGCCCGTAAGCGAGGCAAGGTAAAGGCCCATCTCCAATGTAAATGACTTTACCGCTAAAAGCTGGGCTCCTTCTTCTCCCGGGACTATTGACTGCAGAAGTGAGAGCGGATCATCCTCGCGCTCCATTTTGAGCTGCTCAACCGCCTTCTTGATCATTTCGGGAGAGATCCCTGGCACAGCCGATCGAACGATTGTGGCGAGTTGCTCGTCTGACCCTCTGAGCCTCCATCTTCTCACATCATCCTTACCCAGCTCCTCCATCAAACGCTTATCGTCCTCGCTGAAAACGACACCAGAAGACCTACTTTCTCCAAACGAAAGAACCTCCCTCCGAAGCTGAGGATCTAGGTCGGATGGGTCGGGCACGAGGTGTACTCGCCCTTCAAATATATGCCGCTCTAGCTCCAGAAGCGTTAGCACGTTACGGAGGGTTTGATCCTTGTAGCTAGATGGAGAGGCGGTAGGGCTGTACTCCGGCTTGATCGTTGCGGCGTTCACAAACGGACTCGGAAGAACTAGCTCGTCGAAGTAATCAAGCCACGAAGTTGCCACGAGTGGAAGTGTACGGGGATCGAGATGACCCATGAACAGTGCTCGTAGGACGCCCTCTCGAGGGCGCGGCAATATCTCGCGAAGGAGGGTGTCTTGCGGCCAAAGAGATTCAAATGTCTCATGAATATCCTTGACTTGGCCATCACTCAACTCCCTTCTAACATCGTCCCAAGTCTTGCCCTCCGAAAGACCCAGAATGCCCTTCACTGCTGCGCAAAGCATAAGGTTGCGCTCGCGCACACTGTAGCTTGTCCAAGAAGGACGATCATGTGGGTTAGCCATTTTGCAGCAATATCCGAATGCATGCCCGTTGCCACAGGGACAGTACTCATCGTCCGCAGGATTCGATGTGGGCGACGGCTTGCTTAGATACTCATGCGCACGGGACGTTCGGCCAAATGCATCTTGATACTGACTTGTCCCATCCTCAAACCCGACATAAATCTCTCCACCGAACCGCCATAACTCGTTGCGGGGAAGCAGTACATCCCCTATTTCACGCCAGTTGCGAGCGTTGTCGACTTCAGGCGTCAGCCAGTCAACGGATCCAGCAGCGACGTATCTACGAGCACGTGACTTCAGTAAATGATTGATCGACACTACCTCGTCTGCAGAGAGATTACGCCCCCGAATGAACGCGTCGGTGCGCACAATGCTCCGGCCTCGGAATCGCGCATTAGTGCGCTGAGACATCACGTCCACGGTAGCAGGGGCTTCAGCATATTCAAGATTGGTCAAGATTAGACAGTTATCGCGGTCGAGTACGAATACCGTCTGTGTTCCGATCAGTTCAATGCCCGGCTCCGCCGGATAATTAACAGAATTCGCCTGCGCAGGAAATTCTCTATGGTACGTGGTTACGGGGTGATCGGAGACTAAAAACTTTACCGACGATTCTGCTGCCGACACTATTTCACGGCAACCCTCCGTCCACATTTTGCAGTGCATGTCTCGAAGGCGCTGCATCTCGATAAGCAGGTCGATTCGACTGAGGTCACGGTAACGCGATAGTATCCAGTCGAGGCCTTTGGGCGTTCTTAATTTCTGAGTATCTAGATAGTCAAATAGTGCGCCGAAGTGGCTATGAAGGCGCGCGGGATCATTTGCGAGAAGCGCCCGCACCGCTTCGGCGCCTCGCTTGTCAATCGATCCAAAAAGGTACTTCTCGATGTCATCATTGAGAACCTCCCCAAACTGGGTCGTGTAGAGATCGCGCTCGCAGAACGCGCGACTAGGCGGTATCGATCTTGGTCGGACTGCTGCAGCGAGGCCACTAGCTTGGGTAGGGACTTTAGGTGCCATATCGAGGACATGTAACGTCGACAGGCCCTTTTGAAGAAATCCTCGTTGATACCATTGTGGTACGTAGTGGTTGTTACGGGCGATCTGCGAATTCATGGCAAACTTCCAACACGACTCAAAGGAGGGGGCGGACTGCTATGAAAGTCAACTTCGTGTTCCATCAAGCTACTTGAGTAGCCGCGCCGCAGGATTGTCCACTGCGGCGCCCGCTTGAAAATACCCAATCACGCTCACCACCGATCGGTGTTCTGTCATCGCCATGACCGCCGGCAGAGGAACGCCTTGTTTCCCCGCCTCGGTAACGAACCCCGACCTTAGGCTATGGGCCCCAAAATCTCCCTCTAGTCCAGCCAAGGTGGCCCGACGCTTTACAATCGTGGCCACCGAGCCGGGGAGGAGGGCGGGCCCAACCCGATTCTTCCAGATGCGCCGGAAGATCGCTCCCTCACGAATATCTGCCGCTTCAAGCCAGGCCGCAAGCGCCTCGGCGCTGCGGCCTAAGATCGGCTTGTCCGGTGTCGAATCCGCCGTTACACCGGCCTGCTGCGTCTTGGAGTACTCCAGTCGGTAGATATAGCCTTCCTCGCCAATCTTGCGAAGGTCCCGCATGTCCGCAGCTGCAATCTCGCTGCGCCGGCGCCCGCCACTGGCGAACCCGAAGCAGAGCAGGGCACTGTCGCGCAGGCCTTCCAGGCTGTCATCGCAGGTGGCCAGCATGGCCTCCAGTTCGGCGCGGGTGATCGCGGTCTTCTTGGTCGGGCGCTCGCCGCGTTTGACTGCGGCACGCCGGGCCCGGCTCAGTAGCGTGCGGACGTTGGGCAGCTCGCACGGGTTGGCCAGGCGCTTGAGCTTATGGGCTGTCGATAGCACGGCCACACGTTGAACGACGGTTGAGAGCTTGAGCGGCCCGACCTTGGCCTTGAGCCCAGCGGCGACCAGCGCCTGATCCAGCGCCAGCGGCAATTCGCTGACCAGCTCGGCCTTGCTCCTACGCTGGATGTGGTCGACCAGGAACTGGATCACCACAGCCTCGCTAATGGGCAGCGCCAGTTCGATGCCATAGCGCCCCTGGTGCCAGCCGGCCCAATAGCGCAGAGCGGTGGAATAGCTGCGGGTGGTGTTGGCCGCGGCTGCCTCGGCGAGCAATTCGCGCACCGCTTCGGCGGCCTGCTGGGCCAGTTGCTCGGGCAAAACCAGATGGGTGGCCGTCGCCGGCAAGGCCGATGGACTGGAATTTCGCTTCATATTATGTAATGTACACTATGACATCAGGCATCTACTCGCGATAATCATCACTTATCGTGAGTACGTTATCAGCAGAGTAGGGTGCCAGTACAGGAGACTTCGCATGGCCCGCGGCATCACCGAAACTGACGTCCATACCGCCGCCGACGAGTTGGTCGCCAAGGGCGAACGCCCAACCGTAGAGCGGATCCGGTCTCACCTGGGCACAGGCTCGCCGAACACGGTGACCCGCTGGCTGGAAACATGGTGGAACCGACTTGGCACGCGCCTGCAGCCAGTGCGTCCGGACTTGGAAGATGCGCCAGCGATGTTGGTAGAACTCGCCGGGCAATGGTGGGAGTTGGCGCTGAAGCATGCCCAGGAGGCCGCCCGTCGAGAGCTTGCATCGTCCGAGCGGGCCCTGGCTGCCGAGCGTGATGCGCTGGAGGCCAGTTCCCGACTTGCGGCTGAAGAGCTGGCGCAAATGCGTGCAGAGCGTGACGTTGCAATCACCGGGGAAAGAATTGCAACGACCCAAGCTTCAGAGCTGCAGCACCTGGTCGACCAGCTTCAGCTACAGATCTCTGAACTTGCAGAGCAGCGCGACCTCGAGCGTCGAAGAGCCGACCGAACCGAGACAGCGAGACAGCAACTCGACGTCCGGCTTCACGAGGCCCGAGAGACGGCGAAATCTGAGCGGGAGGACTGGACCGAGTACGTCAGATCTGTCGAGAATCGAGCGCTCAGCGATGTGGATCGAGCCCGCCAGGAGGTGAAGGAACTCCAGGTGCAGCAAAGCAAGGCATCCGAACAACACAGGGCCCTTGAGAAGCAGCTGCGTCAGGACATCCAGGCCGCCCAATCAGCGGCCGCCACGGCCAGTCAGTCTGCCGATATCCTGCGCGGCAAATGTGACGCGCTTGAGGGGCAACTTTCAGGGCTTCGAGATTTGCCAGCTCAGCTGGAAGTGGCGCTCAAGCGATCCAAAGAAGTTCGTCCGCCTGCGGCTCGCAGACGCCCAAAACAATAGCGCTGTGCCGCGCTCCTATTAGCTGACACGGGTGCCAACTTCCAGGGCACACGAAAGAAAGGGCCGGCTTCATTTGCGCCGGAGGCCAGTCCGCTGACTCCGCGCAAGTCGCGTTCTGCGAGCTAGCCAGGCAGCCCAACAGACGAATGAGACCGCAAATCCGACGATTACCATGGCAACCAGCATGATCTCTCGATCAGTGTCGTTCATTGAGGGAGTCTCGGGAGTTGAGCCTTAGCGTCTATGCCATGGTACCTGACGCTTCGGAGTGCAAGTGCGGGCGCGATGGCTGCATTTGAAGTTCTTTCGAAAGAATCCTTAGCCTGAGCCCGTCCAAGCGCGGGCAGCATGGCTGCATCTTGGCTTGAAGCACTCGGCATGCCAGGCCGGAATAGGATCGTAGGATGATGAGCAAAGGCTCACGTTCCGACGGCGCCGTGTTCGAACACGTAACACTTTTACTTGGCGCTTGGTAACAGATTTACCTGCTTCGTCACTTGGCCGGGAGGCAAGAGCCGAGCCAGAGGCTCAGCCATTGCCACACGGAGCCAACAAAGGCCCATATTCGACCGGTACGTGATTTCGCATAATGTATATTATGTTACGGACAGGATCGCCACCCTAGAAGCCAGAGCCTCCCCAGTCCTCAGATCCCTGGCCTCACTCTTGGCCAGCGTTCCCATGTTGAGCGCTGCGAATTTGGGGCAGCTTGCGCGGCAACTTGTAGCAATTGATGCGCTGAGC
This sequence comes from Stenotrophomonas maltophilia, assembly GCF_013464485.1. GTDB lineage: Bacteria > Pseudomonadota > Gammaproteobacteria > Xanthomonadales > Xanthomonadaceae > Stenotrophomonas > Stenotrophomonas maltophilia_AW. Next base: position 6,519 of record NZ_RAUX01000048.1, read on the forward strand.
TACGTGCAGTCCCAATGACTCGCTGTGATCTTGGTGCATCACCAATGGTGCGTCGCGAATCTGTTGCATCTCCAATGATGTTGCCAAGGCGTTGCAGCCACGCGCTTTCGAGAGCATCTAATTTGGGAGACGGCTATGACCGTCGGCTTCATTTCTGAGCTAGCTCAGCGGCTTGGACCCTCCAATTTTGAAGAGTCCAAGCGAACAATTCACTTGCTGGCTCCGGTGTCGCGGTCCCCGAGCCCCAACCACGTCAGAACCCCTTGGACTTCGGCGGTGTCAGTCAAGGCGCTGACTGATCCATTCCCATGTCGCCTTGCTGAGGTAGCCTTGGTACTCGCCACGGACAAGCTGGGATACAAAAATCCCGTCATTCTTATCGAGCTTCTGTTGAAGATCGGCAGATAGATCGTGAGCGCTCATATCCCCGGACACCCAGCGGACCGACTCCAGATCAGGATCTGCTACGTTCTGGTAGCGCTCCAGGTGCTTGAGGAACGCAGTCCTCTTTGCGTCGTAGTTGGCTTCTCGGTTCAAATTCCAGGTGACAACATAGACGGCCATTTCGATCCTTCGAGACTGACACCGAACGTGTCTCCGTGATCTTAGTAAGTGCGACATATACGGTTCCGATAAGATATATTTATCGGAACTCAGGCTATTTTTAATCCCTACTTTCAACCACTTATGAGCGACCTTCTTCCAGCTCTGACCACCGCGGCTCCTGCCAATCCGACTGTGGCGCAGCTCTCGCAGTCCTCGGCGGACGCGGTGCGCGAAGTCTTCGCCGAAGCGGCCTCGGCCAACACCACGCGCAGTTACGCCACCGCCTTGCGCTACTGGGCGGCCTGGTACCAAGGCCGCTACGGAGCGGTCATCGCCATGCCGGTCGACGCGTCTTGCGTGATCCAGTTCATCATCGATCATCTGGCCCGGCGCTCAGGCGATGCCCTGACCTGGGAGCTGCCGCCGACACTGGATGCGCTTTTGGTGGAAGGCAAATTCAAGCAGCGCCAAGGACCGCTCAAGCTGTCGACCATCGTCCACCGCGTTGCGGTTCTCTCCAGCGCCCATCAATTGCTCAAGCTGGCCAATCCCTGCGAAAGCAGCGAGGTTCGGCAGCTGCTGGCCAAGGGCCGTCGCGCCGCACATAAGCGCGGCGAGCGGCCGAGCAAGAAGACGGCGATCACTGCGACCGAATTGATGGCGATGATTGCGACCTGTGAGGACGATCTTGTTGGGAAACGTGATCGTGCCCTGCTCTACTTCGCCTTCGCCAGTGGTGGGCGCCGTCGGAGCGAGACGGCCCATGCCGTCTTGAGCAAGCTTGCGCCGATCGACGGCGGCTACCTCTACCACCTGGACGTCGGCAAAACGCTTCAGGAGGGCGTCAAAGCAGGCGGCTCGCCGGACAAGCCCTTGTTAGGTCCACCGGCCGAAGCGCTTCGCACCTGGATCGAAGCGGCTGGACTGCAGGAGGGTGCCCTCTTCCGCCAATTGACACGCGGGAAAGTTGGGGCCGGCTTGTCACCCAAGTCGGTGGCCACCATCATCCAGAATCGCGCCCGCGCTGCCGGATTGGTGGGGAGCTTTGGCGGTCACAGCCTACGATCGGGTTTCGTAACGGAAGGTGCTAGGCAAGGAATTGCCCTGCCAGCCATTATGGCAATGACCGATCACCGATCGGTGGTCAGTGTCATCGGCTACTATCAGGCCGGTGCGGCCGAAACGAATCCGGCGGCTCGAATGCTGGAAGCTGCCGCAAGGTCAAGTGCCGAGCGCCCCATAGGGCGGTATGGAGACACGACGAGCGCTGAGTCCTAGGCAATCGTGCGGTCAAACTAGTAGAAGTATCCTTTGATCGTCGCGGCTTCGCTGCGATCTATCACTGTCGGTCTCTGATGATCTCCCGTCGCAGTCGGCCCTCACGTCACGGAGATCGGGTGATCTGTGCCCGATGCTTGAGTCGGCCGTCTCCAGTAAATCGCGCGCGGCTACACCAAAGATCCTGCGATGCTTGGCGGTGCGAAAGGCAATGGCCACTCGACCCTGCCGTCCGATTTGCCGCTCTCGCATGGCAAGAAGAATCCCGTTTATGCGGTCATGGTCGAAGGTCCGGACGGCACCAGATTGCAAGCAGAAGCGGAGCTTCGTCTCGACCACTTTCGACCTGGCGGCTACAAACTGATTGCCTATCTCCCTAGACTCGATAAAGCTGATGTGCCCGTGATTAGCAAAGTCTGGAAGGTGTAAGTCGAGCCTCCGTTTCGGGCCGACAGCTGCCATGCTTCACCCCCGATAATTCCCCCTGCCCCCCCCTTTGTTCCGTTGATGTCCGCCTGCGGCCACATGCGTCCGATCAGCTCCTACGGACAAATGTCAGCCATGGGCTGAACAGCCGTTCTCGCGTCCGTGCGAGTGACCGATGTGATCGACGACGGATATACTTCGATTCACAATGCCGCTCGATGCGGCGACGGCATACCCGCTGGTGCTCGACGCCCCCGGGTTATGCTGGAGCGGCTCCCTTTTCTCAGGTTCGCACCCACTACCCAATCCATATTTATGGCCTCGAAAGCGCCCAAAAATTCGCAGCCATCCGCTGCTACAGCTCCCGCAACGGCACCGGCGGAGGGCGAACGCCGAGCGCTTCGTGGATACGTCGGCCAGTACGAGCGCGCGGGCGCTGCCATCTATGCCGCGCTTGAGCGCGACGAGCTGCTTTGGATTGGCGTCGCTGACCGCAACGCGGGCATTGCGGACGACCTGGTACTAGGATTCGATGGATTGGTGGTCGGTCACCAGTTCAAGACGTCCAAGTTCCCAGGCACTTTCACTGTTGAGACGCTGTTTACTGGTGCCAATGGTCTCTTGAAGCCCCTAGTTCAAGCTTGGCAGTGCCTGTCCAAGGACAACCCAGGAAGTCGCGTCGAGATTCACTTGGTCGTCAACGACTTTCCATCGGTTACCGACAAGCCAGGCGACGGCAGGCTACGGCACAGCGCTGCATTTCTCGAGGAGTTCCAACAGCATCCAAATCGGTCGCTGTCGGATTGGTCCGCGCGAGGATGGAGCCGACTGATCGACCACCTGCGCCGCGAAGCCGGCTTAAATGATGACGACTTCGAACAGTTCATGCATGCCCTGCGCGTGGTGTGCGGAGCTGCAGCGAACTTCATCCAGTCGCACAAGCTGAATGCGGAGCAGGCGAGACAGGCATGCGAGATTGCCAGCGTGCTGCCCAAGCTAGTCGCCGATGAACGCGACAAGGACAGGTGGACGCGTGACGAGCTGCTTCATGAGCTTGGATGGCGCGATCCCGCCAAGACTTTGCTCATCCATCGGTTCCCGGTCGGCGCCTATGTCCAGCGCAATCGGGACACTGAGGTCAAGCTACTAGCAGCGCTTCATGCCTCCAATCACGGCTACGTCTCACTCATAGGACCACCTGGCTCCGGAAAATCCACTCTCCTGCAGGTTGCGCTGGCCACTGAAGCAAGTGTCCGGCTCGTTCGTTACTTAGCGTACGTGCCGGGCGCGGCTCAAGGCGTGGGTCGTGGGGAGGCCGACAACTTCCTGACCGACGTAGGTACGCAGCTGCGGAACAGCGGTTTAGTTGGGCTTCGTCTTCGCGATGACTCGCTATCTGAGCGCCGCGAACAGTTCGGCGTCCTGCTACGGCAGGCTGGTGAGCGCTTCACTCGCGAAGGGATCCGTACAATCATCGTTGTCGACGGGCTAGACCATGTGCCACGCGAAGAACGGCCGACCAATTCGTTTCTGGGAGAGCTGCCTCTTCCCGCGGCAATCCCAAATGGGGTCGTGTTCGTGCTCGGCACGCAACGGTTGGATCTCGCTAATCTGAAGCCCGCCGTAAGAGCGCAAGCGGAGAAGAGCGAGCGACAGGTTCTCATGGGGCCTCTCGGTCGCGAGGAACTCACCTGGATGGCGGATGCGCTAGGCTTGCCTGCCGAGATTCCAAGATTGGATCTCAGCAATCTCACGCATGGCCACCCGCTGGCAACGCGCTACTTGATTCAGGCACTGCTGCACGCTGACGAAGCTGGTCGCAAGCACCTTCTTAGCGGCGGGATGCCGTTCGACGGCGATATTGAGACTGTATATTCAGCTGCTTGGCGCGAGATCGCAAACGATGTCGATGCCATGGATGTGCTGGGCTTCATCGCTCGGGCTGAGGCACCCATGGACCTGCGACTGCTGGCCACGATGGTCAAGGAGTCCTCGATTGAACGCGCCCTGGTCATTGCGCAGCACCTGCTCCGCAGTTCATCCCGGGGATGGAGCGTCTTCCACAACAGCTTTAGGCTGTTCGTCATCGCTCAACCGCGAACCCGCCTCGGGAGCGTCGACGCTGAATACTCGCAGCGCGTATACCGCAACCTTGCCCAGTTGGCGAAGAGCGCGCCACCTGAATCGGCACAGTACTGGCTTGAGCTGCGCTACCGCGCGCGTGCCGGCGACGGTGCCGATGTACTGGCATTGGCGATGCCCGCTCGCTTCAGGCAGCAGCTGGCTGACGGGCGTTCTATCGCCGAGATTCACGCCGACATCCGCCTCGCCCTGCTGGCAGTGCGTGAAACGCACGACGCGACCGCCTTTACACGACTGCTGCTGTGTCGTGACGAAGTGGATCGGCGCAAATCAGCCCTTGAGTACGCCAACCAACTCCCGCTGGCTATGCTGGCGGTGGGGAACATTGAAGCAGCTGTCTCCCTCGTGCAGGACTTCCCCAGCCAGGGCTACGAGGTCGTCGACGCCCTACTAGCGCGAGGCGACTTCGACCGCGCGAAGGAGCTGTTTGAAAGCCTCGAACCACTATCGCAGCTCCATACGCCCAAGTTCAGAAACTACGGGCACCAGCACAACATCAAGGAATTCGAAAGATGGGCAATGCGCGCCGTCCACTTCCGAGACACCGAGCAGATCCAGATAGCGATTGATCATCTCGCCGCAGAGGGTCTAAGGGAGCCGGAAACGGTGGATCCGCAATCTGCCGTAGCGCTGCGGCTGCATCTTAGGAGGGAAGCCGCAAAGGCGATGCTAGGTCAGAAGGTTGGCTCCGATCCTCAAGAACTATGTAGCAAGCTCGGAGTAGCCAACGAAGATAAGCCGTCGGTGATGGTTCACGCAGGGCTTGCGGCCAGTCGACGTGGCGACGTTGGGCAAGCGCTTGCGCTGTTTGATAGTGCCGTCGCTCTTCCCCGGTTCGGGGAGGTACCAAACGGCTACCGTCAACGGATGGCGCTGATCGCATTCGAAGCTGGCCGTCGTGACCTAGCCGAGGCCCTGTTCGACAAGCTGGTCGCACCGATGATCTCCATGTGCGACGACAAGACGGACCTGGCTGGGCTGGGCAATCTGGTCGGCGCAGTGATGCATCACGCGAGGCTTTGCACGCTGCTCAAGAGGCCACTGCCAAGCGTGACACCGTCGAAGCACACCTTCCTTCATCCACTCCAACAGCACGCTTCGACGATAGGTGTGCTTCTAGCTCGCGCTGCCGGCGTCAACGGGTCCTTATCGGCAGGCGGCATCCAAGGCATAGCCCGCACGTCCCTTGGGTATGTCCTACGTCTCGCATCAGAAGGCGGCAGCGAGTCATACCGTATCCAGCAGTCTTTGAAAGCGATCCCCACGCTCGTGCAAGCGCTGCTGAGGCTCGGCGCCGAGCGCGGTGAGACTGAGTATCGCGCGGTACTTCGGGAGGTTGACTCAGCCATCGCTTCATCGGCGTCGAAGGGAACTGCTTACCTGCGACGCAGATTGGCTGTCGATGCATATCGCGTTGACGGTGATCGTGCGGCGGCGGCGGATCGGCTTAATGCCCTCGTGGCGGAGCTTAAAGAAAGTACACCAAGCGAGCAGATCGACGGGCTAGCGAATCTAGCCATCGGGTTGGCTGCGGTCGGGGAGTTAGAGCGGGCGAATCAGTTGCTGGCGACGGTTCCTGAGCAATGCCTTGGCTATGCCTTGGCTCCCAAGAAAGACCCGCAGTACGCGATCTGGCGAAACACTCTAGCTCTCGCGAACGCGGCTGACCCGGAAAACCGTGTCAAGCGGGTCTCAGACCTGATGCGTCAGGTCGGTGGCATGACCAAAACGGAAGGGTCGTCGGCCGCGCGTCGCCTTACCATGGCACTGATTAAGGAAGCGATGCAGGTTGGACCTCGCTTCGGCTTCGAGGTGTCAAAGACACTGGCGGATTGGCATCTAATCGGCTGGCCGAATCGTGTCGACCTGCTCATGACGGGGATGGTCAGGCGAAACCCTGAACTCGTCTTGGCATGCGCGACCGTCTGGTGCGGTCTCTGCCTGCCATTCTATATGGAACCGCACTACCGGGATCCGTCCCATGTTGGTGACTTCATCGACGCCTCCGCGGACGCAGCCGGCCCTGACCAGATTGAACCGCTCGCTCTGATGCTGCTTGGGGCGGTCGAGGTAGCCAGCAGAGCGCACGAGAGAATCACGCTGCTCCAGCGCATTCACAAGGCTTCCGGAAAGCATGGATTCTCGTCGCCTGAGCTCGAAGCCGCCATCGCCCGGTGGACGCCAGAAGCGCCGGAGCCTCGACACTCGTATACGTCTAACAAGTACGCCTCGGAAGCTACTCTCGCGGATCTTGAACTCGCGTTTGAAGCAGATAGCGACGAGCTGAACCACAACGCCCCGGACCGTTTCGAAGAGCTGGCAGACACAGCTCCGATTCATCTGGCGCGAAGGGTCTTTGAGCGCTGGCAGGTATTGCAGGACAACGCACGCTGCCGTTTCCTGATGGTGACGCGGTTTGCTGCAGCCGATGAGGTCGATTACGCCAAGAAGCTTATGCAAGGCTACGAGACAAGCAACGACCCCTGGAGTTCCTGGAGCCAAGGGATGGGTGGCGGCAAGTTCTTCTACTTTAAGGCGAAGAAGCTTCTGCACGGATCATCCACATGCCCTGCGGCCTTCGAGAACATAGTCGATTCAGTGACAACGGGCCAGGAGAATACCCAGGCACTGCTCACAGAGCTGGATTCGATACTGCCGGTCATCAGCTTGACGCCAGATTGGCCGGCTATCTGGTCGCTGATTGAGGAGCAGATGACCTGCACTCGCGAGTTCCAGTTGGGGCGACCCTTCCAGTCGAGCGAGCTACCACTCAGCGACACGGACCTTTTGGAGGAGTTGCTGCACTTTGCCTATCGACTTCCCATTGCAGAGGTTCAGCGGCACGCGCGCAATTGCGCCCTGAGCTTGGCAAGGCAAGTCGGACAGGGTCAATCTTTGTTCACATCCCTTATCCGGCGACTTATGGACGGTGACTTGGACGCCCCCTTGCAGGCACTCGGAACGCTGCTCGCTGCCGACAGCGCGAACCTCGAGCCCGTATTGGGCCGCGCCGTAGCTGCAATGGTCAGTCACCGTGACATTGCAGTAGCCGAGTCAGCCACGCTCTTGTCGCATCGGTGGGGGCTGGCTGTCTCTTTTGACGCGACGCCACTGCCGCTCTTCTATCTCCTCGAATTCAGTGACCTGCCAGAGAGCGACCAGGCATTCACGGACGAGAGAACTGGTGCAATGCGCGTCGAATCGCCGCTTGGCTGGACTCGTATGTTGCGCTCGACGGCACGTCACATTGCAAAGGCGGCAGACATCGAGGAGATGACAGTTCGCCGTCGCGCGGCGATGTTCATCCAGGATTGGGGTGGACTTGAGGCCTTCGGGCCCTCTGGTGTCAAAGAGCTTGAGGCTCAGCTTCGTGTCCTTGATATGCAGATCACTTACATGAAGCCACACGCCTACATCGCCATTGCTGCCCTTCGCCACGTCGCAGGGGAGCTGCGCCTGGCCGGCAAGTTGGAGAGCCGGGACAGTCCGATGCTGTTGGAGAGATTGGGCTACCCGCTTCCGCCTCGGCCATTGATGCTCCCGCGAGTTCGTCCCGAGTGGATTCGAAGGCCGCTGATTGACCGAAGTGCCGGTTGGTCCGAGCGAGAGCAGAAGTGGATTGACGAGGTTGACGGCGATGTTGCCCCTTTCCTGGCGCACTGCGACGGCCAAGTCGTGGCCGAGGTGTCTCGCTTCCATATCCACAAGGCACGACTGTCAGAGCACCGCTTCTACCGCTTTAGAGCACCTTGGGCAGAGACTGATAGTGAAGAGTTCGACGATTGTTACGCCAAGCTGCCCATCGCTGTTTGGCTAGGCCAGTACGTCCCACTCGACAATGATCTGGCACCAACGCTGGTAAGGCGAGTTGTCTGCTCCGTGGACATGGGCTTTGACACAGCGGCCAATCCGTTTGCATTATGCCCAAACTGGGTTGAGGGGCTTCGCTGGCGCGCTCATGACGAGACACCGAGCGTATTCTTCGATGCGAGCGGAACGGTGGTCGCAGAGCTTCACTGGTGGCGTGACGCTGGCCCGGTTGGAATCGATGCGGATTCTCTGTGGGGCGAGGGTTGCTACCTCGTTGTGACGCCGGCTGGCCTGGAACAACTCACCGCCGCTTATGGGAAAGAGTCCTTAGCCGTTAATGTGTTCGCAAGCAGGCATATAGAGCAGCCGAGTAATTGCGGGCAAACTCTCCTAAGAACGGCGAAGGGCGGATACTCGGTCTAAGGCCATCCATACTCCGCTTCGATCCTAGACGCTAAACTACAGGCTGTTATCGCTGACGCAGCCCTTCTGGCGTAAGAACTGGAACGACCGCTATGCGTCGGAAGCAGCCATTGCCCTACCACGATAGACACCCCGAATCCATGTTTGGCCTTGAGCCTGCTTCGGTCCATCGCTGTTGGAGCCAAGGCTGAACCTAAAGCCCATCCTTCCTGGGCGCATCGGATAAATCGGGAGAGACTTCAATATCTTCTAGCCGGTCACTCCCAGGATTCGCGCGGAGCCTGGAAAAGAGGCAGAGTCGAATCTTGGCGCTAGTCGAAGTGACACCATTGGTCCAGATCTCTCCTAGATCTTTGAGCGCAGCCTGCACCCACGCTGCCCCGCTGCCCGTTGAGGTAGCCGGCCTGCATACGCCCACGGCCCAGCAGATCCGACTGGGCCATGTTAGGCGTCACAACCTGGAGCGGCTCACCTGGCGATGCCAGCTGGCCCCATATCGGCTGGACCACGCAAAGCGCCGTCTGTCACCACAGGGATACGCCGAAGAACAGCGTTCATCCGGCGGTTCTTCGGCGACCTGCTACCAAGGACTTACTGGGTCCCAAGCTGCTTAAGTGACAGTCCCGCCTGAGTTGCCGCCCTGTTGCTGTTCGGCCACAGCTGATTGTGCCCGCGTAGAACCAATCAGTGTGCACAGGGTCCTTTCATCTATGTACATCGAATTCACAATGAGCCAACAGGACCGAGTATCTATGCGGGGCGCAACACCAAGATGACTAGCCGGCTCCATCTCACCCATACGCATCATTCAAAGCGCTGTTCCCGTCGACTGTGATCTTCCGCCTCCCTCTGTCGCTCTCTTCGCACTGTGAGCTCGATCCGTTCAAGCCTCTCCGCCACAAGATTCCTAACTTCGGCCAATGGATGCTCCAGCAGCTCAGCAAAAGCTTTGGCCCGAATTTCTATGATGTCAGCCAACGAGCTAGACCAACTCATGGGCTGGATTCCGGCAAACATCACATCGACGATGCATTGCTTGTCCACTGCGGCTTCCAGCAAGCCTTTGATGGACGCACTGAGGACAACGCGTTTGGGATGTTCTAGTGGTATATCGGTTGCCTCTACAGTTGAGTAGGCGCAGGTCGCTGCGGCAACACCCACGATCCGATCTTGATCACCTCGACACCAGGTAATCAACCGATCCACCGGCATACTATTGAGTGACGGCGAAGCACCTCCGAAACGACACTTGAAAACGCGATCAATCAAACGACGCTCCCTATCGTCGCCCGTGAAGATCTCTCCAAGGACAATCTCCGGGAAGTTGCGGAATAGCGTTGTCATGAGGACTTCGAAATCAGAGCTGCGAATTCTAAGATCATCCAACCCTTCGCAAAGCAACCTCACGATCTCCTCGACTTCCTGTTCTGGAGCAGACTCAGATAGGCACTGCTGGGCGATCCGCTTGGTCCCTCGGATGCGATTCAATTCAGTCTGTCCGCGCTTCCCCCCGAGTAGAGCGCGAATGGCGTCGCGCCCTGTCGAAAGGAGATCTTCACTCGGCACGTAGTTTCCGCCCCTCCCCGCGAAGAATCGCATTTCTAGCACACTAAGCGTGGTGTAGAAGCCATCATGGCGCTGGTTCAATATGGTGAACAGTTCCGCGAGCTCGCTGTCGGTAAGGGACTCGTGCATGCGGCCATAGGCAAGCTGTCCAAACCGCCACGCTTCGAACTCTTCCCCTCGAGCCAACTCAATCAGCATATTGAACCCCCATGGGCCAATCTTGATGGCGCTGAGCAGGTAGATGAAGAAGGTCCGCAACAAGGGATGATCTAGCACCCGCTCCAACATCACCATGGCCAAGCGGGGGTCGATATCGTTTGCAGCGCTGATATAGCCTTGAAGCACCTGTGGATTGAGCTTCGCAGGCGCCTGCAGTTGCACCAGGCTCAAAAGACGCTCATAAGTGGCAATTAGGTCGACGCTGCCTTGCGCCAGCCCAATGCCGAAAGGATGCAGTGCATCGAACTCGCCCGACCAAAGCCCTGGACCCAATCGCTCTAAGCAACCTAGCTCTGCTGCGGCCATCTCACCAAGAGAGATGACCTTCTCTTTGATCATCTCGTCACTGAAGGCTACTTGCCCCCCCCTACTCTCGATGTGATCCCAAGTATTGGACAGCACATAGGCCTCGATCTCAGAATAGAGGTCGGATGGTGCCGCAACGCGCGAAAGTGACTCCAGCCGAGCCAGTAGATCAGGATGAGCTGAGTCGCCATCGAAGCCAAGCGTCTTCTTTACCGAAACCCACATCTGCGGCCATTCCCCTTTCGAAGCATGACTTCTGACTATCTCCTCGAGATCATCAAAACAGCCCGCAAACGTCCATAGTTCCCGGAAATGACCTGCCAGAAGTGAGCGCGCCCAGTCGCGAAGAGTCAAGTCATCACATGTCAGCACCGGTCGCAGCAAGTTCAAGAAGCCGATATACCACTCGAGCTCTTCGGCACGCGTTCGCGGCTGCCAGCCAGCATCACGTCTACGTGCACCGAAGTCGAACGCAGAGAAAGACGTCCAGTGCGTCGCTTCGAACGCAGCATGGAACAGCTCGGCTGCGATCTCGCGATGCCTCTCGGTGCCCGACTCGAGTAGCTTGCTGACAAACGCACACCGCCGTTCTGGTCGCGCCAGCGTACCTGACAGGTGCAACGAGAACAGATGCCGCATCTGTCCAACTATGCTGTCCCTGTTCTCACCTGACTTCTCGCCCTCGGAGAACTTCAGCATGACCGTCGCAGCACGATCAAACTTATCGTCGTCGTAAGCTAGCTGGTGCAGCAGGCGCACGAACAACCTGAAGTTTCGGTTCTCGCGCGAGGCAAAGCCTGGCTTGGTTGCGGCGTTCTCGATCAGCTGCAGCACGGTCTCCGGGAATACCGGCGCTATGTATAGCAATGCAGACAGCGTGCCTTCGTTACACGATCCAATATCATGCAGCGGTCCGCCGGGGCTCACCCAACTATTTGCCATCCGAACCGCAGGCTCGAAATCGTGCAGGTATCCCAGTCGATGCGCACATGAGACGAAAAGTCGGAGGTTCTCTGGCTTTAGCAGCTCGGCATTGATTGCATCGACAGGGATGTTCTCCAGCGCACGCTTCGCCAAACGATTGGCAAGTGCATGAGGAAGAACTGCTCTCCACTCACCACGACTCTGCGCGAGCTGACGACGCATCAACTCAGCCTGAGCCCGATGCAGACCACGACGATCGAGGCCAACGATGGCACTTAGGACGCCAAGCTCATCATTGAACTCGGACGAGGAGACATTGAAGGAATAGACGAGCGATAGCGCTTCAGCGCATTCCAGAAGTTCATTGGACGCTCCTTTTCGTTGACTGAACAACCTATGGAAAAGGTCCTCGTCGGAGAAGTTTGTCAACGTCTCATCTGCATCTACCCGGCTGGCCAGCGTGATCGCGATGCGCGAATTGCCGCCGGAAAATTCGGCGATTTTGCCCGCGTTCAACTTCCCGATGTCTGGGTGCCGCCGCTGGATCAGCATCGAGACCGTCTCCTCGCTGCACGGCTCGAGGTGGATCACTTCGGTTTCCTCAGGACGATCGTCCGAGATGTCGTACTCGATTGTCAGAAGGCTGAGCATCGCGCTACTTGCGGAGACCTGCTTCTGCAACTGCCGATGCACGTCTGGCGGGCAGTTGTCCAGCACCAATTGAACCGCATGATCGTTAGCAACGATGTATGAAACTAGCTCGGATGCCGTCGGTGTCAAGTTCTCACCCAGGTCGGCGTAGATTGCGCTAGCTGGTGACAAGGCCTCCTCACCAACGTTCGCCTCAAACAGGGCCTGCGCGAATCGCGTCTTCCCCACTCCGGAGAGGCCGGTGATGCGCACCGCACTACCGCGGCGGCGCAACCGTTCTCGAGCTAGATGTATACCCTCAGAAACAGGCATAGGAGTCTTTGCGCTCGAGTTCGCGTCAATCACGCAGGGGTGGTCATCAACAAGGAATGCGTCGTTCTGGGCTGGGGGAGTAGCTGCCCACCTCCCGAAAGGCCTCCAGCCGGACAAGGGGCGGCCGAGGCGCGCACGAACCCACAGCGCAACGCTTGGATGCCGCCGTAGCCAAGTCGCCAATCGATCTCGACCATAAAAGTCAACGCGCAGAGACGCTTTTCCAGGAAGGGTCTCCGCGACCGCCTCCATCGCCCGCACTCGACTCGCCAACATGCTGTCTGAACAATCGTCCTTGCCACTAACGATAATGTAGGCACCATTTCGATCGGCAAGATCTGCAAGTACGAGCTTTGGGGTGCCACCCTCCAACATCTCGTCCCTGCATGCCGCCGCACCCATAGCATGCTTCTTGACCTGGAAACCGCAGATCCCACGAGGAACAAAGCCGTCGTTGGACGGCAAGTCCATAGCCTCAATACGGACATCCAAACCGCCATCAGGTGCCTCCTGCGCACCTCCCCACATAACGCTCTTCGGCCGACGCCCCTGCTGGATTACCTCCGCTTCGCAAAGACGGGCAACCAATTCACGCAGATCGCCAGCACTGAGCGCTGTGATATCTACAGCATCAAGTTCAAAAAATCTCATGATTCCCTTCCCGCAATGATCGGGGCACGCGCATCAAGGCATTAAAGACGGCGCAAAGCAATTTGTCGCCTAGGTCAGACTGCCCAGAATTCTAGGAGCCTGGAAACTGTGGAAGGAGAACCTCCTGCTCCAGCGTCCCCGGATGCGTTTCCACATGAATGGCCAAGTCATTCCACCCGATGGATCGACAAGTTCGAGATATTGCGCTAGACACCGATTCAGCCGTTGGCTTGAGAGCGTAACCGAGACCAATGAGCTCCCTGGGATCCATCAACCACGGCTTCAGGGTGAACCCCGCCTCGGCGGCAGATCCTGCGATGACGGCGCCAATTCTCATCCCCCCCTCATCCAAGTCGCCGAAATGAAACGCCTGAGTTGTCTGGCAAGGAAGTGATTTCAAGATCAGCATGTAGACCTGTCTCCAGGATGGGGACGGCATACCACCGGTATAGAGCAGCACGAGGCCGACTTGATCAGATGCAGCTTCAGCAAACTCATGGAATGTCTGTCGATTCTCTATGGTGAGAACACGCCAACTCAACACGGCTGGATTCGGCACGAATCCAGTGATGTGGGCAGGAGCGAAGCCGAGATATGGATGAACCACTCCCACCACCGTAGTCGACGTAACAACCGTAAGCGGACCTGAGATCAGTACGGGCAATGGTTCCTTGTGCAGGCCTATGGCCGAGAAGACCTCGCTACTATCAAGTCCAGATGGTGCAATAGAGTTGAACCAAAGCAAATCGATCCATTTCACGATGCCCTCCACTCGCTTGCTGTCACCAAACATCATGGCCGAAACCCGGCGCAACAGTTCGTCCCTGACGACACCTCGCCTTGCTGAAATGAGTCTGATTGCATCCAGTATTTGCGCTACAGAAGCATCGGTAGCCTCTTGCCCGCGAACCTTATGGCCCAGCGACCAGCGCTCAATGACCTCGGTCAGTACGGGGAAAAGGCCGGTGTGAGTGTCCAGCATGGAACGGGCCTCTGATACGGAATCACGACGAAGTCGTGCGCCCAAGAAGTTCGCCAGCTTTGCGAGGTTCAGTACGGCAACGCCCGCAACATCTAGAGGCGGCTGCACCATCACCTTGGCCTTGATTTCGATGGCTCCAGAGCGCTCAGCCAGTTCAAGTTCGGAACGAAACGCTCTTGCATCCTCGATGCTGCGCAGGCTGAAGAACTCTGGGCATGATGACTCCGTCAGCCTGAGAGCTATTCGCTCATCCTTGCCACGACTCACTGCATTCTGGGAGCGATTGAAAATTGACGTAAGGAAGGCCCGGGCTATAGTCATGCAACGACCCCTTCCCCATGGGGCATTCGACTTGCTTCAACACGCTTGAGCTCCTCCTCGAAAAGCTCGGGATGCTTGCGCCAGTTATCGGAATCCAGAATTACATGACCATCGTCATCAATGCGTACGTGTTTGATGGAGATAAGATCGTCGTCACGGTACATCTCGATGTAGGTATCCACCGATTCGTTGATCTTACCCAAGGCATCGTCCGGTGCCGCGACGATGGGCTGAAGGCCCAATGCCTTCAGGTACTCAAAGACGGCACGGGTATTCACTGAGTCAATCTTGTCACCCAACTCATCGAAAATTATCAGCGACATGCCGCCTTGATCACCGCGCAACTTTCCCAATGCGCGCGCCATCGACGCTGCAGCAACGATGAAAAGAGGCGCGCGGTGCTCGCCCCCGGAACCCTTGTCCATGCGCTTTGAGAAGTCGGTCACCGTCACACCATTGCTGCGAACGTCAATCTCGAAGTTGAAGAAATTGCGATAGTCCTCCAGAAGCCTGTTGGCCTCTGCATCCTTTCCCTCAAGCATCGCCCTGAACTCAGGAGGAGCATCCACCTGTCCAGAGAAGATATCCCCCTCCGGTCCCGCACCAGCCACCTTCAGTATGAATTTGTACAGCGACTCATGATCTTTATTGAGATTGGTGACGAAGTGATACTTCTCGTTGTTCGAGAATGGCGGCAAGCGCTCCATCGTACTGTTCAGCTCATTGAGCGTGCTGCGCATGCTGGCGAAGTGGTCGCTCAGGCGGGCGGCGATCTGCACCTTGAACGTTTGCTCTGCCGCTTCTGCAGCTTCCGCGGAAAGCACTTGGTAGTGATGGAGCTCGGATTCCTCTAGCCGTTGCTTCTCCTGAGCCATCGTCTCGCACATGGCACCCAAGTCGCCCACCGCGATATCCATCTGCGGATCGAATTGGTTTGCGTATGTAGACATGTCACTTGCCAAGGCCTGCACCTGGGAAGACAGCTGATTGCCACTTCTAACCGTAGCGTCACTAATCTTCGCCACAATCGTATGCAGCGATAGGCCGGAACCATCAAACTCATCGCGTTTTGTTTCGAACCACTCATCACCCACGTATTCATTGCGGCGACTGAGAGCCGCCTTTGAGCAGATTCCGTTGGTTCTATCCGCAAGCTCGTCTAGCCGTCTCTGTGCTTGCCGGAAAGCCTCACCATGAGTTCCGACGTCTCTGCTGCTTTCTTCCAGCTTCGACTGTGCTGCCAGGGCAGCTCGCCTTGCCTCTGTGATGAGCAGCTGACGAGCAAGGAGATCAGGTGCGCTTGCGATCTCTTGCATCGCCGCCTTTGCATCAAGCGCGGATTGCTCCTGAATGTGCGAGTTCAGCCATCTTTCAATGTCCTGGATACGTCCTTCAAGTCCCACCAACTTCTCAAGGGCTTCAACCAACTGGCGCGACCGGTTCGCCTCCTGCTCGCATTCGGCTGCGTTCTGCCCCAAAGTGCTGCGCTGCTGCCGAAGCACCGCCAGGCGATGGCTCGCATCTTGGCGTCCCAACACCAGTTCCGTTGCAGACAAGGGGCGTCGACGGCCGAAATCAGCACGTCCAGCCTGCTCGCCAGTACGGGTGAAGCCCTCTGGGCTATCCGTGGTGACGCGCTCCAATCGCTCCAGCCGGCCGAGTCGAAGACGGATATAGTCCACCGCCACTTGATTGTCACCCGCGATCAGGTGCGCGAGACCCATTGGCGGAACCACACCCATATCCGCCTTCGACTTCACCGGGTTCACCAACAGTACTGAATCCGGCTTTGTATCCCACGGAATCTTGTTGAAAACGGACAAGGCATCCTCAAACTTGCCGCTACGGACAACCAGGGCAGTGCGCGAACGACCAAGGAATCCCTCGATTACGGGTGCCCAGTCGGCATCTGTGACTGTAACCAAATCGCAGACGGGCGTGCACAGAAGTCCTTTGTCTCCAAGTATGTTCACAACTGCTTGGACGGCCGGCGGGAGTTCCGCTTTGCCTTCCTGGATGCGTTTGATCTGCTCGTTAGCGATCCTAAGTTCATTTCCAAGCTTGGACAGCCTCTGCTCGTCATGGTCTAGCTGACGCCGTGCCGACTGGATGATCGGAGCAACCCGCATGCTGGACTCGCGCAATGCTGCCGAGGCCTGCGAAACGTCAAGCACAAGCGCATCGGATACGGATGTACTGGAAACCGCATCAAGAAGCTCAACCCACGGCATCGCCAGATGCTGCCAGCCTCCGAGATCGGGTTTCACGCGGTTGGCCTTCTCGAAGCCCGCCACCACCTCGCGAATGGCCTGGGCCACGTTGGTTTTGATAGGTCTAAGTGATCTCTCTCGTTCGCTGGCCAGGTCACGGGCGGCACTGATCGCCGGATCTGCTGCTGATTGAAGCTCTAGTTCGATGTACACGCCGTTGAGTCGATCATGCTCCGCCTTGGCGCTGTCGACTGCATTCTGCGCTGCCTGATGCCTGTCCCGCGCTTCATGCAGCGTAGTTTGTGCCGCATCAACAGCATCCATGTGTTGTTCACGCTCATAGTCATCCAACAGCGCCCTATAGGTCGCTGCGTGCATCCGAGTCTGAGTAGCCTTATGACCGGCTGCGATCAAGCTTTTGACGTTCTCAAGCCTGTCCAGTGTTTCCAGAACCTTGGCTTGAAGCGAGCGCAGATTGTCGAGCTGGGAGCGGAAGTTCTTGAGCTCGATAGGATAGGCATCGACAATGTAATTTCGAACAAAGCTGCTGGTGTCAGGAACTTTCTGCAGATTAAGCGCATTCTTCATCGCTCGCCGAAAAGCTCTCGGGTCGATGCTGCCCCCTCCTTTGGGGCGCAAGGCGAACAACATTGCTTCAACCTGCTTCTCCGCCGACGGAGGCACTGCGAGCCTACCATTCACGCGACTGACTGCGTCCTCCATCAGCTTATTGAACGTTCCCCAGGCCAACGGCAAAAGTTCCGCCTCGGCGTTCGCTTCAAGATGATCATCTAACGCGAGCGCAACCCCTTGGACCACATAGCGCCCGTAGACGTGCAGCTTTGGGTCGCCCACTGACGCGCCCAGGGCCAGGCCAACCGAAACCGGCGGCAATTCGCCCTCAGTGTCGCGAAACACCATGGTCAAATAGGACGTCGCATTCTCACGAATATGCTCGTCACCGCGATAGTAGCCGAGGCAGTATTCGCGCACTGAACGCCCTCGAGTGCCTGATACCCCCCCTGACTGCGCATTGAGATCGATTTGATTCTGATCCCCTCCGTACAAGACGATCTGCATCGCATCCAGAATCGCAGATTTTCCAGATCCGTTAGGCGCCACAATGCCTGTTGCAGGGCTAAAGCTCAGGGTTTCGGCACGGAATAGGAAAAACTGTACCAAGTGAAATTTCTCAAGCAGATACATCGCCATCCTCCGTGACTTCATTCATTGCGTCGAAAGTAGCCGCATCCCCCTCACCTGCCACTTCCTTACGGAAGGATTCCAGATGGCTCAAGTATTCCTTCCGCAGCAGATCTCCGATCGCGGGATGGATGCGAACCTTCGCGAGCTGATTCCGTACATCGTCCTTGTCCTCAAAGGCAGCAATCCCCCAGCGCTTGAACTTGGTCATCAAAGAGCGGAAGTCCCCAGGCGAGGGAAAGTCCCTGCCCGTTTCCTTCTCGTAGTGCTCTTGCAAGTCAGGCAAATCGACGAAAGTTTCGCCATTTGGCTCTTCGCGCCCCTCGAAACGGACGCGATGATGAACGCCGGCGAGCACCAACAGCAGCAGGGTTTCGTCCTTGCTGGCTCGCTGTTGGGTCAGTACGTGCACGGGCCGCGCCACGATGTACTGGTAGTTGGTGTCGTGCAACAGCTCGATGCCAAGGGGACGAACTGCCTGCTCAAAGTCATTGATATTTCGGCTGACAATGCCGTAATCCTTCCGGGTCGCCCGGTCAGAGGCGGACAAGACCTGATGGGTTACTAGCCGATAGGCCGCCTGCTCGTAGTCCTGCTCTTCGTACATAGTGTCGCGGCTAAGCGCCTTTTCCCAGTGGCGTGCCATGTCATTTCACCTTGGTGATGTAGAAGTCCGGCATGTCCAAATACGGCCCGGCAATTCGTTCATCACCGGCGCTTTGGAAGCGATATCCAGGTAGTCGCTTTGAAATTCCTTCATGGTGCTTCTTTCCGAGGCCTGTCATTGCTTCCTGTGCGTAGGTGGACAGCGTCTGCACCATTCGAAATTGCTTGATACCGGTGATGGGAAGCTGAGACGCCCGGATCTGCCTACCTCCTCCCATGACACCCTGCAAGTACACCCTCACCTCTGTTGGCATGGCGGTACGCGCATCACGCGCACGCCTGTGCAGGTTCATCCGCGCCTCCTGCTCGGCTGTCATCTGCCGCGGAGAATCCGCGGTCCTGGGAATGGGCGGACGGGCGATGCGTGGTTGAAACAGGAGTTCACCGGAAAGCAATGCTCCGGGCCCAACGGGCATGGAGGCGTCGAAGTTCTCCGCAGCATTGACTCCGGCGATAGCCTTTTTGATCCGTCTCTCGAGCTGGCCCGGCGCGCGAAGCTGGTACTCGATCATGGCCAGCATGCGACGCTCGATATGGCGCTGATCCTGGCCCAAGCGATCGAAGTAGTCTTGCAGACGATAGACATTGCTCAATCGCCTGATCGCCTTCTCATAGACAGCCTCAGCCGTGCCTTTATCACCTTTGTAGCGTCGCTCGGCCAACCACACGATGATCCGTTCCCGATGATCCCCGTAATGGATTTCCTGAGTTAGGCTCAACACCTGCGCCTTTCGTGCGAGGGGGTGATCGGCGCCAGCCAAGTCCGCATAGTCAGCCATGACGTGCTTGGAAATGTAGTCTTCAAACAACCGACGGATAGCCGCCCCGGGGGTCGCGGACTTGAATATCTCGCGCTGCAGGGTACGCACGTTCAGACTCATGGCGGCAATCCCGGACAGAAGCGCATGGGCGCTGTCGCCGGCGTTTACGAAGTCGTCACCGTAGACATTGCTTGCAGGATCAAGCACCCGACGTAATGTGTCTTCAATGGAACGCATCTTCGCGCCCACCATCGCCGGCGTGTCTTCTGTGAAGACCTGCAAGGTGGCAAGGAAACGGCTTACCACAGCAGTCATGGACAGAGTGCGCGTGAGTCCCACCTGCTCTTCTTCGAACCAGCCATTCTCCGTGAGATGGCTCAAGTACATGTTGGCGCGAATGTTGAGCGGAGTGAGCTGGCCTACCCCCTCTTCTGCCTGCCAAGCGTCATCGTGTTCGAGGTAGTTCTCGATGAACTGCGTCAACTGCCGCCGTTCCCAGCCGGTCGCCGGGGGAACCTCAGCCTCTGGCCCGAAGAATTCTTCGTACAGACCCAAGAGCAGCCCCCAGTAGTTCTCCCGATTTGCCGAGGCCAATGGGCGAAAGAGTTGCGATGGCAGTACCTCAAACAGAGAGCTGGACACTGTGCAACTCCACAGAAGTTGGGCTATCTACTTCACATTAGCATAAACGCTAACATATCATAAACGCTAACTTAGCATCAATGCTAAGCTGCGTGTCATCTGACCCCGGCCCAGCCCCATGCCCCGCCCCC
>NZ_RAUX01000049.1 GCF_013464485.1 Stenotrophomonas maltophilia
CCCCAATCCAAACAAAAGTCCGGAAACACTTCGAGCCATCGAAACGCTGCTCCTCTGGGAGGGGCAAGTCACCAATGAGCGAGTACGCCAAGTGTTTGATCTGCATATCACCACGGTAAGTCGATTGCTAACCCAATATGCTGAACTCAATGGAGGCGGCCTTGAGTACCGAAGCCATGTGCGCGGATACGTGGCGATGTCTGGCTTCAGACCCCTCCTAACCGAAGGGCTGATCGAAGAGTACCTTGCGTTTGAGCGCCCCCAGGAAGCTACAGGCTTTATCGAGAGCTCCCAGCTTATCCTCGGCGGCGTTGAACGACGCCACTTCGCACTGCTTAATCGTGCCTGCAGAGAGGGCAAGGGGCTCGTTGGCGAGCACCGGTCCATGCGCAACCCAGCACCTCGCACCAAACGACTGTTCCCTCATGCGCTGGTGCAGGCAGGCAGGCGCTGGCATGTTCGCGCATTTGTCATCGCCGAGGACGAGGCGGAAGCCGGACGCTTCCTGGACCTGTCTATAAATCGGCTGAGCGGCTTGAAACAGCTGGCTGATCCTCGGCCAGAGCGGGCCGAGCCTAGCCAGGACGCCGCCTGGCAGACACAGGTAGAGCTGTCGATCGTCCCCCATCCGCATCTGACACCAGATCAGAAGGATATGGTGCGTATCGAGTATTTCGGAGGTAAGGCAGCCTACAGGTTAAGAACCCGTGCCGCACTACTCCAATACCGACTACATGAACTGCGCTGCGCCACCGATGCAGAGAAGGAGCCGCCGAACGAATTTCACCTCTGCGTCGACGATCCAACCGCGATCCAACCGTGGCTATTTGGCGAGCTGAATTAGCGGATGGCATGATCGTAGCCAAACTTGAGGCCCGGCACGGATACCGCGCTACCCCTGCCTGGGTAGCTACCCTACATAGGAACCGTATCAGATGGACGCCATTGGCATTCAAAGCCAATTCTCCGTCTGTACCTCAATGATCAGGTCGATGAGCCGTGCCCTCGTGTCCCTATCGATCGAGCGCCAAATGCAAACTACCGCCCCAGCTGCGGCATGGTCCGGGGCATTCAACTCTAGCCCTTCGCTTACTCGGCATTGAGGTGACCAATCCCTACCTAGGCGATTACTGATTGCCCACTTCATAAACTCATGGCACTCTGGGTTGGCATCATTCTGGTCACAGGGGGCCAGGTATGGGCAGTCTGCATCAAATCCACAGTCGCAACGGCCGTATCGGTGCCGGAACCGATACGAAGCCAGAGGATATCGACGCTATCGTCACGGCGCTTCGTAAGGACGGGCGTGGTCATTTGCTGCTTTACTTTCACGGGGGCCTGGTCGACAAGGCCGCGGGTATCGGTATTGCCCAGCGACTTGAGGGGCGCTTTTCTCAATCGGCCTATCCGGTTTTTTCCGTGTGGGAGTCGGGTTTCGTTGAAACGATCCGCAACAACCTGCGCGAGCTGCCGGATGAGCCGGTATTCAAGAATCTGGTGCGCAAGGCGCTAGAGTACGCGCTCCGCCGCTTGGGAGGTAGCAACGGCGCCCGGACCATCACGCCGGGCAACGTCGATGCAGGGAAGGTCCGCCAGGCAGTTGATACATATTGGAGCGATCCCAGTCGCAATCACGTGCCCTACCGTGATTTCAAACCTGTAGTGGGGCCCTCAGGTGCGCGTGCGGCGAGTGCGCTGATCGACGACGCCGAGATCGAAGCCGACTTGCAAACCGACAGCGAGTTTGTGGTCGCCATGCAAACCCTGCCAACCGCGTTAGACGAAGCACGCGATGCATTCATCGGGGGCGGAGCGAGCGTTCGAGATACCCCGTTCTCGCAGGCGGTATCAACGCAGGTCGCCGGGGTCGAGGGAGGCCGCGGGTTGATCGTCTGGTTCAAAGTTTCCCTTCTGGTGAAGCGCATCCTGCAGGGTGTTCTGCGTCGGTACGCGGATCAACGCGATCACGGCCTGTATGCAACGGTCGTAGAGGAAGTGTTGCGTGGTGTTCATTTTGGTGGCAGTGGACTCAATGAATGGGGCAAGGCACTCCAGTGGAACCGCATGAAGCAGGACTCACTCGATGCGTTCGGCGACGGCTCCGACCTGTATGCCGGAACTGCGCTGCTGGAGCGGCTGCGTGCCGCCCATGCCTCTGAAGGGCTGCTATCGAGGATCACTCTAGTCGGCCACAGCACTGGCGCCGTCTACATCGCCAATTGGCTTGACAAGGCATCAGAGCTTCTGCCGGCCGAGATTGCATTCGACGTCGTGTTCCTGGCGCCCGCCATCACCTACGAGCGCTTTGCCGCCACGATCACCCAACATGGCGATCGCATCCGTCACTTCCGCTTGTTTGGCATGCGCGATGAATTCGAACGGGACGATCAGGTCGTCGGAGACGACTCTAAATTTCCCAATGGGCAGGACTGGAAGCGCTTCATCTATCCCAGCTCCCTCCTCTATCTGGTGTCGGGTGTCCTCGAATCGCGCCCAAATTCCGACGGAACGCTCGTCGACGAACCGGACATGCCGCTGCTGGGCATGGAACGCTTCTTCGCTTGGCACCACATCTACTCAGATAGCAAGTTTCCCGAAATAGGTGCAGTCCGCGCGTGGCTCGGAGCTGCACCGAACCGTACGATCTGGTCCAAGTCCCAAGGACAGACAGCAGGCTTGAACAGCACAAGCATTGATCACGGAGCTTTCGA
Source organism: Stenotrophomonas maltophilia (assembly GCF_013464485.1). Taxonomy (GTDB): domain Bacteria; phylum Pseudomonadota; class Gammaproteobacteria; order Xanthomonadales; family Xanthomonadaceae; genus Stenotrophomonas; species Stenotrophomonas maltophilia_AW. The sequence goes on from NZ_RAUX01000049.1 coordinate 2,712, forward strand.
CGACGACGAAGATACGCTGCTCAGCGTTGAGAGCCTCCTCGGCGGATGGTGACATCTTCGAGAGCACGCCAAAGGTGCCCTTGTGTACGCAACAGGGAGAGATGTGGACATGCCGCGAGATGATCACTACGCGATCGTGCTGACAATTAACCGTTATCCCGGCCTGAGTGACCTCCATGGACCTGAGAACGATGGCGAAGAGTTCCGGCAATGGCTCCTCGATCCGGAGTACGGCGACCTGGACACCCGACGTATCCAAGTCATACGGTCGCAGGATTATGGCGTGGCAGCGACCCCGGACGACGCAAACCCGACCGAGAAGGAGCTCAAGAAGGCGCTTAATCTATGGCTGCGCACCCCGAACGGATGGCATGACCGCATTGGACAGCGCTTGTATCTGTTCTTCGCCGGACACGGGTTCACAGCCGGTTCGGCGATTCACGACCCGGCACTATTCTCGGCCGTCGCGCAAAACGGCGACACGGCGCATATCGCCGTCCTGCGTTATGCGTCGAAAATCGCCAACGCGGGTTTCTTTGATGAAATCATCCTGGTAACGGACTGCTGCCAGGACGTACTCAAGGCGAGCCAGGTGCTCGAGCCGACTTGGACCCCGCCGGACCGGCAACGAACGGCACACGTCCGATTGTTCCAGGCGTATGGAGCGCCGCGGGGACGTCAGTCCTTTGAGCGCAACATTGGCCCGGCCGGGCAGTCTCGCGGCCTGTTCACTAGCGTCCTACTGGACGCGCTGCGCAGCGCACCGCCTGACGCCGACGGATGGGTGACGGATCGCGCCGTCGCGGACTACTTCCAGGTGCTATGGGCCGATCGCTACGAACAGGAAACCGGATACACGCCACCACTGACTCCCGCAACGAAGCGGATTCGAATATATCAGCGCCCGGCGTCGGCGCCAGCTTCCGCGCTCCCACGCCGGGTTGCCGTCGACCTGAGCCGCATCATTGCTAAATTCGCGGCCATCGACGGGCAACCGGATCCTGACATCTCACCTTACCCACCCGCGCCGCCCACCGACATGACGCCAAATGGGCAGCTACGCAATAGCCAGCTTCGCCAGCTCGAGCATCCCATCGTGGAGCTGACCCCGGGTCTGCATCTCGTCGTTACACCAGGGAATCTACCCGACGTCGCCTTCGAGGTTCCCTACCCGGTGCTGCCAGCTGCAGGCAACACCCCTCCCGTTGCTGCACCTATCGACATGCCCGCTTTGCGAACCGACGAGGTTGCAGCGCAGCCGGTGGTGTTGAGGACGGACAATCCCAACGCGCAGATCACGGTGCTCGATGCTAGCTACGCTCGTGTCAGCATCGGTACGGGAGTGGTCTCGCTGTCCTTAGCTCCGGGACTCTACAAAGCCCTGGTGCACGTCGGGGCCGAATCGGCGCAATCGCTGTTCGTTGTTGCGGATGCGCCCCTCGACCAGCGGTTGCCCGGGCCCGAATTTTCCGCGGCTGCGCCCGTCATCGGCACGTCAACCACGCACCAAAATCAGTCCCTTCATGCCGCTGAATACTCGATGATTCCGACGGAGCCAAGCCGCGATCTCAGCGAAATCGGTGAGGTCTTTGTCTTCGCGCGCGACTCCAGTTTCAGTCCCGACGGCTCTCTAAACCCCGCGCCACCGTGGCGGCAGTGGCACCTCAGTTCCCTTGTAGGGGCAACCTTGGAGGAGCGCCTCATCCACAGTGGTACGGACGACAGGCTCGGCTACGCCTACCTCAAATTAGCAGCAACAGCTGGCAGCCTCGCACTGCGAACGGCCAGCCCTTGGGACGAGTCGAATGAAGACGGACTGGTCGTCCCGGTGATTAAGGGGTGGCGTACCGAGATCTACCTTGACTGTACCTCAGCTCCGCCAACCCCTCCGATGGTGGACACTCAGGGCGCACGAATGCTCGACTTGGCGACTGCCTCCATCCATCTGGTCCGGATGGGAAGTGCGTCACTGCTGTTCGATCCGATCGGGCTTGCGACGGAGGCGGCGCGAGCGCAGCTTACAGTCGGCCGGGAGGTGGCGGTGCCATCAACCGAGCAAGCAATGGCCAGCCCGATGTGGGCCTTGTACGCGGCCCTCGCTGCCTTCCAGCGGGGCGGGCAGCACATCGATACCGTTGGACAATGCGTTGCAGCCGTTCCTAAGGAAATCAGGGAGGGTCTATCCGATTTTGCGGTGCTCGCGCAATGGCTAGGCCTATCGAACGTGGCCCATCCGCTCCGTAACCCACCCGCGCTGGCGGCCTCATGGAGCCTTGCCTCAAAGCTGGAGGCGCGAGGCGGACTGGCCTCCGAACTGTTCGAGGAGATCGGCCAATGGCGGTCCGGTGGGAGTCTATGGACTCTCTGGCAGCGTTCAGTTGATGACCGCTGGTTGTTGCGAAATCGGCTTTCTGACCAGGCTATGGGCACTCTGAAGGGTAATGCACAGGGGATTGACGACGCGGCAACCCCGCAAGTGCTCGCCCCCGCCTGGTCACTGGACACCTGGGTTCCGGTCGAAGACGGCCTGAGGTGTCCTAATCCCACCCATAGCCCCTTCCAGCAAGCACTCCGTCGGCGTCTTCTGGATGCGCTGGCTGAGCGCCACACCGATGCCGACAGCGGCGCCTTCACCACTGTGTCGCTGCCACCCGAGTCCGATGTCTTCGCCTTGGCAGCGGAGCTCATGCTGTCGCCGATATACGCCATGGCCGCCTATAGCAAGCTGTATGCGGAAGCCCGCCGCCAATCCGACCTGGGCCCTCTCATCGAGTGGGTAACGGTGAACGGAGATGAACCCGACCCAGACTCGACAGCCACCAAGTCGAAGCGCAGCACTCACCTGCAATCAATGGACGACTACTGAGAGGCGAATCGTAAGCGCGGCCTTCACGCGAACCCCATCCAAGTATTCTTAGCGGTGTCTAGGCAAAGTTGTCCCAAGTCACTGCCGACCTGCGTTGCCAGCCCGAAGCGGTTATAGGTCAAGAATCTAGATGAGGTGCGACGCCCGGCCTACAGGATGACATCCTCCCGCGTGTTAGGCGGCTCTCAAGTAGCGCCATTTCTTGGTGGTCCTTGTGCCTTCGCTGTGGCAGTTTGCGATTCGGACCTCACACTACTCACATAGAATGCTGAAATGCCGGTAAGCGCCAATCTCGCCTACGACCTTCTCAAGACCGTGAGCAAACTGGAATTCCAGCTCCGACGGCACGGGGACTTCTTCCGGAAAGACCGGACGGGGCAACCGACGTCCGACGTGGCTTGGCGCAAGGTGCAAGAGCGCGTCCGAAAGTTGGGCGACGATTTCGCGTCAGAGGTTCCTGAGTCGGCGCGTGCGCGCCTTCTCTGTCAACGCGATGAGCGCCCCATGAAGCAGATGATTATTGAAGAGAACGGGAACTTGGTGGCCCGCTTTTGCCCCTGCCCATTGGATGCCGAATCGGATGCGGTCGCGCTGGTGGAAGCCATGCGGCAAGTCCGCAACAACCTCTTCCATGGTGGCAAAGAAGATTCGGAAGTGGATCCGTACGAAGAAGACAACGATTGGGTCTACGCCGCGACGCAGGTTGCGATTGCTCTCCAGCATGCGTTGTCTAACGGACGGCTCGACAATCGCGAATGAAACCACCTCACGAAACTCTCGGGACGGCCCTAGGCCGTTGACGAGCGTGCAGCAAGGGGCGACGCGGCGATTGGCATAGCGCTAGCTAAGGCGAGGGGTGCCGACTAAACGCAGCATTGGCCGGGGGCATTCATGGTAGGTCGGTCACATCAGATCCGTAATTCTGAGATCATCTGGGTCCGATCTTCTGAACCAGGCACGCTTGCGCGCCAAAGGCCGATGCTCGAATGATCGCGCACCTCGTCGAACTATCTCTCGCCCAAGGAGCTCAATAGCTGACTGCTTCCATGATCCTCTGGATGTAGTGACTAGTACGACCTTTTTCCCAGGGAACATGTTGCTCCTAACAAACTCCCAAGCCGGCGGCGCTGGGCAACCACGCCAGATGGGTGTTCCCAAATAGATAGCGTCATAGGGAGCTAGATCCATCCACGCGGGATTTATCCACGCGTCATCAAGACCCCCATCAGCCATAGCATTCACCCACCCGGCCAAGCCCAATGAGTAGTCAAATGCTTCGACAGCACGCAGATCGGCGTGTAACTGGTTCGCCAGATAACTAGAGGCTAAGGCGGTGTGCCCAGAGCGAGAGTAGTAGACCACCAGGGCATCGGGTAAAGGAGATCTCGATGGGGCCGGCGCCTTTAGCTTCTGAAGTTTCTCCAGCCTTCGTCGCGCTGCCCACACGACACAGCAATCAATCACCTTGATCCCAGCGGCAAGCGCGACGATGACTACGACGAGCTTGGTGATTAGCATCATTCAGTACTCTCCATCATGCACTCCCGCGTTACTTCTGTAGTCGCTCTGCGAGGTACTGCACTCAAGGACATTGCATGGTCGAACACCCGCGATCGTCGCCACCTACTATAGCGAGCGGCTAATAGTGAAGCTTCCGAACACCGGCGACTGGCGCTGGCCATAGAACTCCCGGGTGCTGTGGTAACGCGCCATTGCGAATCTCCAGCGCCCGCGCATCACCGCGATGCCGTAGCCGCCTTGGGCGACCACGTGGCGCTTGTCCACGCTGTGGCTGTTGCGGAAGGTATTGCCGTCCAGAGTGATGTCGCGGATTACCCATGCCGCGTCGGTGGTCGCAAACAAGTGCCAGGACCAGCCGCTGAGGCGGCCACCACGGGTCGGCGCGGTGTTCTCGCCGGCCGGGCGCAGCGGCGTGCTGCCGAAGTCGTCGGGCAGCTTCCAGCCGAAGCGCACTTCGCCACCGGCGTTGGCCTTGGTTTCCAGGTTGCCGATCGCACCGCCATAGTGACTGATCGCATCCCAGCCCCAGCCGCCGGCATTGACACTGGCATCGGCCGGCCAGCGGCGCATGCGCTCGTGGGTCAGCATGAACACCGGCTCGTTGTGCAGCTGGTTGTCCCAACCCTTGAACTTCTCGTCCCCTAGCGCGTCGTGCACGGCGTTCTGCACCTGCCTGCCCTGGGCCCAGGGCCCGACCACGCCCACGGCCAGCTGGGTGGTCTGCAGGCGGTCGCCGCTGCGTGCGTTGAAGCCGAAGCTGGCCAGCAGCACGCCGGCATACGGCCGGTCATCCTCGATCAGGTCGCGGCGGGTCGGGTCGGTGGGGGTGAAGATGGCCTGGCCGATGCTGAAGATCATGTTCTGCTGCTCGAACCTGCCGGGGTGCAGGCCTTCCAGGTACTGGTTCACCCAGCGCGCCATGCGCGGCAGGCACGGGTCGGCGGTGTAGTCGACCAGGTTCGGCGAGACCAGGGTCAGCTGCGCGCCGTTGGTATAGCCCTGGTCTTGGTGGCGGCCACCGAACAGGTCGTTGTCGACGCGGAAGCTGATCTGCGGCGGGTGATCGCGCATCGCGTCCGGGCCACATTGTTCGGCCGCCTGGGCCACCGGGGCTCGGGCAGCGGCCAGGAACACGAGTGCCGCCATCACAGACAACCGACTAAGCGCCAGTCTTTTCATGGGCTTGCTGCCATTTGACTCAATGTGAGGTTCAATTGAAGATCTAATGCGCTGTCGCAGTAGACCCGGAGGAAGGGGTTTGAGCCATACACCAGGCCATCAGCCGGCCGCACGCCAATTGCTTTCAAAGGCGGCGCATCCCTGCAGCAGTATCTAGCGCTCTTGGGCTCGCCAAGACGTTCGCCTGAGCAAGAGATCGTCCAGGCCCTCCCCTAGTGCCGCAACAGCCGGCGCCCCAGGTACTGACCTAGACTGAAGGGCACGTCACCTCGCTGCGAAGCAACGTCAGCCGCTCAAGATGGACGTTTCAGAATCACAGTCAGTTTGTTGATCTCTGACTGAGAGAATGGCCACCCCGCCAGCAACTCCGCATCATGTGAGGTGGGGCATATGCGCTCAGCGGGCTCGCCAGATGCGTCCAGGAATGACTCCGGTCGCAGCGAGTTTTGTGGAAGGCTCCCAATCGCAGGGCTAGCCTCCGTGCTGAGCACGGAGGCACCACCGCACTAGCTACTTACGCCGACCTATCCACGCCGAAATGGAGCTACGAAGCAATCTAATGGCCCAGACTGCGACAACCGACGCTCCGATGAGGCCTGTGACTGAGTCCAGCCACGTCACGTCCCAGATCATCCCCACGACAAGTGCAGTAATTGCGAGTGCCGTTACAGCGGTGTCCGTAGCGACGTGAAGATAGGCCGCACGAAGATTGGGACTCCTGCGCGCATCGGCCCCCTTCTCGTCAGCATGGCGCTCATGCGGAACGTGGCAGTGATCAACCGCAGCACCTTCGCGATGGTAGGCAGAATGTAGCCACCGCGCTGAGAATATATTTGTAATCAAACCCGCAACGGCGATGGCAAGCGCTTCTGAGTACTGAACAGCCTCTGGCGCATGGAGACGCTCCGTCGATTCATAGGCCATCGAAGCGGCAATCCAAAGCATGATCATCGCGCTTACGCTCGCCGCGATGAGCTCAACCGCTAGCACCCGAGCCGCGCGCTCTGGGCGGCTCTGATTCCGCTCAGCGTACCAAGCGATAGAAAGTGCGAACAGGAGTACCAGCACGTGAGAGCTCATGTGCCAGCCATCTGCGAGAAGAGCCATCGAGTTGAAGGCCCATCCTCCAGCAATTTCGACGGACATCATGACCGCAGTGAGAGTCGCGGCCTTCGTAATTGCCCGTGCGTTGCCGGTGCTCTGTACGCCCTGCAGAGTCCGCTCGTGCATTGCGTTGGGGGGAAGCAAGGACATGGTCGAAGACTCCAGGCTCTGAGCGAAAATGTATACGCCGGTGGCGTACTGTCAGGAAGTACCGCCCCTTGCATGCAAGGGGCGGCATTTACACTGCTTAGGAGAGAACGCCGCTGAGTCGTGCAGCATGCGCGGACAGCGCATCCATGAGCGGCGGGTTCAACACGTCGTACGGCTCCAGGGACAGAGCCTTCAGGCGGCTACGGACGCCGTCCATCTGTTCCGGCCTTGCGCCGCCGCCTTCGATGATCGAAGACACGAATGCGGCGAAGCGCGGTTCTTCCCAGCCCTTCTGTTCGGACAGTTCAACGTGAATGAAGTCCAGGCCGTAGAAGGCATGGGACTTGTTCTCGATGCGGCCAAACATGTGGACACCGCAGTCCTTGCACGCGTGGCGCTGGATGGTCGCAGCCGGATCGACAATCGCCAGCTTGTCGGCATTCGCCGTGATCGAAACGGTATCGCGGGGAACGACACCGACCACGGAGAAGATGGCGCCTTCCGGCTTCCAGCACTTGGTGCAACCACAGGCATGGTTGTGGGCCACATTGCTTGCGACGGAGATCTCAACCGGCTTGTCAGAGCACAGGCACTTCAGCGTGCCGCCCTTGAAGCCGGCGGTTCCGGCAACGACGCCGGAATCGACCGAGGGATGGATAGTTTGGTGTTGCATGGACTTAAACTCCTATTGTTGGAAGTGCAGCACCGGTTGCCCGGTGCTGCGGTGCATCAGTAGTTGATGACAGTACGAATGGACTTGCCTTCGTGCATGAGTTCGAAGGCTTCGTTGATTGCTTCCAGGCCCATCGTATGGGTCACGAACGGAGCCAGATCGATCTCACCCCGCATGGCGTCTTCGACCATGCCAGGCAGCTGGCTACGGCCCTTCACACCACCGAAGGCGCTGCCAATCCAGCGACGACCGGTCACGAGCTGGAACGGACGGGTGGAGATCTCCTGACCAGCACCGGCCACACCGATGACAACGCTCTGGCCCCAGCCGCGGTGTGCACACTCCAGCGCCGAACGCATCACATTGACGTTGCCGATGCACTCGAAGCTGTGATCGACGCCCCAGCCGGTCATCTCAACGATGACTTCTTGAACCGGACGGTCGTAATCCTTCGGGTTCACGAATTCGGTTGCGCCGAACTGCTTGGCCAACTCGAACTTGGACGGGTTGGTGTCCACTGCGATGATGCGACCAGCCTTCGCCTGACGAGCACCCTGGATCACCGCCAGGCCGATGCCACCGAGGCCGAACACGGCCACGCTGTCACCTTCCTGCACCTTGGCCGTGTTGTGCACCGCACCAATGCCAGTGGTGACACCGCAACCGAGCAGGCAGACGTGCTCCGGATTCGCTTCCGGATTGATCTTGGCCAGAGAGACTTCGGCCACGACGGTGTACTCGCTGAAGGTCGAGCAGCCCATGTAGTGATACAGCGGCTGGCCGTTGTAGCTGAAGCGGCTGGTGCCATCAGGCATCACACCCTTACCCTGGGTGGCGCGTACGGCAACGCACAGGTTGGTCTTGCCGCTCTTGCAGAACAGACACTCACCGCATTCTGCGGTGTACAGCGGGATGACGTGATCGCCGGGCTTCACACTGGTCACGCCCTCGCCCACTTCGACAACGATGCCGGCGCCTTCATGGCCCAGCACCACCGGGAACAGGCCTTCAGGGTCATTGCCCGACAGGGTGAATGCGTCGGTATGGCAGACACCAGTGCTGGTGATCTTCACCAGTACTTCGCCCTTCTTCGGCGGAGCAACATCGATTTCGACGATCTCGAGCGGTTGACCGGGACCGAATGCAACGGCTGCACGGGATTTCATGTGAGTTCTCCTTGGGTGTAACGAGATAAGTGCGACAACGGTCTTTGGGGCGAGCTTGATCAGTGGTACATCGGGCGCGCCGCCCCTGGCGCCGGCTCTAGAACGCGTTTCAATCAGGTCGAATGCGCCTACAGCATTCTTCTTGGCGAGCTGTTGGGACCAAGTATTGGACTTCGATGGATTGCTGTATATGGAACAGATTGGATTTCATAATTCCTTGCGTTGGAATTGTTGACTCGCAGCTCCGCCCCTCAGCTCGCCCGCATCAATGCAACTTGAGGCGAGGCTCCGTACTCCGTCCCAATGCGTCTGCCAGCATGCGCGCAACCACCCGGCGTGTACCGAACAGGCTCCTCTGGTGCATGCGATACAGTGAGATGTAGAACATCCTGGCCAGCCAGCCCTCGACCTTGAATGACCCCATGAGGTTACCCATCAGCGTGCCAACGGCGCCCTCCCTCGACAGGGACACCAGCGATCCATAGTCTCGATAGGTGAAGCTGGGCAGCGGGCGTCCCTCGATACGGCGGGTAATCGCCTGCGCAAGGAAGTGAGCCTGCTGATGAGCGGCCTGTGCCCTGGGGGGAACGTTTGTACCGCTGTGTCCATTCGGGCAGGCTGCACAATCCCCGAATGCGAAGATGTTCGGATCCTGCGTTGTCTGCAGCGTTTCAGATACCTCGAGCTGGTTGATGCGATTGGTCTTTAGGTTCCCGAGGGATGCAAGGAAGACGGGAGCACGGATGCCCGCCGCCCATACCTTCAGCCTCGCAGCAACCTTGATGCCATTGGCGAGTTGCAGGCCCTCTTCATCCACTAGGGTCACAGCCGAGCCACACATGACACGAACGCCTTCATGTACAAGTCGCTCGGCGACCGGCAGGCTCACGCGCTCTGGCAGAGCTGGCAGCACTCGCGGACCAGCCTCGATAAGCGTGATTTTCAGATTCTCGGGAGAGATCTTGTCCAGCCCATAAGCGCTAAATTGCCTTGCAGCATCACGCAGCTCGGCCGCCAGCTCGACACCGGTGGCGCCGGCGCCGACGATCGCAACCTCCAGTGTTTCTGACTTGCCGCGCGCTTGCGCGCCCATGTACTCGCTCAGCAGCCGCTTCTGGAAAGCAATGGCGGCATCGGGATCGTCCAGGAACAGGCAATGATCCGCTGCACCGGGAGTTCCAAAGTCGTTCGTTCCGCTACCCACGCTGATCACCAGGGTGTCGTAGGAGATCGAGCGACGGGGCGCAATAACGTTGCCCTCCTCATCGTACAGTGGGGCAAGCTCGATCTTTCTGGACTTCTGATCCAAACCCGTCATCCGCCCCAACTGAAACTGGAAGTGATTCCAGCTAGCCTGGGCGAGATAGTTGAGCTCACTTTCTGCGGCATCCAACGCGCCTGAGGCAACCTCGTGAAGAAGTGGCTTCCACAGATGCGTCATCCGAGCATCGACAAGAGTGACTTTTGCTCGCCCTGAGCGCCCGAGCTTCCGGCCCAGCTGCGTAGCCAGCTCCAGCCCTCCGGCCCCACCACCAACAATGACAATACGATGCATTTTGATTCCCCAGGTATTTGAGTTGCCAGCGACGCCCACGAGCACTTCATGGCCCAGGCATCTAGACGTTGGTTAGTTCAGGACCTCAACGGAATGGAAGCGGAGCTGACCATCCCAATCCTTGTCGACGGCTACCTGCGCTCGTGCACGGCTTGCTTCGAGCGCTGCGAAGTCAATGTCAGCAATCGCCCACTCCTGATCGTCGGAGGTCGCTGCGAGCACGCCGTCACTGGGGAAGCCATGGTCCATCGGTGAGAGGATCATTGCCTCACCGGTGTTGACATCAAGCGCTTCACTCCAGTCGGCGACGCCAGCGGTGACCGCCTTTGCCACGAACATCCGATTCTCAAGCGCTCGCGCTCGGCACCCAACATCGACACGGGTGGCACCGGCGTCGGTGTCGGTGCAACTTGGCACCAACAGCAAGCGCACCCCTGCCTCCTGCTGGAGGCGAACAGGAAGCGGAAATTCGCTGTCATAGCAAACCGCAATCCCGACACGCTTTCCGTCCTGCTCAAACGCCGCGATGCGATCGCCAGGCTCGATGACAACTGCCTGCTTCTCGAAGCCAGTAAGCTGAAGCTTGTCCTGCCATCCGCTGCGACCATCAGCTGTGAACCACCAGGCACGGTTGCGATACATCCCATGGGATGTTGCGGTGAGGAACGTTCCTGCCTGGATGGTCATTCCCAGTTCGACAGCCAAGGTGCTATAGAGCTCACACCATGCGCTCTGATAGATCTGGAGCGACTCCAGGGTGGACCTCAGGCTAAGCTGAAGAGCTTCTGGAAGAGTCGAACCCAGTTCCAGCGACAGGTATTCCGGAAGTACTGCAAGCTCAACTCCTTGTTCCCGTGCGTCATTCAGAATTCGGCGCTGGCGCGCAGCGAACTCGGCAAAGGTCTTCGGACGACCGATCACGTACTTAGCTGCTGCAATCTTCATGTAACGTCCTCCAAGGAACGGAGCCAAAGTGAAAGTGTCTGCTCGGTTTCGTGCGTGGCCCCATGCTGCCGCCAAGGAAGAGCGACCTTCATCGCGCTCTGTTGTGCATACCCACGGCGAGTCCAGAAGCCTTCATTGCTTCGATATCCAGGTGGCCTAAGCGGATCAGTCTCCGACCGAACCACCGACGCGAAAGAAGACCACTTGAAGCCCTTTCGTCGGGCTTGCTCCTCTCTTCGATCAAAGAAGACGTGGCCCAAGCCAGCTCCTCTGTACTCCGGCCTCAGTACGGACTCCCCGCAGTAGAAGACTTCTTCTGGCCGGGGACCGTGCTCCTGGAAGGGACGAATGAAAGCGGCATCGGCGCTCAACAAAGGAAGGCCAGTCGATGCACCTACAACGTCCCTTCCATCCCTGGCCAGGACAACGATGCCCCCGTCAGACGTCGCATAATTGCGGAGGTAGTGACGCTCATAGTCCATGTCTCCTTCGTACAGGTAGGGATAGCTACTGAATATCTCGATCCGCAACTGAGCGACGCGATCGAGCCAGTCCTCGATTTCGGTGCCGACCAGTACCTCTACTCGCACGTTGGTAGCCATTTCAGGGCGCCTTGTGGACCTGGGAAATCCAGTCCTCCAGGTTGTAGTAGTTGGTGACGCGCGCAATCTTTCCATCACGGATGTCAAAGAACGCGCCACCGGGAAGAACATAGATCTGCCCTGCCGCTGCAGGGAGACCTTCGTCCGTGTGGTGGTAGAGTCCGTGCACCACGTACTCCGCGCCGGCACGCGCACCATCGCTGCTGTACATCACCACGATGTCGTGAAGCTGCTCGCTGTAGCAGGAATCCATGCGGCTCAGGAACGCGCGGAATGCGTCGATCCCTACTTCGCGACTCCCCTGATTTAGATCGTGCACAACGTCATCAGTGAGCATCGAGAGCATCGCGTCGCGATCACCGCGGTTGAATGCCTGGTAGTACTCTTCGATGTAGTTGAACTTGCTCATCAGGTTCTCCGGTCAGGTGAGGGTGTGGAGGAATTCTGGAGACCTGAAGAATTGTTGTATATGGAATTGATAGGATTTCATAATTCCCTGAAATGGAATAATATGAGCCCAACGACCATGGGGGCCTTGAGATGAACAGCGAGCTGGATCTTCTAAAGACGTTTAGGGCCGCGGCTGAGGCGCCGAGCTTTCGTGAGGCCGCTGTTCGACTGGGAAGCTCTCCTCAGGCCATCACCCGAGCGATACAGGCCCTTGAAAGTCATTACGGGGAGCTGTTGTTCCACCGAAGCACACGCCAGGTTCGCATCACGGCCTTTGGGGAGGATCTCTTACATCAGCTGCGGCCGGCGCTTGAGGGCTTAGACAAGCTGTGGCGCCCGCGAACCAAGGCGACGGCCTCACAGATTGTGGGCACAGTCCGAATTAGTGCCCCTCACAGCATGGGCTCCAGGGCAGTTCTTGCCGCCTTGGATACAGTGACCCAAAGTCACCCGGGAATTGTCTTGGACGTTCGCTTAAGCGATCGGGTTGCAGACGCTGTCGATGAAGGGATCGATGTCGGAATCCGCGTCGGCTTCATGCGTGATAGCAGATTCATTGCGAAGAAGGCAGGAGAGATGCGACTGCACATCGTTGGCTCCCCCGCACTTGTAGAGAGAATCGGAGCACCAGCGGAGACTAGCGAGCTCTCGCGGTTTCCACTGGTTGCATCGGTGGACATCAATACAGGCAGGCCCTGGCCCTGGTACCTGGCTGGAGGCGTACAGGTGGCGCCGACAGCACCGGTCTTCATTGCAGACAATGCCGACATGGAGATGGCAGGGGTCATTGCGGGCTTGGGGTTTGCCCAACTTGCTGATTACATGGCTGCCCCACTCATTCAGTCAGGTGTTCTGCAGCGTGTGATGGAAGAATTCGATCCTGCGCCGTGGGGCTTGTACGTCTATCGGCCTCAACGCGGCCCAGTCTCACCTCGCGTCAGAGTAGTTTTCGATGCACTCCATTCCGCCGTCGGAGCACTACCAAGCCTTACGCAGATGGCGCCCTCCCCCACCTCGGCCCTAACGCCATCCAAAGCAGGGAAGCGCTAATGCCGAGTCGCTTGGCCGCTCTCTGATACGGGATCTGGCCGCCATGAGCGCCAGGGACGCTCATGGTGGCCAAAAGAGCGTCGGGTCAACCCGCGCGGGCGAGTTCCTCAGCCAAGAAGGGGGCGGTACGGCTTCTCTTCACGCGAGCGACCTGTTTTGGAGTTCCTGCCGCCACGATCTGCCCGCCCGCATCACCGGCACCTGGACCCACGTCGATTACCCAATCCGCCTGAGCAACGGCACGCATGTCGTGCTCAATCATGACCACCGTATTGCCGGCATCAACGAGCCGCTGGAGCTGCACAAGCAGCCTATCCGCGTCCGAGGCATGGAGGCCCGTAGTGGGTTCATCCAGGACATACAGTGTCCGCCCGCGCTGGCTTCGTTGAAGCTCTGTGGCCAGCTTGATGCGCTGCGCTTCACCACCCGATAGCTCGGTAGCCGGCTGGCCCAGTCGAAGGTATCCAAGGCCAATCTCCTTCAGCAACTGAAGTGGGCGAGCGATCGCGTCCTCATCGCCAAAGAATTCACGTGCATCCTCGACAGTCATCCGCAGAACGTCTGCAATGTTCTTACCGTTCCAAAGCACCTTCAGCGTAGCTTCGTTGTATCGCGCACCGTGGCACGTTGGGCACGGTGCATAGACGCTAGGCATAAACAGCAGCTCGACGCTCACGAACCCCTCCCCTTCGCACGTCTCACAACGTCCCTTGGCCACGTTGAAGGAGAATCGACCTGCGTCGTAACGTCGACGCCGCGCATCTGGTGTTGCGGCAAACAGCTTTCGAACATGATCGAAAAGGCCGGTGTAAGTCGCGAGATTCGATCGCGGCGTCCGTCCGATTGGCTTCTGATCAACCTGGACGAGACGCTGAATAGCATCGACATCTCCGCCGAGGTGTCCCCCTGTCGTCTCGATGACGGTTGGCCCGTCTGCTGCCCCCGTTTCCACCGCGTCGTCTTCAGGCTCGTGTCCAAGTTGAAGCATCATCAGCTCCGGCAACGCTTGGGCGACGAGGCTGGACTTGCCCGATCCCGAAATCCCGGTCACCGCGGTGAGGATGCCCAGAGGTATCTTCGCATCAATGCGCTTCAGGTTGTGACGCTGGATGCCCTGAAGTTCCAGCCAACCACTCGCTTGACGCTCTTGGCCACTAGGGGGCGGGACCTTGTCAAAGAGGTACAACGCGGTACGTGACTCGTCGATGTCACGAAGACCATCCGGCTCTCCGCTGTAGAGCACTTTGCCGCCCCGCTCTCCCGCCTCAGGCCCAACATCCACCAACCACTGGGCACGGCGCATCAGCTCCAGATCGTGCTCCACAACAAATACGGAATTACCACCGTCGCGGAGGCGGTCCAAGGCGTCATAGAGAGCCTGGCTGTCGGAGGGATGAAGACCTGCCGACGGCTCGTCCAACACGTACACCACGCCAAAGAGCAGCGAGCTCAACTGCGTGGCGAGTCTCAATCGCTGCAGCTCGCCAGCGGACAATGTCGGCGTAGCGCGATCCAAAGTTAGATAGCCAAGCCCAAGGCCACGCAACTGACTGATTCGGCTCATCACTCCACTAGCGAGGCGCTGCGCGGCCAGGCGCTTCTCCTCCGACAGCGCTGAGGTGCGGCGGACGTCAGGAGACACCGCGTGGACCGCCCGCCCACTGGCCGCCCTATCGGCGCGATCACGACGGGTGGCTTCCTTGTTCGCCTTGCCCCCGCCAGCATGAGCACTGAAGTCTCCTTGAGAAATGGGCTCGAGCAGGGAAGCCAGTTGGTCAAGAGGCATCTGCATGAATTGACCAATGTCCACACCCGCAAATGTCACTGACAGCGACTCTGCCTTAAGGCGCTTGCCATGGCAGGTGGGACAAAGCTTACCCTCCATGTATCGCGATACGCGGCGCCTCATCAGGGCACTTTGCGTGTTAGCAAACGTGTGCAGGACATACCTACGGGCGCCAGTGAAGGTTCCCATGTAGCTCGGCTCAGTTTTACGCTTCAGGGCCGCACGCGTCTCCGCCGGCGTGAACCCAGCATAGACCGGCACAGTGGGCGACTCCTCGGTAAACAGAATCCAATCGCGGTCTTTCTTGGGAAGGTCCTTCCAAGGCCTATCAATGTCGTAGCCCAGCGTCACCAGAATGTCGCGAAGGTTCTGCCCGTGCCATGCAGGTGGCCACGAAGCAATGGCACGCTCACGGATGCTCAGCTTTGGATCCGGCACCATGAGGGCCTCTGTCACCTCGTACACATGGCCAAGGCCATGGCAGGTCGCGCATGCGCCCTGGGGAGTATTGGGTGAGAAGTCCTCGGCATAAAGCATAGGCTGATCAGCCGGATATGCTCCCGCGCGGGAATACATCATACGAATGAGGCTGGATAGCGTGGTGACGCTACCCACCGAAGATCGCGCATTGCTGGCACCACGCTGCTGCTGCAGCGCTACTGCCGGCGGGAGTCCATCGATGGAGTCAACATCAGGGACGCCTGCCTGATCGATTAGGCGTCGAGCATAGGGAGCAACGGACTCAAAGTACCTCCTTTGAGCTTCCGCATAGATTGTCCCGAATGCAAGAGATGACTTCCCGGAACCGGATACACCGGAAAAGACGACCAGTGCGTTGCGAGGAATTGAGACATCAACGTCTCTAAGGTTGTTCTCACGCGCACCGCGCACCTCTACAAGGCCGCTTGCTGCGACACTGCAGGAAGCTTCACCGAATGTGGCGTTTGGCATGTGCATGTCTCTGTAGGTTGTAGACGTTAAGTTCAGCTGGATCACTGGCCCGAAGAGGGATCGGCTTCGGTTTGCGATGCCTCTTCATCCAAGGCTCGCTGCCATGCCTGTCTCTCAGCCAAGGCGCGCTCAGCTCCCCGATCAGTGGGCCGATACCAGTTCGGCCTCTCCACACCCTCCGGCAGGTACGTCTGTCCAGCTGCGTAGCCGTCTGGCTCATGATGCGCGTAGCGATATGCTTGTCGATACCCCATCTGCCTCATAAGCTTCGCTGGAGCATTCCGAAGATGCATGGGAACTGGTAATGATCCGTGCTCCTTGACGAAGGCCCTTGCTAGATCCCAAGCCGCATAGGACGCATTCGACTTGGGGGAGAGCGCCAGATAGGTCGCAGCCTGGGCCAAGACAATTTCACCTTCAGGAGAGCCAAGTCGCTCATACGCCTGCGCAGCGTGGATGGCCAAGTGCAGAGCGCCCGGATCAGCATTTCCGATATCTTCGCTTGCCATAATAATCATTCGACGTGTGACCTGGCTCACGTCCCCGCCCCCATCCAGAATGCGCGCTAGCCAGTAGAGGGAGGCGTCGGGATCAGAGCCACGCAGTGATTTGTGAAACGCGGAGAGCTGCCAATAGAACTCGTCCCCGCCCTTATCGAATCGACGCAGTGACGGGCTGGTGGAGCGCTTGGCAAACTCAAGATCCACCTCTTCCACCCGCTTCTCAGAGGCCGCAGTTGAGACCTGCTCGAGAAGATTCAGGAATCTGCGGCCATCACCATCAGCGAAGCCCTTCAGCAGCTGCAATGCGGGATCGGAGAGGTCAACGCCTCGCAAGTGAGGTCTGGCGCGTTCGTAGAGCTTCTCAAGATCTGCGTCAGACAGAGGCTCAAGTGTGTACACCTGCGCGCGCGAAAGCAGCGCCGAGTTAACGGCCAGTCCTGGATGCTCTGTGGTGCCGCCCACCAGCGTGAGTAGCCCTGATTCAACGTGAGGTAGCAGCGCATCCTGCTGGGCCTTGTTGAACCGGTGAATTTCGTCGACGAAAAGTACCGTGGAGCGACCGCGGACGTCGAGTTCGGCCCGCGCATCATCAATGGCCTGCCTGATGTCCTTTACCCCGGCGAGTACGGCGGAGATCGCAATGAAGTGACTGTCAGTCACCATCGCTGCGAGGCGCCCCAGGGTGGTCTTACCGACGCCCGGGGGCCCCCACATGATGAAGGAGTGCAGACTTCTTGCTTCAAAGGCAAGACGCAAAGGCTTCCCCGGCCCCAGCAGGTGTTGCTGCCCAACGAACTCGTCGAGAGACTTCGGTCGTAGCAGTTCGGCCAGTGGTGCCCTTGGTTTCGCTGTGAATAGATCTGCCAAGGTGTTCTCCTTCGGGAAGTCAGTTGCGAGTGTGCATTCAGAGCGTCTTGGCCCCTATTTCAGCTTCCCATCCAATGAGCCGCTTGTGGCATTGCTTGCTTTTTCACGGAGGATGATGCGAGCCCCTCTGTATCCAACGCTGTGATTCCATACCCAGCTCATTGCGACGCTCAGGCGATTTCGCACTCCGATAAGGAAGTAGATGTGAGCGAGCTTCCAGATCCACCATGCGATTCCTCCGCTCAGCTTTAGCTTCCCCATATCGATTACTGCAAGGCTGCGTCCAATCGTGGCGAGGTTGCCCTGGTGCCGGTACTTGAATGCAGCGGTCCTCCGCGCCCCTGTTATCAGCCCTTCAATCTGGCCCGCGACGTACTTGCCTTGCTGCTTGGCCGCCGGCGCGATTCCAGGAACGGTCTTTCCGTCCGCAGTGGCTGATGAAGCAGTGTCCCCGATCACGAAAATGTTGGGGGAACCAGGCACCGTTAGATCAGGGCCGACGATTGCGCGCCCCGCCCGATCTGATTCGGTGTCGAGCCAACGTGCGGCTGGAGACGCCTGAACTCCCGCTGCCCAGACGATTGTGGATGCCGCCAGCTTCTTGCCATTGAGCATCACCCCATCAGAGGCGCACTCGGTGACAGGGGCCCCCAACAAAACGGATACCCCAAGCTTCTCGAGGGCGCGCCTCGTGTACTCGGAGAGCTTTTCAGGAAAGACGGGGAGCAGCCGCGGACCCGCCTCAATGAGAAATACCCGGGTTTTGCTGGGATCAACTGACCGAAAGTCATCCTGCAGCGTGCCACGCGCCAGCTCCGCGATGGTTCCGGCAAGCTCGACACCTGTAGGCCCACCACCAATGATCACAAAGGTTTGAAGGGCCTCTCGAACCTCGGGATCATTGCAGAGCTCCGCTTGCTCGAACGCGCTCAAGATCCTGCCTCGAATGGTTGTTGCATCCTCCAGGCTCTTCAGGCCTGGAGCGTACTTCGACCATTCGTCATGCCCAAAGTAGGCATGTGTTGCTCCCGTAGCGAGCACAAGGGTGTCGTAAGGGTATCGAGTGCCGTCCTGAAGGATCACTTGGCGGGCAGCTTTATCCACACCCTCGACCTCCGCCATGAGGGTTCTGACCTCCGGGCGGTCACGGAACAGATAGCGGATCGGCCATGCGATCTCCGACGGTGACAGTGACGCACCAGCCACCTGGTAGAGCAGCGGCTGGAACAAGTGATAGTTCCGCCGGTCAATGATTGTTACATCGACATCCACTCCTTCAAGGTGCGTGGCGGCCTCCAGTCCGCCGAAGCCCGCCCCAACGATCACAACTTGATGACGATTTCTGGAGGTCTTGATCACGGCAGCACTCCTTGGTTAGGTGTTCAGCGCCGATGCGTGGTGCTTGAGATGATCGGCAATGAAGCTGGAGATGAAGTAGTAGCTATGGTCGTAACCATCGCGAAGGTTCAGCGAAAGCGGATGATTCACCTTGGCGCATGCATCTTGAAGCAGTTCGGGGCGGAGCTGATTCTGCAAGAAATCATCGCTGAGCCCTTGATCCACGAGCAGGGGCAGGCGCTCCTTTGCATCTGCAATCAGCTCCACGGCGTCATACTGCCGCCACTGCTCCTGATCTCCCCCCAAGTAGGCCGAAAACGCCTTCTGGCCCCAAGGAGCCTGGGTGGGTGCCACGATCGGAGAGAAGGCGGATACGCTGCGATAGCGACCTGGATTTCGCAAAGCGATGACCAAGGCACCGTGGCCGCCCATTGAGTGGCCGCTAATTGAGCGAGCCTGGCTAACAGGGAAGTTCTTCTCAACGAGAGCAGGCAGCTCACTTACAACGTAGTCATACATGCGGTAGTGGTCGGACCACGGTGCCTCGGTGGCATTGACGTAGAACCCCGCACCTTGGCCGAGATCGTAAGCTGGATCATCCGCGACGGACTCTCCGCGCGGACTTGTATCCGGAGCAACGATGGCAATGCCATGCTCAGCAGCGAGCTGCTGCACTGCAGACTTGGTGATGAAGTTCTGCTCTGTGCACGTCAGGCCAGAGAGCCAGTAGAGAACAGGTACCGGGCCGCTGGACGCCTGCGGAGGGAGATAGACTCCAAACTTCATGGTGCAACCAAGGCTGGATGATTCATGCTGGTAGACGTCCTGCCATCCACCGAAGCTTGCGTGACGCTCAATGCGTTCCATTGTTCTTTCCTCTGAGTTGAATTTGATAGGCCATCTATCGCGAATCGAATGTGGCCTTAAGCGAGGCTTTAGGCCTTGTCCTCGACTGCCGAGTCACCGTGTGCATGCCTGATCCTTCGGACAATCCACCAAATCAGCAGCAATACAGCGGGAACCAAGATCGCAGTGACGGTTGCTGCGATGTCATGCGTCCCAGGCAAACCCTTGAGCAGGTATGCGAGAAGACTCACGACGTAGTACGAGATGGCGGCCACCGACAAACCTTCCACCGTCTGCTGCAGGCGCAGCTGAACCTTCGCCCGTTCATTCATGGACGCCAGTAGGTCGCGGTTCTGCCGCTCGAGCTCAACATCAATCCACGACCGGAGGAGCGAGATCGAGCGCGTCAACTTGTCTGAGAGCTTCCCCTGTCGCTCCTTCACTGACTGGCAAGTTCGCATGGCCGGTGCAATCCTTCGATACAAGAAGTCCGCCCAGGTGCTATAGCCGGCAACTTGATCCTCCGCCAACGCATCCAGTCGCTCTTCAACAATTTCGTAGTAAGCCCGACTTGCACCAAACCTATAGAGATTTGCCGCGGCGTCCGCCTCCAACTCTGCAGCCAGGCTGGTCAAATCCGAGAGGAGCACGTCACTGTCACGACGTCCGCCGGAGGCCCTGCGCATCTCTTCAGTAATTGCAGCCAGACGCGCCTCCATGCGACGAAGATTCGACGTCATGGAACGAGTCAGCGGTAGCGCTAGGAGGGCAAGCGTTCGGTATGTCTCGACCTCGAGCAGTCGTTGCGCCAGCGCTCCTGCCCGCGCCGGAGTCAGGTCGCGATCAAGGATGAGCATGTGGGTTAGCCCTTCCTCGTCTTGACGGAAGTCGGTCACAATGGCCGCGGCACCGTTCTCAACCAGCGAGTAGCAGCGGCTGACGGGATCAAAGCAATCTATTTCCTTCTCCGCCTCCGCGGTCCAAGGCAAAAGCCTGACGCTAACAGCCGAGATCACGGGTCCTGGCGGCTTGAATCCCTGTCTAAACGGGTTGTCCCCACAAGGCTCACCTGTTTCTGAGCTCAGTGGTGCGCTCCAGAGGTAGGAAGAGAACTCAGTGTGCTTCTCGCAGTGCAGATCACCCTCATTCCACGTAAGCGCGTGATGAGGTGTGGTGTGATCCTCGACTGCAGCCCCCATACGACCTGAAAGATCGTCGATCGCGGCACGATCTCGACTCATGTCCCCTTCTGTCATGAAGGAGAGCTGGAGAAGGCTTCGCGGAGACTGGGTGAGAAGGTGCGGTCGCGCATGGACTTCCTCAACGGCGGCGCGGCGGTCCGCGTGCGCCGGCATCCCATATACGTAGCCTTCTGCTGGCGTGCCTGCAGCTTGGCTCAGGCCGGATGGGTCATTCATACATAGCCTCAAGAATGGATGATCTTCTAAACACCGCTCACGGGAGGTCTATCACTTGCTTGTGCGATAGCTCAGCGAAAGGTCGTGTGGTGGAGCCGGCTCTGGTGTAGGGCGGTAGTGGGAACCACAACAAGCTGGGAGGACAGCACCGCATAGATCGCAGGCCCTTGCTCTCCCACCTTCCAGCCAGGCGCGGACCGCATGGGAGTCGCAACGAGGCTGGAAGCTCACTTCAAAGGGCCTCCCATGACTCAGTCAGATGCCGAAGGCAACGATGCCGACAGAGATTGCCCGCTCCAAGAAATACAGACAGGCGCAACTCGACTGACATCATCCAGCATGCCTTGGAGCCTCCTGGAAAGGCCTCAACGTCCTAGTCGTGACGCCCTAACCCACGAAGGGGTTAGGAATGGCGGGTTCTACTTGGAAATGAAGTAGTTCGGACACCCATAGATTGCCTCCTCTACTTAGTACTAGCGCCATCAAGCAATGTCGCGAACTGACTAACGGAGATAGGAGCGGACAATAGAGATGGTCTCGTCAATCGACTTCCTTTGAGAGTCGGTGTGGGTGTCGCTATGCGGGAACTCTTCACGCAGATAGCTCTCCAGAACCGTCGCCATCAAACCATTGACCGCCCCGCGCACAGCAGCAAGCTGCTGAAGTACTGCAGCACATTCCGCCCCGCTCTCCAGAGCCTGCCGACGCCCCCCCTCAATTGAGTAGCAAGCTGCTTTGGAGTCCAATCCCCAACGAGAAGGAGATTGGACGTGAAAAAG
>NZ_RAUX01000050.1 GCF_013464485.1 Stenotrophomonas maltophilia
CCSACCCCATGGTGTCATCGCATCACTCGTTCGGCGGCGTGGTGGCCTTGGCTTCGCTGCCGAAGTTGCCGTCGGCTTCCGCGGCCAGATACGCGAACACCGTGTACGCTGCCACGTTCTGTGCCAGCGCCTTCGGGTCGATCTTGTCCAGCGTGTCGTCGGCGGTGTGGTGCAGGTGGAAGTAGTCCGAGCCATCCTGCGCCAGCCATGCCCACGCGCCGCCCTTGGCGGCCAGCGGGCCGACGTCCGGGCCCGGGCCACCCTTGTCGGCCTGGTATTCGATGCCCAGCGGCTTCATCACTTCGGCAATCTGCCGGGTCGCCTCGCGCGAGCCTTCCGGATTTGGCGAACCGGTATTGAAGGCATAGATGCGGCCGGCGCCGAAGTCGCTCTCGGCGGCCAGCTGATGCAGGGCCACGTCCTTGGCATGCGCTTCGGCGTAGGCCTTGCCGCCATACAGTCCCTGTTCTTCGTTGGCGAAGGCGATCACGCGGATGGTGCGCTTCGGTGCCTGCTTGAGCTGGCCGATCAGGTGACCAGCAGCCATGGTGATTCCCACGCCCGCGCCGTCATCGACGGCACCGGTGCCCAGGTCCCACGAATCCAGATGGCCGCCGATCACCACCACTTCCTTCGGCAGGCTGCGGCCGGTGATCTCGCCGATCACGTTGTATGAGGTCGCCGTGCCATCCCAGCCGCAGTCCAGCGCCACCTTCACCGTGGTGCTGCCACGGGCCAGCAGGCGGGCCAGCTGGTCGGCATCGGGCACCGACAACGCCGCCGACGGCACCGGGGTCAGGCCATCATCGAAACGGGTGATGCCAGTGTGTGGCACGCGGTGCGAATCGGTACCGGCCGAGCGCATCAGGAAACCTACCGCGCCCTTGCGGATCGCCTCGGACGGGCCCTTGCTGCGGATCGCACCACCGCGGCCATAGTCGCGGCCATCGCGGAACGGCAGCATCTGGTAATCGACGAAGGCGATCTTGCCCTTCAGCGAACCGGCCGGGGCAGCCTGCAGCGCGGCCAGGTCGGCGAAGCGCACCACCTCGGCTTCCACGGTGCCGCCCGGGCTGCCACCCAGTGCGGTGATCTGCAGCGGCTGCGGGTTCCTGCCGGTCACGGCGGCATGCTCACTGCGGCGCTCCCACTTCGGGAAGGTCACCGGTTCCTTCCACACCTTGTCGAAGCCCAGGGCTTTGAACTTTGCTTCGGCCCAGGCCACGGCGCGGGCGTCGGCTTCGCTGCCCGCGATACGCGGGCCGATCTCGGTGGTGAGTGATTCGACCACCTTCCAGCCGGTGTCGTCGGCCAGTGCCCGGTCGCGCAGCTGCGCGGCGGTTGCCAGCGAGGCCGGGGGCAGGGTGGTGGTGTGCGGCGCCGCAAAGGCCGGAGCGGCCAGCAGGGCGAGGGAGAATGCGATGGCAAGGGCGCGGCGACGCATGGGCAACTCCGGAAGGGACCAAGTCTTGGAGCTTAACAGTCGTTCAGGCCCGCGCATGGGCGGGAGGTCATGGCTGGCGCGAACGCTGTTTTCCGCCATGTCCGGCAAAGCGAAAGCCCCGCCGGAGCGGGGCTTTCGCCTGCTTCTGTAGAGTCGAGCCATGCTCGACTGATTTTTCCGGGCAGTCGAGCAAGCTCGACTCTACGTACGAAGGCAGTCGAGCATGGCTCGACTCTACAGATGGGAGGGGCGCCCGTAGGCGCCCGCTACCTCATTTCTTCAAGCTGTCGCGGATCTCGCGCAGCAGCACCACTTCCTCGGCGGGGGCGGCCGGGGCGGCTTCCTGCTTGCGCGACAGGCGGTTGATCGTCTTGACCACCAGGAAGATGGCGAAGGCCACGATCACGAACTGGATCAGCGTATTGATGAAGTCGCCGTAGCCGATCACCACGGCCGGGATTTCCTTGCCGTCGGCACCGATGCTGGCCGGTGACAACGTCCACGCCAGCTGCGAGAAATCCACCTTGCCGATCAGCATGCCCAGCGGCGGCATGATGATCTTCTCGACCAGCGCGGTCACGATCTTGCCGAAGGCCGCGCCGATCACCACGCCGACGGCGAGGTCGATGACGTTGCCGCGCATCGCGAATTCCTTGAATTCGGTGAGCATTCCCATTGTTGTTGTTCTCCGGTGGGGGAAGTGGACAGCGCGCAGGGTAGCGCAGGTGATGTCAGCCGGCGATCACGCCGTGGCGCTCAGCCACGTTTTCCAGGCGGGCACTGAAGCGGTCGCCGGGCTTCAATGCGGCCACCCCGGACGGCGTGCCCATGAACACCAGGTCGCCGGCGCGCAGCTGCCACAGCTTGGACAGCTCGTGCAGGATCTCCGGCACATTCCAGATCATCTGGTCCAGCAGCGCCTGCTGGCGCACTTCGCCATTGACCTCCAGCGACAGGTTCAGCGCGGTCAGGTCGCCCACTTCAGCGGCGTGGACGATCTCGCTGATCGGTGCGGAGGCATCGAAGCCCTTGGCCGCATCCCACGGGTGACCCTTGTCCTTGGCGGCGGCCTGCAGGTCGCGGCGGGTCAGGTCCAGGCCGACGGCGTAGCCATAGACCAGCGCTTCGGCATCAGCCACGGCCAGCTCACCGGCAGGCGCATCGCTGCCGATCGCCACCACCAGCTCCACTTCGTGGTGCAGGTTGGCGGTTGCCGGCGGATAGGGGATGGCATCGTCGTGGCCGACCACGATCGCGTCGGCCGGCTTGCTGAAGAACATCGGGCGGCCGCGGTCATCGGCCGCTGGCACCGCTGCGCCCATTTCGCGGGCATGGTCGGCGAAGTTGCGGCCGACGCAGTAGATGCGGTGCACGGGGAAACTGCCACCGCCCACGACCGGCACACGCGGCAGGGCTACGGCAGGGATCACATCGGAGACATCGGACATGCGGGCATCCAGGAAGGGCGTGCCCGCAGTCTAGAACGCATGGCGCCCGCCGTCAGCGGGCGCAGAAGACGCGGGTCAGCGCGAGGCCGGCAGCACCGGCTTGCGCACCACGCGGTATTCGCCCTCGACCACGGTCGGGTCGACCGGATGCGCGGCGCCCGGCTTGCGCGAGGCCAGCAGCTTCCACGCCAGGCCGACCAGGATCATCGCCGCACCGACGAACACGCCGATGAACACCATCGCGGCCAGGATCGCCAGGCCGAGCAGGCCCACGGCAACGCGCACCAACGGATGGCGCGGCTTGCGCGGCGCGAACAGGGTGCGGAACTGGTTGAAGGCGGATGCGCGATTGAACATGGCGGCTCGATAGGCTGGGATCAGCGAAACCAGAGTATCGGGACGCGCCACTGTCATTGAGTGAAAAACTCGTTAAATATAGCCTGTGCTTATTACGGATCAATGACTTGTGTTCATGTCGCAGCCAGTCACCTGAGCAGGCATGCGACAATTCCGGTTTACCGTCCGAGCCTTCGCCATGACTACCGCTGCTGCCCTGATCGCCCTTGAAGCCATCGCCGATGGTGCGTTTGCCGAGGTCGAAGCGGTGGTCGATGGCGATGCCGAGTCGCTGGTGCTGTACCGCAACGGCGCGCAGGTCCGAGCCTTCCTGAACATCTGCCCGCACGCCGGCCGCCGCCTGGACTGGGCCCCAGGCCAGTTCCTGAAGAGCCGCGAAGGCCACCTGGTCTGCGCCGCACATGGCGCCTCGTTCGCGCTGGACAGCGGCGACTGCATTGCCGGCCCCTGCAAGGGCGACCGCCTGCGCGCAGTGCCGGTGGATGTGCGTGATGGGCAGGTCTATCTGGCCTGATGTAACCGGTGTGCGAACCAAGGTTCGCACCCACGGGATCAATGGATATCCAGAGACCCACCCCGCCATCTCTCAGTAAACCCGCTGTTGCTGTTGAGGTTGCCGGCCAGCGGCCGGCACTACCGGGGTGCAGGGCGCAGCCCTGCCAACAAACCCCAACCCTCAGAACATCAGGTTGATCATCAGCACCACCACGCAGGTGTAGATCAGCGACAGCGGGCCGCCGACCCGCCACATCTCGCGCGGGGTGTAGTTGGCCGGGCCGGTGATCATCGAGATCACCGGGTTGGAGGCCGTCATCAGGTTGTTGGACGCCGACAGCGCCACGATCAGCGCGAACGCGGTCGGGTTGCCGCCGGCTGCCAGCGCCAGGTTCACCGCAATGGGCACCATCACGATGGTCGCGCCCACATGGCTGATGACCAGCGAGAACGCCGTGGTCAGCAGCGCCAGCGCCACTTCCAGTACCCAGATCGGGATGCCGGTGGGCAGCTTGTCGATGGTATGGCCGGCCACCCACGCCGCCGCGCCACTGGAATCCATCGCCCAGCCGAGCGGAATCAGCCCGGCCATCATGAACACCGTCTTCCAGTTGATCGAGGCATACGCCTCGTCCATGCGCAGCACGCCGGTCAGCAGCATGCCGGCCACGCCGGTCATCAGGGTCAGTGCCACCGGCAGCTTGCTGGTGAGCGCGATCAGGATGGTCAGCGCAAAGATCGCCATCGCGATCTTGAACTTGTGCGGGCGCTGTTCGCCGGTCGGGTAGTCGGTGACCACCACGAAGTCGCGGCTGCGCGCGGCCTGCGCCAGGTCGGTCCAGATGCTGTGGAAGACCAGCATGTCACCGGCACGCAACTGCACATCGCGCACGTCCTCGCGTATCACCTGCTTGTCGCGGTTGATCGCCAGCAGGCTGATGCCACGTTCCTTGCGCAGGCGCAGGTCAGCTGCGCTCTTGCCGATCACGTTCGAGGTCGGCGGCACCACCGCTTCGGAAATACCGGCGCGGCTGGGGTTGAACAGGTCGCCCAGGTGCTTCAGGCGCGAGGACATGCGCAGGAACTGGTTCTGCGCGAAGTCGTTGATCTGCTCACGCGGGCCCATCGCACCGAGCACGCTGCCCACCCAGATGCGCATCTCCGCTGGCGGCGCCAGTCGGGTGTCGTTGCCCGTCTTCAGGGCCAGCAGCAGCGGCGCATCGTGCAGGTTCTCGGCCTCGCCCAGGGTCATGCCGACCAGCGGGCTCTCGGCGCTGACCACCAGCTCGAACACATCGCCTTCGATGCCATAGGTCTTGGCGAAGTAGCTCTCGGTGCGTGCCGGCGTGACCCCGTCGTTGACCAGGTTTTCTTCCTCGATCAGCTTGCGGTCGCCGTAGTAGCGGAAGTACAGCAGCGAGGCGATCAGCAGGGCCACGCCGATCGGCAGCGGTGCGAACATGCGCAGCGGTTCGATGGTGGCCAAGCCCGAGGGCAGGTTGTTGTTGGCCGAGGCCAACAGGTCGTTCAGCAGGATCAGCGGCGAGTTGCCGACCATGGTCAGTGCGCCGCCCATCACGATCGCCGCCGAGATCGGCAGCAGCAGGCGCTGCAGGGTCAGCCCGGTGCGCGCGGCCAGTCGCGAGGCGACCGGCAGGTACAGCGCCATCACCGACGGGTTCTGCATGAAGGACGAGTTCAGGCCGGCGATGGCCGTGGTCATCATCAGCAACCGCTGCTCGACGCCATGGCCGCGCCGCAGCAGCCACGCGGCCAGCCGGTTCAGCGCCCCGGTGCGGTCCAGGCCCGCACCGAGGATGGTAGTGGCGATGATGCTCATCACCGCGTTGCCGGAAAAGCCCCCGAAGATTTCCTCAGGGGCGATCAGGCCGGTCACGCCCAGCACCACCAGCACCACCAGCGCGACCACGTCGGCGCGGATGCGCTCGAACAGGAACATCGCCATCGTGAAGCCGACCAGCCCGAGCACGAGCTTCATGTCGTTGGTCAGCGTCAGCGCGGTATCCATGTGGGGCGCGGCGTCCTCAGGCGATCGTCAGGTGCGGTCGTACAGCAGGTCCCAGACGCCATGGCCAAGCTTCTGGCCGCGGGTCTCGAAGTGGGTCTGCGGGCGCCAGTCCGGGCGCGGCACGCTGCCACGCGGGCCGGCACGGTTGACCAGCCCGGCGGTGGTATCGAGCACGTCCCACATCTGCTCGGCGTAGTCTTCCCAGTCGGTCGCGCAGTGCAGGCGGCCGCCCAGGCGCAGCTTACGCACCAGCAGGTCGGCGAACGCCGGCTGCAAAAGGCGGCGCTTGTTGTGGCGCTTCTTGTGCCACGGGTCCGGGAAGTAGATGCGCACTTCATCCAGCGCGCCGTCGGCGATCTCGTTCTGCAGCACCTCCACCGCATCGTGGTGGTACAGGCGCACGTGGTCGGCGTTGTCCTCGGCCAGCGCGTTCAGCAGGCGACCCACGCCCGGTGCGTGCACTTCGATGCCGATGTAGTCGCGCGACGGATCGTGCTGGGCGGCGAAGCGCAGCGCCGCACCGTTGCCGAAGCCGATTTCCAGCACCTTGTGCGCCGGGCGGCCGAAGGTGGCATCCAGGTCACGCGGCTGGCCGTTGTAGTCGATGCCGAAGCGCGGCCAGCGTTCGTCGAACGCGCGCTGCTGGGCGGGAGTGAAGCGGCCCTGGCGCAGCACGAAGCTGCGCACCTCGCGGCGGCCCTCGCTGACGGTGAAGGGCTTGGGCGGGGCCTTGGAGCCGGCGCTGTCAAAAGGATTGGTCATCAGCCGATCAGCCCATCCACCGGAGAGGACGCGCTAGCGTAGCGCTTGCGCGGAATGCGCCCGGCCAGGAAGGCCTCGCGGCCGGCCTCGACCGCCTTGCGCATGGCGCTGGCCATCAGCACCGGGCTGCGTGCGCCGGCAATGGCGGTGTTCATCAGTACGCCGTCGCAGCCCAGCTCCATCGCAATCGCGGCATCCGACGCGGTACCGACGCCAGCGTCGACGATGATCGGCACCTTGGCGTCTTCGATGATCTGCAGCAGGTTGTACTTGTTCTGGATGCCCAGGCCCGAGCCGATCGGTGCGGCCAGCGGCATCACCGCGGCGCAGCCGATCTCTTCCAGGCGCTTGGCCAGGATCGGGTCGTCGGAGGTGTAGACCATCACCTCGAAGCCGTCCTTGACCAGCTGTTCGGCGGCCTTGAGGGTCTGCACCACGTCCGGGTAAAGCGACTTCTGGTCGCCCAGCACTTCCAGCTTGGTCAGGTTGTGGCCGTCCAGCAGCTCACGGGCAAGGCGGCAGGTGCGCACGGCATCTTCGGCGGTGTAGCAGCCGGCGGTGTTGGGCAGGATGGTGTAGCGCTCCGGCGGCAGCACGTCGAGCAGGTTGGGCTCGCCCGGGTTCTGCCCGATGTTGGTGCGGCGGATGGCCACGGTGACGATCTGGGCGCCCGCGGCCTCGGTGGCCAGGCGGGTTTCTTCCAGATCCTTGAACTTGCCGGTGCCGGTCAGCAGCCGCGAGCCATAGGTCTTGCCGGCGATCACCAGCGAATCGGGGGAGACATGAACGTTCATGGCGCGATTATCGCCTATCCGCCTGAAGATGGGATCACGCAATGGCGTGCCGGCCGCGGATCGGCATGGGTAGTGCCGGCCGCAGGCCGGCAAACCAGGACAGGTCTCAACCCCCACCCAGCGCGTGCACTATCTCGACCACATCACCCTCGGCCAGTACATGTTCGCCATGGCGGCTGCGGCTGATGATCTCACCGTTGACCTCTACGGCCACCCGGCGCTGCAGCAGCTGCTCGGCCCCGAGCAGGTCATGGAGGGTCGCCGAAGCGGGCAGGGTGCGGGGTTCGCCATTGAGCTGGATGTTCATCCCTGCATTGTCGCTGATACCCCGTCGGGATCGGAACGTTTGCAATCTGCTTCAGATGCCAACTCCGGCACACCCCGCTTTCAGGGGAACAGGGGACAATTCATGCGGCGGCGCAGCGTGAGCAAAAGGCGACGCGGTGAAACCATTCACCGTGCGCCGGCGTACGTCCGCCGGATACCCAACGATTTCCCCACAGGAGTTTCTTACATGTTGCTCAGCAAACGCCCGATCCGCTCCCTGATGGCGGCCGCGATCGCGCTGGCCGCGCTTCCGGCCATGGCAGGCGAAAACCCATACTCGAAGGCGGTGTTCTTCGGCGACAGCTTGACCGACGCCGGTTACTTCCGTCCGCTGCTGCCGGCCGCGACCCAGGGCGCCACCGGCCAGTTCACCACCAACCCGGGCTGGGTCTGGTCGCAGCAGGTGGCCAACTACTACGGCCTGAACAACGGCGCCAACGGCAATGGCCAGAGTGGTGACAACTACGCCGTCGGCGGTGCACGCGTCAGCGTGGACGTGCCCAGCGCCCTGGGCGTCATTCCCTCGCTGAAGTCGCAGGCTGCGCGCTATCTCGCTGCCAATGGCGGCAAGGCAGACGCAAATGCCCTGTACACCGTGTGGGGGGGTGCCAATGATCTCTTCGCCGCAGCCAACGCGCCTGCGCAGGCACCGGCCATCATCGGCGCCGCCGTGACCGATCAGATTGCTCTGGTCGGCGCGCTGAAGCAGGCCGGCGCACAGTACGTGCTGGTGCCGAACCTGCCGAACGTGGGCTTGACCCCGGCCTTCCGTGGCCCGAATGCCGGCACCGCCACCGCGCTGTCCGCCAGCTACAACAAGGCGCTGTACGGTGGCCTCAAGCAGGCCGGCATCGCGTTCATTCCGCTGGATACGTTCACCGTGCTGAGTGAAGTGGCTGCCAACCCGGCCCTGTACGGTTTCACCAACGTCACCAGCACCGCCTGCAAGATCGACCCGAACAACTCCACGCTCAGCATCCTGACCTGCAACCCGACCAGCTATGTCAGCCCGGATGCCTATCAGACCTACCTGTTCGCCGACGGCGTGCATCCGACCGTTGCTGGCCACCAGCTGCTGGGCCAGTACGCCGTGTCGGTGCTGGAAGCCCCGCGCCTGCAGCAGGTCCTGAGCCACTCGGCGCAGACCATCGGCCGCGCACGCGCAGACCAGGTCAGCAATCACCTGGGGGCCCGTCCCGCCGACGGCCTGTCGTGGTGGGGCGGCGTGCGCGGCGACCTGCAGCGCTATGACCACGCGGACCTGTATGACGGCGTGGCCCCGGCCGGCCTGTTCGGTATCGACTGGGCACGCAATGGCGTGGTGGTGGGCGGCTTCGCTGGCTTTGGCCGGCTCAATGCCGACTTCGGCAACAGCCGTGGTGACTTCACCCAGAAGGACACCACTGCCGGCCTGTTCGCGGCATGGTATGGCGACCGCGTCTGGGTGAACGGCCAGGTCAGCTACACCTGGCTGTCTTACGACGTGAACCGCAAGGTCCAGCTGGGCCCGGCCACCCGCGAGCATGGTGGTTCGCCGGACGGCAGCAACCTGACCGCTGCGCTGAACGCCGGTTATGAGTTCGGTACCGAAGGCGGCTTCCGCCACGGCCCGATCGCTTCGGTGATCTGGCAGAAGGTGAAGATCGACGGCTACACCGAAAGTGCTGCCGCCGGCACCATGGCCACTGCGCTGGGCTACGACCGTCAGAACGTCGACTCCACCGTCGGCCGCGTCGGCTGGCAGGCCCGCTTCGATGGCGGTACCGTCAAGCCGTACGTGCAGGTGACCTACGACCACGAGTTCGAAGACACCAAGCAGGCCAGCGCATGGTTGCAGACCCTGCCGGAACTGGGCAGCTACCGCGTGCCGGGCCTGGACTTCGACAAGAACTACGCCACCGCAGTGCTGGGTGCGCGCATGGATCTGTTCGGCCTGCAGGGCAACCTCGGCGTGAGCACCACGGCCGCGCAGAAGCGCGCCCGCGACGCGACGATCTTCGCCACCGTAGGCGGCAGCTTCTGATGAATGCACCCTCCCGGGCACCGCAAGGTGCCTGGGATGCCTGCACGGCAGCGCCGGGCCAGGCCCGGCGGATGCAGCGGTCACCATTGCGCAACACCGGCCGATCCGCATAGACTTTCATCCGCAACGCGGGCGTAGCTCAATGGTAGAGCTGTAGCTTCCCAAGCTACTGACGTGGGTTCGATTCCCATCGCCCGCTCCATTCTGCCTCTCAGTCACTCCTGATCGAGCAGGCCACCCAGCCGATCCCCTGCAGAGCTGGCTCCGTGTGAGGGCGCTGGCGCAGCTACTCGGCTGAAAGCGCTTTGATCCCGGCAAGGTGTTCCTTGAGGCGCTCGTGCCGGGAAGTGCCCGCCGGCATCTTCATCAGCCTTTCAACGTCACTGAGCACCTGCGAGGAGAACATGTTCTCCCCCGTTGCTGCGGGCAGCACCACTGTGACATGAAGAACCCCGCTCAGCATCATGCCGACGTCGTAAGGGTCGAAGTCCGATTCGCCCTCGAACTCGAAGAGGGAAAGCCTGGCGTAGAAGTCGACTTCGTCTATCTCAATGCCAACACAGCCGCGACCCGCCCGGTCAACGTTGAATCCTGCGTCGAGGTGGTGATCCAGCATGTCCTTGTCGCGGTAGAACAGGAAGCCCAGGCCGTTCCCGAGGCGGTCCACGTCCATCTGATAGCCGAACGTATCCCGGAAACAGGCCATGAGGTCCTTGGCCAGATCAAGGAGGGGGCGATTGGTGTAGATGATCGTGGGATAGCCGGTCCATTCCGCCATCGTGTCCGTCCGCCGTTGAGTGATCGAAGGTGTCAAAGCACGACGTATACAACGCTGGATATCGCGCTTGGCTTCTCTTAGCCTGTGAGCGCACATTCTGGAGGTGTACGTGATGGATCACAACGAACATTCAAGGCGGGACGCCGCATCCCGTGTTGAACCTGCTGCGCCGGTCCGGCCTGTTGGCCTGATCGTGGCGGCAACGCTGACGGCCGTGATCGCGCTGCTGGCAGGGGTGAACAGTCTATTCGTCCCGTTCGCGCCTCCCCATCTGCTTGGGGGCGCAGCAGTCGTATCTGCTGCGGTGACCTTCGTGCTGTCCAGGAAGGTCGGTCGATAGTTCTGACGATGGCCGGGCCCGGTGGCACGCCGGACAATGGGATGGTCGCCCGTTCCCGCTGCCAGATCTGCATGGCTTTGAATCGAAGCACTCTTCGCCGTTACACCCAATGGCTGCCCATTCTGGTCTGGGTTGTCATCTGTGTGGCGTGGTGGTCACCCCTGGGGGTGATCGTCGGCCTGGCTGCGTGTCTTGCGTTGGGGGGCGTGCTGCAGCGCTTCGATCTGATTGGCGATGCGGTAGGCGGTGAACGGTTGCGCTCGCGATCACCAGGGCGCTTTGCCAATCGGCCGCCTGCCCACGATGTGCAGCTGGAGTGGGGCGAACTGGGCATGGGAGGTCCCGTCTACAGCACCCAGATGCTGCGTGATGGTGCCATCGTCGAAGACATCGCCATTGCAGGTGGTCGTGATGCCAGCTGCGGATGGAAGGACGTTCCGGGAAGCGCACTGCGCTGGACCACCGGCTATGTTGACCGTCAGGAGGCCGTCATCGTCTATGACGAGGATCAGAAGGTGGTGCATGTGCTGGCGATGCCTGGCTGGCAGTTCTGGCAGCAACTGGACGCGCAGCGGCAATCCGAAGGAGACGCTGGCGCAGTGTCTTGGCTGCGCAGCCTGCACAGCAGCACGAGCCAGCTGTATCCCTGTCGCGGTCTGTGGCTCGACCAGACGCACCCGGCGCTGAGCGCTGGAGTACCGAAGGCGTTGCGATACGTCCTGCCCGATGCGCGGGTGCTGTTGGCAGTTCCGCTGCTTCCTGAGGATCTGCGCCTGACGGCCCATCCAACGCTGTTCGCGCGGATCTGCCCGTATTCCCTCAGGCTTGACGGTGAGCCCAGTGACCGCCACGCCTGTGGCCTGGATACGGTGATCACCAGTCCGGCAGGGCGATGCCTAGTGGTAGCGGGCAATGTGCTTGAAGAAGACCTGCGTCCGAGTGGCGGCGTATGGCTCGTTCACTGGCAGGGACGTTGGCAGGCCATCGCTTGCCATGCGACGGGTGGCAGCGGTAAAGCCCAGAGCATGGTCTGGATCACAGTGATCGAGGCCGGCGATGATGGCACGCTCCGCTGCGAAGCCCATGAGGAACGCTGGGAGTTTGACGACATCACGCGTTGCCCGACGGTACATACGTCGCTGGCGCTTCCCGTGGAGTGGCGGGACACCCCGTTGGCACTGCGTGTTCGCAATGGGCGCTTCAGCCTTCGGATCCCCTCATTCTGATCAGGCCTCGGCGGCGCGCCCGCTTGCTTCGCGCAGCTGTTGCGCATACTCCTCGGTGAACAATGCCGACAACGCCTGCCGCTGCCCATCGTCCACCTCGCGCGGCGTGTTGGTGGTGTAGTCGAAATGCACCATCACGCAACGCCCGCTGGCAACCAGCGCCCCGCGCTGCAGCGCCTGCTGCACGATCGACAACGAGGAGCGGCCGATGTTCTCGATACGGGTTTCTATACATACCTCGTATCCCGGCTGTATCTGCTGAAGGAAGTCGATTTCGTAGCGGCGCAGGATCAGCGTCAGGTCGCGCATGCTGGCCTCGCGGCTGAAATACCGGAAGATTTCCTGACGGCCTTCCTCGAACCAGACGGGCAGGGCGGTGTTGGTGACGTGGCCGAGTACATCCACTTCGGAGAAGCGCGGAAGGATCGTCAGCGGCATGAAGTCTCCGGGGCGTAGTGGGTGGATTCTCCGGCGACGATGCTGCCATCGCCGGAGACAGTGCGGTGGCTGTCGGCTGTCAGTCAGAGTAGAAGCCATTGCCGAGGGCGCCGGGCAGGCCGGGTTCCGGCCACGGCATCAGTGATGTGCAGGCGTCATACAGCGTGCAGAAGTCCTGCCGCAGTTGCACCGGCACCCAGCTGCCGTAGGAAACGTCGGTCGAGTCACCCTGGCAGGCGTAGGAAACATCGATCCAGCGGGTATCGGCGTGTGAGGCAACGCCCTGGTGCTGTGTCCTGCCCGTGCAGTAGCGCAGGCCCTGGCCGATCAGGGTGTTGTTGGCATCGAAGTAGAGCCGGGAGACTGCATGGGTCGGTGCGGCCTGTACGTCTGCCGCGCCTCCCACCAGGCCAAACAGCAACAACAGCGGAATTCCCATTCGCATCTGTGGTTCTCCTTGGTTTGTGTAAGCCGGCCGTGTCCTGTCCTGTAGCCGGCGAAAGGCATCTTCGCACAGCCCCGGCATGCAGGCAGGGGCGGTGGCCTGCACGGCATCATCCACCCGCCACACGGCCGCGCTATGCTGCGCGCCTGCCGCCCGATCCCACCGCGATGAAGCTCGCCATCCTGTCCCGCAACAGCTCCCTGTACTCCACCCGCCGGCTGGTCGAGGCGGCCCGCGCGCGCGGCCACACCGTACGCATCCTCGACCCGCTGCGCTGCTACATGCGCATCGCCGCCGATGGTTTTTCGATGCACTACAAGGGCCGGCCGATGACCGGCGTGGACATGGTCATTCCGCGCATCGGTGCCTCGATCACCCGCTACGGCACCGCCGTGCTGCGCCAGTTCGAGCTGATGGGCGCACGCACCCCCAATCCGTCCGACGCGATCCTGCGCTCGCGCGACAAGCTGCGTGCGCACCAGCTGCTCGCGGCCAAGGGCATCGACATGCCGGTTACCGTGTTCGGCGACAATCCCGATGACACCGTCGATCTGCTGTCCATGCTGGGGCCGCCGCCGCACGTGGTGAAGCTCAACGAGGGCACCCAGGGGCGTGGCGTCATCCTCACCGAGAAGGCCAGCGCCTCCCGTGGCATCGTCGAGGCGCTGCGTGGGCTGTACGCCAACTTCCTGATGCAGGAGTTCATTGGTGAAGCCAAGGGCGCCGACCTGCGCTGCTTCGTGGTGGGCGACCAGGTGGTGGCCTCGATGCAGCGCCAGGCACCGGAAGGCGACTTCCGCTCGAACCTGCATGCCGGCGGCACTGCAGTGGCGGCCAAGGCCAGCCGCGCCGAACAGCAGGTGGCTGTGCGTTCGGCCAAGGCGCTGGGACTGTCGGTCTGCGGCGTGGACCTGATCCGCTCCGCGCGCGGCCCGCTGGTGCTGGAAGTCAACTCCACGCCAGGGCTGGAAGGCATTGAAGCGGCCTGTGGCGTCGACGTGGCCACGCGCATCATCGAGCATGTCGAGAAGCTTAGAAAGCCTTGATTAATCAGTTGTTTGTAATTCTCATGGGTAAATGAGCCCGGCTTTAACACCCCTTTAATCGGCCCCGGCGTAGCCTTCAGCGAACCGCAGCTCTGCCTCTCAGCAGGATCGGTATCGGGATACGACTTCAGGCCCAGGCGGGGCACCGCCTGGGTCTTTTTTATGCCCGCAGGCAGTCCCTTGTGGAGGCAACGTGACGGCCGTAGAGTGGCGGCCATCGTTCCTGGATGGATCCGGAGGCTGGCGATGTACCGCATCACGATGATCGCGTTGTTGCTGGGGCTGGCAGGGGCCACTGCGGCCAAGCCGCAGAAAGCCGTTGTGCAGATGGATCGGCAATCGCCCGTGTCCGAGCAGGTGCGGCGGGTCGAGCAGGCACTGGACGACGGCGATTACAGCGAGATTTCCGCCGACGACCGCAGCGCCGTCCGCGAGGCACTGGCCCGCATCACTGCGCGCGCGGGTAGCCACCAGAACCTGCAGGAGCTGCCACCGCAGGTGCAGAGCGAGGTCTTCAACGACCAGGAGCGGGTCAACACGCTGCTGACGCGTGCCCATGACGACAGCCGGCAGATCTGCCAATACACCCGCGGCACCGGCAGCAACATGCCCAAGAGCCGTTGCCTGACGGTGGCCGAGCGGCGCCGCATTGCCGAGAAGGGCAAGGCACTGTTGAACGACCAGCGTACCTTCAACAACCTCACGCCTCCCGGCAATCGTTAGCCCAGCCGATCGCCGCCCGTGCAAATGGCACTTGCTGGCGTGAAGGTGGTGCGAATACAGTCGGCGTTCACCTCAAACAAGGATTCGTTTGTCATGAAGTCCCTCCTGATCTCGGCGGTCCTGATTTCGGGCCTGACCCTGGCTGCCACCGCCTCTGCATCCAGCCAGGCCGGTGAAGTCTTCGCCCCCGGCAAGCCGCTGCAGCAGCAGATCGAGCGCATTGAAATCGAACTCAACGATGGCGAGACCTACAGCGAACTGAAGCAGACCGACCGCAGCCGCGTCCGCGAGGCGTTGGGGCGGATGCGCACGGCGGTGGAGCAGCACCCCAATCGCGAATCAATGCCTGAACAGGTGCGAACCGATGTCTTCAACGACCAGCAGATCGTGAACACGGTTTTGACACAGGCGCGTGAAGATAGTCGTCTAATATGCCAACGTGAAAAGGCCACGGGTTCGAACCGGTCCACCACGCAGTGCACTACCGTTGCCGAGCGCGCCCGGCGGAAGGACAAGGCACAGCGTGACATGGGCCAGGCCCAGCGCGTCGGCAAATTCGTCAATTAGAGGTGACAGTGAGAATCCTGGTAATCGAAGACAACAGCGACATTGCGGCCAACCTGGGCGACTACCTGGAAGACCGGGGGCACACCGTGGACTTCGCGGCTGACGGGGTTACCGGTCTGCACCTGGCCGTGGTGCACGAGTTCGACGCGATCGTGCTGGATCTCAATCTGCCAGGCATGGACGGTATCGAGGTCTGCCGCAAGCTTCGCAATGAAGCGCGCAAGCAGACCCCGGTGCTGATGCTCACTGCCCGCGACTCGCTGGACAACAAGCTGGCCGGCTTCGATTCCGGTGCAGACGACTACCTGATCAAGCCGTTCGCGCTGCAGGAAGTGGAAGTGCGTCTGAACGCCCTGTCGCGACGCGGCAAGGGCGTGCAGACCCGCGTGCTGGAAACCGGCGACCTGGAATACAACCTGGATACGCTGGAAGTGCGCCGCCAGGGCAAGCTGCTGCAGCTCAACCCGACCGCACTGAAGATCCTGCAGGCGCTGATGGAAGCGGCCCCGGCCGTGGTGACCCGCCAGGAGCTGGAAACCCGTGTGTGGGGCGAAGAACTGCCCGATTCGGATTCCCTGCGCGTGCACATCCATGGCCTGCGTGCAGTGGTCGACAAGCCGTTTGAAGTGCCGCTGATCCAGACCCGCCATGGCATCGGATACCGCATCGCCACTCCGGAAGCCTGATTCGGTGGCAACCAAGGGGGAGCGCCGGCGCACGCCCTATCGGCGGCGCCTGCGGAGCCGCATCATCGTCTCGTTCGTGTTGTTGGGCTTCTGCCTGACGACACTGTTCGCGTTCGCCACCAACTGGGCCCGCATGCGAGTGGAGAACCAGTTGGTGGAAGACGTGATCAACCACAACATCGAAGAGTACGCGCGCCGCTTCTACGAGCATCCTGGGCGTAACCCGGCCGTACCTGTGCAGCAGATCCGGGCATACGCGTATTCGGCTGACAAGTTCGACAAAGCCCGGGAGTCCTGGCCGCAGTGGGCAGACCTGCAGAACGGCAACTACAACCTGAGTGGCACCGATGAGCAGGGGCAGCCGTATGCCTACAAGCTGGCGGTGCGTAAAGCGCCCGACGCCTGGTTCTTCCTGGCCTATGACATGACCGACAGCGTGCGCGGTGGCAAACAGCTCAACCGCGCGCTGGTGCTGTCGGTCCTGGTGTTCAGCGTGTTGTCGCTGGTGCTGGGCTGGTGGTCGGCCTCGAAGGTGATGAAGCCAGTGTCGGACCTGGCCGCGCGGCTGCGCGCCTACCGCGGCGGCACCAGTGATCCCGAGCCGCTTGCACCACGCTTCCCCGATGACGAAGTGGGGCAGCTGGCACAGGCGCTGGATGACTATTCCTCGCGGCTGACCGAAGTGGTGCAGCGCGACCGTGAGTTCAATGCAGACGTCAGCCACGAACTGCGCACGCCGCTGGCGGTGATCCGTGGTGCCACCGAGCTGCTGCTGACCCGGCCCGGTCTGGACGAGAAGGTGCTGCAGCGCCTGCAGCGCATCCAGCGCGCCGAACAACAGTGCAGCGACCTGATCGGCGCGCTGCTGCTGCTGTCGCGCAACGAGCGGGGCCAGGGCACCAGCAACGTCGCCCGCGTGGCCGAGCAGCTGTTGGACGCGCATCGCGCGCAGCTGGGCGGCAAGCCGCTGGAGCTGCTGCTGGAAGGCGAGCGCAACCTGGTGATCGATGCGCCCGAAGCTGCGCTGTCGGTGGCGCTGGGCAACCTGATCGGCAACGCGGTGAAGTACTCGCAGGATGGCGAAGTACGCGTCTTTGTCGGCAGCAACTCGGTGTCCGTGACCGACAGCGGCCCGGGCCTGAGCGAGGAGGACGCCGCCAAGCTGTTCCAGCGTGGTTACCGTGGCACCCATGCCGGCCATTCGCAGGGGGGCGGCATTGGCCTGTCGATCGTCAGCCGCCTGTGCGATCTGTATGGCTGGCAGGTAAGCGTGCGCCCGGGCGGCGAGCGCGGCGTGATCGCTACCCTGACGTTCTCGCCGAAGCCGCTGTAACGGCGGCGTGGCCGAGCCGGATCGGCACATGAATCTGCTTGAGTGGATTTCAACCTGAGTTGGCACATGGATCTGTCCTGGTGGGTGCCAACCCTGGTTGGCACTGATGCCTGGCATCCACCATCAAGGTATGGCACGGATCTACCGCCCTGGTGGCATCAACATGTCTGTTGCCGCCGGCCCAGCCTGCGCTCCGCGCGGGCCGCATGCCTGCCTGGATGTGCCGTGGCTCACGGTTCCGCGCATCCACGCCGCCGTTGACGCTTTTGCCTCCTGACGGGCCGATGCGCAGATGGCCAGATGCCAGCGTCGGATCGTCCGTCGCCTGTCAGGAGCATCGCCATGTCACACCGTACCCGTTATCCCAACCTGCATCAGCTGGTTGGCGAATCGGTCAGCCAGTTGTCCGCGGACGTTGCCCAGCGGGTCGAGAACCTGCTGTCGCGGTCAGACGGCCTGATGCCGATCCTCGTGGCACAGTTGGATCTGGACGACATCACTGATGGCGCAGCACAGCGCGCCGGGTTGAAGCCGCCCCTGGCAGGCACGCTGGCAGACGTCAGGCGCACCGTCGCAGGCATCACCATCCTGACCCGGATGATGTATGCCGCGCATATCGCACGCACCCGCGGAGGCGCGCTGCAGGTCATGCCGCCGGACGCCGTGGAAGGGCTGCTGCTGGCAGCGCGCGAGCTTACCTGCCATGCGCAGCAGCAGTTGCAGGCTGAGAAGGCCCGGGGGGCGGCGACGCTGCAGTAGTCGTCGCCGCGCGTGAACAGGTGGAGCAGGTCCGCGCATGGATGCGAAACGCCCTGTGTAGAGCCGAGCCTATGCTCGGCTTGATGATCGCAGCCGAGCATGGGCTCGGCTCTACAGGAGATCCACGCCGCGCTTGGGATGCCCCACGGTAGTGCCGGCCGCTGGCCGGCAACCTGCCTCAGCCCCCAGCCAACCCCAGGTAACGCGCGTGCAGCTGTTCCACCTGCACCTGCAGATCCTCCGGCTGCCCATCATTGGCCACCACGTCATCGGCCAGGGCCAACCGCTGCGCACGGCTTGCCTGGGCGGCAATCATCCGGTCGGCCAGTGCCGCGTCGATGCCATCGCGCCGCATCAGCCGGGCGTGCTGCACCGCCTCGGGTGCATCCACCAGCAACACCCGGTCAAGCCACGGGTAGGCTTTCCGCCCGCCCACCTCGGTCAGCAGCGGAATGGCGGCAATGGCGTAAGGGCTCCCAGCCTGATCGCACTGCTGTTGCATCAGCAGGCGGATGGCCGGATGGGTGATCGCTTCCAGCGCCGTGCGCTCGGCCGGGTCGGCAAACACGTGGGCGCGCAGGCGGGCCCTGTCCAGGCTGCCGTCGGCCAGCAGCATGTCGGCGCCGAAGCGCTCGGCGATGCGGGCCAGCGCCGGGCTGCCGTCGGCCACCACGGACCGTGCGGCCAGATCGGCGTCGGCCACCACGATGCCCAGCGCCTCGAAGCGCCGGGTCACTTCGCTCTTGCCGGAGGCGATGCCCCCGGTCAGGCCCACCACATAGCGGCTCATGGGGACTCCCCTCAGCGCAGCCCGCTCATCACCAGGTACTGCTCCACCAGCGGTGCACCCCACATGAAGTACAGCCAGCCGGCGATGGCCAGGTACGGCCCGAACGGGATGGGCGTGGCGCGGTCACGGCCCCGGCTGTACAG
Source organism: Stenotrophomonas maltophilia (assembly GCF_013464485.1). Classification (GTDB taxonomy): domain Bacteria; phylum Pseudomonadota; class Gammaproteobacteria; order Xanthomonadales; family Xanthomonadaceae; genus Stenotrophomonas; species Stenotrophomonas maltophilia_AW. Next base: position 18,954 of record NZ_RAUX01000050.1, read on the forward strand.
CCAGATCGAGCCGATGATGGCGCCCAGCACCGACGACAGCAGGATGATCGGCAGGATGCCCTTCAGCCCGCACCAGGCGCCCAGGGCCGCCAGCAGCTTGAAATCGCCGTGGCCCATGCCTTCCTTGCCGGTCAGCTGCTTGAACAGCCACCAGACCGTCCACAGCGACAGGTAACCCACCGCCGCACCCACCAGGGCGGGCTTGGCCGGCATGTACAGGTTGTCGATGCTGCCTATCAGCCCCAGCCACATCAGCGGGAGGGTCAACTGGTCAGGTAGCAGCTGCGTGCGCAGGTCGATGCCGGACAGGGCGATCAGGAAACAGGTCAGCACGATCGCACCGAAGCCCTGCCAGCCGAAGCCGAACTGCCAGACGCAGGCCAGCACCAGCACCGAGGTCAGCGCCTCCACCAGCGGGTACTGCAGCGAGATAGGCGCCTTGCAGTGTCGGCACTTGCCGCCCTGGATGATCCAGCTGAACAGCGGGATGTTCTCGTACCAGCTCAGCTTGTGCTTGCAGTGCGGGCAGTGCGACGGCTCCACCACGATCCCTGGTGGGGGGGGCTCATAGAAGTCCGGTTCCTCCAGGACTTCGCGCGCATCGCGCTTCCACTGCCACTCCAGCCGCTTGGGCAGCCGCAGGATGACCACGTTCAGGAAACTGCCCAGCAGCAGTCCCAGGGCGGCCGCGGCGGGGTAGCCGAGGCCGGGATGCTGGTCGAGAAATGCCATGTATTTTTTATCCGACGACGGCGCCGAGTTTGAAGATTGGAAGGTACATGGCAATCACCATGCCGCCCACAATGGTACCAATGAACACCATGATCATCGGCTCCAGCAGGCTGCTCAGGGCATCCACCGAATTGTTGACCTCCTGCTCATAGTACTCGGCCACCTTGAACAGCATGGCGTCCAGGGCGCCGGCCTCTTCGCCGATGCCGGTCATCTGGATGACCATGTGCGGGAACAGGTTGGTCTGCTTCATCGACACGTTCACCGGGTAGCCCACCGAGACATCGTCGCGCATGCGCAGCACCGCCTCCTCGTACACGGTGTTGCCGGTCGCGCCGGCCACGATGCCCAACGCCTCCACCAGCGGTACGCCGGCCTTGAAGGTCACGGCGGTGGTACGCGAGAAGCGGGCGATGGCACTGTTGTGCATGATCTGCCCGATCACCGGCACCTTCAGCACGAAGCGGTCCATCGCATGCTGCATCTTCGGCGAGCGCTTGTAGGCCATGATCGCAGCAACTGCCGAGCCGATCGCGACCAGCAACATCAGCCACCACCATGACACCATGAACCGCGACAGATTGACCACCATCTGGGTGAAGGCGGGCAGCTCGGCGCCGAAGCTCTTGAACACGTCTTCGAACTGCGGCACCACGAACACCAGCATGATGCCGCTGACCAACATGGCTACCACCACCACCATGATCGGGTAGAACAGCGCCTTCTTGATCTTGCCTTTCAGCGCTTCGATGTTTTCCTTGTAGGTGGCGACCGTGTCCAGCACAGTCTCCAGCACACCGGCGCCTTCGCCGGCCCGCACCAGGTTCCGGTACAGCTCGTCGAACTGCACCGGGTGCTTGCTGACCGCCTCGTACATCGAAGAGCCGCCTTCGATGTCGGTGCGGATGGTATCCACCAGTTTCTTCATGCGCGGGTTCTTGTGCCCGCTGGCGATGATGTCCAGTGCCGATACGATCGGCACGCCGGACTTCATCATCGTAGCCATCTGCCGGCTGAAGAACGCGATGTCCTTCGGCTTGACCGGGCTGCCGGCGGCACCGAACAACGGCTTGGGCTTGGGCTTGACCTGCCCGGGGTTGATACCTTGGCGGCGCAGCTCTGCACGCAGCAGGTTGGCGTTCTTGGCCAGCTGCTCGCCCTTCATCTTCACGCCCCGCTTGTCGATCCCCTCCCAGACAAACGGCTGCAGCTCCATGGTGGCGCGCGCCACCGGCTCCTTCTTGATCGCACTGCGACTGACAGACATGTTGGCTCCCCAAGACCCGCCATCCCCAGGCGGGTAACTAGCCATCGATGGTAGCGGGTTCAAGGCCGTATGGGCAGTTGGCAGGGGCCCCTGCATGCGAATTCGTGCCGGCTGCCGGCCAAAGGTGACGCACTGCGTCACATTGCCGCGTCCATCGCAGATTCGGATGGGGGGGGGTTCCCATCCGCAAAATTGCTGCCATCATGGGCGCGGGGAAATCCAGGGGGAGGCGTGCCGGGGTTGGCACGCAACCTGCGTTGATCCACCCGCAGGGTACGGGGCCCGCTCAACCGGCGCTGTCCGGTCCGATCCCGTGCACTGAACTCAACCACCACTATCTTGGGGATGTACCAAATGAAGAACCAGAAGGGCTTCACCCTTATCGAACTGATGATCGTCGTCGCGATCATCGCCATCCTGGCCGCCATCGCGCTGCCGGCTTACCAGGACTACACCTCGAAGTCGAAGGTCACCGCTGCGCTGGCCGACCTGGCCTCGCACAAGACCCAGTTCGAGATGGTCATCAGCGACGGTGGCACTCCGACGGTGACGAATGCCGGCTTCCAGTCTGCCAGCACCGGTGCTTGCTCCCTGATCGCTGTTGCTGCGACCGGCATGACCTGCACCATCCGTGATCCGGGCCGTATCGGTGGTTCTTCCACGATCGCACTGAACTACGCCGAAGCCAGCGGCTCGGGCGCCACCGCGACCGCTGGTGGCTTCTCCTGCGTCACCACGGATGTGCTGGAAAAGTTCCGTCCGAAGGGTTGCACCCAGTAATAGCCGGTTTCGTGGAGCGCTGGGAGCCTTTGGCGCTGCCTGCCCTGCGAGAACCAGACACAAGGCCCGCTTCGGCGGGCCTTGTGCTGACTGGAGTAGAAGTTCCAGTCGACAGCGCAGCAATGGGGATTGCTGGAAAGTACAGGGGGAGTCATGAATACGCAGAAGGGTTTCACGCTCATCGAGCTGATGGTCGTGGTAGCCATCATTGCCATACTTGCCGCGATTGCGATGGTGGCATTCCAGCCATACATCGTACGCACTCAGTTGACGGCGGCGTTGGCAGACATCAGTCCAGGCAAGACGCTGGTGGAGATCGTCGTCTATCAGGGACGTCCCGTCAGCGATGTCACGCCTGAACTCATCGGCGGTGCTCAGAACGCCCATTGTTCGATCGTGGAAGCCGAACTCAGCGAATCCGGTGTTGGCCACATCAGCTGCACCCTGAAGGGCCACAGCGTGCTGGAGGGCAAGGACCTGATTCTGCGCCGCTCGGCCGAAGGCATCTGGACCTGCGACGGCAGCGCCTTCGAAGCGCGCTATCGTCCAACGGGTTGCTGATCACACTTCAGTCCTCTGCTGGGATGTTGACCAGCCCTTGACGGAGCTATCATCCCCAGGGGAGTCAGGATCGAACCTGCCGGGCCGGGAGGGCCAGGCAATGCACTGTTGCTCATGGAATGGCGATGCCGTTGGCCGATCGGTCGCGGAAGGTTCTGCTGCCCTGTGTGGTGCCCTTGGAAGGCGCACGGCACTGCGTGACCCCATGAGCCAAGGATCCATATGAACGCTGTCACCACCGCCAATCTTGTCGGCATCACCGGCCTGGCCCGTCGCCTGGTGCAGGACGGGGCCCTGGACGAGGCCGCCGCCCGCGACGCCATGGCCAGGGCCGCCGCCGCCCGCCAGCCGTTGCCTACGTGGTTCGCGCAGAACAAGCTGGTCAATGCCTCGCAACTCGCCGCCGCCAACGCGGTCGAGTTCGGCATGCCATTGTTCGATGTGTCCACCTTCGATGCCAGCCAGAATGCGATGAGCCTGGTCAGCGAGGAACTGCTGCGCAAGCACAACGTGCTGCCGCTGTTCAAGCGCGGCGGCAAGCTGTTCGTGGGCACCAGCAATCCGACCCATTCGCTTGACGAGATCAAGTTCCACACCAACCTGGTGGTGGAACCGATCCTGGTCGATGAGGACCAGATCCGCCGGACCCTGGAGCAATGGCACGCCAGCCACGACACCCTCGGCGACGCCCTGGGGGGCGATGACGAAGGCATGGGCAATCTGGACGTGGCGGTCGGCGACGAGGATCTCGGCGCCACCGGCGGCGATTCCGGCATCGACGCGAAGGGCGACGACACCCCGGTGGTGAAGTTCGTCAACAAGGTGCTGGTCGATGCGATCCGCAAGGGCGCCTCGGACATCCACTTCGAGCCCTACGAAGACGATTACCGCGTGCGCCTGCGCATCGACGGCCTGCTGAAGATGGTGGCGCGCGCGCCGGTGAAATTGAACCAGCGCATTGCCGCGCGCCTGAAGGTGATGGCGCAGCTGGACATTGCCGAGAAGCGCGTGCCGCAGGACGGGCGCATCAAGCTCAACCTGTCCAAGAGCAAGCAGATCGACTTCCGCGTCAGCACGCTGCCGACCCTGTTCGGTGAAAAGGTGGTGCTGCGTATCCTCGATGGCAGCGCGGCCAAGCTGGGCATCGACAAGCTGGGCTACGAGCCGGACCAGCAGAAGCTGTTCCACGACGCCATCCACAAGCCGTACGGCATGGTGCTGGTGACCGGCCCCACTGGTTCGGGCAAGACCGTGTCGCTGTACACCGCGCTGGGCATCCTCAACGACGAGACGCGCAATATTTCCACTGCCGAAGACCCGGTGGAAATCCGCTTGCCTGGCGTCAACCAGGTGCAGCAGAACAACAAGCGCGGCATGACCTTCGCCGCGGCGCTGCGCTCGTTCCTGCGACAGGATCCGGACATCATCATGGTCGGCGAAATCCGCGACCTGGAGACGGCCGAGATTGCGATCAAGGCGGCGCAGACCGGTCACATGGTGCTGTCCACGCTGCATACCAACGATGCGCCGCAGACCATCGCGCGCCTGATGAACATGGGCATCGCCCCGTACAACATCACCAGCTCGGTGACGCTGGTGATCGCGCAGCGCCTGGCACGCCGGTTGTGCGGCAACTGCAAGCGCCCGGCCAACCTGCCGGAGCATGCGCTGCTGGCCGAGGGCTTTACCCAGGCGCAGCTGGATGCGGGCATCCAGTTGTACGAGGCGGTGGGCTGCGATGAGTGCACCGAGGGCTACAAGGGCCGAACCGGTATCTACCAGGTGATGCCGATGACCGATGAGATCGCCACCATCGTGCTGGCCGGTGGCAATGCACTGCAGATTGCCGAGGCGGCGCAGCAGATCGGGGTGAATGACCTGCGGCAATCAGCGTTGAAGAAGGCCGCCGCGGGCGTGACCAGCCTGGCCGAAATCAATCGCGTTACCAAGGATTGAGGTAGAGCCGAGCCTATGCTCGGCTGATGGCCCGACGAGCAGCCGAGCATGGGCTCGGCTCTACTCCATTCCCAGCTTCTTCAACTTGTAGCGCAGCGCGCGGAAGGTAATCCCCAGTTGCGCGGCGGTGCGGGTCTTGTTCCAGCGGTTCTCTTCCAGCGCGCGCTGGATGGCGCTGCGTTCCAGTTGCTCGATGTACGAGGGCAGGGCAGCGCTGCCGGGTTGCAGGTCGGCCACGGCTTCGGCGGGCGCGCCGCTGCCGGGTGTACGCGGCGCGTGCTGTGGCAGGCGCAGGTCGTCGGCGCCGATGCGGTCTTCTTCGGCCAGTGCCAGCGCGCGTTCCAGAATGTTCTCCAGCTCTCGCACATTGCCCGGGAAGGCATAGTGGGCCAGCGCTTCCAGCGCCGACGGCGCCAGCAGCGGGGTGGCACGGCCGTGGCTGCGGGCCAGCCGCGCCAGCACGGCGGCAGCCAGTTCCGGCAGGTCCTGGCGGCGCTCGCGCAGCGGCGGCACCTTCAGTTCGATCACGTTGATGCGGTAATACAGGTCGTGGCGGAAGCGCCCGTCCTCGACCAGTTCGGCCAGGTCACGGTGCGTGGCCGAGAGGATGCGCACGTCCACTGGTTCCTCGTTGGCCGCCCCCACTGCGCGCACCGACTTTTCCTGGATGGCGCGCAGCAGCTTCACCTGCATCTGCAGTGGCAGCTCGGCCACTTCGTCCAGGAACAGGGTGCCCCCGTGTGCGGCCTGGAACAGGCCGGGCTTGTCGGCGTGCGCGCCGCTGAAGCTGCCTTTGCGGTGGCCGAAGAATTCGCTCTCCATCAGCTCGCCCGGAATGGCGCCGCAGTTGACCGGCACGAACGGGCCGGCCGCACGCGCGCCCTGGGCGTGGATGGTGCGAGCGACCAGTTCCTTGCCAACCCCGGATTCACCGAGGATGTAGACCGGTGCCTGGCTGCGCGCGACCTTGCCGATGGTGATGCGCAACACGTCCATGGCCGGCGAAGCGCCCAGCAGGCGTGCAGCCTGTTCGGTGGCGGGGCCGGGCGCAGGGCGTTCGGTGTTGTTGAGTTCCAGTGCGTGCTTGACCAGGCCACGCAGCACCGAGATGTCCACCGGCTTGCTGACGAAGTCGAAGGCGCCGGCTTTCAGCGCTTCCACCGCCAGGTCCATGCTGCCGAACGCGGTGATCATCGCCACTGGCGTGCGCGGGTAGTGCTGGGCGATCTCGCTGACCAGCTCGATGCCGTTGCCATCCGGAAGGCGCATGTCGGTGATGCACAGATCGTAAGGATTGCTGGCCAGCAGTTCGCGTGCTTCGGCCAGGTTGGCGGCGGTACTGATGCGCAGCCCCATGCGGCCGAGGGTCAGTACCAGCAGTTCGCGGATGTCGCGTTCATCGTCGACGACGAGGGCGCTGCGGGTTTCGTTCATGGGCGTGAAAGATAAACGAGGGGGCTGGAAGCGACAAATGTTTGACGCACAGATTTGGAATCAGGTGGGCAACAGCGTGTGCGGGCCGGGCAGCACCAAGCGGAAGCAGGAGCCGCCTGCCGGCACCGGGATGTAGTCGAGCCGTGCCTGGTTGGCACGGCACAACTCGCGGGCGATATACAGGCCCAGCCCGGTGCCGTGCTCGGAGGTGGTGAAGAACGGACGGAACAGCTGTGCGGCCACGGTCTCGGGAATGCCCGGGCCGCGGTCCATCACGTCGATCACCGCGCTGCGCTCGTGCTGCGCGACGCGCAGGCGCACCCGCGCCGGCTGCTGGCCGATGCGGCCGTACTTCAGTGCGTTGTGCACCAGCACGATGAGCACCTGGTACAGGTGCCTGGTATCGACCTGCGCCATCACCGCCGTGTCGCTGATGATCGGTTCGATGCTGTCGGTTTCCAGCGTCTGGCCCTGCTTGTACTCCAGCACGAAGCGGCGCACGAAGGCGACCAGGTCGACGTTCTCGGGAGTGGCGCGTTCGCGCCGTGCCAGTCCCAGCACGCTCTCGACGATGCCGTTGGTGCGCTGGCATTGCTGGCGGATGATCTGCAGCAGGCGGCGGTCGCTCTCATTGAAGCCGGTGCCTTCCTCCAGCAGCTGCACGGCGTAGTTGATCGCCGCCAACGGGTTGCGGATTTCGTGGGCGAGGCTGGCCGAGAAGCGGCCCATGGCAGACAGGGTGAGCGATTCGGCGCGCCGCGAGACCACGCTGGAGTCGTCCAGGAACACCAGGGCAAGTTCGCTGCCTGCCAGCAGGCGGGCGAAGCGCGGCTGTACTTCCGGCTGGTCGGGGTTGAGCTGCAGCGGCAGTTCGTCCTGCGCCCAGCCGTTGCGCCAGCGCTGCAGCCGGCGCGCCAGCTCCGGTGCGGCGCTGGCCAGGTCCAGGCGGCCGCTCTCGCCGTTGCCGTCGCCGTCACCCAGCAGCATCGAGGCGGCTTCATTGGCCAGGGTGATGCGGTTGTCGGCGTCCACCACCAGTACGCCAGTTCGCATGCGGCGGATGATCAGTTCGTTGATCTGGAACAGGTTGGCAACTTCGTCGCCGCGCTGGTTGGCCAGCTGCTGGTTGCGGCGCGCGCGGTTGCCCACCTGGTAGCTGATGAAGGCCAGCGCCAGGTAGCTGGTGGCGAACATGGCCAGCTCGGCCAGCGTGCGGGTAGGGTCGCCGCCTTCGAGCACTTTCCAGAGGTATTCGGTACCGGTGGCCAGGCTGGCAACGATCGCCAGGCCCAGACCCCAGCTCAAAGGCAGCAGGGTGGCGGCCGCGGCGATGTTGAACAGCAGCGACATCGAGATGCCGGCGCTGGCACCGGGCAGGGCATGCGCCAGCAGCGTGGCGGCGATGATGTCCACCAGCACGCTGCTGACCACGATCGGGCGCAGCCAGCGTTCGTTGCGACCGATTGCAAGGGCCAGCAGCGAAAGCACCAGGTAGATGGCCGCGACGGTATCGGCCAGACGCGGGTGATGGGCTTCGCCGACCATGCCTGACAAGGGGCTGTAGAGCAGGGCGGCGATGACCGCGGCGATCAGCACCCGGTACAGCGCGAAGAAATACAGCTCACGCCGCGGAATGGATTCGATGCGGTCGATCAATGAAGCACTGGGTGACACGCCGGAACTCCCCTTCTGGCTGCCTGGGTCTGGAAACTGCGGCGGCCCAGCCTGGCATCCCCTGAAGCCGGGCGGGTACGTCGCTTCTACGTGGCCTGCGGTGGAACCCGTCGAGCAGGGTCGACACGACACACTCTGGCTGACCAGTATAGGGCCCCCGGCGGGAGCCCGCCGGAGCGGCCCGGATCGCGCATTTGGCCCGGTGCGGACACCGGTGGCCAGTCCCGGCCCGGGCGCAACTGCCTGAATGGTGGTGGAAATCTGGCCCAGCCCGGCGTTTTGTACAGACTTCTTTGCGCCCCGGCGCTCGCTCGGCCACAATAGTGGGCCCGCCGCGGTCCATGCCGGCGCCCCGCCGGGGCCCTGAGGAATTGCGTGCGGTCGTTCCTATTCCCACGGTGACGCATGAATTTCCACGAATACCAGTCAAAACAACTGCTTGCCGAGTACGGCATCCCGGTCCCGGCCGGCAAGGTCGCTGCGACCCCGGACGAAGCGGTTGCCGCTGCCAACTCCCTGGGCCAGGGCCCCTGGATGGTCAAGGCGCAGATCCACGCTGGCGGCCGCGGCAAGGCTGGCGGCGTCAAGTTCTGCAAGACCACCGACGACGTGAAGGCCGCTGCGGCCAAGATGCTCGGCACCAAGATGGCCACCTACCAGACCGCTGGCGTTGAACTGCCGGTCAACCTGGTGCTGGTGACCACCGCCGGCGAGATCGTCAAGGAACTGTACCTGTCGGTGCTGGTCGACCGTGGCACCAAGACCATCACCTACATCGCCTCTTCGGAAGGCGGCGTGGAGATCGAGCAGGTCGCCGCTGAAACCCCGGAGCTGATCCACTCGCTGAACGTCGACTTCGTCGAAGGCGTGCAGGGTTACCACGGCCGTGATTTCGGCTTCAAGCTGGGCCTGACCGCCAAGCAGGCCGGCCAGTTCGCCAGCATCATGGTGAATCTGTACCGCCTGTTCAACGAAAAGGACCTGGCCCTGGTTGAAATCAACCCGCTGGCCATCCTGGACGACGGCAACCTGTACGCGCTGGACGGCAAGTTCGACAGCGACGACAACGCCGCGTTCCGCCAGAAGGCGCTGGTCGCCATGCGCGACAAGACCCAGGAAGATCCGACCGAAGTGATCGCTTCGGAACTGGACATCAACTACGTCACCATGGACGGCAACATCGGCTGCATGGTGAACGGCGCCGGCCTGGCCATGGCCACCATGGACGTCATCAAGCTCAACGGCGGCGAGCCGGCGAACTTCCTGGACGTGGGCGGCGGTGCAAACAAGCAGCGCGTCATCGAAGCGTTCAAGCTGATCCTGTCCTCGGACAAGGTTGAAGGCATCTTCGTCAACATCTTCGGCGGCATCGTCCGCTGCGACATGATTGCCGAAGGCATCATCGCCGCCGTGAAGGAAGTGGGCGTCAAGGTTCCGGTCGTGGTGCGCCTGGAAGGCACCAACGTGGAAGAAGGCAAGCAGCTGCTGCGTGACAGCGGCATGGCCATCATCCCGGCTGACAACATCAACGATGGCGCCAAGAAGATCGTTGAAGCTGTCAAGAACGCTGCCTGATTCGACACCAAGGAATTCCCATGTCTGTTTTGATTAACAAGAACACCAAGGTGATCGTGCAGGGCTTCACCGGCCAGCAGGGCACCTTCCACGCCACTCAGATGATCGAATACGGCACCCAGGTTGTTGGCGGCGTGACCCCGGGCAAGGGTGGCACCACCCACATCGACCTGCCGGTCTTCAACACCGTTGCCGACGCCGTGCAGAGCACCGGAGCCAACGCTTCGGTCATCTACGTGCCGCCGCCGTACGCGGCCGACGCGATCCTGGAAGCCGCTGCTGCCGGCATCAAGGTCATCGTCTGCATCACCGAAGGCATCCCGGTGCTGGACATGCTGCGCGTCAAGAACGTGCTGACCCGTTCGCATCCGGACACCGTGCTGATCGGGCCGAACTGCCCGGGCGTCATCACCCCGGGTGAGTGCAAGATCGGCATCATGCCGGGCCACATCCACCAGCCGGGCAAGATCGGCATCGTGTCGCGTTCGGGCACCCTGACCTATGAAGCGGTCAAGCAGACCACTGAAGTCGGTCTGGGCCAGTCCACCTGCATCGGCATCGGTGGTGACCCGATCAACGGCCTGAACTTCGTCGACTGCCTGAAGCTGTTCAACGAAGACCCGCAGACCGAAGGCATCATCATGGTTGGCGAAATCGGCGGTGACGCTGAAGAAGCCGGCGCCGAGTACATCAAGAACCACGTGAAGAAGCCGGTCGTCGGCTTCATCGCCGGTGCGTCGGCTCCGGCCGGCAAGCGCATGGGCCACGCCGGTGCGATCGCCTCGGGCGGCAAGGGTACTGCCGAAGGCAAGTTCGCCGCCATGGAAGCTGCCGGTGTTGTCACCGTCCGCTCGCCGGGCGACCTGGGCGCCGCCATCGCCAAGCTGGTGAAATAAGATTGTTGCCGGCCCTCGGCCGGCACGATCGGTAGAGTCGACTGTTAGTCGACTGCTCTACCTGCTTCAATAGAACAGCCGCCTCCGGGCGGCTGTTCTGCGTCTGGCAGTGTCGCGGTCGGCTCCATCCACGCATGGCGTGGATCTACTGAGCCGGGGCTGTCCACGCAGTGAGCGCGCCCGGCGCGCGCATGGCGCAGCGCTACAATGGGCACATTGCAACCACAGGCTGGATTCCCATGGCTTCGATCCGCATCGCGATGGCGCAGTTCGACTTCCCGGTCGGCGATGTCGCCGGCAACACCGAGCGCATCATCGAGATGATCGGCCAGGCGCGCGACGAGTACGGCGCCGAGCTGGTGATGTTCCCCGAGCTGGCGGTGAGTGGTTATCCGCCGGAAGACCTGCTGCTGCGCCCGGGCTTCCTGTACGAGTGCGAGCAGGCGATGGCCCGCATCGCTGCTGCCTGCCGTGGCATCACCGCCGTGGTTGGTTGGCCGCAGGCGGCCGGTGCGGTGGTCTACAACGCCGCCAGCGTGCTGCGCGATGGCCTGGTCGAGCAGACCTACCGCAAGCGCGAGCTGCCCAACTATGCGGTGTTCGACGAGCGCCGCTACTTCGATGTCGATCCGGATGGCGGCAGCTGCGTGTTCGAGGTCAACGGCATTCCGGTCGGCCTGCTGATCTGCGAGGACCTGTGGTTCGCCGAGCCGCTGGCCGACACCGTGCGTGCCGGTGCGCAGCTGGTGGTGGTGCCGAATGCCTCGCCCTACGAGCGTGGCAAGCATGCCCAGCGCGATGCAGTGCTGGCCGCACGCACCCGTGAGAGCGGGGCGGCGATCGCCTACCTCAACGTGGTCGGTGGCCAGGACGCGCTGGTGTTCGATGGCGCCTCGGTGGTGGCTGATGGTGACGGCACGGTGCACCCCGCCGCCGCCGCCTTCGTCGACCAGTGGCTGGTGGTGGAGTACGACGGTGAAACCCGCCGCTTCATGCCGCACGTGTGGATGGACGATGGCGACGAGAGCATGGACGCGCTGGCCTGGCGCGCAGTGACCCGTGGCATCCAGGACTACTGCCGCAAGAACGGCTTCAAGAAGGTGTGGCTGGGCTTGTCCGGCGGCATCGATTCGGCGCTGGTGCTGGCCATGGCCGTGGACGCGATGGGCGCGGAAAACGTCACCGCCGTGCGGTTGCCGTCGCGCTATACCGCGGGCCTGTCCAACGACCTGGCCGCCGAACAGTGCCAGGCACTGGGCGTGAAGCTGGAGGCGGTATCGATCGAGCCGGCGTTCAAGGGACTGATGGAATCGCTGGCGCCGATGTTCGAAGGCACTGCGCCGGACGTGACCGAAGAGAACCTGCAGTCGCGCAGCCGTGGCGTGATCCTGATGGCGCTGGCCAACAAGTTCGGTGGCCTGCTGCTGACCACCGGCAACAAGAGCGAGTATGCGGTGGGTTACGCCACCATCTACGGCGACATGTGCGGTGGCTATGCGCCGCTGAAGGACCTGTACAAGACCGAGGTATTCGGCTTGTCGAAGTGGCGCAATACCGTGGGCGGTGCGCCGGTGATCCCGCCGGCAGTGATCAGCCGCCCGCCGTCGGCCGAGCTGCGCGAGAACCAGCTGGACCAGGATTCGCTGCCGGCCTACGACGTGCTGGATGGCATCCTGTACCGCTACATCGATCAGGAACAGTCGCGCATGGAGATCGTCGCCGCCGGTTACGATGCGGCGGTGGTTGATCGCGTGCTGCGCCTGGTGCGCATCAGCGAGTGGAAGCGCCACCAGGCCGCACCGGGACCGAAGGTGTCGCGCCGGGCATTCGGCCGCGAGCGCCGCTACCCGATCAGCAATGGGTTCAAGGGGTAAGGGCGGCCCTGGCCCCCCCTCCCGGGTAGGTGCGGACCTTGGTCCGCACGGTGTTCGACGATCATCCACGCATGGCGTGGATCTACAAACCCATCATCGTGCGGCGTCGAGCTGTTGTTCCAGCCCCGCCAATTCGGCTGCCGGGTCGAAGCGGGCATCCTCCAGCCGCGCGCGCACGAATGCCAGCCCATCGGCCGCCGCCGCATCCAGCGTGCCGCGGTGGTCGACCGGGTACTGCCGGAAGGCCACCGGCTCGCCACGCAGGGCCAGGCCGGCGGCATACAGCAGCGTGGTCAGATAGGGCACATCCTTGTCGCCGGTGCCGTGGGCCAGCATCAACGGCTGAGTGAACCCCTGCCGTGGCACGCCCAGATAGTCGTGCAGCAGCGTCCAGATGCCCGGCACTGAGGTCAACGGCGCGCTGAACATCTCGCCGGTGCTGGCGCCCTCCAGCTGCGCGGCCAGTTCCGTCAGGCAGTGCTGGCGGGCTTGCGCGATGCGGGCCCGTCCCTGCGGGCTCAGCACTCGGTCGATCTGCGGTGCCACCTGCAGCAGGCCATCGAGCAGATAGGCGTGATAGGCGTTCAGTGCCCCGGGGTTGGCGGTGCGGTTGTCCGGCCGCATCACCAGGGCGGTGATCTCCACGGCGGTGGGGGTACCGGCGGTGAAGCTGCCCTTGTACTGCAGGCCGGGGCCGGAATACGCCCGGGCCTGGTGGCCAGCGCTCAAGGCCGCTGCGGCGCCCTGCGAGTAACCCACCGACACCCAGCGCGGGGACAGGCGGCCGGTGCCCAGGAAGTGGTGGCTGGCCTTGACCATGTCAATGCTGTTGCGTGCGGCACTGCGCACGTGCAGGTAGGCGTGATCGCCGGGACTGCCCAGGCCCTGATAGTCGGCCGCGACGACGGCATAGCCCTGGGCCAGGAAGTGATCCAGGAAGCGCCCATCGCGTTCGGGATGGGTGGGGCCGGAGATGGACGGCGCACAGTGGTTGGCGACGCCCTGGGTGCCGTGGGCCCACGACACCACCGGCCAGCCTCCGGCCGGTGCAGTGCCTGCGGGCAGGTAGAGCAGGCCGCTGCCCTGGGCCAGCTGGCCACGGTGATCGGGAGTGCGGTAGTTCAGCAGGTACGCCTGGGCCGCTTTCGACGGCACCCAGTCGGCGTGGTAGGGGGCTGCCGTGATCAGATCGCCTGGCTCAGCGGCCTGGGCTGCAGCGGGCAGTCCCAGCAGGGCAGCGGTGACGGCGGCCAGCAACGGGCGGACGCGGGAAACGATTGGGAACATATGGACTCCGTGCGGCGGGAATGGCCGTGCGCTGGAGTGTGGAGGGCATCGCGCGTGCCGGATGGGACCCCGGTCGCACTGGGAGGGGTTTCGTAGAATTCCTAGATCCCTGTCTCCGGGAGGGCGAAGCGGCCGAGGAGAGCCGTCGAGCATGGCTCGACGCTACAAAAAGAAAGGGCCCCTTCCGGGGCCCTTTGATTTCTTACTTCTTTTCCAGCCGCGCGTTGCGTTGGCCAGTGCTGGCGGACTTCTCGCCAGCGAATGGGTTCAGCTTTCGGATCATCCATGGGTACTTCGGCCACTTGCCTTCCAGCCACGGGTGATCCGGCTGGTTCAGCTGCAGGACGCGGCGGGCGTCATCGGCCAGGGTCTTGTTGCCCAGGTGGGTATAGGAATCAGCCAGGACGGCAACGGCGTCGTACTGGAACGCGCTCTGCGGATAGGTTTCCAGCAGGTAGTTGGCGCGGCCGGCGGCCGAGACCCAGGCGCCGCGGCGCATGTAGTACAGGGCGTTGTCCAGTTCGTGCTGGGCGAACACGTCACGCAGCTCCAGCATGCGCTGGCGTGCATCGGCGGCGTAGCGGCTGTTCGGGTAGCGGTCCACCACGATGTTGAAGTCCGAATACGCCTGGTGCGGGGTGGACAGATCGCGGCGGCTGGCATCCAAAGACCATACGCGGCGCAGGAAAACCGTACTGCGATTGGAGTTGGCCAGGCCGCGCAGGTAATACAGGTAAGCGATGTTGCGGTGGGTCGGGTAGGTACGGATGAAGCGGTCGATGCTGGACACAGCGTCATCGTGCTTGCCGGCCTTGTACTGGGCGTAGGCGGTCTCGATCATCGCCTGCTCGGTGTACGGTCCGTACGGATACTGGGCCACCAAGCGGCGGAAACTGGCTTCAGCCCCGCTCCAGTTGCCACCCTGCATCAGCTTGTGGCTCTTCTCGTACAACTGTTCGACCGGCGTCCCTTCGTCGGGGCGATCGCCCTTCTTGGCGCCACGGTGGCAGCCGGTGGCGGCGATGACCAGCACCAGCAGCAGGGCGGTGAGGCGGACGGGCGCGGAGAGCATGGCGGAGCGTCGGATCATGGGGTCGAGGCGGGACGCGGCTGGAATACGAAGGGTCGATGATAGCCTAGTGTCCTGTCCAGCGACTGAAACCGGCCGCCGGGACCCCAAAATTTCAAAGAATGCCCCCTGCCATGTCTGAACAACCCTCTGAATCGGCCCGCCAGGCCATCGTCCCCGACACCGCTGCCGGCCGCCGTTTCGACGCCGTCGTGGCCGAACTGTTCCCCGAATACTCGCGGTCGCGCCTGACCGAGTGGATCAAGGCTGGTGAGGTCCTGCTGGACGGCGCCCAGGTGCGCCCGCGCGATCCGCTGCGCGGCGGCGAGGTGGTGACCCTCAATGTGGTGCTCGAAACCCAGACCGAGGCCCAGCCGGAGGACATCCCGCTGGATGTGCTGTTCGAGGACGAGCACCTGCTGGTGATCAACAAGCCGGTCGGCCTGGTGGTGCACCCGGGTGCGGGCAACCACAGCGGCACCCTGGTCAACGCCCTGCTGTTCCGCGACCCGTCGGTGGCGGTGCTGCCGCGCGCCGGCATCGTGCACCGCCTGGACAAGGACACCAGCGGCGTGATGGTGGTGGCCAGGACGCTGGAGGCACAGACCGCGCTGGTCGAGCAGCTGGCCGCACGCGACGTGCATCGCCAGTACCTGGCGATCGTGATGGGTGCGCTGGTGGCCGGTGGTACCGCCGATGCCCCGATCGATCGCCACCCGCGCGATCGCCTGAAGATGGCGGTACGCGAAGACGGCAAGGAAGCGATCACGCATTACCGCCTGCGCGAGCGCTTCCGTGCGCACACCGCGCTCGAGTGCCGACTGGAAACCGGGCGTACCCACCAGATCCGTGTGCACATGGCGCACGTGCGCCATCCGATCATCGGTGACCCGCTGTACGGCGGTGCGCTGAAGCTGCCCAAGGGTGCCAGCGATGAGCTGGTGGCCGCGCTGCGTGGCTTCAAGCGCCAGGCTCTGCATGCCGAGACCCTGGAGTTCACGCACCCGATCACCGGTGAGCCGGTGCGCAACACTGCGCCGGTGCCGGACGACATGCTGCACCTGATGAAGGTGCTGCGCGAAGACAGCGAAGCCTTCGCCGCGCGCGAGCGGGACCGCTGGTGATGGCCGCCGCGCTGCCGTTGCTGCAGGCCGACTGGCCGGCGCCTCCGGGCGTCCGCGCGGTGACCACGCGCCGGCACGGTGCGGGCATCTCGCCGGCACCGTTCGCGCAGTTCAACCTGGGCAACCGGCACGCGGCCGAGGGTGACACTCCGGCCAACGTCGAGTACAACCGCCAGCTGCTTCAGCAGGGGCTGGCGCTGCCGTCGGCACCGCACTGGCTGCGCCAGGTGCACAGCAGCACCGTGCTGCGCTTCAGCGCGCCGCCCGTGCCCGGCGCCAGCGAACCGGTGGCCGACGCCGCGGTGACCTCGGTGCCGGGCGTGGTGCTGGCGATCCTGACCGCCGACTGCCTGCCGGTGGTGTTCGCCGCCGCTGATGGCAGTGAGGTGGGCGCGGCGCATGCCGGCTGGCGTGGCCTGGCCGACGGCATGCTGGAGGCCACCGTGGCCGCCATGCAGACGCCGCCAGCGCAGCTGCGCGCGTGGCTGGGACCGGCCGCCGGGCCGGCCGACTACGAGATCGGCGAGGAGGTCTATCACGCGTTCGTTGGCCATGATCCAGCCGCCGAGGTGGCGTTCGTGGCCACCCGCGCAGGCCACTGGAAGGTGGACCTGTTCGCATTGGCCCGCCAGCGCCTGCAGGCGGCGGGCATGGATCCGGCTCAGGTATACGGCGGCACGGTCTCGACCATGGCCGATCCGGACCTGTACTCCCACCGGCGCGACCGCCGCACCGGACGTATGGCGACGCTGGCCTGGATCGCACCCTGAGTACGCCCCTGTTCGCACGGATGCTGGGGCCGGCCTTTGCCACCCTGGCACCGCCGGTGCAGGCGCTGCATGCCGCGCCGTTGCCCTGCCGTTATGCAGGGCAGGCGCGCATCGTGACAGGGCGGCACTGGCTGGTGCCGCTGCTGGCTGCGTTGGCGCGGTTGCCAAAGGACGGAGACGCGCTGCCGACCGAAGTGGCGTTCAGAGCACACGGGCAGGGCGAACGATGGGCGCGACGCTTCGGACGTTGGCCGATGGTGTCGCGGCTGTGGGCGCACGAGGGATACCTGCGCGAGCAGCTGGGTGCGGTGCGCTTCGAATTCGACCTGCAGGCCCGCAAGGGTGGCATCGACTGGTCGGTGCGCCGGGTCTGGGCGTTGGGACTGCTGCCGCTACCGGTGCGCTGGTTTGGTGGCGTGCGCTGCCGTGAAGCCTGGCAGGGTGCGCGTTACACTTTCCTGGTCGATGTGACCTTGCCCTGGGTGGGAGCGCTGATCCGCTATGAAGGCTGGCTCGAACCGCAGTGAAGCGGCTGCCGATGGCGGCAGCGCGGTGATCGTGTTCGACGGCGTCTGCGCGCTGTGCAACCGATGGGTGCGATTTCTGCTGCGTTTCGACCGCAAGGGGCGCTACCACTTCGCCGCGATGCAGGGCGCGCAGGGCAGCGCACTGCTGCGCACGCACGGGCTGGATCCGCAGGACCCGGCCTCGTTCCTGCTGCTGGACGCACAGGGCGCGTGGACCGATACCGATGCGATCCTGCGCGTGCTGGTGGGGCTGGGCGGTGCCTGGCGTTTTAGCGGCGTGCTGCGCCTGCTGCCACGCACCTGGCGTGATGCGGCGTATCGCGTGTTGGCGCGCAACCGCTACCGCTGGTTTGGCAGGCATGATGCGTGCCACCTGCCGGCGCCGGAATACCTCGCGCGGTTCCTGGATTGAAGAAAAAGGGGACGGAGGGGATTAAGTCGTTTATGCATAAACGACTTAATCCCCTCCGTCCCCTTTTTCCCTCAACCTTCCAGCGCGTCCAGATAGCTGCGTCGCCAGTGGTTGATGTCGTAGGTGCGCAGGTGCTCCATCATCGCGTGCCAGCGCTCCTTGCGCCTGCGCAGCGACATCGTCGCTGCCGTGGCGATGGCATCAGCCACACCGTCCAGATCGTGCGGGTTCACCAGCAACGCCTGTTTCAGTTCGTCGGCGGCGCCGGCCAGCAGCGACAGGACCAGCACCCCGGGATCGTCCGGATCCTGCGACGCCACGTACTCCTTGGCCACCAGGTTCATGCCATCGCGCAGCGGCGTGACCAGGCCTACTGCCGCCGCCCGGTAGAAGCCGGTCAGCGTGGCATGGGTGAAGTTCTGGTTGACGTAACGCAGCGGCGTCCAATCCGGCTCGGCATGGCCACCGTTGATGTGGCCGGCGATCTGCTCCAGCTGGCTGCGCAGTTGACGGTACTCGGTGACATCACCGCGTGAGACCGGGGCGATCTGCAGGTAGGTCAGCGAACCGCGCTGATCCGGATGGCGCTCCAGGTAGCGCTCGAAGCCGAGGAAACGTTCGGGCAGGCCCTTGGAATAGTCCAGGCGGTCGACGCCGATCGCCAGTTGGCGGTCACGCAGGCTGGCGCGCAGGTTCTTCACCGCCGCCTTGGCCGCGGCGGTACCTGCCTGTCGCGCGATCAGCTCGGTGTCAATGCCGATCGGGAAGGCGGCCGCACGGAAGCGGCGCCCACCAGGCGCTTCCAGTTCGCCGTTGTCGAGCACGCGGCCGCCGCCGAACAGGCGCAGGTAAGTCTGGAAGCGATCGGCATCGCGCTGGGTCTGGAAGCCGACCAGATCGTAGGCGTACAGCGCGGAGAACAGCCGCAGGTGATCGGGCATGGCCTGCAGCAGGTCGGCCGAGGGCATCGGGATGTGCAGGAAGAAGCCGATGCGGCAGCCGATGCCGCGCTCGCGCAGCAGCGCGCCGAGCGGGATCAGGTGGTAGTCGTGGATCCAGACGATGTCGTCTTCGCGCAGCAACGGTGCGAGCTTGTCGGCGAACAGCGCGTTGACCTTGTGGTAGGTCTCGCGGGTACCACGGTCGTAGTCGACCAGGTCGAGGCGGAAGTGCAGCAGCGGCCACAGGGTGCGGTTGGCGAAGCCGTTGTAATAGCCATCCACCTCGCGCTTGCTCAGGTCCAGGGTGACGAATTCGATGTCGCCGTCCTTCTGCGTGTGCAGCGTGCCACTGCCATCTCGCACGCTCTTGCCGCTCCAGCCGAACCACATGCCGCCACGTTCCTTCAGCGCGGCCAGCAGGCCGACCGCCAGGCCGCCGGCACGGTTCTCGCCCGGCACGGCCACACGGTTTGAAACCACAACCAGACGGCTCACGACGCCTCCTGCCAGGACCGCGACAGCCGCATCGCGGCGGTGATCAGGCCGACGTGCGAATAGGTCTGCGGAAAATTGCCCCAGGCCTCGCCGCTGTCGAAGGCCAGATCCTCCGACAGCAAGCCCAGGTGGTTGCGCTGCTTCAGCAGCGTCTCGAACATCTCGCGTGCCTCGTCCAGTCGCCCGATCGCGGCCAGTGCGTCGATGTACCAGAACGTGCAGATCGTGAAGCTGGTTTCCGGCTCGCCGAAGTCATCCGGCGCCACATAGCGGTACAGCGAATTGCCATGCTTGAGGTCGCGGCCGATGGCTTCAACGGTCGCGATGAAACGGGCGTCCATCGCATCGATGAAGCCGATGTCGGCCAGCAGCAGCAACGAGGCGTCCAGGCGATGGCCGCCGAAGGTATCGGTGAAGTGACCAAGTTCCTCGCTCCAGGACTCGGCCATGATGCGCGCGTGGATGGTGTCCGCACGCTCTCGCCAGTAACGTGCGCGGTCGTCGCGCTTCAGGCGCACGGCGATCTTGCACAGGCGGTCGCAGGCGGCCCAGCACATCGCGCTGGTGTAGGTGTGCACCTCGGTACGGCCGCGGAACTCCCACAGGCCTGCATCGGGTACGTCGTGCAGGGCGAATGCCTGCTCGCCGAGGGGTTCCAGGCGGGAAAAGGTGTGTGCATCACCCGGGTCCTGCAGGCGGCGGTCGAAGAACAGCTGGGTGGAGGCCAACACCACGCTGCCGTACACATCGTGCTGGCGCTGCACCCAGGCCAGGTTGCCGCGGCGCACCGGGCCCATGCCACGGTAGCCGGACAGGCTGGGCACTTCGTCCTCGTCCAGCTTGGCTTCGAAGCCGATGCCGTACAGCGGCTGCAGGGTGCCGTCGGTGGTGGCCAGGTTGAAGATGTAGCCGAGGAACTGTTCCATCGTGCGCGTGGCGCCAAGACGATTCAGTGCGCGCACCACGAAGGCGGCATCGCGCAGCCAGCAGTAGCGGTAATCCCAGTTGCGCACGCTGCCGGGCGCTTCCGGAATGGAGGTGGTCATCGCCGCGATGATCGCGCCGCTGTCCTCGTACTGGCACAGCTTCAGCGTGATTGCGCTGCGGATCACCGCGTCCTGCCATTCCAGCGGAATGGACAGGTAGCGCACCCATTCGCGCCAGTAGTCGCGGGTGCGCTGGAAGGCTTCCTGCACATAGCCGCTGATCGAGCGGTTCAGCGATTCATCCACGCCCAGGATCAGGTGGATCGGGTGGTTGAGCACGAACGGCAGGCCGTCACGCACGAACCGTACCGGCACGTCGGTGGTCAGCCGCAGCACGTGTTCGGGCAGCACCCAGCGCACATGGTTGCTGCCCCAGGTCGACTCGGGCACGCGCGCGCCCCAGTCCGCCAGCGGCCGCGCGCGCACGGTGATGCGTGGGCTGCCGGCCAAGGGACGCACTTGGCGGATCAGGCTGACCGGCCGATAGAAGCGGTCGTTCTGGCGCCAGCGCGGGGCGAAATCGAGGATTTCCAGTGCGCCGCCGTGCGTGTCACGCAGCACGGTGCGCAGGATCGCGGTATTGGTGAGGTACTCCTGCTCGCTGTCGGCGAAGTCCTCCAGCTCGATGGCGAAGTCACCACCGGCCTGCTGGTTGGGACCCAGCAGGGCGCAGAAGGTAGGGTCGCCGTCGAAGGTGGGCAGGCAGCTCCAGACAACGCGGGCATGTTTGTCGACCAGGGCGCCGAAGCTGCCGTTGCCGACCACGCCCAGATCAAGATCGGGTTGGGTCATCACGCGGTACATCTCGGT
Organism: Stenotrophomonas maltophilia; assembly: GCF_013464485.1. Lineage (GTDB taxonomy): Bacteria > Pseudomonadota > Gammaproteobacteria > Xanthomonadales > Xanthomonadaceae > Stenotrophomonas > Stenotrophomonas maltophilia_AW. The sequence goes on from NZ_RAUX01000050.1 coordinate 40,124, forward strand.
TGCGGCCGTGGGGGTTGGCCGGGTCAATAGGCATTCTCACGCAGCCAGGCGTGCACGCTGCGTATGTCGGGCAGTGCGAACACAGCCGCGCTGGGTTCACGTTCACCCACCAGCACGCTCCAGCCATGCTGGCCGTTGGCAGCATCGAAGCCGAATTCATCGGTGAGGTCATCGCCCATGAACACGGGCAGGCGACCGCGGAACGGCAGGTACTGCATCATCCGTCGTACCGCGCGGCCCTTGTCTGTGCCGACGGGCACGAACTCGACCACGTGGTCACCGGGCTGCAGGCGATAGCGGGTGCGGCCGCGCACGTGGCGGTCGGCGAATGCGCGGACATCGCTGGCGGCGTGCGGCGCACCGCGCCAATGCAGGGCCAGGCCGACGCCCTTGTCCTCGACCAGCACGCCGGGATGGCCATGGGCGAAACGCATCGCCTGCTGGTGCAGCGCGTGCAGCCATTCGGCAGTGTCATCGTCATGCTCGTCGCGCAGGACGCGGCCATCCTGGCCACGCAGTTCGTGGCCGTGCAGGCCGGCGGCGGGCAGCTGCAGCGGGGCGAACAGCTGGTCCAGCTGTTCAAGCGGGCGACCACTGACCAGTGCCACGGCACCTTCCAGGCGGTCGCTGATGCGGCCGATGGCTTCACGCACATCCGGCAGCAGCTGCACGGCATCCGGGCGCGCAGCGAATTCGATCAGGGTGCCATCGACATCGAGGAACAACGCACAGGCGTCATCCAGCAAGGGCGGTGGCGGACGCAGGGGGAGCGGTTCAGCCATGTCCCCACCTTGCCAGCGTGGGCGTGTAGGGCAGGTCGAGGCAGGGCGACAGTTCACTGACCTGCCGGCCCTGAACCCGACGGCGGGGTAGAGTCGACTGGGTAGAGTCGACTGTTAGTCGACTGCTCTTCGCGCAGATCGCGAAAATCCCGCGCTGCGCGCGATAGTCGACTAACAGTCGACTCTACCCCGCCGGCTCTACCGGGTCGATTCTGCGAATCAGAACGTATAGCGGACGCGGCCGTAGTAGTACGCGCCGTTGCTGCCGATCGGCGACAGCACGTCGTACGGCAGGTTGCCGAAGTAGTGGATGTCGCTGTTGGATCGATCCGGGTAATTGTCGGTCAGGTTCTGCCCGCCGATGGCCACGCTCCAGCGCGGAGTGATGCGGTACTCGACCTCCGCATCCAGCTGCCATTCGGCCTGGTAGGTCTGGCGCGGGATGTAGCCGTCACCGAAGTTGAATACGCGGGTGGCACTGCCGTAGCGGTTCACACGGGTGCTCAGCGACCAGTTGTCGTTGCTCCACGCGGCGGAGAAGCTGCCGCGGGTACGCGGCGTGGCATCGGTCAGCGTGTTGGTCTCTTCAATGCCGAACAGCACGTAGTCCGGGTTCAGCGCGCGCAGCTGGGCCGGGGTGGCCAGCACGTTCTTCAGCGTGGTCTTGGTATACGCATAGGTGCCGGTCAGCAGCAGCTGGCCATCGCCCAGCGACTGGCGCCAGTTGGTTACCAGCTCGGCGCCACGGGTGCGGGTATCGGCGGCGTTGACGAAGAAGCTGGCACTCTGCAGGCCGGTGACGCCGTAGTTGGCGGCCACGAAGTCGGTCAGCGCATCGCCGGTGATGCTTTCCGACAGCGCGATGCGGTCGTCGATGTCGATCTGGAAGAAATCCAGCGACAGGTCGAAGTGCTCACCGATGCGGCTGGTGAAGCCCAGCGAGGTATTGAGCGATTTTTCCGGCTTCAGGTCCTGCGCGCCGAGGCCGCGGGCGATCGGGTTGTTGACCGACAGCAGGCGGCCCTGCACCAGCTGGCCAGCCGCGTTGTAGCCGGTGGACGTGGATTCGTAGCCGATCTGTGCCAGCGATGGCGCGCGGAAATTGTTGGAGATGGCACCGCGCAGGGCGAAGGCCGGGGTGAACTCGTAGCGCAGGCCGAGCTTGCCGGTCAGTTCGCCGCCGAAATCGTCGCTGTGCTCGTAGCGCGCGGCCAGATCAGTGGAGAAGTGGTCGCCGAACTGGCTGGACAGGCTGGCATAGGCACTGGCCACGTCACGCGCCAGCGAAGCGGCATCCTGCGGGGTCAGGCCGCCGCCGGCCTGCGAGCCGGTCGGGCGATCGGTGTACGGGCCGGCTGCATAGCTGGACGGGTCACCCGGACGCGTCTGGTAGCGCTCGTGGCGCACTTCCGCGCCCAGGCCCAGGGTGTGGGTGATGCTGTCGCTCTGCGAGAACACGCGGCTCAGGTCGAGGTTGCCCACGGTCTGCGCGTACTGGTAATCGGCGGTCTTGAAGCGCGTCGGGCTGGTCGGGCCCAGCGAGGCATTGATCGAATCGCGCAGGCGGTAGGTGAAGTCGTTCTGGCCGTAATCCACGCTGCCGTCATAGCTCCACTCGCCCCACTGGCCACGCACGCCGGCCACGGCCTGCACGTCACGGTTCTCGCCTTCGGAGATCGGGCGGTAACCGTTCGGGTAGACCTCCTTCCAGTTGGCATCGCCGTCGGGGTAGCGGAAGTAGTTCGCGCCTTCGGTGTCACGCTGGTTGAAGGTGCCGAAGGCATAGAACGTTGCGGTTATGCCCACCGGAATCTCGGTGTTCAGCCACAGGTTGATGTCCTTGCTGGCGCCATCGCCGAGCACGTAGTTGCGCTTGCCCTGCAGCGCCAGGTTGGCCTCGGTCTGGTCCCACGGCGGGATCAGGTCGTAGCCGGCCCGGTTGGTGCCGTTGCGCTTCTTGTATTCCAGGCCTACGCGCAGGAAGCCGCCATCCTCGCCCAGCGAGGTGCCGACCTTGGCGCTGATGTTGCCGGCCTGGCCATCGGTGAGGGTGCGGCCGATCGGCTTGAGGTCGGTGTGGTTGGCGCCGTAGCTGGCTTCGATCTCACCGCCGTCGCCGCCGTTGTCCAGGATCACGTTGATCACGCCGGCCACGGCATCGGAGCCGTACAGGGCGCCGGCGCCATCACGCAGCACTTCGATGCGCTTGATGGCGCTGACCGGGATCGAATTGAAATCGACCGGCGTGGTGCCCTTGCCGATCTTGCTGTCCGTGTTGACCAGTGCGGTGTGGTGGCGGCGCTTGCCATTCACCAGAACCAGCACCTGGTCAGGCGACAGGCCACGCAGCTGCGCGGCGCGCACGTGGTCGGCGCCGCCGGAGTTGGACTGGCGCGGGAAGTTGAACGACGGCAGCAGGGCCTGCAGCGCACTGCCCAGCTCGCCGTTGACCACGCCGGCCTTGCGGATGTCCTCGGCGGTCAGCACGTCCACCGGCGAGGTGGATTCGAGCACGGTGCGGTCGGCGGCGCGGGTGCCGGTGACGATCACCGTGTCCAGGTTGGTGGCCGCATCCTGTGCAGAGGCGAGGGTGGGGGACAGGGCGAGCGCGATGGCGAGGCCGAGCGGCGACGCGGACAGGCGGGGGGACATGCGGACTCCAGCAACAACGACGTGGGGAAGGGGCGGGGGAGAGAAAGTTTTACTTACATCCATCCGGATGAAGCGATATATTATCTTGGCGTGAGGAGGGGGTGTGACGCAAGCCCCGCTTCCAATCGCATCAGCTGATGCCGCTGTGGCATGAGTGATTGGTTGCAACCGCAACCGAGACGCAGGTGTACCCTCCGTGCCCCTTCGTCGTGCTTTTCCCCTTCCCCGGAGTGCTGTCCCCCATGAAACACCTTGGCCTGATCTTTGCCGTGCTGCTGGCGACCAGCGGCTGCGCCAGCCTGTCCTCGAAGGCGCCCAGCGCCTATGCCACCACCGCCGAGATGCAGGGCGACGCCGCGCGGCCGTCCAACGGCCAGGGCTGGGTGCGCAGCGAGCTGTACTTCGGCGTGGGTGAGGAGCAGGGCGCGGGCAACCGGCCGCAGGCCGACACCATCAGCGAGGCGCAGTGGCGCGCCTTCCTGGACAAGGAAGTGACCCCGCGCTTCCCCGATGGCCTGACGGTGTTCGATGCCTACGGCCAGTGGCTGTTCCGCGGCGATACCTCGCCCAACCGCCTGCGCACCAAGGTGCTGGTGGTGCTGCATGAAGACAGCCCGCAGCGTCGTGCCGACATCGAAGCGATCCGCCTGGCGTGGAAGCAGCAGACCAAGCACCAGTCGGTGCTGTGGTCGCGGCAGGCAGTTGACGTATCGTTCTGACCTGGAGGCGCCACCGTGGCGCCGCAGGGAACGACGATGAGACACAGGGACACCGTGATGGGCCTGCTGCTGGCGGGCCTGATGACTCCGCTGGCGCATGCCGCTGAAAGCAATGCGCCGCTGCGCTTCGAGGCGGCGCCCGGCGTCCGCGTGCAGGCCGAGGTGACGGAGGGCGGCAGCATTGCCGTGCAGGTGCTGCCCTCTGGCAAGCGGCAGAGTCTGCCGGGGGCCCCCGATGTCGACGGCAATTCCCGCCTGTCTGCCGAGGATGTCGATTTCGATGGGCGCCCGGAGCTGGTTGCGCGGGCGTCGGTCGGCATGGTCAACGAAGCGGTGGCGGTGTATCGCTACGATCCGGCCAGCGGCGGTTTCCGCGCGCTGCAGGCCCGTTCCCATGGCCGTGACAACTGCGGCGGCCTGATGGGCCTCACCGTTGATGCCGCCACGCGCACGCTGACCAGCAGCTGCCGCGGCGGGCCGATGTGGTACACCGATCAGTACCGCTTCGATGGCAGCACGCTCTACCTGTACCGCTCCGAGGACGTGCTGCGCCTGGGCGACACATTGAACAACACGCTGCAGCCGGATCGGACCGAGGAAAACGGCCCGCTGGCGGTCTGGCGCACCCATGATGCGTCCGGCCGCGTGCTGGAAAGCGCCATCGCCGATGGCCTGAGTGCACCGGCCGCCAACGCACCGCTGCGCGGTCAGCAGGCCACGGTGCTGACCGCGCGCCTGTTCCTGTTTGATCGCCCGGGTGCTGCAAGCACCAAGCGCTATCTGCTGCAGGGCGACCGGGTCGAGATGCTGGATGAAAAGGACGGGTGGATGAAGCTGCGCTATCGCAACCCGAAGCGTGGCGCGATCGAGGGTTGGGTCAACGTCAACGATTGAAACAGGCGTTCAGTCACCGACGCAGCGGATGGTGCTGCGCTGGCGATATGCCTGGTCGAACAGCACCAGTAGACGCAGGGCCACCTCAGCCAGCGGCGAGTCTGCGCCCTGCGGTTCCTCCAGCATGCGGCCGATGATTTCCTGCACCAGTGCCTGTGACTGCCCGGGCGAGATGGAAGGCTGCGCGTAGAACTCGCGCGCGAGCCGGCACAGCTGCGGGTAGCGCTGCGCATCGGAACTGAGGATGGCTTCCTCGTGCGGCGCAATCCAGGCACGCTGTTCCGGGTCGCGCCCGTTGTCGAGGTAGAGGTCGAAGGCCACGTCAGTTCCTGTACGGGTCAGCGGGTCTGCCAGGCTACGGCCTGGCCATCGCGGTGGGCGGCGGCAAACACCAGCAGCAGGCGCAGGCCGCCCCTGCGCTGCAAGTCGTCACCGGGGACAGTGGCCAGGCACTGCAGCAGTTCGTCCATCGCGGTTGCGAGCGTGGTGCCCTCGAGGCTGCCTCGCGGCTGCGCACGCAGTGTTGCCAGATGCGGATGCAGGGTGGCGTCGAGCCCCTGCAGCCACTGCAGTTCGTGGTAGTTCAGGATGTCGCGCGATTCAGCGCGGTGCAGGATGAGCTGCATGGGGGCAGGCCGGGGAATCTGCCGTCAATGTATCGGATCAGCTGCACAATGCCCACAGTGGCATCACTTGGCCGGGTCTAGCCTCGGGTTTCCCCCGACCCCGGCTGTGCCCCCCATGAGCAAGCGCGTTGCAGAAATCGTCATCGACACACTTCAGCAGGCCGGCGTCCGCCGCTGCTACGGCATTGTGGGCGATACCTTGAACCACGTGACCGATGCGATGCATCGCAGCGAGATCGAATGGGTGCACGTGCGCCACGAAGAAGTGGCCGCCTTCGCCGCCGGCGCTGATTCGCTGGTGAGCGGGCAGCTGACCGCCTGCGCCGGTTCCTGCGGGCCCGGTGGCCTGCACTTCATCAACGGCATCTTCGAAAGCAACCGCAACCGTGCGCCGATGGTGCTGATCGCCAGCCAGATCGTCACCAGCGAACTGGGCATGGAATTCCCGCAGGAAGTGGATTTCAAGGCGGTCTATGGAAGTTGCACGGTGTTCTGCGAGCAGGTGCACAGCCCCGAGCAGGCGCGGCGCGTGGTGGCGCTGGCCTGCCAGGCGGCGATCAGTCGCCGCGGCGTGGCAGTGGTGATCCTGCCGGCGGATATCAGCGAGGCCGAGGTGAAGCACGATGTGCCGTTCTCGGTGCATTACGCCCAGCCCGTGCTTCGCCCCTCCGATGTGGAGCTGCAGCGCATCGCCGAGCTGCTGGGGCAGGGCAAGCGCATCGGCATCTACGCCGGCGCCGGTTGCCAGGGCGCGCACGCGCAGCTGCTGGAACTCGCACGGCGTCTGCAGGCGCCCGTGGCGCACACCTCGCGCGCCAAGGATTTCGTCGAGCCGGACAACCCCTACAACATGGGCATGACCGGCATCTTCGGCATCGAATCGGGCTTCCACACGTTGATGGAGTGCGACACCCTGCTGCTGCTGGGCGCTGACTTCGCCTGGGGCCAGTTCTACCCGGACAAGGCGACGATCATCCAGGTCGACCGCGATGGCAGCCACCTCGGCCGCCGCCATCCGGTGAGCCTGGGCGTGGTCGGCGATATCGCACCGACGCTGGACGCGCTGCTGCCGATGCTGCCGCCGCGCGAGGACAGCACCTTCCTGGACGAGTGCATCACGCACCGGGACAAGGCGCTGCAGAAGCGCGAGCAGGAAGAACAGCCCGGCGAAGGCGAACTGATCCACCCGCAGCACCTGACCGCGTTGCTGTCGAAGCATGCCAGCGACGATGCGCTGTTCACCGCCGACGGCGGTTCGCCGATGGTGTGGGTGTTGCGCCATATCCGCGTCAACGGACGCCGCCGCACGCTGACCAGCCTGCTGCACGGCACGATGGCCAACGCGATGCCGCAGGCGCTGGGCCTGCAGAAGGCGTTCCCCGGCCGGCAGGTGATCTCGCTGTCCGGCGATGGCGGTCTGGCAATGCTGTTGGGCGACCTGCTGACCGCAGTGCAGGAAAACCTGCCGATCAAGGTAGTGGTGTTCAACAACGGCTCGCTGAATTTCGTCGAGCTGGAGCAGAAGGTGGAAGGCCTGCTGGACAACTACACCGACCTGAAGAACCCGGACTTCGGCCGCCTGGCCGAGGTGATCGGCTTCCACGGCCGCACGGTGACCCGCAGCGAGGATCTGGAGGAGGCGGTGCAGGACTTCCTGGCGCAGCGCGGCCCGGCGCTGCTGGATGTGCATACCAGCCGCGCTGAACTGGTGATGCCGCCGCAGATCGAGGCCAAGCAGGTGGCCGGTACGGCGCTGTATGCGGCCAAGGCGGTGTTGAACGGCCGCTTCGACGACGTGAAGCATCTGCTGGTGGACAACTTCCTGAAGAAGTAGGGGGGGGCGATGCAGGGCTGTGCCCTGCACCCGCAGAGGCCAAAGCAACAGCCGAAGCAACAGCAACAGCGGGCATTCCGTGGGATGGCGGGGTGGGTCCGGTTGCAGGGGGCGCCGTAAACCCATCCCTGGGGGCTTGGCCGCGGCATCCATGCCGCGGACACCCCCGCAACCGGACCC
>NZ_RAUX01000051.1 GCF_013464485.1 Stenotrophomonas maltophilia
GATCGACCCATCTTTGCATGGGTGATCGCCATCATCATCATGCTCGCCGGCGGCCTGGCCCTGTTCAAGCTGCCGGTGGAGATGTACCCCGACGTTGCGCCTCCCACGATCACGCTGACCGCCATCCATCCCGGGGCTTCCGCGCGCACCATCGAGGAAACGGTGACCCAGATCATCGAGACGCAGCTGGTTGGCATTGATGGCCTGCAGTACTTCACCTCGCAGAGCTACTCCTATGCGGGCTACTCCAACGTCACCCTCGTGTTCCACACAGGGACAGACCTGGATGCGGCCCTGGTGCAGGTCCAGAACCGCGTACAGCAGGCCATGCCGGCATTGCCCGAACAGGTCCGAATGCGCGGGGTGAGCGCCGCCAAGGCCAGCAGTGGCTTCCTGCAGATCGTGGCATTCGTATCAACCGATGGTGCCCTGGATGCCGCCGATGTCGCCGATTTCGTCGGATCATCGGTGGTGGACACGCTGAGCCGCGTGCCCGGGGTGGGACATGTGCGCGAATTCGCCGGCAAGTACGCTCTGCGCATCTGGTTGGATCCGGCGAAACTGCAGGCGTATGCCGTCAGTGCCGAAGATATCGCCCAGGCTGTGCGTGGCCGGACCCTCCAGCCTGCGTTTGGCGAGCTTGGAGGGGGCCCGGCTGTGGATGGGCAACCGATCTCGGCCTATATCGAAGGTGAGCCTTCGGCACGCACGGCAGAGGACATCGGCGGCATTGTCATCCGTGCGGGCACCGATGGCAGCGAACTGCGTCTGCGCGATGTGGCACGGGTGGAACTGGGTGCTGAAAGCTATGAGTTCAGCAATCGCCTGAACGGTCGGCCTGCCGCTGGCGTCGGCATCACGCTCGCGCCGGGCGCCAATGCGCTGCAGACCCGTGCAGCGGTGGATCAAGCGCTGGAAGGTCTGTCTGCGTCCTTGCCTGCAGGCGTGGAGGTGGTAGTACCGTATGACGCCACGCCGTTCGTACGCATGTCGATCAAGGGCGTGGTGCAGACCCTGATCGAAGCGATCGTGCTGGTGTTCGTGGTGATGTACCTGTTCCTGCAGAACTTCCGCGCCACCCTGATCCCGACCATCGCCGTGCCGGTGGTGCTGCTGGGTACCTTCGGCGTGCTGGCGATGCTGGGCTTCTCGGTGAACATGCTGACCATGTTCGCGATGGTGCTGGCGATCGGCCTGCTGGTGGACGATGCCATCGTGGTGGTGGAGAACGTCGAACGCATCATGTCCGAAGAGGGGCTGTCGCCGCTGGAAGCCACCCGCAAGTCGATGGGCCAGATCACCGGTGCGCTGGTGGGTATCGGCCTGGTGCTGTCGGCGGTGTTCGTGCCGATGGCGTTCATGAGCGGCTCAACTGGCGTGATCTACCGCCAGTTCTCGGCCACGATCGTGTCGGCGATGGCGCTGTCGGTGCTGGTGGCCATCGTGCTGACCCCGGCGCTGTGCGCCACCATGCTCAAGCCGCTGAAGAAGGGCGAGCATCATGTTGCCCATCGTGGCCTGGCCGGTCGCTTCTTCAACGGCTTCAACCGAGGCTTCGACCGCACCAGCGAAAGCTACCAGCGCGGCGTGCGCGGCATCATCCATCGTCCGTGGCGCTTCATGGGCATCGTGGCGGCGCTGTTCGTGCTGATGGGCGTGCTGTTCGTGCGCCTGCCCAGTGCATTCCTGCCCAATGAGGATCAAGGAACGCTGGTGGTGCTGGTGAACGGCGTAGCAGGATCGACACTGCAACAGACCACGGATGCATTGCAGGCGGTCGAGCACTACTTTCTGGAAAGTGATCCCATGGCCGAGGCGATGTTCACGGTCGCCGGCTACAGCTACTCGGGGATGGGCCAGAATGCGGGCCTTGCCTTCATCCGGCTGAAGGACTGGGCGCGGCGCGGCTCAGCCGACAATGCTGAAGCCATCGCACTGCGCGCAACCCGGGCCCTGGCGACGCAGGGAATGGCCGATTTCCACGTGCTGGCGCCGCCCCCGATTCCCGCGCTGGGCAATGCATCCGGGTTCGGCTTCTTCCTCAAGGATGATGCCGGGCAGGGACATTCGCACCTGACCCAGGCGCGCGATACGCTTCTTGCCGCTGCGTCACAGAGCCCGTTGCTTCAGCAGATGCGCGCCAACGGCATGGAAGATGTGGCTGCTCTGCAGGTGCGCATCGATGATGCGAAGGCCAGGGCGCATGGCCTCACCGCCGAGCGGATCGGGAACGAACTGGGGGCTGGTTGGGGCGGCCGTTATGTCGCCGACTTCATGGACAGGGGGCGGGTCAAGCGGATCATCATGCAGGCCGATGCGTCCAGCCGCGGGCTTCCGCAGGATTTCAGCCAGTGGGCGGTCCGCAATGACCAGGCCCGCATGGTGCCCTTCGATACGCTGGGCAGTACCCGCTGGATCCAGTCGTCACCGCGTCTGGAGCGCTTCAACGGCACGGCGGCCATGGAAATCCATGGCCAGCCTGGGCCCGGTACGTCGTCAGGCGAAGCGATGAGGGAGATCGAGCGTCTCGCCGCACTGCTTCCCCCGGGCTTCAGCATTGAATGGACGGGTGCGGCCAGCCAGGAGCGGGATTCCCGCTCCCAGTTGCCGCTGCTCTACGTTCTTTCGTTGTTGATGGTGTTTCTCTGCCTGGCGGCCATGTATGAGAGCTGGACCGTGCCGGTAGCAGTGCTGCTGGCGGCTCCATTGGGCGTCCTTGGTGCGGTGCTGGCCAATACCGTCAATGGCCTGGAGCGCGACATCTACTTCCAGGTGGCGATGCTGACCACGGTGGGCCTTACCAGCAAGAACGCGATCCTGATCATCGAGTTCGCCAAGGAGAACATGGAGCACGGGGCAGGCCTGATAGACGCGATCATGCATGCCGTGCGCGACCGCCTGCGCCCGATCGTCATGACCTCGCTGGCCTTTGGCATGGGGGTGATTCCGCTGGCCGTCTCCACGGGTGCGGGTTCAGGCGCCAAGCAGGCCATTGGTATCGGGGTGCTCGGCGGCATGATCGCAGGCACCAGCCTGGGCCTGGTCTTCGTACCGCTGTTCTTCGTGGTAGTGCAGCGCGTGTTCAAGCGTGGATAGATGGCCGGATCAGGAATCGCCATGACATGCCGCGACACGCGCTACACCGCCTCGTCATCGCGCGGCGCGGCGCGACAGGCGCGCACCCTCGCCAGCGCGTCGCCGGCTTCGCGGGCCATGCGCTCGTACTCGGCGCGGATCTCCTCCAGCCGCTCCTCGTCCATCTCTTCCAGATCCAGCAGTTCGTTGTTGGCTTCCGCCGTGGCGCGGATCAGCTCGTCCAGCTTGATCTGCATCGCGGCCGTATCCGAGTTCTGCGTGTGCTGGATCAGGAACACCATCAGGAAGGTGATGATGGTGGTTCCGGTATTGATCACCAGCTGCCAGGTGTCATTGAAATTGAACAGAGGGCCGGTGATGCCCCACAGCACCACGATCGCCAGTGCGGCAAGGAATGTCCACGGCGAACCCGTGGCCGCTGCCGACTTCTTGGCGATCGTGTTGAACAGATTGCGTGCTTTCATCGTCGTCGTCCCACTCAGGTGACGAGGATGATCGGCAGTGCCTCGTGCAGAGACCGTGCAGTCGCAGGCGCGCCTCAGGCGCGCAGGCGCGGAGCGTCCTGCAGCCGCACCGGACTGGTCTGGTAGACATGCTGCCAGCAGCGGTCGACGAACTCGCGGGCCTGGGCTTCGCTCAGTCGCGGCATGATCTGCAGGGCATACTGGGTCTGGAACATCTCATCGCGCTGCGCATTGCTGGCGCGCGGTTGCGTGATCAGCGAATCGCAGGCGAACTTGATCCATGGGACGTAGGAGCCGAACGAGTTGTGTGGCAACGCGCCGTCGGCATGCTGGCGACGCCAGTGATCAAGCTCGGCGTCGACGTTGATGACCGGGGGAATGGTGGGAACTTCGGCGTGCATGACGATCCAATCGGTTGGGGTGGATGGGAGTGGGGGTTCATCGCAGTGTGGCGTATGCGCCGGTGCATGCCGCGTCAGCGCGGCGTGCAGCCAGCGTTGCGACTGCCTATCAGCTGTGCATGCTCGACAGCGCCCATCTCCTCGGCCATGTCGGCCATGGCATTGCACAGGCGCTCGTGGTCGAGCGGATGGCCGCGCACCAGTTCCAGTTGCAGGCCCTGATAGGCGGTCCAGAACAGTGGGCCACGCTGGTGCAGCACAAACTGCTGCTGCAGGCGCGTACGGATGGCGTCGAGGATCGGATCAGGCGTGGGGCATACGGCGTGCGCGCTCATGGCTGGCTCCGCCGGGGAAGGAGGCCCCGGTAACCCCACCCTAAGCGCGGCGGCCGGGTGGGGTGTTACCGCAGCGTGTGCACGCTGGGTAGCTGACTGTGCACGGGTTCACAGCGATTGCCGCAAACGCTGCCGGCACAACGGGATGCCGGCACTGAAGCGTTCATTAAGCGGGTTCAACAGGACACTGCGTGGTGATCATTCACCGATGTCTTCGTTCCAGATCTCCGGGTGCTGCGCAATGAAGCCGCCCAGCAGGTCCACGCATTCCTGGCTGTCCAGGTCGATCACGTTGACGCCGTTTTCCCGCAGCCAGTCGATGCCGCCCTGGAAGGTACGCGATTCGCCCACCACCACGGTGCCGATGTTGAACTGGCGCACCAGCCCCGAGCAGTACCAGCATGGGGCCAGGGTGGTGACCATGATGGTGTCCTGGTAACGCCGCTGGCGCCCGGCCTTGCGGAAGGCATCGGTTTCGCCGTGCACCGACGGGTCGCCCTCCTGCACGCGGCGGTTGTGGCCGCAGCCGAGCAGGCGGCCGTCGTTGTGGTACAGCGCGGCGCCGATCGGCACGCCACCCTCGGTCAGGCCCTGGCGGGCTTCGGCGATGGCGGTCTGCAGCAGGGCCTGGTAGTCGGGCGTGGTGATCATGCGGAGCTCCGGTAAGTCGTGGTCGGCCATGATACGGGCAGGGGGTGCCGCTGGCCCCCGGCGGTGCGATAATCGGGGCCATGAGCGAATCCCCCTACAAAGCCGGTACCACCCATTTCGGGTTCCGCGACGTCGCCGCCAAGGACAAGCAGAAGCTGGTCGGTCAGGTGTTCACCTCGGTCGCGCGCAACTACGACCTGATGAACGACCTGATGAGCCTGGGCGTGCACCGGGCGTGGAAGCGCTATTACGTGGCCACCGCGCAGGTGAAGCCGGGCGACCGCGTGCTCGACCTGGCCGGCGGCACCGGCGACATCGCCGCCCTGCTGAAGGAGCGCGTCGGCGCCGAGGGCTCGGTGGTGCTGGGCGACATCAACGCCGGCATGTTGTCGGTCGGCCGTGACCGCCTGACCAACCGTGGCCTGGTGCTCGGCCTGGACTATGTGCAGTGCAACGCCGAAGCCCTGCCGTTCCCGGACAACAGCTTCGACCTGGTCACCATCGCCTTCGGCCTGCGCAACGTGACCGACAAGGACGCCGGCCTGCGCGAGATGTACCGCGTGCTGAAGGTGGGAGGTCAGGCCCGCGTGCTGGAGTTCTCCGAAGTGACCGCGGACTGGTTCAAGCCGATCTACGACTTCCACTCGTTCAGGATCCTGCCCAAGCTGGGCAAGCTGTTCGCCAACGATTCGGACAGCTACCAGTATCTGGCCGAGAGCATCCGCAAGCACCCGCCGCAGGATGAGCTGAAGGCGATGATGGGGCAGGCTGGTTTCGAGCGCTGCCACTACAAGAATCTGACCGGCGGCATCGTCTCGATCCATTCCGGCTACAAGCTGTAAGCGCTGGACGGGGGCAACCCCGGTACCTGCTCTGGTGGGTGCCAACCTTGGTTGGCACACCCCTCCCGCGAGCGCTGACACATCCGTGCCAACCAAGGTTGGCACCTATCTGTAGAGGCCGGCCTTGGTCGGCACGGGCCTGCCACATGCGTTGATGGATCCGTGCCAACCAAGGTTGGCACCTACCCTGGGCGCAGCCGCAGGATCGGCCTTGTCCGCATTGCCCCGCACCGCGCAACGCCTGCGGGGCCGGACGGAGGTACCATTGGGGTTTGATCCCCGAAACGGTCCCGATTCATGCGTAATCCGCTGATCCTCCTTCCGCTGGCCGTGGCACTGGCCGCTGGCTGCTCCCAGGAGGCGGCCGCGCCCGCCGCCGCTCCGACTGCCGAAAAGGCCCCTGCCGCCCCCGTGAACGCCGAGAACCGCAGCCACGACGAGAGCTCGTACGCCGAGCCGGACAAGGTCGTCATCAAGGACATCGCGCTGGATCTGAAGCTGGACTTCGACCAGAAGCAGATCGGCGGCACCGCCACCTACACCCTGGAATGGAAGCAGAAGGACGCCAAACAGCTGGTGCTCGACACCCGCGAGCTGGCCGTGTCCAAGGTCGAGGCGGTCGCTGCTGATGGTGCGCGCAGCCCGTTGAAGTTCGAACTGGCCGCCGCTGACAAGGTGTTCGGCAGCAAGCTGACCATCGAAGCCCCGGAACAGCCGGCCAAGGTGGAAGTGACCTACACCACCGCACCGACCGCCTCGGGTCTGCAGTGGCTGGCGCCATCGATGACCGAAGGCAAGAAGCTGCCCTTCATGTTCAGCCAGTCGCAGGCCATCCACGCCCGATCGTGGGTGCCGTTGCAGGACACCCCGAGCGTGCGCTTCACCTACAGCGCGCATGTGGTCTCGCGCCCGGACGTGATGGTGCTGATGAGTGCCGACAACGATCCGAAGGCCGCGCGTGACGGTGACTACACCTTCAAGATGCCGCAGCCGATTCCATCCTACCTGCTGGCCATCGCTGCCGGCGACCTGGTGTTCGAGCCGATCTCCGGCCGTTCCGGCGTCTGGGCCGAGCCGACCATGGTCAACAAGGCCGCCAAGGAGTTCGAAGACACCGAGAAGATGATCGGTGCCGCCGAGAAGCTGTACGGCGAATACCGCTGGGGCCGCTACGACATGCTGGTGCTGCCGCCGTCATTCCCGTTCGGCGGCATGGAAAACCCGCGCCTGACCTTCGCCACCCCGACCGTGATCGTCGGTGACAAGTCGCTGGTCTCGCTGGTCGCCCACGAACTGGCGCACAGCTGGTCGGGCAACCTGGTGACCAACGCCAGCTGGAAGGACATCTGGCTCAACGAAGGCTTCACCACCTACGTGCAGGGACGCATCACCGAAGCCCTGTACGGCAAGGAGATGGCGGAGATGGAAAAGCAGATCGACCAGACCGACCTGCTGGCCGAAGTGAAGGACATGAGCCCGGCCGACCAGGCGCTGGCGCTGCCGCCGCTGAACGAGCGTGACCCCGACGAAGCCCTGAGCCAGGTGGCCTACGTCAAGGGTTCGTGGTTCCTGGAGTTCCTGGAACAGCGCTTCGGCCGCGAGACCTTCGATCCGTTCCTCCGTGGCTGGTTCGACGACCATGCCTTCCAG
Organism: Stenotrophomonas maltophilia; assembly: GCF_013464485.1. Classification (GTDB taxonomy): domain Bacteria; phylum Pseudomonadota; class Gammaproteobacteria; order Xanthomonadales; family Xanthomonadaceae; genus Stenotrophomonas; species Stenotrophomonas maltophilia_AW. The sequence continues at coordinate 7,440 of NZ_RAUX01000051.1, forward strand.
AGCGCGAACACCGATCAGTTCGTTGCCTACATGAAGGAAAAGCTGCTGCCGAAGAATCCGTCCGCCGTGACCGAAGCCGAACTGAAGGCGTGGCTGGAGGAGCCGGGTATCCCGGCGTTCGCCGCCAAGGCGCAGTCGCGCAACTTCAGCAGCGTCGATACCGCGCGCATTGCCTTTGCCAGCGCCGGCACCGTGCCGAGCAGCCAGGTCATCGCCGACTGGAGCACGCAGGAATGGGTGCGCTTCATCGACGGCCTGGGCGCGACCCAGCCGCTGGACAAGCTGGCCACGCTGGACAAGGCCTTCCACTTCACCGGCACCCCGAATGGCGAGATCGCCATGCGCTGGTACCCGCTGGCGATCCGCAGCGGCTACGAGCAGGCCAATGAAGGCGCTGCCGCGTTCATCGAGCGCGTCGGCCGTCGCAAGTTGATCCTGCCGATCTACGCCGAACTGGTGAAGACCCCGAAGGGGCTGGAACTGGCCAAGCAGGCCTTCGAGAAGGCCAAGCCGGGTTACCACCCGATCACCACGGCCTCGGTGCAGGACATGCTGGCCAAGGCTGAAGCCAAGTAAACGGTAGTGCCGGCCGCTGGCCGGCATCCGGGCACCGCTTCACCGGCAACGGCGGGGAAACCCGCCGTTGCTGTATCCGCTTTTCGCTGCCGATAGAATCGGGATGCACCCGTAAAGGACCTCCGCCATGAAACGACTGATCCTGCTCACCGCCTGCACCCTGGCGCTGGCCGCCTGCAGCAACCCCGAGGAAGAACGCAAGGCGCAGGAAGCCGCCGCGGCCGCCGTGCAGGCGCAGAAGGAGGCCAAGGCCGAGGACGTGGCCAAGCAGTACGACATGGCAGTGGCCGCGCAGGACTGGGAGCGCGCGCGCCTGCATGGTGCCTCGCTGCTGGACCAGTACAAGGACACCGCCGCCGCCGAGCGCATCGCCGCTGGCTTCGACGAGGTCAAGGCCAAGGGCGATGCTGCGCGCGACCTGCGCCGCATGCAGGCGCTGTGGCAATACAACCAGATCCCGGTGGGCAGCAAGGGCAACCAGGTGTCGGCGCAGATCTACAGCAAGGAACGGGTGGACGTGGATGGCAGCGGCGCAAAGCCGGTGCAGCTGGTATTCCGCGATCATCCGGAGTGGAAGCGGCATGCCTATCTGGTGCTGCAGGCCGGCGACTTCCGCTGCCCGCAGTGCACGGTGAAGGTGACCGTGGACGATGGCAAACCGATCTCCATGGCGGCATGGCGGCCGAAGACCGACGAGGCGATTGCCATGTTCATCACCGACCAGAAGGCGCTGTGGAAGCTGGCGGCCAAGGGCAAGTCGATCAGCATCGAGTTCCCGGTCAAGGCCGGTGGCATGCGTACGGCCGTGTTCGAGACCGGTGGTGTGGATGCCAGCCGCATGCCGGCGTGGTGGCATTGACCATGGCTGCACCCGTGGCTGCGCCGGCACTGTCGACGATCCGCCACTGGGTGTTCGACATGGATGGCACGCTGACCGTATCGGTGCATGATTTCGCGCGGATCAAGCGCGAACTGGCGATTCCGCAGGAGGATGACATCCTCACCCACCTGGCCGGGTTGCCGGTCGCGGAGGCCAGTGCCAAGCATGCCTGGCTGCTGGCGCACGAGCGTGCGTTGGCCGCCGCTTCCCAGCCGGCGAAGGGCGCGGTGGCGCTGGTGCGCGCGCTGCAGGGCGCCGGCTGCCGTCTGGGCATCCTGACCCGCAACGTGCGCAGCCTGGCGCAGATCACCCTGGAAGCGATCGGGCTGGGCGACGTATTTGCCGAAGACGACATCATTGGCCGCGACGAGGCCGAGCCGAAGCCTTCACCCGCCGGGCTGCAGTACTTCCTGCGGCGCTGGCAGGTAGTCCCGTCGCAGGTGGTGATGGTGGGTGACTACCGCTTTGATCTGGAATGCGGTCGCGCGGCCGGCAGCCGCACGTTGCTGGTCAATGCCCCGGACAACCCCTGGCCGGACATGGCCTGTTGGCATCTGGCCGATTGCGGTGCGGTGCTGGCGCACTGGCGAGGCTAATGCGGCGCCCTCTACGCGTTGTGGCGCGAACCCGAGGACCGCGCCGGCGGTCCACTCTCGACTGTCATCACAGTGTATTGTGCGAGGCCGGCCGGATGCTCTTCGAATGACCGGCACGGGGTGAAGTGGAGGCGGTTGGGGAACCGTCGCCGCTCATTGCCGCAGGCTGGACGATGCTGCGGAGAGCGTTGGGGGTGCCGGCGGGTGGGTCTTGCTGCGCTGGCGGTTGTGTTGGGTTGCACGTTGTACGTTGTGGCCCGCTGCCAGGGATGGGGCATGGGTGTCCTTTGCTCCATTTCTGGATTCCTTTCATGCTCCGAGCTGTGCGGGTGTCGCTGTACCGGCGTCTGTGTCCGATCGCCGTCTTCTTCCTGTTTGGCCTGGTCACCCTGTCGTTGTCGCGACTGGGGCTGGCGCTGTGGCACGCTGCGCGGGTGAGTGCTGCTGACGGCTGGGCCACGGTGTTCCTGCAAGGGCTGCGGGTGGATGTGTCGACCCTGTGCCTGCTGTACGGTATCCCGGCGGTGCTGGCGCTGCTGTTGCCGCTGGAAGGACGCATGGGCCGCGCGTGGCGTCATCTGCTGCGATGGTGGCTGATCCTGGCCAGCGTGCTGCTGGTGTTCATGGAGCTGGCCACGCCCAGCTTCATGGCCGAGTACGGCCTGCGCCCCAATCGTATGTTCCTGGAGTATCTGATCTATCCCGAAGAAGTCGGGATGACGCTGCTTCGCGGCCATCTGATGGCCGTGGTGATCGAAGTTGCCGCGGTGATCGTGCTGTTGTGGGCACTGCTGCGCGGGTCGCGGCGTTGGGTCGACAACCCGATGGCCGCAGTCGAAGCCGGCTGGCTGTGGCGGCTGCCGTTGGCGTTCCTGGTGCTGCTGCTGGCGGCGCTGGGCGTGCGTTCCAGCCTGGGTCATCGGCCCTTGAACCCGGCACTGGTGGCGTTCTCGACCGACCCGACGATCAACGCCTTGCCGCTGAACTCCCTGTACACCGTCGGCCATGCCGCGCGGCAATTGGCAACCCGCAGCGAAACCTCACGCGTCTACGGTGACCTGCCGCTGGCCGAGGTGGTCAGCGAACTGCGTGCCAGCAGCGGCCTGCCGGCGTCGGCGTATGTCTCCGACGTATTGCCGAGCCTGGCACTGCGCCCGCCGCAGTACCACGGCAAGCCGCGCAATCTGGTGATCGTGCTGGAAGAAAGCCTGGGGGCGCAGTTCATCGGCAGTCTCGGCGGGCGGCCGCTGTCGCCCAATTACGACCGCCTGAGTAGACAGGGCTGGGCGTTCGAGCGTCTGTATGCGACCGGCACGCGTTCGGTACGCGGCATCGAGGCGATACTGACCGGGTTCCCGCCGACTCCGGCCGAATCGGTGGTCAAGCTGCCTGCCAGCCGCCAGCGCTTCTTCACCCTGGCCGATGTACTCGGACGGCATGGCTATGACACCGGCTTCTATTACGGTGGCGAGAGTCACTTCGACAACATGCGCGAGTTCTTCCTCGCCAATGGCTTCACCCGCATCGTGGACCGCAAGGATTACCGTAAGCCGGCCTTCGTCGGCTCATGGGGTGTGTCTGACGAAGACCTGTTTGGCCGCGCCGACCAGCAGTTCCGGCAACTGAAAGCAGAGGGCAAGCCGTTCTTCGGCCTGGTGTTCACCTCCAGCAACCATGATCCGTTCGAGTTCCCGGACGGCCGCATCGACCTGTACGAGCAGCCGAAACAGACCCGCGACAACGCCGCCAAGTACGCCGACTATGCGCTGGGCGAGTTCTTCCGCAAGGCGATGGCCTCGCCGTACTGGGAGGACACCGTGTTCCTGGTGGTGGCCGACCATGATTCGCGGGTGTTCGGCAAGAACATGGTGCCGATCGGCAACTTTCATATTCCCGGGTTGATTCTCGGTGGCGGCATCGAGGCGCGCCGCGATAGCCGCATCATCAGCCAGATCGATCTGCCGCCGACGTTGCTGTCGCTGCTGGGTATTGCCGATCCCACCCCGACGGTGGGACAGGACCTGACCGACCTGCAACGGCTGCAGCCGGGGCGCGCGCTGATGCAGTACGACCGCAATCTGGCGTGGATGGAGGGCAACGATGTGGCCATCCTGCAGCCGGACAAGCCAGCGCAGGGCTTCCGCTACGACCCGGCCAGCGACCAGCTGCAGCCGCAGCCGTTGCGGCCCGAACTGGCGCGGCGCGCACATGCCTACGCGATGTGGGGCACGCTGGCCTACGAAAAAGAGCTGTACCGCTTGCCGGAGAAGGCCAAGCCTTGAGTTGGACGGGCAGGGAGCGGTGCCGGCCGTCGGCCGGCAGCGTCGACCAAGGTCGACACCTACCAGAAGCATTCCCACCAGAAGCATTCCCAATAGCGCATCGGGTGAGAAGCCCCCTTGTTGTTCAAGGGGGCGCGCCGAAGGCGCGGGGATAAGGTGAAAAGCGCGGGCAGTTCGTTTACGCGCTCAGCGCGTAACCGAACTGCTGCTTGAACTGCTCGTTGAACTCATCGAAGGTGAAGCGCTGGTTCTGGGTGCCCGGGTGCTCGACCTTCAGTGCGCCCATCAGGTTGCCCATGCGGCCGATGGTCAGCCAGTCGTAGCCCTTCTGGATGCCGTAGATCAGGCCGGCGCGGAAAGCGTCGCCACAGCCGGTCGGGTCCACCACGCGGCGCTCGTGCGCCGGCGGGATGTCGTAGCTCTTTTCCGGGGTGTGGATGACCGCGCCCTTCGGGCCGCGGGTGGTGATGTAAGCCTTGACCCGGCTGACGATCTCCTTCTCGTCCCAGCCAGTGCGCTCCTGCAGCAGGTTCGACTCGTAGTCGTTGACCACCACGTAATCGGCCTGGTCGATGAAGGCGCGCAGCTCCGGGCCGTTGAACAGCGGCATGGCCTGGCCCGGGTCGAAGATGAACGGAATGCCGTCTTCGTGGAATTCCTGCGCGTTCTGGATCATGCCCTCGCGCCCGTCCGGGCCGACCAGGCCCAGGGTCACGCCCGGCACGCCGCGCACGTGGTTCTCGTAGGAGCGCATCATCGCGCCCGGGTGGAAGGCGGTGATCTGGTTGTTGTCGTGGTCGGTGGTGATGAACGCCTGCGGGGTGAACAGCTCGTCGATCACGCGCACACGCGACAGGTCGATGCCCAGGCCTTCGAAGTACTCGCGGTACGGGCCGAAATCCGAACCCACGGTGCCCATCGGGATCGGCTGGCCGCCCAGCAGGTGCAGGTTGTAGGCGATGTTGCCGGCGCAGCCGCCGAACTCGCGGCGCATGCGCGGCACCAGGAACGACACGTTCAGGATGTGCACCTTGTCCGGCAGGATGTGATTCTTGAACTGGTCCGGGAACACCATGATGGTGTCGAAGGCAAGAGAACCACAGATCAGAGCGGACATCGATGTAAGCCTATGCGGTGAATTTTGGGGTGGGCCGGCCCGGTTCAGCGGGCAAGCAAACGGCGCCCTTGGGCGCCCGACGGCGCAAAGGTTACCCGCTGGTGCCGCTCAGGGCCAGAACCGGGTGATGCCCGATCCGGCCGAAAGCCTGTGAAGACGCGGGTTCAGCTAGTTTTTTCCTTGCTCGGCGGCAGGCGGGTTGCTAGGCTTGTCGGCCTCGATTTCTGCCCATTTTTTCGCCATCCCGCGGCGGGCACGACACCCCTCAGGACTCCTTCCTCAGATGTTCAAGAAACTCCGTGGCATGTTCTCCAATGACCTGTCCATCGACCTGGGCACGGCCAACACCCTCATCTACGTGCGCGGGCAGGGGATCGTGCTGAACGAGCCGTCGGTCGTGGCCGTGCGCCAGGACCGTGCCATTGGTGGCACCCGCTCGGTGGCAGCCGTAGGCGCCGAAGCCAAGCAGATGCTGGGCCGTACCCCGGGCCACATCACCACCATCCGTCCGATGAAGGACGGCGTCATCGCAGACTTCACCTACACCGAGGCGATGCTCAAGCACTTCATCAAGAAGGTGCACAAGTCGCGCGTGCTGCGCCCGAGCCCGCGCGTGCTGGTGTGCGTGCCGGCCGGCTCGACCCAGGTCGAGCGCCGCGCCATCAAGGAATCGGCCGAGGAAGCCGGTGCCCGTGATGTGTTCCTGATCGAAGAGCCGATGGCGGCCGCGATCGGCGCCGGCATGCCGGTCACCGAAGCTCGCGGTTCGATGGTCATCGACATCGGTGGCGGTACCACCGAAGTGGCCGTGATCTCGCTCAACGGCATCGTCTATTCGGCGTCGGTCCGCATCGGCGGCGACCGCTTCGACGAATCGATCACCAACTACGTGCGCCGCAACCACGGCATGCTGATCGGTGAAGCCACCGCCGAACGCATCAAGGTCGAACTGGGCTGCGCCTACCCGCAGGCGGAGGTGATCGAGCTGGAAATCTCCGGCCGCAACCTCGCCGAGGGTGTGCCGAAGATGATCAAGATCAGCTCCAACGAGGTGCTCGAAGCGCTGCACGAACCGCTGTCGGGTATTGTCAGCGCGGTCAAGCTGGCGCTGGAGCAGACTCCGCCGGAACTGTGTGCCGACGTGGCCGAGCGCGGCATCGTGCTGACCGGCGGCGGCGCCCTGCTGCGCGACCTGGACCGCCTGATCTCCGAGGAAACCGGCCTGCACGTGCAGGTGGCCGACGATCCGCTGACCTGCGTGGCCCGCGGTGGCGGTCGTGCGCTGGAGCTGGTGGACATGCACGGCAACGAGTTCTTTGCGCCGGAATAAGCCGTCCCGGCCGTTCCTGCCCGCCGCGCCCTTCCGGGGTGCGGCCCGTCGTGATGGCGGGCCGGCACCGGCGGGGCGCCCGCGTGTTTCCCTTCCGCCTTCTGCCAGTTGAATCGTTGCCGTGCCGCCCTACGCCGGTCCTCCCGTTGCCTCCCGATCCGGTGATGCCGCCAGCCCCCTGCGGTTGCTGGCCTACCTCGCATTGGCCATCACCCTGATCGTCCTTGACGACCAGGCCGGCTGGCTGGCGCGCCTGCGCGAGCAGGCCAACAGCCTGGTGCAGCCGGTATGGGCACTGGCCGGCCTGCCCGGCAAGCTCGGCAACCAGGTCAAGGATTCCGCGGCCAGCCATACCCAGCTGGTCACCGAGAACCGCGAACTGCGCAACCAGCTGCTGCTGGCCAACGCGCGCCTGACCCGCCTGCAGACTGCCGCGCTGGACAATGCCCAGCTGCGCGAACTGCTGAACGTGGCCGAGCGCAGTGGCCTGGACGTGCAGCTGGCGCCGATCCTGGATATCGACCTGGACCCGGTGAAGCAGCGCCTGGTGCTCGACGCCGGCAGCCGCGAAGGCGTGCATGTCGGCCAGGCGGTGATCGACGCCGGTGGCCTGATGGGGCAGGTGATCAGCGTCACCGGCGGTACCTCCACCGTGCTGCTGCTGACCGACCCCGATCACGCGGTGCCGGTCACCGTGGCCCGCAACGGTGTGCGGCTGATCGTCTACGGCCGCGGTGACACGCTGGAACTGCGCGACATCCCGCTCAGCGCCGGCGTGGAAGTGGGCGATGAGATCGTTACCTCCGGCCTCGGCGGCCGCTTCCCGGCCGGCTTCCCGGTTGGCACCATCACCGGCCTGCGCCCGGACGACACCCATGCCTTCCTGGTCGGCGAACTGAAGCCGGCCGCCCAGCTGGACCGCGGCCGCGACGTACTGCTGCTGCGCCCGGGTGCGGCAATTCGCTTGCCTGCGGCCAGCGAATTGCTTCAGCCAAGCTTGCCTTCGGCAAACCAGGCTGCCGGGGGGGCCTCCCTTACCCCCGCGCCGTTGGCGCGCCCCCTTGAACAACAAGGGGGCTCTGCACCCGCCGGGTCCTCGGTAGTGCCGGCCGCTGGCCGGCAACCGACCACGCCGGAGGCCCAGCGATGAGCCGCCTTCGCGACAACCCGTGGGTGCTGCCGGCCAGCCTGGTGGTGGCCCTGCTGCTGGGCCTGCTGCCGTTGCCGGCGCTGCTGCAGCCGTTGCGCCCGTATTGGCTGGCGCTGGTACTGGCGTACTGGGTGATTGAAGCGCCCGAGCGCGTTGGTCTCGGCATCGCTTTCGCCAGTGGTGTGGTGGCCGACCTTCTGTATGGCGGCGTACTCGGCGAACAGGCGCTGCGGCTGGTGATGCTGGCCTTCATCCTGCAGCGGTTCCGCGCCCGCATCCGCTTCTTCCCGATGTCGCAGCAGATGCTGGCCATCGGCGGCCTGCTGTTCAACGATCGCATCGTCAGCGCGCTGGTCCACATCGTGGTGGATGAGCCGACCCTGCCGTGGTCGTACTGGTGGGCGCCGCTGCTGGGCATGGGCCTGTGGCCACTGGTGTTCGTGCTGCTGGACGCAGTGCGCTTCGGCAAGCGCGGGCGCTGATCGATGATCCCGCGCCGCCAGGTCAAGAACCCGCATGCCGAAGCCGAACAGTTCCGCCGCCGTGCGGCACTGGGCTTCCTGGGCGTGCTGGTCTGCCTGCTGGGCCTGGGGGGTTGGTACTTCAAGCTGCAGGTGCTTGACCACGACGTCTACGCCACGCGCTCGGAAGCCAACCGCATCAAGCCGCGGCCGGTGGTGCCCGGGCGCGGCATGATCTACGACCGCAACGGGCGCCTGCTGGCCGAGAACGTGCCAGCGTTCCGCCTGGACGTGACCCCGGACAAGGTCAAGGACATGGATGCCACCCTGGAAGGGCTGGCGAAGATCATCAGCATCAGCCCGGAAGAGCTGGAAGCGTTCAACAAGTCGCGCAAGGCGCGCCGCAAGTTCCTGCCGGTCACGCTGAAGCTGCGCATGAGCGACGAAGAGATGGCGCGCTTCGCCGTCGACCGTTGGCGCTTCCCCGGCGTCGAGCTTGAGCCTTACCTGACCCGGCGTTATCCCTACGGCGACCTGTTCGCGCACATCATCGGCTACGTCGGTCGCGTCGACGACAAGGATCTGGAGATCCTCGGCGAAGGCAATGCCGCGCTGACCCACATCGGCAAGTCCGGTCTGGAGCGTTATTACGAGCAGCAACTGCGCGGCAAGGTCGGCTATGAACAGGTCGAGACCAACGTGCAGGGCCGTGCCATCCGAACCATCGGCCGGGTGGCCGCGCAGTCCGGTGCCGATCTGCGGCTGTCGATCGACGCCGACCTGCAGCGCGCGATGGTGGCTGCATTCGGCGACCAGGAAGGCTCGGCAGTGGCGATGGACCCGCGTACCGGCGAGGTGCTGGCGATGGTCAGCCTGCCGTCCTACGACCCCAACCTGTTCGTCAACGGCATTTCCCATGCCGACTTCAAAGCGCTGAACGAGAACCCGTCGCGGCCGCAGTTCAACCGCCTGGTGCTCGGTGGCGTTGCCCCCGGTTCCACGCTGAAGCCGCTGATCGGCCTGGCCGGCCTGGACTCGGGCGTGCGACGCCCGGAAGACAAGGTGCTGTCCACCGGCATGTTCTACCTGCCCGGCACCAGCCGTGGCTGGGGTGATGCGCATCGCGGCGGCCACGGCTGGACCGACCTGCGCAAGTCCATCGCCGAGTCGGTCAACACCTACTACTACAAGCTGGCGCTGGACCTGGGCATCGAGCGCTTCGACCATTACATGGAGTACTACGGCTTCGGCCAGCCGACCGGCATCGACCTCACGGGCGAGATCGGCGGCATCCTGCCGTCGCCTGCGTACAAGCGGAAGAGCCGCAAGGAAGCCTGGTACCCCGGCGACACGGTCAACATCAGCATCGGCCAGGGCGACTGGAAGGTCACCCCGCTGCAGCTGGCGCGTGGCGTCAGCGGACTGGCCGATGGCCAGCTGCGCACGCCGCACCTGGTGATCCAGCAACGCGACGGCTTCGACAGCGACTGGACGGCAACGCCGCCTGGAGCGAGCAAGCCGGTCAGCCCCAACCCCAACAACGTGCAGGCGGTGCGCGAGGGCATGATGGCCACCATGCGGCCCGGCGGCAGTGGTTGGCGCGTCGCAGTGGGTGCACCGTACGTGATGGCCGGCAAGACCGGCACCGCACAGGTCATCAGCCGCAAGGGCACCGCTGCAGTGAACCCGAAGAGCCTGCCGATGCACCTGCGCCACCGTGCGCTGTTCGTGGGTTTCGCGCCTGTCGAGAACCCGGTGATCGCGATCGCGGTGGCGGTGGAGGGCGGTGGCTATGGTGGTTCGGCCGCCGCGCCGATCGCACGCAAGGTGTTCGATGCCTACCTGCTGGGCAAGATGCCCGAAGGCATGCAGCCGCTGGACAGCGAGCGCGGCACCACCGCCATCGGCGCCACCGCATTCGACAACGAAGACGCTGGCGCGCGGCAGGCTGGTGACCTGGCTGCCGCGCAGCTGGGTGAGCACGCGGTGCAGGTAGGTGTACCCACGCCGGGACCGGCACCCGCGCCGCAGCCGGGCACGCAGGCTGCTGCTGTATTGCCGGCCACACCACGCCCAACGGTTGCGGAGCCCACGCGATGAGAGTGTTCCTGCGCTGGGCCGCCGACATGCTGCGCCGCTTCTTCAGCACGCTGGACTGGGTACTGTGCCTGGCCCTGGGCGCGCTGATGGTGATCGGCCTGGCGACTCTGAAAAGTGCCGGTGGCGACAGCCTGGTGATGGCCCAGGGGGCACGCTTCGCAGTGGGCATGGCCGCGCTGTGGGGCATCTCGCGGGTGCCGATCCTGCGCATCCGCTCGGCCACGCCGATGATCTACGCGATCTCGATGATTCCGTTGCTGGCGGTGTTCGTGCTTGGCACCGGCAAGTACGGGCGGCAGTGGTTGGACCTGAAATTCTTCTACCTGCAGCCGGCCGAGCTGCTGAAGGTCAGCCTGCCGATGATGGTGGCCTGGTACCTGCACAAGATGCCGTTGCCGCCGCGCTTCAATACCGTGCTCGTGGCCCTGGTCATCATCGGCGTGCCGACCGGCCTGGTGATGCTGCAGCCGGACTTCGGCACCGGTGTGTTGATTGCCGCCAGCGGCGTGTTCGTGCTGCTGCTGGCGGGATTGCCATGGTGGTGGGTTGGATTGGGCGTGGGCGGTGTGGCCGCAGTGGCCCCGGTCGCCTGGTTCTGGCTGCTGAGGCCGTACCAGAAGGATCGCATCATGATGTTCCTGGACCCGGAGATGGACGCGCTGGGTGCTGGCTGGAACATCATCCAGTCGAAGATCGCGATCGGTTCCGGCGGCTTCGATGGCAAGGGGTGGGGCGAGGGCTCGCAGTCCCACCTGAACTTCATTCCCGAGCAGACCACCGACTTTGCGTTCTCGGTGCTGAGCGAAGAGTTCGGCTGGATCGGCGTGGCCACCGTACTGGCACTGTACCTGGTGGTGATCGGGCGCTGCCTGTGGATTGCCAGTCAGTCGCGCGATTCCTATTCGCGCCTGCTGGCCGGTGCCACCGGCCTGGCGTTCTTCGTGTATGTGCTGGTCAACGGCGGGATGATTTCCGGCCTGCTGCCGGTGGTGGGCGTGCCGATGCCGCTGATCAGCTACGGTGGCACCTCGGCGGTATCGCTGCTGGCCGGCTTCGGCCTGGTGATGGCCGTGCGCAGCCACAACCCGGTGCACGGCGGCTACGGCTAGCCGCCGCGCTTCCTGCTCCTGCTCTTTGCAGAGCCGAGCCATGCTCGGCTGCCCTTCGTACAGTGCATGCGCCCCGAGCCAAGCACGGCTCGACGCGACAAATGCAGCGGCCCCCGACAGCTTCACGCAAGCACGCATTGCTACCGTGCCAGTGTGGACTGGAAACGAATGCTTGGCGGCTGCCGTGAGGCAGTACGCACGATAGACCTGCCGTTGCTCGTCGCGCTGTTGATCCTGATGGGCGCGGGCCTGGCCGTGCTGCACAGCGTGTCCGGCCCGGTGGCCGGGCAGGGGGCGCGCTTCGCCGGGGGCCTGGCTGCGATGTGGATGCTGTCGCGCATCTCGCTGCTGCGCCTGCGCGCGTGGACGCCGGCGATCTACGCGCTGTCGATGCTGCCGCTGATGGCGGTGTATGTGATCGGCACCGGCAAGTATGGGCAGCGCTGGCTCAATCTCGGCGTGTTCTACCTGCAGCCGTCCGAGCTGCTCAAGCTCAGCCTGCCGCTGATGATGGCCTGGTATCTGCATCGGCAACCGCTGCCACCGTCGCCGCGCACTGTACTGACCGCCGTCGTGCTGATCGGCGTCCCCGCTGTGCTGATCCTGCTGCAACCCAACCTCGGCACCGCCACGCTGGTCACGGCCAGTGGTGTGTTTGCCCTGTTGCTGGCCGGGTTGCACTGGGGCTGGGTGGCGACAGGTGCGGCTGGATTGGCAGTGGCCGCGCCATTGGCATGGTTCGGATTGCTGCGGCAGTACCAGAAGGATCGCGTTCTGACCTTCCTTGACCCGGCGGCCGATCCACTTGGCACCGGCTGGAACATCCTGCAGTCGCGCATCGCGATTGGTTCAGGCGGCTGGGACGGACGCGGCTGGGGGCAGGGCACGCAGGCCACGCTGGACTTCCTGCCCGAGTACACCACGGACTTTGCGTTCTCGGTGCTGGCCGAGGAGTTTGGCTGGATCGGCGTGGCCACCGTGTTCGCGCTGTACCTGTTCGTGGTCGGGCGCTGCCTGTGGATTGCCGTGCACGCGCGTGACACGCACGCACGGTTGCTGGCCGGCAGCCTGGGGCTGGCGTTCTTCGTCTACGTGCTGGTGAACGGCGGAATGATTTCCGGCCTGATGCCAGTGGTGGGCATTCCGATGCCGTTGATCAGCTACGGTGGCACGTCGGCGGTGTCGTTGCTTGCCGGCATCGGGTTGGTGATGGCGGTGCGGGGGCACCGGCCCGTGCATGGCGGATAGCGGGCCCGGAGGTAGAGTCGACTGTCAGTCGACTCTCGCGTGCAGCGCGGGATTTTCACCACCGAAGCAAGAGCATGTCGACTGGAAGCGAGAGCAGTCGACTGACAGTCAACTCTACCGCCTCCGCCTTCGTATCCGGCCCCCGTGGCCTTATGACTCTGCGCAACGCCTGTTGTGGAAGCGTTCTCACAACAACGCGCGGGGGCATTGCAACTGACCAAAGTCCAGAAAAATTGTTAAAGAGCTCACACTTTTACGCCGCGTTGATCCTGATCAATGGACTTGTCGTAATCGGCCTGCACAATGGCGGCCCGTTCGGCACGGCGCGCCGTCAATCGTTGCAGCGCGAGGGGGCGTCGGGCGGGAGCAGTACTGATCCAACGGATACAAGGAGCGCGGGGCACTGCCACTGGGGAGCGGCAGCCGCGCAGGTATCGACCGGATCCGGTCGCCGGTTGCGTCTGCGGGGATGGGGACGCAACCGGCCACCTCTATCTGAATGGGGAAGCACGATCACGACGCCTTCACATTTCCCGCTGAACGCGGGCAAATCGTTGTGATTCATGGTGTTAGGGGTTTTAATTCATCCATGACCTGCTAACCTGCGACGATGATTCGACGCACTCTGGCCTGCATGCTCACCCTCGGCCTGGTCGCCTGCGCGACCCAGCCGAAGTCCCCACCGTCTTCGCCCCAGGCCAGCAGTACGCCGCGCCAGCCCGCCACCAAGGCCCATGGCCCGGCCGAGGCCGCACCTGAAGCCACAGCGGCCACCGCGCCGCCGGTCGATCTCACTCCGGTGCCGTTCGAGGTCGCGCGGGCCCGTTTCATTGCCGATACCGCCAAGCGCTATGGCCTGAAGCCGGAGCAGATCAGCAGCGTGCTCGACCAGGCGCAGGTGCGCCAGCCGATCATCGCTGCGATGTCGCGTCCGGCCGAACGGGTCAAGCCGTGGAACGAGTACCGGCCGATGTTCATCAGCAAGGCACGCATCGATGGCGGCCGCGCGTTCCTGGCCAAACACCGTGCCGAACTGGATCGCGTGCAGCAGCGCACTGGCGTGCCGGCCGAAGTGATCGTGGCGATCATCGGCGTGGAAACCAGTTACGGAAAGAATGCCGGCAGCCATCGCGTGCTCGATGCGCTGTACACGCTGGCGTTCTACTACCCGCGCAGCGGCGACCCAGCCAAGCTGGAACGCGAAGTGCGCCGCGAGCTGTTCTTCCGCGATGAGCTGGCCAAGCTGTTCGAGCTGGGTCGCGAAGAAAAGCTGGACATCACCACGCTCAAGGGCAGTTATGCCGGTGCGATGGGCATGGGCCAGTTCATGCCGTCCAGTTACCTCGATTATGCGGTGGACGGCAACGGCGATGGGCGCCGCGACCTGTTCAACAGCTACGACGACGTGTTCTCGTCCATCGCCAACTACTTCGTGAAGAAGGGCGGCTGGGTGCGCGGTGGCCAGGTGGCCGTGCCGGCCACGCTGGCGCCGGGCCGCGAGGCGTTCAATCCTACCGAATGGATGCCCACCTGGTCGCTGGCCGACCTGGCACAGCGCGGCTACCAGCCCAGCGCGCCGGTGCAGCCGGGCGCCACCGCCACTCCGATCACGCTTGAAGGCAGCACCGGGAAGCAGTACTGGCTGGGCTTCCAGAACTACTACGCGATCACCCGCTACAACCTCTCGAAGATGTACGCGATGGCCGTGTTCCAGTTGTCCCAGGCCATCGCCGGACAGGAGCTGCCCCCGGCATGAACATCAGATGGCTGGTCCCGAGCTTGATCGTCCTTGCGCTGGCGGCCTGCAGCAGCGCGCCGAAGAAGCCGGCCACGGCCGGCCATGGTGGCAAGCCTGGTGGCACGCTGGTGCAGGGCCGTGGTTCGCGACCGGCACACTGCCCGGAAGGCTCGCCGTATGCGGCGGCAAAGGAAGACCCCAACACGCGCGGCAACTACACCGCCGGTGGCCTGTACAAGCCAGGGGTACGTGACAGCACGCCGGATTACATTCCCAACGTGGCCTGCATTCCCGAGCCGGAAGTGACCGCCGAGGAACGCTCGGCGATCGGCAACAAGACGCCCTATGTGGTGCTGGGCAAGTCGTACAAGGTGCTTGACGACACGCGCAATTACGTCGAGCGTGGCACCGCGTCGTACTACGGCGCCAAGTTCCATGGCCGCCTGACCTCCAACCGCGAGGTCTACGACATGTACCAGTTCACCGCCGCGCACAAGACGCTGCCGCTGCCCAGCTTCGCCCGCGTGACCAACCTGGACAACGGCGAGTCGGTGATCGTGCGCGTCAATGATCGTGGCCCGTTCCACGATGGCCGCGTGGTCGATCTCAGCTACGCCGCCGCCGTGCGCCTGGGCATCACCCAGCGCGGAACCGGCAACGTCGAGGTGCGCGCGCTGCAGCCGGGCGAGAGCAACCTGATGGCGCAGAAGCCGTCGCGTCGCGAGCGTCGCGCTGCTGAAGCTGCCGCCGCTACCGCCGTGGCCAGTGCGCGCCCGGTACCGGCCCCTCGAGCTTCCATCGACAGCGACATCGATCGCCTGGTCAACCGCTTGCCGACCGATCGCGCCCCGGCTCGCGGCCAGCCGGCCACCACCCAGGGCGTGGCAAGCACCGCGCCGGACGTGGCGGTCAGCAGCCTGCCGCCGAGCGCGCCAGCGGTGCGCAGCACGGCGCCTGCCCTGGCCGTCGCAGCCAGCACTACCCCACGTACCGTGGCATCCGCTCCGGTGCGTTCGGCATCCGCCGCACCGGCGGCACCCACGCTGTCGCAGCAGGTGGTTGGCGCGGTGATGGTGCAGGTCGCCAGCTTCTCCAACCGCGACAACGCCAACCGTGCGATGGGCCAGCTCAGTGCCGCCGGCATCGTTGGCGCGACCATCAGCGACATCGCCGCGGGTGGTCGTACCCTGTTCCGCCTGCGCGTTCCTGCCAGCGACCATGCCAGCGCCGCGGAACTTGCCGGTCGCATCGCCGGTCTCGGCCTGGGTTCGCCACAGATCGTCAAGGATTGATCCACCCGGGCCGGTGCTGCCGGCCCATGCTCCCCCGGCCTTACAATGGCCGTTACGTTCCACCCTCCATTCCCGGCCGTCCCCTGGAGCCTGCTGTCCAATGAATTTCCGTTCCGCCGCCACCGCCCTGGCCGCCACCCTGGTGGTGGGCCTGGCTTCCGCCCAGACGCCGCTGCCGACTCCGGCCACCCCGGCGCCTGCCGCCGCCGCTGCCCCGGCCACCGTTGCTACTCCGCCGGCGCCGGCGCCGAGCGTGTCCAAGGCCTGGGTGCTGATGGACTACGCCACCGGCCAGGTGCTGGCTGGCGAGAACGTCCACGAGCAGCTGGCCCCGGCCAGCATCACCAAGGTGATGACGTCCTACGTGATCGCCGCCGAGGTCAAGAACGGCAAGGTCCGTGCGGATGACCAGGTGATGATGAGCGAGCGCGCCTGGCGCGAAGGTGGCGCCGGCACCGACGGCAGCTACAGCGGCTTCCCGGTCAATCAGACTGCACGTCTGGAAGACATGGAAAAGGGCATGGCGATCCAGTCCGGCAACGACGCCGCGATCGCCCTGGCCGAACACGTGGCCGGCAGCGAAGAGGCCTTCGCCTCGCTGATGAACAGCTACGCCGCCAAGATCGGCATGAAGAATTCGCACTTCGTCAACGCCCATGGCCTGACCGCCGAAGGCCACCACAGCACCGCCTACGATCTGGCGCTGCTGGGCCGGGCGATGGTGCGCGACTACCCGGAAACCTACGCGTACAACAAGATCAAGGAATTCCAGGTCGGCAACATCAAGCAACCCAACCGCAACCTGCTGTTGTGGCGCGATGGCAGTGTGGACGGCATCAAGACCGGCCACACCTCCGAGGCCGGTTACTGCCTGATGAGCTCGGCCCAGCGTGGTGACCAGCGCCTGATCGCCGTGGTGCTGGGCGGTGCGTCTGAGAAGCAGCGTGCCGACGACAGCCTGGCCCTGCTGAACTGGGGCTTCCGCTTCTTCGAGACCCACCGCCTGTACGAGCCGGGCAAGGCCGTGGCCGAGCACAAGGTCTGGAAGGGCACCACCGACAAGGTGCAGCTGGGCGTTGCGCAGCCGATGCTGGTGAGCGTGCCGCGCGGCCGCTACAACGACCTGAAGCCGAGCATCGACGTGCCCAAGACGCTGGAAGCGCCGTTCACCGCCGGCCAGCAGATCGGCACCGTGAAGGTGACCCTGGATGGCAAGGTCGTTGCGGAAGCACCGCTGGTGGCGGTGGCTGCGGTCGAGCAGGCCGGCTTCTTCAAGCGCCTGTGGGACAGCTTCTGGATGTGGTGGGAATCGGAATGATCCACGCCCCGGCGTGGTGAAGCAGAAGGCCGGCGAATGCCGGCCTTTTCTTTATTGCAATCGCTGTGCGGGGTCGAATGGAGAATATTGTTGCTTCAGGGTGTCTGCTGCTGGATGTACCGGTAGGCACGTTCGGCCAGCGACTCGGTCTCGGCAGAGCAAAGGTGTGCGCGGCCGTCGTTGACCACGCCCATGCTGTTTACCCCTACAACGATCCCACGGCCGCTGTCGAAATCGAAGTCTTCCAGCACCGGGCCCCCGCTGGAACCGGGTCCTTGCACGCACGCAAGGCCCCACTGAAGAATCCTGTCCGAACCGAACGGTCGGCAGCCTGACAATTCAACGCGTGCAGTGGCGCAATAGGCCAGTTGCTGGCCGGTGTATTCGGGATTGCCGAATTCGTACCAAGGTGTTGGCGGGATGAGGCCGATGCCGTTGGCCGAAACGGGGTAGCCGAAGCTGACGCGCGGACCGACTGCCGGTCGCTGATCGAAACGGATGGCCTGGCTGCCAGTACGGTGTGCAGGTCCTTGGCCGGATGCGTCGGCGTGGGTCTGCAGGAAACCGGTGTCGAGCACGCCGGAAATCGAGGCCTGCGGTGTGACGATTCGCCGTATCGGATACTTTCCCAACGGCGCGGTGCCATTCTGGAAAAGCGGTACGTACAGCAAGTGGCTGCTCCAGTGGACGGCACCGAGCTCGTCCAGCAGCGCAAGGCAATGCAACGCTGTCAAAAGGACGTCGCCACCTGGGCTGTCGACCACGGTGGCTGTGCATGAGGCGTCTTTGCCATCCGGGCGGACCAGGAAAAGCCGTCCAACACCTGCTGGGTGTGGACCCGTACCCCACCACGGGTCGCCGTCGGTCTGCAGGGGATCCTGCCCCGGCGGCTTGGTGGGAACGTCTCCCTTGTCAGGAACAGCGGCGAGTTTTTCATTGGTCCAGTAGGTGAGGACCTCTTCCTGCGAGGTGTCCATCCAACGTTCAACCAGATCACCGGACTGCGCACGGGCCGATGTCGCAATGCACGCGGCAATCGCCATGCAGATGGCCGCGCGGAAAGCATATGGCTGGTTGTACATGACAGGTTCTCTGCTCGGGGGTGCAGGCAGAGATAGCGTGGTGCCAGCGGTTGCACCATGAGAGAAGTTGTACTTTCAGCCCGCTTCATTGGCAGGCCCATGATCGGCCGGCACTGTCCATGGCCATCTCACCCCGAGACCGAGCATTCCGGTCTCTGCCTGGGCAATGCCGTCGGGTCATTCCCGACGGAACCCTCCCGACGGGATGGGTGTCCCGTACTGTGAGTGGTGCAAACCGGTGTGCCGACCAACGGTCGGCAGCTACCCGTTTCACCATCAGTGCCCCGCTTACAGCGAGCGGCTGATGGTGAAGCTGCCGAACACTGGCGCCTCGCGCTGGCCATTGAACTCGCGCGTGCTGTGGTAGCGCGCGGCAGCGAACTTCCAGCGGCCGTACATCACGGCAACGCCGTAACCGCCGTAGGCCACCACATGGCGCTTGTCCACGCTGTGACTGTTGCGGAACGTGTTGCCGTCCAGCGTGATGTCGCGGATCACCCAGGCCGCGTCCGAGGTCGCGAACAGATGCCAGGACCAGCCATTGGGACGGCTGCTGCGGGTCGGCGCAGTGTTCTCACCGGCCGGGCGCAGCGGCGTGCTGCCGAAGTCGTCCGGCAGCTTCCAGCCGAAGCGCACTTCACCGCCGAGGTTGGCCTTGGTTTCCAGGTTGCCGATCGACCCGCCATAGTGGCTGATCGCGTCCCAACCCCAGCCGTCGGCATTGATGCTGGCATCGCCCGGCCAGCGACGCATGCGCTCATGGGTCAGCATGAACAGCGGCTCGTTGTGCAGCTGGTTGTCCCAACCCTTGAATTTCTCGTCGCCCAGCACTTCGTGCACGGCATTCTGCACCTGCTTGCCCTGTGCCCACGGGCCCACCACGCCCACCGTCAGCTGGGTGGTCTGCAGGCGGTCGCCGCTGCGCGCATTGAATCCGAAGTTTGCGATCAGTACGCCGGCGTAAGGGCGGTCGTCCTCGATCAGGTCCCTGCGGCTGAAATCGGTCGGGGTGAAGATGCCCTGGCCGATGCTGAAGATCATGTTCTGCTGTTCGAACTTGCCCGGATGCAGCCCTTCCAGATACTGGTTCACCCAGCGCGCCATGCGCGGCAGGCAGGGGTCGTCGGTGTAATCGACCAGATTGGGTGAGACCAGGGTCAGCAGCGCACCGTTGGTATAGCCCTGGTCCTGGTGGCGGCCGCCGAACAGGTCGTTGTCGACGCGGAAATTGACCTGGGGCGGGTGGTCGCGCATCGCGTCCGGGCCACATTGTTCGGCGGCCTGGGCGGCAAGGGGAAGGGCAGCGGCGAGCAGGCCGGACAGCCCGAGGGCCGCGAGGCGACGTTGGGAAGGGGAGCTCATGGGGGACGGTCTTTTTCTGTCTGTCGTTATATGCCGCGACACGGTACTCGCGCGGGCGTGATGGAACGAGCGCGTTCGGATCACTTGTCTGTTCCGAAAACGACATTGTCTCGTGAAGACAACCCTGCGCGACGCTGGGACGCTGGCTCGGGCCATGACCAATGCTGAACGCCCGTTCAGCTGCAACGCAGCGACTCACCCGTGCGCCTTTTGACTTTGATGAATACTCTTGGGTTTGTTGCCCTGCGGCCCGATAATGGGTGCATGGAAATCAAGTCCGACAACCCCGACCACGGCTTCCAGTTCCCCGGCCAGTTCGAGCTCAGCGCCATGGGCCCGGCCAACCGCGGCCTGGAACATGAGCTCCCCCGCCTGCTGCTGGCCGCCGGCATCGATGTCGTCAATGAACGCATCAGCTGGAAGCATTCGTCCAACGGCAAGTACGTGTCCGTCCGCATCGTGTTCAAGGCCGAGAGCCGCGAACAGTACGACCTGGCCCACCAGGCGCTGCGCGACCACCCGGAAGTGAAGTGGACGCTGTAGCCGACAGCTGCCCGGTCGACGCCGCTCCGGAAGAGCGCGCGCCGCGCCCGGCCGTGGTCCGTGACCTGGGGCGCCAGGCCTATGAGCCGGTGTGGCGCGCCATGCAGCGTTTCACCGACCAGCGTACCGACGAGGACGCAGATGAACTGTGGGTGGTCGAGCACGACCCCGTGTTCACCCTCGGCCAGGCAGGCAAGGACGAGCACGTGCTGGCGCCGGGTGACATTCCGGTGCTGCACGTGGACCGGGGTGGCCAGGTGACCTATCACGGCCCTGGCCAGATCGTGGTCTATCCGCTGCTGCGCCTGCCGCGGCTGGGCATCGGTGTGCGTGACTACGTGTGCCGCATCGAGCAGGCCATCATCGACACCCTGGCCGAGTGGAACATCGGTGCCGAACGCCGCGAGGGCGCCCCGGGCGTCTACGTGGGGGGCGCCAAGATCGCCGCACTCGGCATCCGCGTGCGCCGCGGCTGCACCTTCCACGGCCTGGCCTTCAATGTGGCCATGGACCTTGAACCCTTCCACCGCATCAATCCCTGTGGCTACCAGGGGTTGCAGGTGACCTCGGTGGTAGACTTGGGCGGCCCATCCGGGATGGATGCCGTCAAGCCGGTGCTGCTGGACCACCTGGCCCGCCAGTTCGGCCTGCTGCTGCAGCACACGCCGGAACTGCCCGATCTTTCTGCGGCCGCCTGACCGCCCCCCGGAACTGCCATGACTGAAACCACCGCCCGTTCCATTCCCCTGCAGATCGTGCAGGGCGACTCTCCGTCCGCCGCGCCGTTGCAGGCCGGGGTCAAGCAGCTGGGCGGTGACAAGATCAACCGGTCGCCGGTGCAGTTCGCCGATGCGCCGGTGCTGCGCAAGCCGTCCTGGATCCGCGTGCGCATTCCTTCGGGCAATGCCGTGCAGAACCTGAAGGCCAAGCTGCGCGAAAACCGCCTGGTGACCGTGTGCGAGGAAGCCAGCTGCCCGAACATCCACGAGTGCTTCGGCCATGGCACCGCCACCTTCATGATCCTCGGTGAGGTCTGCACCCGGCGCTGCTCGTTCTGCGACGTGGCCCACGGACGCCCGAAGCCGCCGGATGCCAACGAACCGGCCAGCCTGGGCCAGACCGTGGCCGACATGGGCCTGAAGTACGTGGTGGTGACCAGCGTCGACCGCGATGACCTGCGCGACGGTGGTGCCCAGCACTTCGTCGACTGCATCACCGCCATCCGCGAGAAATCGCCGGGCACCCGCATCGAAGTGCTGACCCCGGACTTCCGTGGCAAGGGCCGCATGGAGCGCGCGCTGGAGATCCTGGCGCAGAACCCGCCGGATGTGTTCAACCACAACATCGAGACCGTGCCGGACCTGTACCGGAACGTGCGCCCGGGTGCGGACTACCAGTGGTCGCTGAACCTGCTGAAGAACTTCAAGGCGCAGCACCCGGAGGTGCCGACCAAGAGCGGCATCATGCTGGGCCTGGGTGAAGAGTTCGAACAGATCAAGGCCACCATGCGCGACCTGCGCGCGCACGACGTGGACATGATCACCATCGGCCAGTACCTGCAGCCGACCGCGCACCACCACCCGGTGTTGAAGTACTGGACCCCGGAAGACTACAAGGCGCTGGAAGACTACGGCTACGAGCTGGGCTTCAGCCACGTGGCCTCCGGCCCGATGGTGCGCTCGTCGTACCACGCCGACGTACAGGCCAAGGGCGCCGGCGTTTCCTGACACCGTGCCGGTGGGGGGATTGTTTCCCGTGGGTGCGAACCTTGGTTCGCACACCTCTGCCTGCCGTAGAGCCGAGCCCATGCTCGGCTGCTTGCTGCCGGCCAGCCGAGCATGGGCTCGGCTCTACATGCATTCACAATTTGCTACACCGGCCCCGCTAGGCTGGTTTTCCACCGAGCGCGGCCGGGTGACAAACCCGGCAACTTTCGGCACTGTCGGGATGTCTGAACACCCTGCAGTCTCCCCCTTGGCAAGGCGCCTTCGAGCACGTCAATGAAATTCAAAGCCCCCGCATTCCTGATGGCCCTGGCGCTGGTCGCGCCGCTGGCGCTGGCGGCCAAGGCCGACTCGCCCGCATTGCCCGCTGCGGCCACCGCCGATCAGGTGACCACCTCCAAGCTGGTCTACGGCCTGCTGTCCGACAGCCGCTACGCCTACCGCCCGCGCGCACTGGACGAGGCCACCTCCAAGGACGTGTTCAAGCGCTATCTGGAAACGCTGGACGGCGGCAAGCAGTACTTCACCCAGGCCGACGTGGCGCGCTTTGCCCCGTTCGAGGCCAACATTGCTTCGGCCATCCGCGGCGGCGAGCTGGAACCGTCGTTCCAGGTGTTTGCCGTCTACAAGCAGCGCGTTGGCGAGCGCGTGGCCTATGCGCGCAAGCTGCTCAAGCAGGAGCCGGACTTCACCACCGACGAGCGTTTCGAATACGACCGCAAGAAGGTGCCGTGGGCGGCCAGCAGCGCCGAGCTGGATGAGCTGTGGCGCAAGTCGGTGAAGAACGACTGGCTGCGCCTGAAGCTGGCCGGCAAGAAGCCGGATGACATCCGCAAGACGCTGGACAAGCGCTACGCGACGCTGGAAAAATCGGTCAACGAACTGAAGGGCGAAGACGTCTTCCAGTTCTTCATGAATTCGTACACCAGCGCGGTTGATCCGCACACCGACTACTTCACCCCGCGCACCGCCGAGAACTTCAACCAGGCGATGTCGCTGTCTTTGGAAGGCATTGGTGCACAGCTGCAGCGCCAGGATGATGTGGTGGTGATCCGCGAGATCATCGCCGGCGGCCCGGCCGCGGTGGACGGCACGCTGAAGCCTGGCGACCGCATCGTTGGCGTGGGCCAGGGCAAGTCCGGCCAGGTCGAGGATGTGATCGGCTGGCGCATCGACGATGTCGTGGCCAAGATCCGTGGTGCCAAGGACACCCAGGTCAAGCTGGAATTCATCCCGGCCGCCGAGGGCGCCGATGGCAAGCACCACACCCTGGTACTGACCCGGCAGAAGGTGCGCCTGGCCGAACAGGCCGCCAAGGGTGAAACCATGACCATCCCGGCCGCCAATGGCGAGCCGGCGCGCAGGATCGGCGTGATCAAGCTGCCGACCTTCTACCAGGACTTCGAAGGCCGTCGCCGCAATGCCGCCGACTACGCCTCGGCGACCCGCGACGTGGCCAAGCTGCTGGCCGGCTTCAAGAACGACAAGCTGGATGGCGTGGTGCTGGATCTGCGCAATAACGGCGGTGGTTCGCTGGATGAAGCCATTGAACTGACCGGCCTGTTCATCGAGCAGGGCCCGGTGGTGCAGGTGCGTGAGTCCGGTGGCCGCGTCACCGTCAACAGCGACCGCAACCAGGGCGTGGCGTGGGATGGCCCGCTGGCGGTCCTGATCAACCGCGGTTCTGCCTCGGCCTCGGAGATCTTCGCCGGTGCCATCCAGGATTATGGCCGTGGCCTGGTGATCGGTGAGACCAGCTTCGGCAAGGGCACCGTGCAGAACATCGTCGACCTCGATCGCTGGCCGAGTGGTGAGACCCAGCGCTTCGGTCAGGTCAAGCTGACCATTGCCCAGTTCTTCCGTATCAGCGGCAGCAGCACCCAGCACAAGGGCGTAGTGCCGGAC
Organism: Stenotrophomonas maltophilia; assembly: GCF_013464485.1. Taxonomy (GTDB): domain Bacteria; phylum Pseudomonadota; class Gammaproteobacteria; order Xanthomonadales; family Xanthomonadaceae; genus Stenotrophomonas; species Stenotrophomonas maltophilia_AW. Next base: position 31,253 of record NZ_RAUX01000051.1, read on the forward strand.
CTGGCTTTCCCGGCCAGCGTCGACGCCACCGAATTCGGTGAAAGCACCTACGACAATGCGCTTCCGTGGACCCGCATTGCTGCCGTGCCGCACACCCAGTACGGCAACTTCGCACCGCTGCTGCCGAAGCTGGAAACCCGCCATGACACCCGCATTGCCACCGACAAGGAGTTCCAGTGGTGGAATGAAGACGTGCAGCAGTTCCGCACCGAAGCGGCGAAGAAGTACATTTCGCTCAACGAGGCGACCCGTCGCGCCGAGCGTGAGCGCCAGGACGCGCAGCGCAAGGAGCGCCAGGTGATGCGCAAGGAGTTGGGCCTGGCCCTGGATCCGCTGGCCGATGACAGCAGCGATGATGGCCTGACCGGCAACGAGCGTGACATCGTAAAGGACGCCGCCCGCGAGAAGGCCGCTGAAAAGCGTCCGGACCCGCTGCTGCGCGAATCGGCCTCGATCCTGGCCGACGCGGTGAACCTGCTGGTCAACGACCGCCCGCTGTCTGCGCAGGTGCTGCCGCAGTCCACCGGTGCCGGCCGCTGGGCTGACTGACCGGTAGCTGCATGTGAAGTCCGAAGGGCCGGCATTGCCGGCCCTTCTGCTTGAAAAGGGGACGGAGGGAATTAAGTCGTTTGTGGCACAAACGACTTAATTCCCTCCGTCCCTTTTTTCGTGCATGAACAGGCAGCAACGGGGTGGCCCGGTCATGCCGGTTTCGACCCGCCGCACACGGCCGCAGGACTACCCTTGGCGGTACCGTCCTCGCAGGAGTACCCATGCGGGCCTCCCGTCTTTCCAGTGCCGTTGTGGCGTTTGGCAGCGCCCTGATCCTGTCGGCCTGTGGTGGCCGCGCCGCCGACAGCACCCTGCTGCGTGAGTCCTTCGACTCCGGCGACACCTTCTCGCGCACCGTCGATGGTCGCCCGGGAGATGCATGTGAAGCGGCACGCCGCACCCTGCTCAGCCAGGGCTATGCCATTGCGCGTTCCGATGCGGCACAGGTGGAGGGCAACAAGAATTTCCAGCCGCGCGATGACGACCATGAGCAACTGGTGCTGCGCATTTCCTGTGCGCCGCGCGGCAGCCAGACGCTGGTGTTCGTCAGCGCGGTGCAGGATCGCTATGCGCTGAAGAAGAGCCCGACCTCGGCCAGTGTCGGTGTCGGCGCGTTGGGGTCGGTATCGCTGCCGTTCGGCAGCAACGACGACTCGCTGGTGAAGGTGGCCAGCAGCACGGTTACCGATGCCGAGTTCTATCGACGCTTCTTCCAGCGCCTGCAGCAGTACCTGCCATCGGACACCGGCACGCCCGCGCCTCCCGCCGCTGCAACTCCCGAACCCCCACCGGCCAGCACGGACCAGGGTTGATCGTGCGCGGCAGATGGATGGGCGTGGCCCTGCTGCTGCCCGCGCTTGGCGCGGCCGCCGCGCCGCTGGACTGCACGCAGGGCCTGTTGCAGCGCCTGGGGTGGCACTTCGAAACACGCGCGATCAGGGCACCGCAGGTGCGCGGTGGTCCGGTGTGCACGCGCGCGTCGCTGCAGGAGGCACAGGCGGCGGGTGATCTGCGCGTGCAATGGCCGGCGGAAATGCCGGCTGCCGCCCGCCATGTGTGGCTGCAGCAGCTGCTGGACGATCCGGCCACGGTCTGCGCCTATGCCTTCCAGGTGGGCGCCGCCACGCAACGTGCCGCGACCGCACTGCAGGACAACCCCACCTTCCGCTTCTCCGGCCCGCAGCTGGGCTGGATCGGCTTCGGCCTGCAGGGCCCACGCGCGCAAGGCTGGCAGCGCACACGCAGTTTCGGTCGTGGCTTCGTGCCGAGCGCGGGCAACAGTCATGCACTGGAGGCGTTCTACAGCGGTGCAGTGCGTGCCGAATGCGGGGTCGGCCGCCAGGTCGCGCAGCTGGCCACGCAACGAGAGCTTTATGGTGATGCCGCGTTCGATACGGAGTTCGCAGCGGATGAACTGTCGATCGGCACTTTCCTCGCCCTGCACGAGACCGACAGCATCCTGCTCGGAGCCCACGCGGGTGATTTCTTCGCCGATGGCAAGGCGGTGCGCACCTCGGCGATGGGACGGCAGGCCTTCGTCGGTGTGCCCGGTTTCATCGAGCACGTGTACGACAAGGGCACGCTGGATGACCTGAGCAACCAGGCCGAGAACTTCGTCGTGGTCGAGGTGGGCGAGGGCGCCGCGCAGGCACTGGCTGCGCATGGCGGACTGGCCTGGTACGACCAGCGCAATGTCGAACTCTGGAAACTCGCGCAGGGTATCCCGCGCATCGGCCAGCGCTACTTCGAGCGCCTGCTGTTCGAGCGCGATCCCAACCTTCGTGCACGGCTGGAACCGCGCTACCACGACACGCTGGCACGCATGGACCAGCTGCTGGACGATCCGTTCTACCAGCAGTTCGTGATCTATGTGCATCCACGCGGTATACGTCCCATCGGCTACCACATCGCCCGCCTGCTCGATCGCAACCCGCGAACGCCGTTTTCGATCGACCTGGCGGTGCACAATCTGCATACCACGCTCTACCGGCGTTGGCGCGAGGCGCAGCTGCGCCACTGCGCGGCTACCGGCAGGCCAGGCAGCCTGACCCTAGACCCCAACTGAAGGTGAAACAATGGATATTGCAATGATCGGCCTCGGCCGCATGGGCGCCAACATGGCCCAACGCCTGCATCGCGGCGGCCACCGCGTGGTCGGCTACGACCCGGGCGAGGGCGCCCGCCAGCGCGCCGCCGAGGCCGGCCTGGAAGTGGTTGATTCGCTGGCCGCCGCGGTTGCCGCGCTGCCGGTACCGCGCGTGGTGTGGCTGATGGTGCCGGCCGGCGAAACCGTCGACCAGACCCTGGGCCTGCTGACCCCGCACCTGGCCGAAGGTGACATCGTCATCGACGGCGGCAACTCCAACTACCAGGACTCGATCCGCCGCGCCAAGGCGCTGGCCGAGGACGATCTGGGCTATGTCGACTGCGGCACCAGCGGTGGCGTGTGGGGCCTGCAGGAAGGCTACAGCCTGATGGTCGGTGGCGAAGCGTCGGTGGTGGAGCAGATCGCACCGCTGCTGCGCACGCTGGCACCGGCCGAAGATCGCGGCTGGGCACGTGTCGGACCGTCTGGCGCCGGCCACTTCACCAAGATGGTCCACAACGGCATCGAGTACGGAATGATGCAGGCCTATGCCGAAGGCTTCGCGCTGATGGAGCGCAAGCAGGAGATGGAGCTTGACCTGGCGCAGGTGGCCGAGGTGTGGCGCCACGGCAGCGTGGTACGTTCCTGGCTGCTGGACCTGAGCACCGAAGCCCTCAAGCGCAATCCGTCGCTGGATGGCATCGCGCCGTATGTGGAGGATTCCGGCGAAGGGCGCTGGACGGTAGCCGAAGCGATCGCACTGGATGTACCGGCACCGGTGATCACCCTTTCGCTGCTGGAGCGCCTGCGTTCGCGCGAATCCAATTCGTTCACCGACCGCCTGTTGTCGGCGATGCGCAACGAGTTCGGCGGGCACGCGATCAAGAAGTCATAGGAAGCGATTGGTGTAGATCCACGCATGGCGTGGATCTACGTGTCGACCAAGGTCGACACCCACCAGGAGCAGGTCATGCGATTTCGACAGATTGCAGCAATCCGTCGAAGGCGGGGTGGGTCCGGTTGCGGGGGGCACTTCAAGGATGGGGTTATGGCGTCCCCCGCAACCGGACCCACCCTGCCATCTCACGGATAGCCGGCTCTTGCTCTTGCTGTTGCTGTTGAGGTTGCCGGCCAGCGGCCGGCACTACCGCTTCTGCGGGTGCAGGGCGCAGCCCTGCCGATCACCCCAACGCGATTCGCCGCCCCTCGCGTGCACTGTCCATGCCTGCCTGCAGCAGCCGCATCAGCTGCAGTGCCTGCACCGGGCTGACCGTGGCTTCGCCGTCGCCATGCATGGCCGCCGCGAACTGCGCATACAGCCATCGATAGTCGCCGGGCAGATTGTCGACCGTCGTGCGCTGCACGTTGTCTTCGGCATCGCAGCGCACCAGTTCACCATGCCGCGGGTCGATACCCCAGCCCGGTGCCCCCGGCGCTACACCGCGGCGCAGTTGTGCCTCCTGCACGTCCAGGCCATGCTTGATCCAGCTGGCCTGGCTGCCATGCACGCTGAAGTGTGGCGTCTGCGCCGCCACCAGTGAACCGGAATGCACGATGGCGCGATGTCGTGGGTAGTGCAGCACGGCGTGGAAGTAGTCGATGCCTGCACCGCCTTCGCGCTGCACGGCCAGATCCGCGTCGATCGCCTCGGGCCAGCCGAACAGCACCAGCATCTGGTCCAGCAGATGCGGGCCAAGGTCGTACCACAGGCCACTGCCGGGGCCGTCCTGCTCGCGCCAACGGTCACGCACCTGCGGCCGGTAACGATCAAAGTGCGCGTGGCATTCGGCTACCTCACCCAGTACACCTTCGGCCAGCAGTGCCTGCAGCGTGAGAAAATCCGCATCGAAGCGCCGGTTCTGGAACACAGTGGCGATGCGACCCGCCTCTCGTGCTGCAGCCAGTACCGTTTCAGCTTCGGCCACGTCCAGTGCGAACGGCTTGTCGATCAGCACATGCTTGCCCGCCGCCAGAGCTGCGATCGCCAGCGGCGCGTGTTGTTCATTGGGTGTGGCGATCACCACCGCGTCCACTGCGGGGTCGTTGAACACCTCCTGCGGCGTGGCGCGCACGTGCACGTCGCTGAACGCGCGCAGCAGCGTGTCGCGCTGCGAACTGACGATGCTGTGTAGCGCCAGGCCCGGCGTGTGCTGGATCAATGGCGCATGGAAGACTCGGCCGGCAAGGCCGTAACCGATCAGGGCCAGTTGCAGGTCGGCGCGCATGGCAGAGCTCCGGCGGTGGGGAAGGGCAGGGTAAACGACCGGCGGCGGCAACCCCAAACTGAACCGTTGCCGTTGGAAACGGCTCGATTCACGGCAGCATGACCGCAGCGCTACGCCTGCTCCACGTGTGCTTGTCCAGACTGGCAGCACATCCCGAAGGAGTACGACACGATGAGCCATACCACCCGCACGTTGATTGCCTCCGCCCTGACGCTGGGCCTGGCGCTGTCCTCCTCGGCCGCATTCGCCAAGGACCCGGCCGCAAAGAGCCCGCCCACCAGTACGCATCCGGCGACCCATGCCGATCGCCATGATTCCAATGAGCCGGTGACTGACAGCTGGATCACCACCAAGGTGAAGGCTGATCTGCTCGCCAGCAGCAATGTCCCCGGCACTGAAATCAAGGTCGAAACGGTGAATGGCGTGGTCAGCCTCAGTGGCGCCGTGGCGACCCAGGCCGAAAAAGACAAGGCGGTCACCACCGCCAAGGGCATCAAGGGCGTGACCCGCGTTGATGCTGCTGCACTGAAGGTCAGCGCTGCCGCCAAGCGCTGACCGCGGTGGGCGCCCCAAGCGGGGCGCCCGCTGCCATGTAGAGCCGAGCCCATGCTCGGCTGCCTTTGGGTCCCAGCCGAGCGTGGGCTCGGCTCTACAGGTGTGATTGCCAACCCGTTCAGCCTGCCGGGCCAGAACGCCCGCCAGTGTGACCGCCTGCGCTATATTGCCGGTTCCGCCGCTGTCGGGTCCGTCCCGATCTACGATTCGCGGCTCGGCTGACGAGGAACCATGGCGCTGGTTTTCAGTGACGACATCTGGGACCGCTGGCGGTTGCCGGCCCTGGCGCTGGCGGCCGCCGCGATCATCGTGGTGCCGTGGTTGACCCTGCGCAAACTGCAGCAGGACAACGAGCAGGCAATGGCCTGGGTCAACCATACCCAGGCCGTCGGCGTGGCCCTTCAGCAACTGCAGGCCGATGTCCGCGATGTCGAATCGGCTGCACTCACCCTGTCCAAGGGCGTCGACGCGCCGGGCCTGCGCGTACGCATGGCCAAGGCCAACGAGATTCCCGGGCGACTGGCCGAGCTGGGCCGGCTGACCCGCGACAACCCTGACCAGCTGATCCGCATCGGGCGCATCGAATCCATGCTGGAAGGGCGCCTGGCACTGGCGCGCGAACTGGCCAGGTCCGAGCCGAACAGCGACCAGCGCGCGTTGGTGCAGGACCTGAGTACGCGCTACCCGATCCGCGGACTGGTGGAAGAACTTCAGGCGAGCGAGCAGAAGCTGCTGGCGCTGCGTGCCGAACAGGCTGCACGCCAGCGCAAGCAGACCGAGCTGGTGTCGTGGAGCTCGCTGGTCGTGCAGTTGTCGCTGCTCGGTCTGGTGCTGTGGCTGCTGCAGCGGCAGATCGGGCGCCGCCTGCATGCCGAGCGGCAATCGCTGCGCTCGGCGGCACGTGCTGCCTCGGTGCTGCAGACCGTGCGTGAACCGATCGTGCTGCTCGACCGCGATCTGCGCGTACAACTGCATAACCCGGCCTTCGCTGAGCTGTATGGGCTGCAGGATGAACGCGCTGATGGCCTGTTGCTGGACACCGTCGGCGACGGCGCGTGGAAAGATCCGGTAGTGCGCCAGCGACTGTCCGATGTGCTGTTGCGCGGCCGCGAACTGTGGGACTTCGAGCATGAACAGCGAGCCGCCGATGGCATGGTGCGCTACATGCTGCTCAACGCGCGGCGCATGCCGCTGCCGGACACCGACGACGAAGTGGTGTTGCTCACGGTCAGCGACGTCACCGTGCAGCGTGCCGTGCAGTTGCGTGTGGAGGAACTGAACCGCCAGCTGGAAGGCAAGGTTGCGCAGGTGTCCGAGGTCAACAGGGAGCTGGAAGCCTTCAGCTATTCGGTCTCGCACGATCTGCGTGCGCCGCTGCGCCACGTGGCCGGATTCTCCGACAAGCTGTCGCGCCATCTCGGCGATGCCGCCGACGACAAGAGCCGCCATTACCTGGAGGTAATCTCCAGTTCGGCGCGGCGCATGGCGGCCTTGATCGACGACCTGCTGGTCTATTCGCGGCTGGGCCGCGCGGCAATGCGCCAGCAGGCGGTGGACATGCAGTCGCTGGTGGCCGATACCCGCGCCATGCTCGATGCCAACCTGCAGGCGGAGGCCGGGAACAGCGACCAAGCGCACCACGTGGAGTGGAGCATCGCGCCGCTGCCGATCGTGGTGGGCGATGAGAACATGATCCGTCAGGTCTGGCTGAACCTGCTCGGCAACGCGGTGAAGTACTCGGGCAACCGCGAACCGGCGAAGATCCGCGTGGACTACCAGCCGCAGCCTGACGGTGGTCATCAGTTCACGGTCAGCGACAATGGTGCAGGCTTTGACATGGCTTATGCCGGCAAGCTGTTTGGTGTCTTCCAGCGCCTGCACAAGGCCAGCGATTACCCGGGTACCGGCATCGGCCTGGCCAGCGTGCGCCGCGTGCTCACCCGTCATGGCGGCCGTATATGGGCCGAGGCCGAACCGGACGTCGGCGCCACCTTCCACTTCTACCTGCCTCCCGCGATCGATGCGGACAAACAAGGGCCTTCTGCATGACCACTCTGCGCACCATTCTTCTCGCCGAAGACAGCCCGGCTGACGCCGAAATGGCGATCGACGCCCTGGAAGAGGCGCGTCTGGCCAACCCCATCGTGCACGTCGAGGATGGCGTGGAAGTGATGGACTACCTGTTGCGCCGCGGTGCCTTCGCCAACCGCGAGGAAGGCCTGCCGGCGGTGCTGCTGCTGGACATCAAGATGCCGCGCATGGATGGTCTGGAAGTGCTGCGGCAGATCCGCGAGCACGAAGAGCTCAAGCGCCTGCCGGTGGTGATCCTGTCGTCCTCGCGCGAGGAAAGCGACCTGGCCCGCAGCTGGGACATGGGCGTGAACGCCTACGTGGTCAAGCCGGTGGACGTGGACCAGTTCTTCGGCGCGGTACAGACCCTGGGCAAGTTCTGGGCGTTGATCAACCAGGCACCGGAACTCGAGTGATCCCATGCCCCTGACCGGTCCCGCCCTGGGGGCGCTGCGCATCCTGCTGGTGGAGGACTCACCGGAAGATGCCGAGCTGATGTCCGAACAGATGCTCGATGCGGGCCTGGAAGCCCGCTTCGAGCGTGTCGAGAGCGAGGCGGAACTGCGCCAGGCGCTGGCTGCGTTCCAGCCGGACATCGTGCTGTCCGACCTGAGCATGCCCGGGTTCTCCGGTGACGAAGCGCTGCGTATCGTGCGCGAGACTTCGCCTGAGGTGCCCTTCATCTTCGTCTCCGGCACCATGGGTGAGGAGAACGCGGTGGCGGCGCTGCAGAAGGGCGCCAACGATTACATCATCAAGCACCAGCCAGCGCGCCTGCCGTCGGCGGTGGCACGTGCGATCCGTGATGCACGCAGTGCGATCGAACGCGCCCGGGTGGAAACCGAGCTGATGCGTGCACAGCGCCTGGAAAGCCTGTCGCTGCTCGCCGCCGGCCTCAGCCACGACCTGCGCAATATCCTGCAGCCGTTGCTGATCATGCCCGACCTGCTGAAGGCGCGTACCGACGATCCGCAGCTGCACCATCTGGCCGATGTCATCGCCGAGTGCGGCCGGCGTGGCCATGAGATGGCCGAATCGATGCTGTCGTTCGTGCGCGGTTCGCGCAAGCCGAGCGAGCGCATCGAGATCGATGGCCTGTTCGATGCGGTGGCACTGCTGTTGCGCAGCAACGTGCCCGACGCCGTGCGCCTGGAACTGCAGGTGCGGGACGAAGGCCTGGTGGTCGATGCCAACTACACCGAATTGCAGCAGGTGATGCTGAACCTGGCGCTCAACGCGATCCAGGCGATGCCCAACGGTGGTCGCCTGAGCCTCACCGCCAGCCATGCCGGTCAGCGTGATGGGGTGGACTGGATGCATATCCGGGTGGCCGACGAAGGCATCGGCATGGATGCGGACACCTTGTCGCACCTGTTCAATCCGTTCTTCACCACCAAGGCCGACGGCACCGGGCTGGGGTTGATTTCCTGCAAGCGCATCGTCGAAGGTGCCGGCGGCAGCATTCATGTCAGCAGCCAGCCGGGGCAGGGCACCTGCTTCGAACTGCGACTGCCGATGCACGAAGCCATCGATAGCAGCGAGCCGATCGAACAGCTGGTGGCCCTGGGCAGCGGCCAGTCGATCCTGGTGGTGGATGGCGAGGCAACGCGCCTGTCGCTGCTTGGCAATGCGCTGTCCAGCCAGGGGTACCAGTTGCAGTTGGCCTCGGATGGCCCGGCGGCACTGCGTTGGATGCAGCAGGAGGCGATGCCCGCGCTGGTGATCGCCGATGCCGGTTCCAAGCTGCTGCCGGCCAGCCAGCTGCTGGGCGAGATGGCCACACTGGGCTATCGCGGCCCGGCGCTGGTGCTGGAGGAACCGGCATTGCCGGTCGCGGCCGATGCGTTCCCGGACGGCGTGGAGGTGCATCTGCTTCACAAGCCGCTGCAGATGCAGCAGGTGTTCCGCGCGGTGGCTGAAGCGCTGGGTTGATGCCGCTGAGGTTCTGTAGAGCCGAGCCTATGCTCGGCTGCTGTTCGCATTGACCTCGACAGCCGAGCATGGGCTCGGCTCTACAGGACGGTTTCCCAGGGGAACCGCGGCAGGCTGTCCACCGCCTGTTCCAGCCGTCGCGACCAGTTCTGGTGGATGTCCGCATACAACGCCGAATCCGCACCCAGCCGCAGCTGCTGGGCGATGCGCAGCTCGCCATCGCGCAGCAGCGCCAGATCAATCGGCAGGCCCACCGACAGGTTGGAACGGATGGTGGAGTCCAGCGAGACGATCGCCGTGCGCGCGGCGTCCTCCAGGCGCGTGGCCGGGCTGAGGATGCGGTCGAGGATCGGCTTGCCGTACTTGGACTCACCAATCTGCAGGTAGGGTGTCTCCGGCGAGGCGGCGATGGCGTTGCCGAGCGGATAGACCATGTACAGCCCGGGCCGCTCGCCGGCGATCTGGCCGCCGAAGATCAGCGTGGCCTGGGTGTTGACCCCGTCATGGCCATGCTCGCTGTGGCTGCTGTGCACCTGGCTGTCCACCAGCAGCCGGCCGACATACTCGGCAGCCTCGAACAGGTGGGTCATGTCGTGCAGGTTGGGCGTGCGTCGTTCACTGGCGTCGCGCCCCAGACGCGACACCAGCAACTGGGTGGTGGCCAGGTTGCCGGCCGCCATCAGCACGTAGGCTGCCTGGCCGGGGTACTCGAACACGTGCAGCTTGCGGTGCACGCGCACATCGTCCAGCGAGGCATTGGTCCGGGTGTCGGCAGCGAAGACGAGGCCTTCGTCCACCTCGATTCCAACGCAATAGGTCATGTCAGTGCCCTATCATGTGCGTCCCGGATTGTAGGCAGGCCGCCGTGACGACGGCATGTCCACGCCCCCCAAGTGCCGTCACCTGAACGCATGACCACCGTGCTCCTGAGCCTGGGCAGCAACGTCCAGCCCCGCCGCTACCTCCTCGCCGCGGTGACGGCCCTGCGCGAGCGCTTCGGCGCACTGCAGGTGTCGCCCGCCTACCGTACCGCCGCGGTCGGCTTCGACGGCCCGGCCTTCCTCAACAATGCCGTGGCGATCGACACCGACCTGCCGCTGCAGGAACTGGACGACTGGCTGCATGCGCTGGAAGACGCGCACGGCCGCGACCGCAGCGGGCCACGCTTTTCCGACCGCACCCTGGACATCGACGTGGTGTTCTACGGTGACCTGGTGGTGGAAGGCCCGGGCCACCTGCGCATCCCGCGCCCGGAGCTGAAGCACGCTTTTGTGCTGAAGCCCTTGGCAGACATCGCGCCGGATTTCATCGACCCGGTCAGTGGGCAGGACCTGGCCACGCTGTGGCGCGCGCACACGCAGTTTGGCGAGGCGTTCGAGGTGGTGGACCTCGAATGACGGAGGTTGCCGGCCAGCGGCCGGCMCWACC
>NZ_RAUX01000052.1 GCF_013464485.1 Stenotrophomonas maltophilia
CCCCATAATTCGCTTTATGCGGCCAACCGCAACGCCTTTGCAGACCCCCGGACACCCCGCATGCCGCCCCTGCTGAAGATCCGCACCGAGCGCGGGCAGATGTCGGCCATCGAACGCCGCATTGCCGATTTCATCCTCGACAACGCCCACCTGCTGCGCGACTACTCCTCCCAGCAGCTGGCCAGCGCGCTGGGCATCAGCCAGTCCAGCGTGGTGAAGTTCAGCCAGAAGCTCGGCTTCAAGGGCTACCCGGACCTGAAGTATTCCATCGGCCAGGATGTCGCCCGCGCCGGTACCGATCCACAACAGGCACCCCGCGAACCCGACAGCGGCGATGATTACCTGCGCCTGGGCGACGCCCTGCGCCGCAGCAAGGCGCAGGCCGAAGAGGAAACCCGCCAGGCCAATCCGCGCGAAGAAATCGAGCGCATCGTGCAGCTGCTCGATGGCGCACCGAAACTGTTCGTCCATGGCCTGGGCGATGACGGCCTGTTCGCGCGCGAGTTCGCCATGCGGCTGTCGCTGCTCGGCCTGCTGGTGGTGCCGCATACTGACCCGATCCTGATGCTGGCCAACCTGTCGGCCGCGCGCCCGGGCGATGCGCTGCTGGTGTTCTCCGAGTTCGGCAACCTGCCACAGCTTTCGCAGCTGTCGCGCCAGTTCCAGGACATGGGGGGCAAGGTGATTTCCATCACCCGCCACACCGCCAACCCGCTGCGCGCGCATGCGGATGCGGCACTGGTGGTATGTGCGCACGATCGCACGCCGCAGGTGGCGCAGCTGCTGTACCGTAGCGCCATGCACGCCCTGCTCGATTTCCTGTTCGTGCTGCTCTGCCACACCAATCCGGATCGCCAGCAGCAGCTGGCGGTGAACCTGGAGCGGATCGACCACCTGCTGGATTCCTGACCGGAGCACCTGCATGAACCGCCTGTTCCATCGCGTCATCGCAGCCGGGCTGCTGGCCCTGCTGCCGCAGTTTCCAACCGCAGCCCTCAGTAAAAGGCTCCCTCCTCTGGTGCACAGCCAGCAGGTCGTGGTGGTGGTCACCGACAGCTGGGATGCCAGCCAAGGCAAGCTGCAGGCCTACACCCGGGACGCCAAGGGGTGGCAGCCGCACGGTCCGGCGTTCGACGTGGCGATCGGACGCACCGGCAGCGCCTGGGGGCTGGGGCTGACCGGCATGCCGGCGAACGGTCCGCAGAAGCGCGAAGGCGATGGCCGCAGCCCAGCCGGCGTCTTCGCGATCGGCAGCGCGTTCGGCTACGCAGGGAAGGCCGCCACCGGTCTGAACTACCAGCAGATGCAGCCCACACACTACTGCATGGACGTACCGGCCTCGCCGCAGTACAACCAGATTGTCGACGCACGCGAGGTCGGCGCTGAGGCAGTGAAGGGCTCCACTGAACCCATGCGGCTGGACCTGCACAACAAGGGGGATGTGCGCTACCGACAGGGTTTTGTGATCGCCCACAACGCCTTCAACGATCCAGGCTACGGCAGTTGCATCTTCGCCCATCTGTGGCGTCAGCCCGGTGAGGCCACCGCCGGCTGTACCGCCATGACCGCCGCTCACATGCGCACCCTGCTGGCCTGGCTGAGCGATGAAGCACAACCGCGGTTCGTGCTGCTGCCGCGCGCGCAGTACCACGAGTATCAGGGACCGTGGGAACTCCCCGAACTGACGGAAGCACTGCGTTGAGCACCCCGGACGAACCGCAGCTGCAGCGCGCGGTCAGCCGCTGGCAGATCGTCGGCCTGTCGATCAACGATGTGATCGGCAGCGGCATCTACCTGCTGCCGGCCGCCACCGTCGCCCTGCTCGGCCCGTTCAGCCTGTGGGGCGTGGTCGCCGCCGGCATCGTCGTCGCCCTGCTGGTGCTGTGCTACGCGCAGGCCGCCAGCTACTTCGATGAGCCCGGCGGCAGCTACCTGTACGCCCGCGAGGCGTTCGGGCGCTTCGCCGGTTTCGAGATCGGCTGGATGATCTGGCTGACCCGCATCAGTTCGGCCGCTGCGCTCAGCAACGCGCTGGCCGATGCAGTTGCGCGTTTCTGGCCGTGGGCCGGTGCCGGCCTGGGGCGCATCGCGGTGATCGTGGTGTCGCTGGGCTTCCTCACCGGCGTCAACATCATTGGCGTGCGCTCGGCCGCGCGGACCGGCGTGGTGCTGGTGATCGGCAAGATGCTGCCGCTGCTGCTGTTCGTGGCCATCGGCGCGTTCTACATCGACCCGCAGCTGGCCTTCTCCGGCCAGCGCCCGGACCCGCACGACCTGCAGCGCATGGGTGAAGCCGCGCTCCTGCTGCTGTACGCCTACGCCGGTTTCGAGAACATTCCGGCCGCAGCCGGCGAGTACCGCAATCCGCGCCGCGACATTCCGTTCGCGCTGATCACCATGATCATCACCGTCACCGTCATCTACGGCGCGGTGCAGGTGGTGGCACAAGGCACGCTGGCCGGCCTGTCCAGCTCGGCCACGCCGCTGGCCGATGCCGCCGCGGGCTTCGGTGGCGAAGCGCTGGCGCTGATCCTGACCGTCGGTGCCACCATCTCCATCCTCGGCACCAACAGCAACACGATGATGATGGGCCCGCGCTTCCTGTTCGCACTGGCCCGCGATGGCTACGGGCCGAAGATCCTGGCGCAGGTGCACCCGCGCTTCCATACCCCGGCCGCCTCGATCCTGTGCCAGGGCCTGATCGCACTTGGTCTGGCGCTGTCCGGTTCGTTCGTGCAGCTGGCGCTGTTGTCGATGACCACGCGGTTGTTCGCCTACATCGGTACGGCTGCTGCGGTGCTGGTGCTGGCCAAGCGCTTTGCCGATCGCCCAGGCGCGCTGAAGCTGCCCGGCGGACCGTTGATTCCGGTGCTGGCGCTGCTGCTGTGCCTGGCGCTGTTCGCCAGTGCCAGCTGGCAGAACATCGCCGCTGCGCTGGTGGCGTTCGCCATTGGTGCGGTGATCTACAAGCTGCCGCGCAAGGATGCCGACGCCGGGTGACCGGTAGCGCCGGGCCATGCCCGGCGGATTGATCTGGCGATCACGCTGCCGGACCGGGCCGTTAACCGCCACGCAGGCACGATCAGGCTTCGTCAACAACGGAGCCCTTCCATGGCTGAGTACCAGATCCCCGGCCGCGTACCGGACGACAGCACGCCGCGCGATGCGGTCAGCAACTACTGGCGCGAACGCTATACGGCCGAGCCGTACTACGACGACCAGCTGTTCTTCGAGGACTATGAACCGGCCTACCGCATCGGCCACGCCGCCCGCGCACAGGACATGATCCGCGCCTACGAACAGGTCGAAGCCGAGCTGGAATCGCGCTGGGCCAATGAACGTGGCCGCAGCCGGCTGGAATGGGCGCAGGCGCGCGGTGCTGTGCGCCGTGGCTGGGAAGACGCGCAGCTGGCGGATCCGCGGTTGAAGCGATAACGCCATGCACTTGTAGAGCCGAGCCTGCGCTCGGCTCAGTCGAGCATGGCTCGACTCTACAGAAATCCTGCGGGAGCCGAGCGCGGGCTCGGCTCTACAGAATCACTCCTGTTCCGGCAGCGGTGGCACGACCGTGCTGCGCTTGCTCTCACCACCACCTGCGGCGATCAGGTCGCGGGTGTTCTTCTGCACCGCCACTGCACCGAACAGCGACAGCGCGTAAGCCATGCCGTAGAAGCCCTTCTCGCTGGGTGCCAAGGTGGCGTTCCACAACCCGACCAGCAGCAGCGCCAATGCCGAAAGCAGCGCGAACCAGCACAGCCCGTAGTACAGCGCACTCACAGGAATGCCCTCGACACGATCGCGCACGCTCTTCTGCAGCGATACTGCGGCAAACAGGCCGAACAGCAACAGGGTGAGGTAATAGCCCTTCTCGTTGAGCGCCATTGCGGCGTTGAACAGGCCGATCAGGTAGGCCGCCGCGCCCAGCAGCAGGGCAACCCACGAGGCGGCGACGAAGGCGGTGGACGGCTTGTGCGGCATGGCAGTGTTCATTGCGGATCCTTGCAGGCAGGCGGGCATGCTTTGCCCGGGCGTGCCCACCCTAGACGATCCCGTCGCCCCCGCACAGGGGGCGCAGGACCTTCGGGCCACGACGATCACGGCTCCAGTGGTATACAAGGGACAGCCCGGCCATCCGCATCCCCGCCCTGGAGATACCCATGACCCGCACACCCCTGCTGCTCGCCCTCGGCCTGGTGCCGATCCTCGCCACTTCTGCCTGCAGCGCCGCCGACCCGGCCGCCAACGGCGCCCAGGCCGCCGCCCCAGCAGCCTCCACCGCGACCGACCAGCGCCCGTTCACCGCCACCGAGGTCAGCCGCTTCGACCAGCCGTGGGCGATGACCTTCCTGCCCGACGGCAGCCTGCTGGTCACTGAAAAGCGTGGCAAGCTGCAGCATCTGGACCTGGCCAGCGGCCAGAAGCATGAGATCATCGGCGTTCCGAAGGTCGCTTACGGTGGCCAGGGTGGCTTTGGCGACATCATCCTGCACCCTGATTTCGCCCGGAATCATGTCGTGTACGTCAGCTACGCCGAGGAAGGCACGCTGGACACCCGCGGTGCTGCCGTGGCCCGTGCCACGCTGGCGCTGGACGCCAGCGGTGGTGGCCAACTGAAGGACCTGAAGGTGATCTGGCGGCAGAGCCCAAAGGTCAGCGGTGAGGGCCACTACGGCCACCGCCTCGCCTTCGGCCCGGACGGCAAGCTGTGGATCAGCTCCAGTGAGCGGCAGAAGTTCGATCCGGCCCAGGACATGAGCGGCAACCTTGGCAAGATCATCCGTCTCAACGACGATGGCAGCCTGCCCGCCGACAACCCGTTCGCCTCGCAGGGCGGCGTGGCCGCGCAGGTCTGGTCATTGGGCCATCGCAACATCCTGGGCATGGCCTTCGATGCCAACGGCACGCTGTGGGCGCATGAGATGGGCCCGGCCGGCGGCGATGAGCTGAACCTGATCGTGCGTGGCGCCAACTACGGCTACCCGATCGTCTCCAACGGCGACCACTACGATGGCCGTCCGATTCCCGACCATGACACCCGTCCGGAGTTCGCCGCACCGAAGGTGACCTGGACGCCGGTGATCTCGCCGGCCGGCTTCGTGATCTACAGCGGCACCCTGTTCCCGCAGTGGAAGGGCAGCGGCTTCATCGGTGGGCTGTCGTCCACCTCGCTGGTGCGCGTGACGTTCGACGGTGACAGCGCGCGCGAAGCCGAGCGCTTCAATATGGGCGAGCGCATCCGCGAAGTGGAACAGGGCCCGGACGGCGCCCTGTGGCTGCTGGAAGACGGCAGCAAGGCGCGCCTGCTGAAGCTGACGCCGAAGGCCTGATCGGCACCTTTTTCCGGAACGGCCCCGCATGCGGGGCCGTTTCCGTTTACTGGATGGTGATGACCTTCACCTCGGTCTTCGTGCAGGCCTGGTCCAGGCACTGCCCGTTCAACCACACCTGTCCATCGCCAATCATCACGCCCTGCTGGTTGACGAAGACCTTGCCGAAGTCCTGTTCGGACACCGCCTTGACCACCGCCGGGGTGATGATCTTCTCGTAGCCGCGCTGGAACTCCCCCGGGCCGGTGATCTTCTTTCCACCGGCAATGTTCAGCGGGAAGTGCACTTCTTCCACCACGGCGGCGCGGTCACCACCCACCACGGCAGCCTTGAACGCGTTGAACACCGTTTCGTACTGCGCGGCATCGCCGAGCACCGCGTCGATGCGCGCACGCGCGTCCTCGGCAGGCACCTCCGCTGCGGGTGCCACCGGTGCGGAGGCAGCGGGTTCAGCGGCAGGCGTCGCCGCGGCATTGGCCTCCATCGGCGGCGGTGCATCCACCGCAGGCTCGGCCGGCGGCACCGGTTGCGAACACGCGGCCAGCATCAGGGCGGAAATCAACACGGCAATCGTGCGCATGCGCGGGCATCCATCGGTTCAAGAATGCCGATGGTAGCGCCCCCACAGTGACGGCAACAAAAAAGGGGACGGAGGGGATCAAGTCGTTTGTGGCACAAACGACTTGATCCCCTCCGTCCCCTTTTTCTTCGATCAGGCCTTCAGCAGTTCGAACTGCACGGCTTCACCGGCGGCGGAGGACGCGCAGACCCACAGGTCGAACTGACCCGGTTCGGCACGCAGCACGCCGTCGCGGCCGGTGAATTCCAACTGCTCGCGGGTCAGGGTGAACACCACTTCGGTCGACTCGCCCGGCTGCAGTGCCACCTTGCGGAAGTCCTTCAATTCGCGCACCGGACGCACGCGACTGGCCACGCGGTCGTGGATGTACAGCTGCACCACTTCCTCACCGGCCACATCGCCGCTGTTGGTCAGCGTGGTGGTGATGGTCAGGGTCTCGTCCCAGCCCAACTGCGCGGCGCTCAGCTGCGGCACGTCGTAGGCGAACGTGGTGTAGCCGATGCCATGGCCGAACGGGTACAGCGGCTCGTTCGGAATCTCGCGCCAGCGTGCCTTGAACTCCGACATGGTCGGCAGTTCCGGGCGGCCGGTGCGCGGGTGGTTGTAGAAGTACGGCTGCTGGCCGGACACCTGCGGGAAGCTGACCGGCAGGCGGCCGGAGGGGCTGTAGTCGCCGAACAGCACATCGGCCACGGCATGGCCGGTCTGCGTGCCCAGGTACCAGGTGATGGCCACGGCATGCGCGTTGCGCACCGCACCCTGCAGGGCCAGCGCGCGACCGTTGCGCAGCAGCACCACCAGCGGCTTGCCGGTCATCGCCACGGCCTCGGCCAGCGCCTGCTGTGCCGGCGGCAGAGTGATCTCCACGCGCGACTGCGCTTCACCGCTGTAACGCTGCGGCTCGCCCAGCGCCAGCACCACCACGTCGGCGCGCAGCGCGGCGGCCACGGCCGCTTCGGTGCCACCCGGAATCGCGGTTTCCAGATCACAGCCCGGCACGATCTCCAGCAGCGCTTCGTCGCCGATGGCGGCACGCACGCCGGTTTCCAGGTCCACGTAGCGCGGCTTGTCGCCGAACAGCGTCCAGCAACCTTCGATGTTCTCGCGGTCCTGCACGAACGGGCCGATCAGGGCGATCTTCTGCCCGGTCTTCTGCAGCGGCAGCACGTTGTCGCGGTTGTTCAGCAGCACGATCGAACGGCGTGCAGCATCGCGCGACAACTCGTCATGCGCGGCGATGTGCGAGGTATCCGCTTCGCGCGCCGGGTCCAGCGAGCGGTACGGGTCGTCGAACAGGCCGATGGTTTCCTTCAGCCACAGGATGCGGCGCACGCCTTCATCCAGCACGCTCATCGGCACCTCGCCGCTCTCGACCAGGCCCGGCAGGTGCTCGGCGTAGAAGCCGCTCTGCATGCTCAGGTCCAGGCCGGCGGTGAACGCCTTGGCGGTGGCGTCGCGGTCGTCGGCGGCATAGCCGTGCGCGACCAGTTCCATGTCGGCGGTGTAATCGGAGATCACCACACCCGGGAACTTCCACTCACCGCGCAGGATGTCGGTCAGCAGTTCGGCGTTGGCGCTGGCCGGCACGCCGTTGATGTCGTTGAACGAGGACATCACGGTGATCGCGCCCGCGTCGAAGGCGGCCTTGAACGGCGGCAGGTGCACGTCGCGCAGGGTCTGCGGCGAGATGTCCACCATGTTGTATTCCATGCCGGCCATCACCGCGCCATAGGCGGCGAAGTGCTTCGGCGTGGCCAGCAGCGAATCGGCGGCGCGCAGGTCGCTGCCCTGGAAGCCACGCACACGGGCGGCGGCGAACGCACAGCCCAGCACCACGTCCTCACCGGCACCTTCGGCGCCACGGCCCCAGCGCTGGTCGCGGGCGATATCCACGGCCGGCGCATAGGTCCAGTGCAGGCCGGCAGCGGTGGCTTCGACGGCGGTGGCGCGCGCGGTGCGCTCGGCCAGGTCCGGTTCGAAGCTGGCCGCTTCACCCAGCGGGATCGGGAACACGGTGCGCATGCCGTGGATGACGTCGGCAGCCAGGATCACCGGGATGCCCAGCCGGCTCTCCTCGGTGGCGACCTGCTGGATGCGGCGGCCCAGTTCGGCACCGACACCATTGAACAGCGAGCCGACCTTGCCCTCGCGCACCTGCTGCAGCACCTGGTCGGCATTGCGCACGTTGGCTTCCGGGTTCACGTCCGGGGCGAACGGGCGGACCATGTCCGCGAAGACACCCAGCTGGCCGACCTTTTCCTCGACGGTCATCTGGGCAATGAGGGATTCGATGCGATCGGAGGCCACCAGCAGTCCTTGATGAAAACGTTTACAAGCCCGGCATTCTAGCGATCCCGAGCCATTTGGCGAGAGGTTTCGTCATTCAGTTTCAGGCTCCAGCCGGATCCGTACGGTCCGGCCGGAGGCCTCGCAGCTTACTCCGAGCCGGCCAGCTGGCGCTGCCCGGCCATCAACATGGCATCGCTGGAGGCCTGGAACACGCGCAGGCCGAAGGCCGGCAGGATCGCCAGCAGGTGGTCGAAGATGTCCGACTGCACCGCCTCGTACTCGCCCCAGGCGGTGCTGCGGGTGAAGCAGTACAGCTCCAGCGGCAAGCCCTCGGTGGTCGGCTGCAGCTGCCGCACCAGCAGGGTCATGTCGGTATGGATGCCCGGGTGGCTGCGCAGGTAGCGCTCCACGTAGGCACGGAAGGTGCCCAGGTTGGTCACCCGGCGGCTGTTGACCTCGGCCACGCCCTGTTCGCGCAGGCGCCCGTTCCACTGCCCCAGCTCCTGTTCCTTGTCGTGCAAGTACTCGCGCAGCAGCGCGAACTCGCCGAGGAAGGCCAGGTCGCCCTCGTCCAGGAAGCCGACGCTGTGCTGGTCCAGGTACAGCGCGCGCTTGATGCGGCGGCCACCGGCCTCCTGCATGCCGCGCCAGTTCTTGAACGACTCGGTCACCAGCTTCTTGGTCGGGATGGTGGTGATGGTCTTGTCGAAGTTCTGCACGGTGACGGTGTGCAGCGCGATGTCGATGACATCGCCGTCGGCGTTCTGGCTGGGCATCTCGATCCAGTCGCCGATGCGCACGCGGCCATCGCCGCTGATCTGCACGCTGGCCACCAGCGACAGGATGGTGTCCTGGAAGATCAGCATCAGCACCGCGGTGGCCGCGCCCAGGCCGGTGACCAGATAGCGCAGGTCGACACCGGCCAGGGTGGCGACGATCGACAGGCCGGCGATCACGAAGATGACGATCTTGGCGACCTGCAGGTAGCCCTTGATCGGCTTGTTGCGGGCTTCGGGGCGACGTTCGTACAGGTCGTTGGCCGCATCCAGCGCATGCGAGATGGCCAGCACCACGGTCAGGATCGCCCAGGCCTGGCAGGCGCCGATGATGAAGCCCACCAGCCCTGGCGGCAGGTCCGGCACGATGCGGATGCCCGAGGCGATCACCTGGCTGGGCACCACATTGGACAGACGCGAGATCACCCGCATCAGGTGGCTGCCACGGCCGGTGTCAGCGCCCGGCAGGCGGTTGAGCAGACGTCGCAGCCCGCGCAGCAGGATGCGCTTGGTTACCCAGTTGGCCAGGCCGGCGGCGATCAGCAGCGCCGAGATCATCAACGCCAGGTAGGCGCCGGGATAGGGTTCCAGTGTGTTCTGCAGCTTTTCCAGCCACTGTACCGCCACCACCGCATCCACCATCAGTTGTCTCCTGTCTGTTTCGTTGTTGCCAAGGTTGCCGGCCAGCGGCCGGCACTACCGGGGTTACCGGGTCATTCCCGCGTGCGTTCGATGATCACGCCCACCGCGCGTGCGCCGCGCACCGCACCGGGCTTGCTCAGCTTCAGGCGCAGCCACTTCACGTCGAATTCGGTCAGCACAATCTGCGCGCAGCGCTCGGCCAGGGTCTCGACCAGGCCGAACTCCGACTCGCGCACGAACTGTTCCAGGCGCTTGCTCACCGCCTTGTAGTTCAGGGTGTGGGCAATGTCATCGGTGGCCGCGGGGCGACGGTTGTCGAAGCCCATTTCCAGGTCGAACACCAGATCCTGGCGGATCCGTCGCTCCCAATCGTAGATGCCGATCAGGGCGTCGATCGTCAGCCCCTCGATGAAAACCTTGTCCATTGCGCTTACCCGCCCGAATACAGGGGGCCATGGTAACGGCACGGCGGTGAGCCTGCCCGGAACGGACGGTGGATGACCGGCAGGGACGCGGCTCCGGAAAGAACAAAGGGCCCTGCTAGCGGGGCCCTTTGGTACTACCGTTTGTCCCCGGGGGGAGCTTTCTCGAGCCGCGAATCCCGGTGGCGCATGTGCCCAGACTAGTCAGTGAGCCAATAGCGGGTCAAGGCCAATCACGACAACGCAGCGGGAGGCATTCCTCCCAGCCGCAACGCGGAAAACCGGTCATGCGAACAAGGGGGTTGCCTGATGGTGATCGCCTCCCTCCGTGGCCAACATCGATCCTTCCTTCAACACCACGCACAACGATGGCTGCATACGATGCACTGAGGCGCGCGTTGTCAGCGGAGCGTCTGTCGACTTACGAAAGAATCGCATCGACCTGCAGCCCTGACGTCACTGCCGATTCCTTGTACGTCTGGAACATGCGGATGTGCGGTGCACTGATGATGCCCGTGCATCTCTGCGAAGTAGTCACCCGCAACGCGGCGGCCACGGTGCTCGCCCGGCAGCACGGCCCGCGCTGGCCCTGGAATGCGGCCTTCCGGCGCAGGCTGCCGACATCGTCATCCGCCTCGGCGAGAGCCGCGTTGGAACAGGTCGCCGGCCGCGCGACGGAGACACCCGAAATCGTCGCCAATCTGCCAATGGTGTTCTGGCAGCAGCTCTTCACCTGCCGCTTCGACGCCACATTATGGATACCTGCACTTGGTGGGGTTCTACGTCATGCGCCTTCGGCGCATCCCAGTGTCATCAGGAAAGCCATCCACGCAGACATTGGACGCATCCGCCACCTGCGCAACCGCATCGCCCACCACGAGCCGATTCTGGAACGTGACATCGGCGCTGACCTCGCCGCGATCGGGCGGCTGATCCACGCGCGCTGCCCGCACACGCTGGGCTGGCTGCAACGCCATGAGCGGGCGACGACGGTGCTGGCGGCGTCGCCGTTGGCGGGGCGTCGGTAGCACGTTCGCCGGGCGTGGCCCGGCGCCACCGGGTCAGACCGCCGGCAGGGTCGCCATGTCCCAGCGCGGGGTCACGTCCACCTTCGGTGGGCTGTGCTGGCCGGCCTGCAGGCGAAGCGCACCGGCGAAGGCGATCATCGCGCCGTTGTCGGTGCACAGTGCCGGCCGCGGGAAGCAGGCCCGGCCACCGAGTCGTTCGGCCATCTGCTTCAGGCGCGCGCGCAGGCGCGTGTTGGCACCTACGCCGCCGGCCACCACGATCACATTGGTCCCGGCCGCCTCCAGCGCGCGTTCGCACTTGATCGACAGGGTCTCGACCACCGCGTCTTCAAAGCCACGGGCGATGTCGGCGCGGGTCTGCTCGCTCTGGTCACTGTCACGCCAGGCCATCAGCACCTGGGTCTTCAGGCCGGAGAAACTGAAATCCAGCCCGGGGCGGTCGGTCATCGGCCGCGCGAAGCGGTACGCGCCCGGCGTCCCCTGCTCTGCCAGCCTGGCCAGCTGCGGGCCGCCCGGGTACGGCAGGCCCATCAGCTTGGCGGTCTTGTCGAAGGCCTCGCCGGCCGCATCATCCAGGGTCTCGCCCAGCAGGCGGTACTGGCCGATGGCGTCCACGGCCACCAGCTGGGTATGGCCACCGGACACCAGCAGCGCCACGAACGGCGCTTCCGGTGGGTCGTCTTCCATCAGCGGAGCCAGCAGGTGGCCTTCCATATGGTGTACGCCCACCGCCGGCACCTCCAGCGCCCAGGCCAGCGAGCGGGCCACGCCGGCACCCACCAGCAGCGCGCCGACCAGGCCGGGACCGGCCGTGTAGGCCACCCCGTCGATGTCGCCTACGCCGAGGCCGGCGTCGGCCAGAGTCTGGCGCACCAGCGGCAGCAGCTTGCGGACATGGTCGCGGCTGGCCAGTTCGGGCACTACACCGCCGTACTCGGCATGCAGGGCGATCTGGCTGTAGACCGCATGGGCGCGCAGGGCCGCGCTGCCGGCCAGGTCGGTGTCATACACCGCTACGCCGGTCTCATCACAGGAAGATTCGATGCCAAGGACTCGCATGCCTGCTATTATGACGCCCCTGCCGGTCCCTCGGGGACTGTGCAGAACCCTCTGCAATCGAACTACCGGCCCGTATTCAGGGTTGGCCGCTTGCAGTTTGTCGTTTCGCCGCTATAATGTGCGGCTCGCCGGGCGTGACCCGGTTCTACTGTGTCCCGGAGATTCCATGCCCAGCGTCAAAGTCCGCGAGAACGAGCCCTTCGAGTTTGCTCTTCGCCGCTTCAAGCGCACTTGCGAAAAGGCCGGTGTGCTGGCCGAAACCCGCAAGCGCGAGTTCTACGAAAAGCCGACCCAGGAGCGCAAGCGCAAGGCTGCCGCTGCTGTGAAGCGTCAGCTGCGCCGCTCGTCGCGCGACGTCACCAAGCGTCAGCGCCTGTACTGATCGGACGCATCTTCATTGCGGCGGGCCTGCCTGTCGCGATGGAGCCGAAGCCGGCACGCGCGAGCGTCGCCGGCTTTTTGCGTTTCCGGGCCCGGGCATCCGTCCTGCCCCACCTACCACCACGAGGTTCCTCATGAGCATGAAGCAGCAGCTCACCGAAGACATGAAGGCCGCCATGAAGGCGGGCGAGAAGCACAAGCTGGGCGTGATCCGCCTGATCAACGCCGCCATCAAGCAGCGCGAAGTGGATGAGCGCATCGAGCTGGACGACACCGCCGTGATCGCCGTGCTCGACAAGATGGTCAAGCAGCGCAAGGATTCGGTCAGCCAGTACGAAGCGGCCAAGCGCGAAGACCTGGCCGAGATCGAGCGTGCCGAGATCGTGGTCATCGAGGCCTACCTGCCGGCCAAGATGGGCGAAGCCGAAATCGTGGCTGCCATCCAGGCCGCCATCGCCGAGACCGGCGCCACCAGCCCGGCCGACATCGGCAAGCTGATGGGCGCACTGAAGCCCAAGCTGGCCGGCCAGGCCGACATGGGCCTGGTGTCCAAGCTGGTCAAGCAGCAGCTGGCCGGCTGAACACCGCCGCACCAGCCGCATGTGACAAGGCCCGCGAAATGCGGGCCTTGTCGTTTCAGTACGCGGTGGCGCTGTCGTTCAGACCTGGCGGCAGTTGCGCAGCGTCATCGAACTGCCTTCGACCGAACTGACCTCGCCCTCCAGCTTGGCCCAGTCGCGCTCGCGCAGCATGCTGAAGTTGGCGGCCTGGTCCGTCGCGAACTCGCAGCGGATGGTGTAGTTGTTGTTGTTGAAGGTGTCGTTCTGGCGGATCCGCAGCAGGCCGCGCTCCGGCGTCACCAGGTAGTTGATCGACCCCACTTCCCCCGGGCGGGTGGAGTAACTGTTCCGGTTGACCGTATACACCTGCCCATCGATGCGGTAACGGCGGCCGATGTACTTGGCGTACAGCGGCAGGAAGGTGGCCGAGCGATCGCCCAGGTCTTCCTTGTTGGTGGTGGTGCCCAGCATCAGGTCCTTGAAGCTGCCGGCAGCATTGTAGGCTGCCATCGTGCTGCGCACTTCCTTGCCCATCTTCTTGGACAGGTCCGGCGCGGCCACGTCTTCCGGCGCGGGCATCGGCTGCTTGGAGCGTGCCGCCGCGGCAAGCGCCTCGCCCTGGCTGCCGCCCTTCAGCTTGTCCAGCATGGCGCACATCGACTGCCGTGCGTCGTCCTGGCCGACGGTCTGGCCACGCGCCAGCTTGGTCGCCAACGTCACCCGGCCGGTGTGGTCGGCCGTACCGATCAGCACCAGCGGCGTACGCAGCCCCTTGGTCTGGATCAGGTACTGGTTGCCGGTGTTGCCTTCCACCAGCTGGCCACCCACTTCGAACTGATCCTCCGCACCGATCTGCCGCAGCTGGTCCAGCGCGCTCTGCACCTTCAGCCCCGGCACCGTGATGTCGGCCATGTACATCGCACCGTTGCGCGGATCCCCTACTGTCTTGAATGCCTTCTCACAGGCGGCCGATGCGGCGGCTGCCGAGCCGCTCACCGTCGCCAGCAACACCATCGTGGTGTAGACCATCCCTTTCATAACACGTCCTTCTGCAGAGAAATTGGAATGTCGCGGCCCTGCGCAGCGGCAGCCGGCCCCGGATACCGCGGCGGCAGCCCCCCTGCGCACCGTCGGTCCGGCGGAAGAATAGCGCGGACGCTCACGGAACGAAGTACTGAATAGGCACTTCACCCCGCGTGACGTCGTGATTTGCTAGAAAAACACTCTCCTGTCCGCCACCGTCGTCCGCTGATGCCGCATCCCCGCGCCTTTCTGCCTGCCGTTCGATCACACCTGGGAAAGCTGCAGGACAGCTTCCCCATGGCGGTCGCCAAGCGCTTCGTCGAGATCGACGTGCTGACCCAGGCCGCGTCGGTCTCCTTCTATGCCCTGCTGTCGATGGCCCCGCTGCTGGTCCTGCTGCTGTGGCTGACTGCCTCGCTGTACCCGCCCGCGCAGCAGGCGCTGATCGGCCAGATCAGCTCAGTGGCCGGCAGCAGCGTGGCCAGCGTGGCCGACACCGTGCTGCACAACGCCAACAGCCAGCCCAGCGTGGGTTCGCTGGCCGGGCTGTGGAGCACACTGCTGCTGTTTGTCGGTGCCACTGCCGTGTTCGCCCAGCTGCAGAACGCGCTGAACCGCATCTTCCACACCAGCGGGCAGCGCCTGGATGGCATCAAGGCGTGGCTGCGCAAGCGCGTGTTCTCGTTCGGCGTGGTGCTGGCGCTGGGCTTCCTGCTGATCCTGTCGATGACCGCCACCACCGCGCTGCAGGTGGTGTTCGCACAGCTGCCCTCGGTGCTGCCGGCGATCGGCTACCTGACCTCGCTGCTGCTGTACACGCTGGCCTTCGCCTTCCTCTACCACTACCTGCCCGACCGCCGCGTGGCCTGGCGCCAGGCCTTCATCGGCGGTGCCATCACCTCGGCGCTGTTCGCGCTGGGCCGCTACGGCATCGGCCTCTACATCGCCACCGTAGCCCCGGGCAGCGCCTACGGCTCGATGGGCGCGCTGGTGATCTCGCTGGTCTGGATCTACTACGCCACCGCGGTGTTCTTCGTCGGCGCGTTGATGACCGCGGTGATCGACGAACGCCTGTATGCGCGGGCGCAGCTGGCCCAGGACCGCACCGAAGAACCCGGCCCGGCCGTCGGCAGCGAGTAGACTAGGGAACCTGCCTTCCCTTCCTCGTGGCCCGATGGTCGCGCCCTGTCCTGTTGCCCATGGCCCGTATCCCCGACGCTTTCATCGACGACCTGCTCGCCCGCACCGACATTGTCGAGGTGGTGGGCAGCCGCGTGCCGTTGAAGCGCCAGGGCAAGGAGTACGCAGCGCGCTGCCCGTTCCATGACGAGCGCTCGGCCTCGTTCACGGTCTCGCCCACCAAGCAGTTCTATCACTGCTTCGGCTGTGGCGCGCACGGCACCGCGATCAGCTTCCTGATGAACTACGACCGCCTCGAATTCCTCGACGCGGTGGATGAGCTGGCCAAGCGCGCGGGCATGGACGTGCCGCGCAACGAGAACCCGCGCAGCCCCCAGCAACAGGACGACAGCCGCGAGCTGTATTCGGCGCTTGAGGCGGCCACCAGGTTCTTCCAGAACAATCTGGAAGGCAGCGACAAGGCGCGCAGCTATCTGGACGGGCGTGGCGTGGACGAAGAGAACCGCGCACGCTTCCAGATCGGCTACGCCCCGGATGGCTACAGCGGCCTGCGCGATGCGCTGGGCAAGGACGAGCGACGCATGAAGCTGCTCGACCGCGCCGGCCTGTTCTCCAAGAATGATCGCGGCCACGTCTACGACAAGTTCCGCGACCGGGTGATGTTCCCGATCTTCGACCGCCGTGGCCGGGTGATCGCCTTCGGCGGCCGCGTGTTCGAGAAGGACGACGGCCCCAAGTACCTCAACTCGCCCGAGACCGCGCTGTTCCACAAGGGCCGCGAACTGTACGGCCTGTGGCAGGTGCGCCAGGCCAACCAGAAGATCGAGCGGCTGATCGTGGTCGAGGGCTACATGGACGTGGTCTCGCTGTTCCAGTTCGGTGTCACCCAGGCGGTGGCGACGCTGGGCACGGCGACCACGCCGGACCATGCCGAGCTGTTGTTCCGCAACGCGCCGGACGTGTTCTTCTGCTTCGACGGCGACGCCGCCGGCCGCCGTGCCGGCTGGAAGGCGCTGGAGTCGGTGCTGCCGCGCATGAAGGATGGCCGCCAGGCCTTCTTCCTGTTCCTGCCCGATGGCGAGGATCCGGACACCATCGTGCGCAAGGAAGGCGCCGAGGCCTTCAACGAACGCCTGAAGCAGGCCACGCCGCTGTCGCAGTTCTTCTTCGACGAGCTCACCCGCGAGATCAACCTGGGTACGCTGGATGGAAAGGCCCGCCTGGCCGAGCGGGCCAAGCCGATGCTGGCGCAGATTCCCGATGGTGCCTTCGGCGATCTCATGAAACAGCAGCTGGGGCAGCTGACCGGGCTCGGCGGCAACGCCCAGGCGGCACGTTCGCCGATGCCACAGCGGCCGCCGGCGCGTACGATCCAGCCAGTGGCCAAGCGCAGCCTGGTGCGCGGTGCGATTGCCGTACTGCTGCAGCAACCGTCGCTGGCGCTGACGCTGGGCGGCAAGCACCACTTCCAGGGGCTGCGCTTGCCGGGCGTGGAGCTGTTGCTGGAGCTGCTGGGGCTGGTCGAACAGCGCCCGGACATCAGCACCGGCGCCCTGCTGGAGCATTTCGATGGCCGCGAGGAGCAGGCCTCGCTGCATACGCTGGCCGCACAGACACTGCCCGGCACCGAGGCCAGCTGGACCCAGGAACTGCACGACGCGGTGGCCCAGCTGGAGAAACAGCTGCTGGTGCAACGCCTGGAGGAGTTGTTGGCAAAGCAGCGCCAGCAGGGCTTGGACGATACTGACA
This sequence comes from Stenotrophomonas maltophilia, assembly GCF_013464485.1. Lineage (GTDB taxonomy): Bacteria > Pseudomonadota > Gammaproteobacteria > Xanthomonadales > Xanthomonadaceae > Stenotrophomonas > Stenotrophomonas maltophilia_AW. The sequence continues at coordinate 16,977 of NZ_RAUX01000052.1, forward strand.
AGTACGAACTGCGCGAGCTGCTGAAGGCCCGCGCCGGACTGCGCCTGTAGCGGCAGGACACTTTCACGGAGAGGACCATGCTGCTGCGCCTGACCTGCCTGCTGTTGTTGTCGCTCTGCTCGGCGCTGCCGGCCTGGGCGGCGGACCCCACCCTTGCTGAAGTCCGCCCCGGCCTGTACGCCGGTGGCCAGCCCTCCGCCGTGCAGCTGGGCGAACTGGCCGCACAGGGCGTGCGCACCGTGATCGATCTGCGCCAGCCCGGTGAGGACCGTGGCTTCGATGAGACGCACGTGGCCGAGTCATTGGGACTGCGTTATGTACGTATTCCGGTAGCCGGTGCCGAGGGACTGGATGCGGCCAACGTGCGTGCCGTGCACCAGGCCCTTCAGCAGAGCCAGGGGCCGGTACTGCTGCACTGTGCGTCCGGCAACCGCGCCGGCGCCGTGCTTGGCCTGGTCAACGCACGCTACGAGCACGCCAGCGCGGAACAGGCCCTGCAGCTCGGCCAGCGCGCCGGCCTGAAGTCGCTGGAAGCCGCCACCCGCCAGCGCCTGTCCACGCCTTCCACTTCGCCCTGACTCCACCGCACCAAGGACTCTGCCCACCATGACCCACTGGTGGTCGCGCCTGCGACCGGACAACTTCACCCTCGCCCTGCTGTGCACTGTCGGCCTGGCCTCGCTGCTGCCGATGAAGGGCGCCGCCGCCATCGTCCTCGACGATGTCACCACCGTTGCCATTGCCGCACTGTTCTTCCTGCACGGCGCGCGCCTGCCACGCGAGTCGATCATCGGCGGCATGCTGCACTGGCGGCTGCACCTGACCATCCTGGCCTGCACCTTCATCCTGTTCCCGCTGCTGGGGCTGATGTTCAAGCCGCTGTCGGGCTGGCTGCTGACCCCGGAGCTGTATCTGGGCGTGCTGTTCCTGTGCACCCTGCCCTCCACCGTGCAGTCGTCCATCGCCTTCACCTCGATGGCCCGTGGCAACGTGCCTGCGGCGGTGTGCAGCGCCTCGTTGTCGAGCATTCTCGGCGTGTTCCTGACCCCGCTGCTGTTGACCGCGCTGGCCGGCACCTCCGGCGGCGTGCACGATCCACTGCATGCGATCGGCGGCATCATGCTGCAGCTGCTGGTGCCGTTCGTGGCCGGCCACCTGCTGCGGCCGTGGATCGCTGGCTGGGTGGAGCGGCAGCGCGCGCTGCTGCGCTATACCGACCAGGCCACCATCCTGCTGGTGGTGTACTCGGCATTCGGCGAAGCGGTGACCGAAGGCCTGTGGAGCAAGACGCCGCTGCTATCGTTGCTGGCCGTAGCGGTGGTGGCCGCCGTGCTGCTGGGCATCGCGATGCCACTGATCACCTTCGTCGCCCGCCGCCTGCGTTTCAACCGCGAGGACGAGATCGCCATCGTGTTCTGCGGCTCGAAGAAGAGCCTGGCCACCGGCGTGCCGATCGCCAAGGTGCTGTTTGCTGGTGGCAGCCTCGGTGCGATCGTGCTGCCGGTGATGATCTATCACCAGATCCAGCTGATCGTCTGCGGCGTGATCGCGCAGCGGTATGCGCGGCGCAAGCCCTGACCCGACGGAGAAACATCCACGCATGGCGTGGAGCTGCTGTAGAGCCGAGCCCATGCTCGGCTGGTGGTTGAACGGCGCAGGTAGATCCACGCCATACGTGGATGATCACCAGACCGAATCGCTGTCCAGCAGCCGCGCCACGCTGAATCGCGGCAGCCATACCCTCAGGTCGTAGCTGCGGTCAGCACCGGTATCCACCCTGGGCGATGTCCCGGCATGACTCGGCAGCTGGCGCGCTTCGCAACGTCCAGGGGCGACACAGCCCCAGCCCTCCCCGCCACGCGCCTCGATACGCACGTTGTAAAGGTCCAGATCCTCCAGCAGTGCCGTCATCGGCGGGTGCGCAATCATCTTCGGCTGCGTACGCATGCCATGTACGTTGCCGGTCAGCACCAGCAACCGTGCATTGTTCGGCAATGCCTTTGCGCGCACGCGGACCTCTTCGGCCATCACCCGGTCGCGTGCCCCACTACCCGCCGTTTGGGCAGGCAGCAAGCGATCAAAACCGAATACCTGCACATCGCGCCCCCGGGTACGCAGCACGCGCGCCGCTTCAATCAGGTCGAGCATATCCTTGCTGCGACGGCCGTCATGCATGCGGCTGCGGACGCTCCAGTACGGCGTGCCACGCAATGCAGCGCGCGCCTTGGCCGTGCCGGAAGACGCCAGATAGGTCGCCAGCGCGGCGTTCTCGTCAGTCGGCAGCTCCAATGCCAACCGCACCGGTGTGCCATCGGCCGCGTAGGCCTCCATCAGTTCCCGAACCAGCACCGGCGTCTCACGCGTGCCATGGAACTCACCCAGTACCAGCAGGCGGTGATCACCGGCGTGCTGGCGGATCTGCGCAACGGTGTCGTCGGCATGCGCACTGAGGGCCATGCCCAGCGCCAGCAGCAGCGCGGCGGTCCAGCGGAAGATCGAATGCATCCCTGCTCGCTCCTTTCCTTGGGGTCAGGAACAGCAATGGCGACGCCGCTGGAAGAGATCAAGTGTAGAGCCGAGCCCACGCTCGGCTGCTCTTCCCCCCTCAGCCGAGCATGGGCTCGGCTCTACAGGTGGCGCCTTACAACCAGGGCAGGATCCAGTGGTCGACCAGCAGGAAGGCGAACAGCGCCATCAGGTACACGATGGAGTAGTGGAACATCTTCATCGAGAACAGTTCATCCGGCGGGTTGAGCATGCGCCAGGCGTACCAGAGGAACACGGCGTTGAGCACGATCGCGCCGCCCAGGTAGAACGCGCCGCTCATGCCCACCAGGTACGGCAGCAGGCAGACCAGCGCCAGCACCACCGAATACACCATGATCTGCTTGCGGGTGTGCACCACACCGTGGGTTACCGGCAGCATCGGGATTTCGGCCTTGGCGTAGTCCTCGCGGCGGAAGATCGCCAGCGCCCAGAAGTGCGGCGGGGTCCAGATGAAGATGATCAGCACCAGCAGCGACGAGTACGCCCAGTCCGACGAGCCCTGCATGCCGGTCACCGCGGCCCAGCCCAGCATCGGCGGCATCGCGCCGGCCAGGCCACCGATGACGATGTTCTGCGAGGTCGCGCGCTTCAGGTACACGGTGTAGATCACCGCGTAGCCGATCAGCGAGGCGAAGGTCAGCACCGCGGTGATCAGGTTCACCCACAGCACCAGGATGGTCATCGACAGCACGATCAGCACGCCGGCGAACACCAGCACCTGCCACGGCTTGACCTTGCCCACCACCAGCGGACGCCACGAGGTGCGCGCCATCTGCGCATCGATGTGCGCATCCAGCAGCTGGTTGATGGCGGCGGCGGCCGAAGCAGCCAGCCAGATGCCGAGGAAACCGAGCACGCCGGCGCGCACCTGGTCCCAGCTGGGTACGCCCGGAATGGCCAGGACCATGCCGACCAGGGCAGTGAAGACGATCAGGGCGACGACCTTGGGCTTGGTCAGGTCCCAGTACTGGCGGTAATTGGAAAACATGGAATCAGTCCGGGGCACGCAGGCGGGCCAGCAGGCTGACCAGCACGAACAACAGGGCAACGGCCACGCCGTTGTGGGCCACCGCCACTTCCAGCGGCAGCGCCAGCTTCACATTGAGGATGCCCAGGGTGACCTGCAGCACCAGCAGCGCGATCAGCGCGCTGGCCCAGCCACGCATGCTCGGCACCCGGAACAGGCGCACGCCCAGCCACAACAGGTAAGCGGCTACGACCACTGCGAACAGGCGGTGCGCCATCTGGATGGCGATGCGCGAGGCACCGTCCAGCACGCCGCCTTCGTAGTCCACGCCGATGCCGCGCCACAGGGTGAAACCCTCGACGAAGTTGTGCTGCGGCCACCACTGGTTGGCACAGCGCGGGAAGTTGTCCATCGACAAGCTGCCGCCGCCACAGGCCAGCGCCGCGTAGTTGGCGCTGACCCAGCCGCCCAGCGCGATCTGGGTGACCAGCACGGCCACACCGATGCGCAGCAGCCACTTCAGCTTCGGTGCTTCGGCCAGGGTGATCGGCATGTGCGTGGCGCGCCAGGCCATCCACACCAGCAGCGCGAACATCAGCATGCCGCCCAGCAGGTGACCCATCACCACGATGGGTTTGAGCAGCAGCGTCACCGTCCACATGCCCAGCAGGGCCTGGAAGATCACCACCGCCAGGGTCAGCAATGCAGCGCGCGCCAGGTCGATGTTGCTCCAGCGCAGCGCGGCGATCAGCAGGATCGCCTCGCCGATCAGGGCCAAAGCACTGGCGGTGCCATGCCAGCCCATCATGTACAGCGGTATGCCGGCGGCCACCAGCACGCAGGCGGTCACCACCGCCGTGCTTCCGAACCGGCGCTTACGCGTGGCCAGCAGGGCCAGGGTCAGGATCTCGATGCCCAGCGCGCCGGCCAGGAAGCGATGCACCTGCTCACGCCAGGCCTTGTGGGTTTCCAGCGGGCGGATCTCCGCCGCCGGGTGGCCGATGGTCTCTTCCACGTGCTGCGGCCAGGTGGCCTGGCCATAGCAGGTGGGCCAGTCCGGGCAGCTCAGGCCGGCATCGGACAGGCGTACGAAGGCGCCGAACATGATCGTGCTCGCGGTCATGATCATGGCGAACCACGCCAGGCGGTGGAAATTGCGATGCAGCGCCGGACGCGCGGAAAGGCTCATCAAACGGGACTCACTTCAGTTTCAGCAACGTGGCCATGTCCTTGCGCAGGCCGCCGAGGTCGGAGCCTGGTGCATGGCGCATGATCACGAAGCCGTTCGGATCGATCACGTAGACCGGCAGTCCCGCCGGATCATCGACGCCCGGCAACGCCGCGCGCAGGGCTGGCGACGAAGCCAGCGGCCGCAGCGCGGGCAGCGAGGCGATCGACGCCGGTGGCATACCCAGCCACAGGATCTCGACATTATCGGCGTTATGGCCGAACAGCTGCCACACCTTGCCCAGTCCCTGCGACAAAGTGACGCACTGTGCGTCGCAGGCACCGGCCGGCGCGACCAGCAGGCGCCAGGTGCGGGCCTCAGGGTTCCACGGATAGGGCTGGCCGTTGGCCAGCGTCGGAGCCTGCTGGCGCAGGTCCACCGGCGGTTTCAGCAGCTGGCCGGCATTGCGGTGCCCGGTGGGCTGCCAGCCAGAGAAGCGCAGCACGGCCGCCAGCGCCATCGCCCCGAAGAACACGGCAAACAGCAGTACCAGGGTCCGGCGGCCGGAGCCGCGCGCCTGCGGGGTGGTGGCGGTGTTCATGCGGGCATTTTCTCATGGTTGGGTGGAAGGAAGCGGTCGACGCTCTGGTAGCCCCCGACCTTGGTCGGGGGAGATGGTGCCGACCAAGGTCGGTACCCACCGGAGCCGGTCAACGCCGTCGCCTGCGCCACTCCAGCACCAGCGCCACCACCAGCACGGTCAAGGCCAGGCCGAACCACTGCACGGCGTAGCCCAGGTGGCGCTGCGGCGGCAGCGTGTTCGGCAGCAGGTCCAGGTCGCGCTCATCGCCGAAGGGCAGCGCCGGGTCCAGACGCAGTACGCGATCGGGAAGTGCCTGCACCTCCAGCGCGCGGGCCAGCCCTTCGGCCGGCAACCGGCTGGCCAGCCAGCGGCCCGCTTCACCCGTGGCGGAGAGTGCAGGGCCCAGTGCCAACCCGGCTGACGGCGGCGGCGCCAGCAGCCCGCGCACGGCCACCGGCGAAGGGGGCGCCGGCAGCTCCGGCAGGGTGCGATCCGGCGGCAGCGCGCGCCAGCCGAGATCGACCAGCAGCACGCTGCCCTCGTCACTGCGGAACGGGCGGTAGATCTTCACACCCGCGCGGCCGTGCCGGGTCTGGTTGTCCAGCAGCACCACACCGGGAAGGAAGCGACCGTGATCGGCCACGCCATGCAACGCGCCGGGCGCTGCGAGCGCCTGCGCCAACGACAGTACCTGCGCCGCAGCTGGACCTTGTGCATCCAACATTGCCTGTTTGGCATGCATGCGCTGCAGCTGCCACAGCCCCAATGCGGTGAAACCGGCCATTGCCAGCACCGCCAGCAGCCATCCGATCACGCGCGTGTGCTGGCGCATCATGACAAGTCCGCGCAAACGCGGTCAGATAGGCACATCCACCCTGCCCTCGAGCCGCGCATGAGTGATTCGCTGAAGACCCTGCTGGTAATCGCGTTTCTGATCGTCATCGTCTGGAATCTGGGCGCCGGCCTGTATTACCTGGTGGTCGACCGCGGCCAGACCAAGCGCACGGTCAACGCACTGACACGCCGCATCGCGGTGTCGGTGGCCTTGATCGTACTGGTGATCGTGAGCATCTACATGGGCTGGATCAAACCGCACGGCATCGGCGGCTGATGCCACCGATGCGCGGGTGATCAAAGCACGTAGACGAACATGAAGAGCATCAGCCAGACCACATCGACGAAGTGCCAGTACCACGCGGCGGCTTCGAAAGCGAAGTGGTTGTCGCGGGTGAAGTGGCCCTTGGCCGAACGCAGCCACATCACGATCAGCATGATCGTGCCCAGCAGCACGTGCGCGCCGTGGAAGCCGGTCAGCATGAAGAACGTCGAACCGTAGATGCCAGAACCCAGCGTAAGGTTCAGCTCCTTGTAGGCGTGGATGTACTCCTCCGCCTGCAGGGTGAGGAAGCCGAGGCCGAGCAGTACGGTCACGCCCAGCCAGATCAGCAGCTGGCGGCGGTTGCCGGCCTTCAGTGCGTGATGGGCAATGGTCAGGGTTACGCCGGAAGTGAGCAGGATCAGCGTGTTGATCAGCGGCAGGCCCCAGGCCGGGATGGTCTGGAAGGCGCCACCGATCGCGGCCGGGCCGTTGGTTGGCCATCCGGCGGAATAGCCCTGCCAGAGCAGCTCGTTGGTCATCACCCCGCGACCTTCACCGCTCAACCATGACAGGCCGAGATTGCGGGTATAGAACAGCGCGCCGAAGAAGGCACCGAAGAACATCACTTCGGAGAAGATGAACCAGATCATCCCCATCCGGAACGAGCCATCAACCTGCTGGTTGTAATTGCCCGCCTGCGATTCGCGCACCACGTCGCTGAACCACCAGAACAGGGTCAGCACCAGCATTGCGATGCCGATGTAGAACGTCCAGCGCCCCCAGCTGGCGTCGTTGAGCCAGCTGGCCACGCCCACCATGGTCACCATCATCGCGATGGAGCCTACGAACGGCCATTTGCTCTGGGCCGGGACGAAGTACACATTGGCGTCGGTCGGTGTCTGGGCCATGTCGGTATCCGGGTCAGGGTGCGGCGTGCGCGCCTTCCGAGGTGGCGGCCGGGGCCAGCCGATCGGACAACGCGTCGTTGCGGTAGAAGGTGTAGGACAAGGTGATCGTCTTGATTTCCGGCGGCAGGTCCGGATCGACGATGAAGCGCACCGGCATGTCGCGCTTCTCGCCTGCCTGCAGCGTCTGCGCGGTGAAACAGAAACATTCGGTCTTGCTGAAGAAGCCCGATGCGCGCGCCGGCGCAACCGAAGGCACTGCGCTGCCGACCACCGCCTGCTGGCTGTCGTTGCGGGCGAAGTACAACGCTTCGTTGAGTTCGCCTGGCACCACGTCCATGGTCAGCTGCTCGGGATGGAACGACCACGGCAGCCGCGAATTGACGCCGCCATCGAACTCCACGCGCACAGTGCGCTTGCCTGCCGCGGCGCCGGTACTGGCTTCGCTGCCGGGGCCGCGCTCCAGGCGCACACCGAACACCTTCTCGCAGGCGATGCGGTACAGCGGCACCAGCGAGAAGGTCAGCAGGAACACCGCCACCGCCACACCGATCAGGCGCGGCAGCCCGGCGCTGCGTGACGGGGTGCTGGCCGGCGCCTCGCTCATCGGCCGATCACCCCGCTGAGGATGAAACCGGCGTAGACCAGTACGGCGATGGCGCCGACCCACAGTGCGGTGCGCCTGGCGCGTTGGCGCTGCTGCTCGATGCCGTGGCTCTGGCTGTCGCTCTGGTAGAGCCGACTGTTAGTCGGCTGCACTTCACGAGTCGACTGACAGTCGACTCTACCGAAGGCTTCAGCCGAGCATGGCTCGGCTCTACACGGGGCAATCGGGGTCTCGTTATGCATGCCCCACCTCAATGCGTGATGTCGTCATGGGCCAGATCCCCCGGGCGGATGGTCGGCGGCGTGGTGAAGGTGTGCGCCGGTGCCGGTGACGGCAGCGTCCACTCCAGGCCACGCGCGCCCTCCCAGCTGCGGGCTTCGGCCTTTTCACCATTGCGCAGCGACGACAGCAGGATCGCCGCCATCATGAACGGCGTGGCGAACATGCCGAACGCACCGATCGAGCTGATCAGGTTCCAGTCGGCGAACGCCACGCTGTAATCGGGAATGCGGCGCGGCATGCCGGCCAGGCCGAGGAAGTGCTGGGGGAAGAACAGCAGGTTGACGAACACGATCGACCACCAGAAGTGCACCTTGGCCCACTTCTCGCTGTACATGCGCCCGGTCCACTTCGGCCACCAGTAGTACACCGCGGCGATCAACGCGAACACCGCACCGGTCACCAGCACGTAGTGGAAGTGGGCCACCACGAAGTAGGTGTCGTGGTACTGGAAGTCCGCTGCCACGATGGCCAGCATCAGCCCGGAGAAACCACCAATGGTGAACAGGATGACGAAGGCCACCGACCACAGCATCGGCGCCTCGAAGGTGAGCGAGCCGCGCCACATCGTGCTGACCCAGTTGAACACCTTCACGCCGGTTGGGATCGAGATCAGCATGGTGGCGAACATGAAGTAGATCTCGCCGCCCAGTGGCATGCCCACGGTGAACATGTGGTGGGCCCAGACGATGAACGACAGGAACGCGATCGCGGCAGTGGCGTACACCATCGCCTGGTAGCCGAACAGCGGCTTGCGGCTGAAGGTCGGGATGATCTCGCTGACCACGCCGAAGGCGGGCAGGATCATGATGTAGACCTCGGGGTGCCCGAAGAACCAGAAAATGTGCTGGTACATCACCGGGTCACCGCCACCGGCGGCATTGAAGAAGCTGGTGCCGAAGAACTTGTCGGTCAGCAGCATGGTGACCGCACCGGCCAGCACCGGCATCACCGCGATCAGCAGGAACGCGGTGATCAGCCAGGCCCAGCAGAAGATCGGCATCTTCAGCAGGTCGATGCCCGGCGCGCGCATGTTCAGCACGGTGGCGATGATGTTGATCGCGCCCATGATCGAGCTGATGCCGGCCACGTGGATGGCAAACACGCTGAAGGCGACGTTGTAGCCACCCTGCAGCGACAGCGGCGGGTACAGGGTCCAGCCACCGGCCGGTGCACCACCGGGCAGGAACAGGGTCAGCAGCAGCAGGCTGAAGGCGACCGGCAGCAGCCAGAACGACCAGTTGTTCATGCGCGGCAGCGCCATGTCCGGCGCGCCGATCTGCAGCGGGATCATCCAGTTGGCCAGGCCGACGAAGGCCGGCATCACGCCACCGAAGATCATCACCAGTGCATGCACGGTGGTCATCTGGTTGAAGAATTCGGGCTTGACGAACTGCAGGCCCGGCTGCGCCAGTTCGGCACGGATCACCACGCTCATCGCCGCACCGATGATGAACATGATGAAGCTGAACCCCAGGTACAGCGTGCCGATGTCCTTGTGGTTGGTCGAGAAGAACCAACGCTCGAAGAAGCTCTGGTGGTGATGGTGATCGTCGTGCCCAACTGCCGAGTGCGCCATTGCAAAACACCTCTCAGAATCGGTTGTCACCGCGGCCGCAGCAGGCGGCCACGGGCGTTACATCACGCGCCGCTGGCTGCGGTGGCAGGTGCGCTGCCGGCTTCAGCGGCGGCAGGGGCAGCCGGCGCTTCGCCCGCCGGTGCAGCCGGTGCAGTCGGTTCGGCCGGTGCCGCAGGCGTTGCCGGCGTGGCCGGTGGCGCCGGCTTGCGCTGCGCCAGCCACTGCTTGAACTCCTCCTTGGACACCGCCTCGACCACGATCGGCATGAAACCGTGGTCCTTGCCGCACAGTTCGGCGCACTGGCCGCGGTACACGCCGGGCTGCTCGATGCTGGTCCAGGCTTCATTGATGAAGCCGGGGATGGCGTCCTGCTTCCAGCCCAGCGCCGGCACCCACCAGGCGTGGATCACGTCGTCGGAGGTGATGACGAAGCGGACCTTGGTATCAACCGGCAGCACCAGGCGGTTGTCGACATCCAGCAGGTAGTGCGGATGGCTTTCGCGGGTCGGCACGACGCCACTCTGCCGCACGCGGTCGGACTCGCGGTCCAGGCGGCTGGTGAAGGTGACGTTCTCGCCAAGGTATTCGTACTTCCACATCCACTGGTAGCCGGTGACCTTCACCGTCATCTCGGCATCGCGGGTGTCGTACATCTTGATCAGGTTGGCCGTGGCCGGCCATGCCATCACGATCAGGATGATCACCGGGATGACCGTCCAGATCACCTCGGCCTTGGTGTTGTGGCTGAAGGTGGCGGCGACCGCACCCTTGGATTTGCGGAACTTGAACATGGCGTAGGCCATCGCGCCGAACACGATGACGCCGATCACCGTGCAGATGATCAGCGAGAGATTGTTCGACTCCCAGGCCAGGCGCGAGGTCTGGGTCACCCCCTTGCCCATGTTCAGCTGCCACGGTTTCGGATCGGCCGCCTGGGCCCAGGCCAACGCCGGCATCAGTCCCCCGGTCGCCAGCATCGCGGCGACCGCGTTCACGCACTTCGTGCCCCACCTGCTGCTTTGCTTCATTGCCTAGACCCTTAGCGTCGTCGGTTGCCGCCATCGCTGGCGGCGAGCAAGCTTTCAAGTGTCTCTGCGAGCGTCTGACGTTCGGCCGGCGCGAGGAAACTCCCCACCTCCACCTGCCGGCCGCTGGATGCCAGCCGGACCCTCTCGTCGTCGGTGAGCAGGCGCACCCAGTGGGGGTGGGCCCGGAACACCGGCGATCCACCGGGTACGGGGATGACCTCCACGTACGCCGGCACTACCCGGATCTCCTCCTGCCGTTCACCGCTGCGCCACAAGGCACGCAGCGCCGCCGCCAGCACCAGGCTGTACAGCAGCGCGAACAGGGGGGCGAATGCATTGCCGGCCAACCACCCGAGGGCGGACACCAGCCACATCGCACCCGACAACACGGTGAACAACAGGACGAACTGCCGGGCATCGAGCGCCCGTGGGGGACGCAGCCGCAGCTGCGTACCTGACCCATCCGGAGCTGGAAGCACCTCGATCATGTCGCAACCGCGTTCCTGCCGCGGGAAACGTCTCGATGGTAGCCCTGCCCTCTCGCCGGTAGCAAGGGTGCATTCACACTTTTTCCGATGCTGCAACACAGCATGAGGTCGGCGGCACGAATGACGAATTCAGCACAAAATTGCCCAGGTTTGCTGAACACGCCGAATCCACCATGGCTAGGGGCTATCAGCCCTTCATGAAGGTGTCTGCTGGGCACTTCCGAAGGGCGCAAAAATGATTAAAATCGCCAAGTTTTCCACTGGCCGGACCGGCATGAACGCACCCTCCTCCTCCCCTGCCGCCAGCGACGCCCCGCGTCCCGGCGCGCTGCTGTCGCCGGAACTGCCGGCGCCCCCCAACCCGTTCCGCCAGGCCATCACCGATGCCTGGTTGAAGGACGAGGCCAGCCACGTGCGCGAGCTGCTGGCGCAGGCCCGCCTGCCCGCCGAGGAACAGGCCAAGGTGCAGGCGCTGGCCGCCGACCTGGTCGGCCGCGTGCGCGTGCGCGCCAAGGACCAGGGCGCAATCGAAGCCTTCATGCGCCAGTACGATCTGGGCAGCGAGGAAGGCGTGCTGCTGATGTGCGTGGCCGAGGCGCTGCTGCGCATTCCGGACCAGGACACCACCGACAAACTGATCCGCGACAAGCTGGCCGATGCCGACTGGGAAAAGCACCTGGGCGGCAGCGACTCGGTGCTCGTCAACGCCTCCACCTGGGGCCTGATGCTGACCGGCAAGCTGGTGCAGATGAACGATGCCACCCGCGCCGATGCCCCCAGCGCGTTCAAGCGCCTGGTCGGCCGCGTCGGTGAGCCGGTGGTGCGCCTGGCCGTGCGCCAGGCGATGAAGATCATGGGCCACCAGTTCGTGATGGGCCGCACCATCAGCGAAGCGCTGTCGCGCTCGCACAAGGGCGACAACGCCAGCTACCGCTACTCGTTCGACATGCTGGGCGAAGGCGCGCTGACCATGAAGGACGCGCTGCGCTACCTGGAAGACTACCGTCGTGCGATCCACGCCATCGGCGGCGATCACAAGGCACGCGGCGGCCGTCCGGACGGCGACGTCAACAACGCGCCGGGCATCTCGATCAAGCTGTCGGCGCTGTACCCGCGTTACGAGCACGCCAAGCGCGAGCGCGTACTGAAGGATCTGGTGCCGGGCGTGCTGGAACTGGCACAGCTGGCCAAGAGCTACGGCATCGGCTGCACTGTCGACGCTGAAGAATCCGACCGCCTGGAACTGTCGCTGGACATCATCGAGCAGGTGTTCTCCGACGCATCGCTGGCCGGCTGGGATGGCTTCGGTGTGGTCGTGCAGGCCTACCAGAAGCGTACCCCGTACACGATCGACCACCTGGCCGACATGGCGCGCCGCGCCGGTCGCCGCCTGCAGGTGCGTCTGGTCAAGGGCGCCTACTGGGATGCCGAGATCAAGCGCGCGCAGATCGAAGGCTATCCGGGCTACCCGGTGTTCACCCGCAAGCAGAACACCGACGTCTCCTACCTGGCCTGCGCCAAGCGTCTGTTCACCCATGCCGATGCGATCTACCCGATGTTCGCCACGCACAACGCGCACACCATCGCCGCAGTGCGCAGCATCGCCAACGGCGGCGTATACGAGCACCAGAAGCTGCACGGCATGGGCGATGACCTGTACGCCGAAGTGGTGCCGGCCGACCGCCTGGGCCTGCCGTGCCGCGTGTATGCGCCAGTCGGTTCGCACGAAGACCTGCTGCCGTACCTGGTGCGCCGCCTGCTGGAAAACGGCGCCAACTCCAGCTTCGTCAACCGCATCACCGACGAGCGCGTGCCGATTGCCGACCTGATCCGCGATCCGGTCGAGATGGTGTCCTCGTTCGCCTCGATCCCCCACCCGAAGATCCCGCTGCCGGTTGACCTGCTGCGCAGCCAGAACCACGACAGGAAGAATTCCATGGGCGCCAACCTCGCCAACGACAACGAACTGCGCGCCCTGGCCGAGCAGATCAACGCGGCAGTGAAGCCCTGGCAGGCCGCCCCGCTGGTGCCGGGTGCCACCCCGGCCGGCGCCGCGCTGCCGGTGACCAACCCGGCCGATACCCGCGAAGTGGTCGGCCAGTGGCAGGCCGTCGATGCTGCCACCGTGCAGAAGGCGCTGGCCAATGCCGTGGCCGCGCAGCCGGCCTGGAACCGCACTCCGGCCGCCAGCCGCGCCGCCATCCTCGAGCACGCCGCCGACCAGCTGGAAGCGCGCATGCCGGAGTTCATGGCGCTGTGCGTGAAGGAAGCCGGCAAGAGCCTGCCCGACAGCATTGCCGAAGTGCGCGAAGCGGTGGACTTCCTGCGCTACTACGCCAAGCAGGCGCGCGAGCAGTTCAGCCACGCCGAGAAGCTGCCCAGCCCGACCGGTGAATCCAACGAGCTGCAGCTGCATGGCCGCGGCGTGTTCGTCTGCATCAGCCCGTGGAACTTCCCGCTGGCGATCTTCTTGGGCCAGGTGGCCGCCGCACTGGCCGCCGGCAACAGCGTCATTGCCAAGCCGGCCGAGCAGACCAACCTGATCGGCTACTACGCGGTGAAGCTGCTGCACGACGCCGGCGTGCCGGCCGAAGTGGTGCAGTACCTGCCGGGCGACGGGGCCACCGTTGGTGCCGCGCTGACCGCCGACCCGCGCGTGGCCGGCGTGGCCTTCACCGGCTCCACCGAGACCGCCCGTGCGATCAACCGCGCCATGGCCGCACGTGACGCCGCCATCGGCGTGCTGATCGCCGAGACCGGCGGCCAGAATGCCTTCATCGCCGATTCCTCGGCGCTGCCGGAACAGCTGGTCAAGGACGCGATCGGTTCGGCGTTCACCTCCGCCGGCCAGCGCTGCTCGGCCGCGCGCGTGCTGTTCGTGCAGGACGACATCGCCGACAAGGTGATGACCATGCTGGCCGGTGCGATGAAGGAACTGAAGGTCGGCAACCCGGGCCTGCTGTCCACCGACGTCGGCCCGGTGATCGATGCCGACGCGCTGAAGATCCTGCAGGACCACGCAGAGCGCATGGACCGCGAAGCACGCCTGATCGCCGCCGCCGAACTGTCCGCCGAAGCGGCCAACGGCACCTTCTTCGCACCGCGTGCGTATGAACTGAAGGATCTGGGCCAGCTGCACAAGGAAATCTTCGGGCCGGTCCTGCACGTGATCCGCTGGAAGGGCGACCAGCTGGATGCGGTGATCGACCAGATCAACGCCACCGGCTACGGCCTGACCCTGGGCGTGCATTCGCGCATCGACGAAACCGTCGACCGCATCAGCAACGGCGTCCACGTCGGCAACGTCTACGTCAACCGCAACCAGATCGGTGCGGTGGTGGGCGTGCAGCCGTTCGGCGGCCAGGGCCTGTCCGGCACCGGCCCGAAGGCCGGCGGCCCGCACTACCTGCTGCGCTTCGCCACCGAGAAGACGGTGACGGTGAACACCACCGCCGCCGGTGGCAATGCTTCGCTGCTGACCCTGGGCGACTGATCACCCGGTTGATGCATTGAACGAAAAACCCCGCGGAAGCGGGGTTTTTTGTGCTTCTTCCTGTAGAGCCGAGCCCACGCCCGGCTTTCCCGGCGTAGCCGAGCGTGGGCCCGGTTCTACAGCGGCAGGACGACACTGAACCGGCTGTCCGCACGCATGGCCAACTCGTGCTGCACCCTCGCGATGCGCGCTTCCAGGTCGCCTTCCAGCGGCACATATTCGACACCCTCGGCCTGCAACTGCGCCAGATACCACGCATGCTGCTGCGCCCGGAACGCCTCACCCACGCGCGTGCCATCCTGGTCGAACGGGATATCCGGTGCGCACAGGAACAGCAGGTCGTAGCGTCGTTGTGCCGCCTGCCGCAGCGGTTCCGGTACCGTACCGAACATCCAGCCGCTGTAGCCCAGCGTCACCAGCGGCGTGGTATCGCAGAACAGCCAGCGATGCGCGCGCCGCGCGGCCTCGTCTTCGTGCTGCGGCTGTGTCATTGCGATGTGCAGCAGATCTTCGGGCAGCAGTTCACCGCCCCGCTGCTCCCACAGCGCACGGCCATACTCCGGCACCCAGGCCGTCTGCAGGCGCTCGGCCAGCACACGCGCCAGCGTGGTCTTGCCGCTGGATTCGCCACCGATGAAGGCCACGCGCTGCACATAGCCGGCATACACCTCCGGCGCGAGTCCATGGCGATGGGCATGTGGATCGGCGCGCAGCTGCGTGCCGCAGGGCTGGTCGAGCTCACGCGCGCGCGACAAACGGTCGTGGCGCACCGGCGCGCCAAAGTGCGCCGCCAGCGCCTGCGCAAAGCCATCGCCGTAATCCTCGCCGGTGAATACCGCCTGCACCGGTCCACCCAACAGGTGCTGGCACAGCCAGGCGGTGAACGCGCGCTGCACCCACTCGCTGTCGCTGTCCTGTGGCAACACGCAGGGTGGCAGACCGTGCTTGACGCACATGGCGGCAAGCCGCGCGTCATCCAGCACCACCACCGTCGCCTGCGGGAAGCGCGCACGCAGCCAGCGCTCGCGACGTGCGGCGCTGTAGCCGGCGAAGCCCGGCTGCGACCAGCCGACCACCAGCAACTGCCGGCAGCGCGCGGCGGCGAAGTCGATCAGACGCTCATGGCCGCGGTGCAGGGGGCAGAACTTGCCCACCACCAGGCCGCGCTCGGCGCGCTCAGGCAGCGGCATCGGCCGCCGGGACCTCGGCGCGCATCAGGTTGCGCCAGTGGCGCAATGCCACCAGTGCATTGATCCAGAAGCCCACGTACAGGATCGAAGTCAGGTGCAGGCCACGGCTGTAGTACAGGGGCACCGCAACGGTGTTGACCAGCAGCCACACCCACCACGATTCCAGCTTGCGCCGCATCATCAGGATCTGCGCGATCACACTCAGCACCAGCACTGCCGAATCGATGTAGGGCGCGTAGGCGTTGGTCAAGCGGGTCAGCATCCAGCCATAGCCGAAGGTCGCCAGCACCGCCAGCGGTGCCAGCCAGGCCCAGGCACGCGCTCGCAGCGTGGTGATGGGTAGCGGCGCACCGTGATCGCCGCGCAGCCACTGCCACCAGCCCAGCACGCTGATGGCGATGAAGAAGAACTGCAGCACCATGTCCGCGTACAGGTGTGATCGCTCGAACACGGCGGCAAACAGCGTGCAGCCGACGATACCCAGCCACCAGGTGTGCACGTTGTTGCGCCCGGCCAGCAGGATCGAGCCGGCGACGGCGATGTTGGCGGCCAGCTCCAGCTGGAAGTTCGGGTCGGACAGGTTCATCGCGCTATTGTCATCGATCCGCGCGCTACGTTGGCAACCCGGTGGATTCCGGAAAAGAAAGGCCCCGCTTGCGCGGGGCCTTCCGTTTACTGCGTCAGGCCGAGGCCTGGATCAGAACTTGTACTGGAACGAAGCGGCCAGCACGTCGCCACGGACCTTGTACTTGCCCGACAGGGAGTTGCCCTGGTTGGCAGTGGTCGCACGCACGTTCACGTTCGGATCGCTGGTGAACAGGTGGGTGTAGCCAAAGTTGTACTCGGTGTTTGCCGACGGGGTCCAGCCCACGCCCAGCGACAGCCACTTGCGGCTGGTGTCCGGCACGCGGACGTCGCGGTGGGCGTCGGTGGTCGGGGTCTGGTCCAGCGCAACACCACCGCGCAGGGTGACGGTCTCGCTCAGCTTGTAGTCGGCGCCCAGCGACACGAAGGTGGTGTCACGGTAGCCGAACTCCAGCACCGAATCCGCCTGCGGCGAAGCGTAGTCGACGGTGACGCTGTCAAAGGCGGTCGACCAGGCGGTACGGGTCACGTCGCCCATCACGGTCCAGCGGTCGTTGACCTTGTGGGTCACGCTCAGGGTGGCCGAGGCCGGCATGGTCACCGTGGCCTTGCCGCTGGTGTCCATGAACCAGCCGCGGGTACGCGGCGAGTTGGTCAGCAGCGAACGGGCGCGGTCGGCGCCGCTGAAGGTCGCATCACCACCGGTGATCTTGTGCTCGACCTTGGAACGGTAGCTCAGGCCGATGTGGGTGTTCTCGTCGATCGAGAACAGGCCACCAACGGTCCAGCCCACGGCATTGTTGTCACCCTCGATCTTCAGGGTGCCATCCGCGCTGCCCGGGGCGAAGCCCGGAGCACCTGCGCCGGCCAGGATGCTGCCGTAGTCGACGGCGTTGCTCAGCTCGATGGTCAGGTGCTCGACGAACACCGACGCGCCGAAGGACACGTACGGGTTGACGTCATACGACGCGGCGAAGCCGAGGTCGATGGCCTTCAGATCGGTCTTCAGGCCGCTGTAACGACCGACCCAACCGTTGTCGTATTCGGTCTTGAAGCCGAACGGTGCGGTCAGCGACACACCGAAGTGGGCCTTCTCGCCAACCGGCATGTGGAAGTACGCGGCCGGAACCGGAGCGATCATGCCGGCGTCGCCGCCGTCACCACCGGTCTGCGGACGGCCTGCCGCATTGCGGCCCTGGCCCTTGAACTCGGCCTTGAAGCTGATGGCGCTCAGGTCACCCTGGACCAGGGTGCCATCAAGCTGGCGCATGCCGGCCGGGTTGACAGCGATGATGGAGGCGTCGCCTTCGGCGCTGCCGGAGCCGGCGAACGCGCGGCCCAGGCCCTTGGCGCTGTTTTCCTTCAGCTGGAAGGCGGCGGCATTGGCATCGGCAGCGGCCAGCGCACCGGCAACGCCGACGGCCAGCAGGGTCAGTCGGGCAATGGTGGAAGCGGTTTGCATCGTAGTTCTCTCTCTCCGGTAAGCGGTGATGGTGCTCTGAGTGCGCCTGCGCCCGGCAGGCCGTGGGGCCTTTCGGAGCGCGCCGGATTCCCCTCCCGACATACGACGCCGTATGCGAGTATTACCCAGAGCTGTTAATGAAACAATAACAGCGCAGGCGGTTTTTTCGTCTCAAAAGCTGAACAGGACAATCCCCGCCGCAAGCGGCCTCACGCTAGGCTAGTGCCCATGTTCGTCTCCCTCCCGTCGCGCAAGAAGGCGGCCCTGCGCTGGGCCACGCCCGTGCTGTTTGCGGCATTGTGGCTGGCGTTCCTGTGGTCGATCTCGCGTCCGGACGATGCCCGCGGCAGCCTCTGGCTGGATTGGGGCGCCCTGTCCACCGGCCTGACCCACCCGCTCGACTGGTGGGCGACCCTGCAGGACGGCAGCGTGCTGCGCCTGTTCACCGCCCTGTTCCTGCACGCGGACTGGTCGCACCTGCTGGGCAATCTGGTGTTCCTGCTGATCTTCGGCCTGCCCGCCGAACGGGTGCTGGGGCCGTGGCGGTTGCTGCTGCTGTTCCTGGTCGGCGGTGCGGTGTCCAACCTGGTGGCGATCTACACCATGGGCAGCCCGGACCAGATCATCATCGGTGCCAGTGGCGCGGTGTCGGCGCTGATCGGTGCCTATCTGGCCCTGTTCCCGGGGGCGCGGCTGGGCGTGGTCATTCCGCTCGGCCTGTTCCTGGAGTTCGTGCGTGCCCCGGCCTACCTGCTGATTGGTGTCTGGGCGGCGCTGCAGGTGGTGTTCGCCCATATCGGCCCCAGCTTCGGCATGGTGGCCTGGTGGGCGCACATCGGCGGCTTCGTGTTCGGTCTGCTGTACGGCGTGTATGTGCGCGCCGCGATCGCGCGCCGGCTGCGCAAGCGGCACGGCTTCTGATCCCTGATGGTGCTGGTCACTGGCCGGCTCCACGCTCGCCCGCTCGTTCGTAGCGCAGTCGAGCATGGCCCGACTCTACAGAATCAGGGCTTGGCCGGGACAGGTGCGGGCTTGGCTTCGGGCTTGGCTTCGGGCTTGGCTTCTACCTTCGCTTCCGGCTTCACCGCAGCCGATTTCGCTGCCTTGGCTGCGTCCGCCTTGGCGGCTTCTGCCTTCAGGCGGGCCGCCACCGAGCCGGGGGTCTTCAGCTCGGCCAATGCGTCACTGATCGGGCCATCGCCCGGCAGCACCGCACCGGCGTGGTAGCCCTCGGTACCTTCGTCATCGCCCCGCAGATGGCCGGGCAGGGTCGCTTCGCTGTAGTCGCTCAGGCTGGCCGGCAGTGCATCGTCCGCCGGCGTCGCGGCCGGCTTCAGTTCAACCTCCGGCACGATGCCGGTGGCCTGGATAGACTTGCCGCTGGGGGTGAAATAGCGCGCGGTGGTCAGCTTCACCGAGTCACCGTTGTCCAGCGGCAGTACGGTCTGCACCGAGCCCTTGCCGAAGGTGCGGCTGCCGATCACGCGCGCACGCTTGTTGTCGCGCAGCGCACCGGCCAGCACTTCCGATGCACTGGCCGAACCGGCATCCACCAGCACCATCACCGGCGCGCCCTTCAACAGATCGCCCGGAGTGGCGTCGAAGCGTGCATCGCTGATGCTGATTCGGCCACGGGTGCTGACGATGTTGCCCTTGTCGAGCAGGTCGTCGGCCACCTGCACGGCAGCGGTCAGCAGGCCACCCGGATTGCTGCGCAGGTCCAGCACCAGGCCCTTGAGGTTGCCGCCGGACTGCTTCTGCAGCTGCTGCACATGCTTCTGGAAGTCCGAACCGGTATCGGCCTGGAAGGTGCTCAGGCGGATGTAGCCATAGCCCGGTTCCAGCAGGCGGCTCTTCACGCTGGTCACGCGGATGGTCTGCCGGGTGAGGCTGACATCGAACGGCTTGGGCCTGCCTTCACGCACGATGGTCAGCACCACCTTGCTGCCGGCTGGGCCGCGCAGCGGTTCGCTGGCATCGATGGCGCTGATCGGCTTGCCGTCGATGGCGATGATCAGGTCGCCGGCGAGGATGCCGGCCTTGGCCGCCGGCGTGTCGTCGATGGGCGAGATCACCTTCATGCTGGCGTTGTCGGGCTGCTGCTGCAGCTCCACGCCGATGCCTTCGTAGGCGCCGCTGGCCTGCTCGTCGAAGGCCTGCGCATCTTCCTTGTTGAAATAGGTACTGTGCGGGTCGAGGTCGAGCAGCAGGCCACGCACCGCCGACTGCATCAGCTTCTTGTCATCGACCGGATCGACGTAGGCGGCTCGTACAGCGTTGTAGACAGCCACGAAGCGGCGGATGTCCTCCAGCGGCACTTTCGAGGTGACCGCCTCCTCGCTGTTCGCTGCCTGCCCGCTGGTTTCCTGGCTCGGGACGGGCGCGGTCTGCTGCGCCCAGGACAGCGCTGGCAACAGGGCCAGCAAGAGGGTGGCGGTACGGGCTGCGCGCATGGATCACTCCTGTCGACGGTGGCATCGTGCCCAAGGCACATGCACCGATTATGCGCGAAGCACAGCTAAATTCCCGTTGAATCCGCCGTGTGCCCGATGGTGCTGGATTCAGCGCCGCTGCAGCCAGCTGTCGGGATTCACCGGCTGCCCGCCACGACGCAGCTCGAAGTACAGCGCGGTGACACCCTGGCCACCGGAATTGCCGACCTTGGCCACCGCATCGCCACGGCTCACCCGCGCACCGGCATCCTTGAGCAGGGTGTCGTTGTGGGCGTACAGGCTCATGTAGCCGTTGCCGTGGTCGACGATCAGGATCATGCCGTAGCCGGTCATCCAGTCGGAGAACACCACGGTGCCATCGGCCACGGCGGTGACGGTACTGCCGGCCGGCGCACCGATCAGCACGCCACTGCTGGTACGACCATCAGGCAGCTTGCCGCCATAGCGGGCCAGCAGGTTGCCGGACAGCGGCCAGCCCAGGCCACCGACCTTCGGTGCCGGCGCCGACGCCACCGCAGGCGGGACCTTGGTCGGCGGCGGTGGTGGACGTCCCTGTGCGGCGGCTTGGCGCGCGGCGCGTTCGGCGGCCGCCTTCTCTGCCGCCGCACGCCGTGCAGCAGCACGGCGCTCGGCCTCGGCACGGGCCGCAGCAGCGCGCAGGTTGGCCAGCAGCGTTTCCAGTGCCTTGGCATCCTGGCCCAGCGCCTGTTCCTTCTCGCGCCGGTCCTTGAAGCGTTCGTCCAGCGAGGCCACAGTCTGCGCGCGGTCACGGCGGTCGGCCGCCAGCGTGGCGGCCTGCTGCTTCTGGTCGCGCTGTGCGCCCTGAAGCTTCTGCTGGCGTTCGGCAATCTGCGACTGCAGCGCTTCCAGTTCCTTCAGGTCGGCGGTCAACGTGGTGATGCGCTGTGCGCGCTCACGTTGCAGATAGCGGTGATAGGCCAGGGCACGGTTGGCATCGGCCACCGTGTCCTGCGACAGCAGCAGCTTCAGCGGAGCGTGATTGCCCAGCTGATAGGCCGCACGCAGCAGGCCCGCCAGCTCCCGGTGCTGCTGCGCCAGGTTGGACTGCAGGGTGCTGCGGCGCTGTTCGGCTTCCGCCAGGGCCCTGCCCTGCTCGCGCAGGGCGGATTCGGTCTGCGCCAGTACACGGCCACTGCGGGCCACCTTCTCGTCGGCTTCGCGCAGCTGCTGCGAGGCCTGGCCACGCTGGCCCTCGATCTGCCGGCGCTCCTGCGCCACGCCCTTCAGCTCACTGCGCAGTTTCTGCAGCTTGCGCTCGGTCTCGCGCGTGGTCTGCGCGGCACCTGGCAGCGGCAACGCCAGTGCCAAGGCCAGACCCAGCAGCAGGCAACGCCCGCCGCGGGCAGCAGCGATGTGATGTCGGCGTGATGGGAAGGCATTGTCGCGCAAGGGCTTTCCAGTGACTTCAGGCAGTTGCAGGGGTTACCGGGGAATGGTGACATCTCCGCACGCGGCCTGCCAGCCGCACATCCATCGAGGTCCCCATGAAAGCTCTCTCCATTCCGCTGCTGTTGGGCGTACTGCTGGTCACCGGGCCGGTGGCAGCACAGGAAAACATCAGCAAGGTCAACGGCAGCATCAGCGCCGAACCCGGCCAGCGCTACGGCAAGCTGGACACCGTCAACGGCGGCATCCGCGTCGGCGAAGGCGTCGAGACCGGGAGCATCGACACCGTCAACGGCGGGGTGAAGGTCGCCGATCGCGCGCGCACCGGCAAGATCGAAACGGTCAACGGCGGTGTCCGCCTGGGCCGTGAAGTGATCGCCCATGGCAACGTCAGCACCGTCAACGGCAGCATCTTCAGCGATCGCGGCAGCCAGATCGAAGGCGGCGTTGAAACCGTGAACGGTGGCATCGGGCTGGTCGAAAGCCGCGTCGGCAACGACGTGGAAACCGTCAACGGTGACATCACTGTGGGCATCGGTTCACAGGTCAAGGGCGGTGTGCACGTGCGCAAGCCGAACTTCAGCGTCTCGCTGACCGCCAGCCGCAAGCCACGCGTGATCATCGGCCCGAATGCCGTGGTCGACGGCCCGTTGCAGTTCGAGCGCGAGGTGGTGCTGTACGTGCACCGCACAGCCCGCATCGGCCCGGTCACCGGCGCCGAGCCGATCCCGTTCGACACCGAAACCGCTCCGGCGGACTGAGCACACCGCGCCCCTCGGTTCGGTGATACTCGCTGTTACCGGTCGTACACGAGGTGCGGCCGCCCTTTGTTTTCCAGGAATCGACGATGCCCCGCAAACTCCTCCTGTGCCTGGCCGCTGCGGCCGCGCTCAGTGCCTGCAAAGGCGAAGACACTCCGGCGCCCGCGCCGGCCACCGACACTGCCGCTGCCAAGCCGGCGGCTCATGCATTCTCTCCGGAGATCAATGCCGGCGACTTCGCCGAGATGGTCAAGACGCTCGCTTCGGATGAGTTCGAAGGCCGCGCTCCGGGCAGCAAGGGCGAGGAACTGACGGTCAACTACATCCGCGACCAGATGCAGCGCATCGGCCTGCAGCCGGGCAACGGTGACAGCTGGTTCCAGGATGTGCCGATGACCGAGACCACGGCCGACGAATCGACCGTGCTGAAGATCACCCAGGGCGGCAAGACCACCGAGCTGAAGTTCGGCACCGACATGGTGGTGGGTACCCGTACCGGCCAGGCCGAGGTGAAGGTGGATGCCAGCGACCTGGTGTTCGTCGGCTACGGCGTCGACGCGCCGGAGCAGAAGTGGAACGACTACGCGGGCCAGGACTGGAAGGGCAAGACGGTCGTGATGTTCGTCAACGATCCGGGCTTCCACGTCGATGACGCGAAGCTGTTCGACGGCAAGCGCATGACCTACTACGGCCGCTGGACCTACAAGTTCGAGGAGGCTGCGCGCAAGGGCGCCGCGGCCGCGCTGATCGTGCACGACACCGCCGGCGCTTCCTATGGCTGGGATGTGGTGAAGAACTCCTGGGCGGGCCCGCAGTACGACCTGCCGGCCAAGGATGACCCGGAAGCCCGCATTCCAGTGCAGGGCTGGCTGAGTGCCGACGCCGCCAAGACGCTGTTCGCCGGTGCCGGGCTGGACCTGGCGCAGGCCTACAAGGACGCCAGCAAGCGTGGCTTCAAGCCGGTGCCGCTGAAGGCCACCGCTGCGGTCGACCTGAAGAGCCAGATCGCGCAGAAGCAGTCGCGCAACGTGGTGGGCGTGCTGCCGGGCAGCAAGCGTGCCGACGAGGCCGTGCTGTACATGGCGCACTGGGATCACCTGGGCAAGCATGAAGGTGAGACCGGCGACAACATCTACAACGGTGCGGTCGACAACGCGACCGGCGTCGCCGGCATCCTCGAAGTGGCCGGAGCGATGGCCCAGCAGGAGCCGAAGCCGGAGCGCTCGGTGGTGTTCCTGGCGGTGACCCTGGAAGAATCCGGCCTGCTGGGTTCGAAGTACTACGTGGCCCATCCGACCTTCCCGCTGGACAAGATCGCCGGCGTGATCAACATCGACGCGATGTCGGTGGCCGGCCGTGCCAAGGACGTGACCGTCACCGGCTTCGGCAGCTCCGAGCTGGAGGATATCCTCAAGCCGCTGGCCGCAGCCCAGGACCGTACGCTGCACGGTGAGACCTCGGTGCAGAGTGGCTTCTACTTCCGTTCCGACCACTTCAACTTCGCCAAGGCCGGTGTGCCGGCCCTGTACGCGGATGGCGGCGAGGATCTGCGCGAGGGTGGCGTGGAAGCAGGCCGCAAGGCCGCCGCCGACTACGGCGCCAACCGTTACCACGGCCCGAAGGACGAGTTCGATGCGTCCACCTGGAAGCTGGACGGTACCGTCGAAGACCTGCAGCTGATGTACGGCGTCGGCAAGGAACTGGCCGGTGGCGATCGTTGGCCCAACTGGTACGAAGGCAACCCGTTCAAGGCGGCCCGCGATACGATGATGAAGGACAAGGCTGCGGCCAAGTAGAGTCGGGCGTTGCTCGACTGATCCGCCTGCGACGTCCCCCCGCTTTCAGTAGCGGAGCTGTTTGGAGCCCGGCTTTATCGTAGCGGTTTCACCGCCAGCTGTTGGG